>DJVQ01000053.1 GCA_002441265.1 Syntrophaceae bacterium UBA6252
GGTAACCTCTCCTCCTACCCGATCCGATCGCGGACAATCGGGCTCATGCATTGGCAGACGACGCGGCACCGGATCGACCTCTCGCGCCCGGTCGTGATGGGCATCGTCAACGTGACGCCGGACTCGTTCTCCGACGGTGGCCGCCACGCGACCAGCGCCGGCGCGCTGGCGCACTGCGAGCGGCTGCTGCGTGAGGGCGCGGACATCCTGGACATCGGCGGCGAATCGACCCGGCCCGGGTCGGACCCCGTGCCGGAGGAGGAGGAACTCGGACGGATTCTTCCCGTGATCCGGGAATTGAAGAAACGGATTTCCATCCCCGTTTCGGTGGACACCTCCAAGGCTTCCGTGGCCCGGGCGGCGGTGGAGGAAGGGGCGGAGATCGTAAACGACATCAGCGCGCTCACCTTCGATCCCGCCATGGCCGGCACGGCCGCGCGGGCGGGTGTTCCCGTCATCCTGATGCACATTCGGGGCGTTCCGAAAACGATGCAGCAGGGGGACCTCGCCTACGGCTCCCTCATGATGGACATCCTCGCGTTTCTCGAAACGCGGATCGCCACGGCTCGTGAGGCGGGGATCGACGAGGAGAACATCCTCATCGATCCCGGTGTGGGCTTCGGGAAGACGGTGGAAGACAATCTTAACATCCTCCTTCGCCTGAGGGAACTTACGACCCTGGGGCGGCCCGTCCTGGTCGGCCCCTCCCGGAAGGCCTTCATCGGCAGAATCACCGGAAAGGATGCCTCGGACCGGATGGCGGGGACCGCGGCGGCGGTAACGGCGGCGGTCCTGAACGGGGCCCACGCGGTCCGGGTTCATGACGTGGCGTTCATGAGGGACGTGGTCCGGACAGCCGATGCCGTCCGGGGGAGGTTCCTGCCGTGAGGCCTGCCGTGGGCGTGGACATCGTCGGGATCGGGAGGATCGAGGCGGTGCTCGACCGATGGGGCGACCGGTTCCGGAAACGGGTTTTCACCGACGGGGAGATCCGGTACTGCGAAGGAAAGCGTTTCCCCGCCGGGCACTATGCCGCGCGTTTCGCGGCCAAGGAGGCGTTTTTCAAGAGCGCCGGGGACATCCTCCGGGGGGGGTGGAATTACAGGGATATCGAGGTGGTGCGGTCGGAGGGCGGCCGCCCTTCCATCCGGGTCCTGGGACGGGTCGCCGAAACGCTCGGGCGGGAGCGGGGCCTTTTCTGGGACGTGAGTCTGACCCATGAGCGGCGGTACGCCGCCGCCGTGGTCGTTCTGTACCCCCGCCCGTCGACGGAGGAGAATCATGCGTGAGGATGGAGACGTTCTGCGTCTCGCGTCGGGGAGCCCCGGGGAAACGATCCGCATCGGCGCCGCGGTCGGTTCCGCTCTTGAAGCCGGGGACATCGTGGCGCTGATCGGGGACCTGGGGACGGGAAAGACCTGCATCACTTCGGGGATCGCCAGGGGACTGGGCGTTCCGGAGGCTTACTACATCACGAGCCCCACCTTCACCCTGATCAACGAATACCCGGGAAGGATCCCCCTGTACCACCTGGACATGTACCGTCTTGCCGGTTCCGCGGACCTGGACGACATGGGCGTAGAGGAGTATGTGTACGGAAGCGGCGTCATGGTCATCGAGTGGGCGGAGAAAATGGCGGACCGGCTTCCCCGGAACGCCGTCCGGATCACCCTCGAACATGACGGAGAGGAAAAAAGAAAGATTGAAATTTCTGCAGAATTCGATAAAAGGACGAGCATTCGGAAAGCGCTTGAAGAGGGAGGATTCCGCTAAATGGCTTTAATTGTTCAGAAATACGGTGGAACTTCGGTTGCGAACATTGAGAAGATCGAGAACGTAGCCCGCCGGGTGGCCCGAACGAAGGAGGGCGGAAACGAAGTGGTGGTGGTTCTCTCCGCCATGGCGGGGGAAACGGACCGCCTGATCCAGCTTGCCCGCAAGGCCTCGGAGCAGCCGGTGGACAGGGAGTTCGACGCCCTGATCTCCACGGGGGAGCAGGTCACGATAACACTGCTTGCCATGGTGCTTCAGCGGATGGGATACGCGGCCAAGTCCTTCCTGGGTTCCCAGGTGAAGGTCCACACGGACCGCTCCTTTACGAAGGCGAGAATCGTCAAAGTGGACACGGAGGCCATGACCCGGGAGCTGAAACGGGGCGTCGTGGTGGTCGTGGCCGGTTTCCAGGGGGTGGACCCCGACGGAAACATCACCACCCTCGGAAGGGGAGGCTCGGACACGAGCGCCGTCGCCCTCGCGGCGGCCCTTAAGGCGGACCGATGCGACATCTACACCGACGTGGACGGCGTGTACACGACGGATCCCAATATCTACCACAAGGCCAGGAAGCTGAAGAAGATTTCCTACGACGAAATGCTCGAACTGGCGAGCGCCGGGGCGAAAGTCCTCCAGCACCGTTCCGTGGAGCTGGCGAAAATTTACGGCGTTCCGCTTTTTGTCAAATCTTCGTTTACCGATGACGATGGAACCTTAGTCACCATGGAGGACAAGGATATGGAAAAAGAGGTCGTTTCCGGTGTGACCTATGACAGAAATCAGGCGAAGGTGACGGTGGTTCACGTCCCCGACAGGCCCGGAATCGCCGCCCGCCTGTTTACGCCGCTTTCCGACGAGAATATCCCGGTGGACATGATCATTCAGAATGCCAGCGTCGAAGGTTTCACCGATCTGACCTTTACCGTGGCCAGGAAGGACATCCGGGACGTCCAGCGCATGGTGGACAAGGTGTGTGTCGAGATCGGGGCCACGGGCGTGGAATACGACGAGAACATCTCCAAGGTGTCCATCGTGGGCGTGGGGATGAAGAGCCATGCCGGCGTGGCGTCGCGGATGTTCACCGCCCTCGCTTCGGAAGGGATCAACATCCTCATGATCAGCACTTCGGAGATCAAGGTTTCCTGCGTCATCGAGAGCAAGTACACCGAACTGGCGGTCCGGGTGCTCCATGACGCCTTCGGCCTGGAAAACGATCACTGAGTCCTTTCCCGGCCCGTACTTTCCGGAGGACAGCTTGTTCAGTGCCGGCCAGCGCAAGGGGGTGATCCTCCTTCTGATCCTTACCATGGTTTATCTGTGTCTCCGGGGATGGAATCCCGGAAGGGACGAGGGCGAGGCGGCGGAATCGCTCCTCGGAAGCGGCAAGGGGAATGTCGTCGCGGCGCTCCGCGGGGATGACGAAAGGGAAGGGGTGTACACGCTTCCGGCTGGGGCCACCGTGGGAGACCTTCTCCGGTCGGCGGGGCTGGAACTCCCAACTGGCGCCGCGGAACGTGATCGAAAGCTGAATAACGGGGACCGGGTCACGGTCCTTTCCGCGGGAAAAGGGGCGCCGGCGGTAATGTTGGATGAAATTCCCGCCGCCCAAAAGATGGTTCTCGGCATTCCCGTGGACCTGAACCGGGCTTCCTTGGAGGACCTGGAGCGGCTTCCCGGCATCGGCCGGAAGACGGCGGAGGCCATCGTCCGGTACCGGGAGACGGAAGGCCCCTTGAAGAGCCTCGAAGATCTGAAAAAAACCGGCCTCGCGGGAGACCGGCGGATCGGCGAAATCCGCCGTTACGGTTTTGCCGGGGAAGGGAAGGCCCCGGCCGGCGGAAATGAATGAAAACCGGGAAGGTGTCACACCTTCCTTCTTGACACCTTACCCGTTTCTGTGGTAGCTATATTGGTCTTTTCAACAGTGTCGGGGCGTGGCGCAGTCTGGTAGCGTATCTGAATGGGGTTCAGAGGGTCGGAGGTTCAAATCCTCTCGCCCCGACCATTGAAAAGAAAGTGAGAACAAAGCGAAAGGCCTTCAGGAATGAAGGCCTTTTTTGTTGTTCAAGGCCTTGTTGTCTACTGTTTGTCTACTGTTAGGCCTTGCTGGGGCGATTTTGGGCAGCTTGTGGGCTGTCTCTTTCCGTATATCCCTGGCCAGGTGAGCATACACCCGGGCGATCATATCGGCATTCACATGGCCGACTCTGGTGGCCAATTCCATGATGTCCGCTCCGTTCGCTGAGGCATAGGTGATGTGGAAGTGGAAATGGCAGATATCATACAGCCTGATCCGCCGGGCCGTTTTCTCGTCCGGTATTACGTACATGGCCGGCCCGGAGTCCTGGTCGATGACGCACAACATGAAGTTGAAAGCGACCTGCGATTTTCCTGTCTGGGAGGTAAAGCACAGGTAGATTTTTCTCACCCATGGTTCGTTCAAAGTGTCCATGGGCTCTTTAAAATAGGCCGTGTTCTCCGTCTGAACCATTCGTCGATGTTATCTGACTGGCATAGATCGGCTTCCAGAAGGGCGATATTTATTCTTTTCTTTTGACTATTCGTTTTCATTGGTTTACATATAATCCGTCTTCAGAAGGAGGTTACCTACATAAAAAAATAAGCAAGCCGGGTTCATATACCGGTACAGATTAGGCCACGTGATCTGCTACCGGGAAGAAGAAAACACTCGTTAGACGGAATTTCCAAGGTTCTGGGAGAGGCTGGTAAGTTACGGATCTGGATAATACATGTGTTGAAAAGGAGGAAATAGAGAAATAACGCTAAGGAATATTTTCAGAATTTCATTAAATACAAGCCATTCCAGGCCATCTGGCAAGATTGACTACACATGATGCTAAAAATATACGAGAAGTAAGTTGGATTTACCTAATAAGTTATCGGGTTTGGGTATAAAACGAGGAAGAATAGAATGAGCTTTTTCGTTACAGTTACTTTTGATCTTAACTATGCGGAACCCGCCGTTTATTTAAAGATTAATGATGACTTAAGGGGTCTTGATTTTAGTAAATACTTGTCAGGCTGGAGGAAAATGAATACTCAATTACCGAGCAATACTTTTGTTGCAGAATTTGACACGAAAGATTATGCACGGTCATCTGAAGTAAGAGATTGGCTTAAAGTTGAAATCAAAAAAATATTTAAAAAGCATTTTGTTTCAGGTAACTTTTTCATTGCCGTTGGTAAGAAATGGGCGTGGAGTGTTGGACAAGTATGATCACTAAAAAAATACTTTCATAGCCCCAATAGACTATAACTTATTTTGAATATTTCATCAATTAGGAATCATTTTTTCTAAAATCTCAAGTCTACCCTACCTGGTGGATAAAACATAGCTCTAGACGATGAAAGAGTTAAGATTATGATGTTGTATGAATACGTCCGATACGCAGATCCTTCAAAATTTCCTAGTGATACTTTTCATGCTCTTACAGATCATTTATTAACGATGCGTAATTGGTTGTATAAAGCTTCGGAAACACCCCTTGGTCTCATAGGACTGTTTCCTTCCCGCCCAGCGGTCAACTTACCGTATACAATGAGGTTTTTCACATTCAGTAAAAAACGGACCGCATATACAGCTCTAAAACAAGTTGAAGATATATTTGCTGAATTTTATCTTATGACAGACATTTTACCTTTCATAATTACAATTCCATCTCTCTACTTTCATTCACCTCAGAAACTCCCATCAAAGATTAAAAGTCAGTTTAAAAGAAGGGGAGTACTTTTGTATGCCGTTGAAACATGATTATCAGAGAATTGCGGAGCGTTCTCTAAGCGCATGTGATGCGACTATTACAGCCAATATTCAAGAAAAGGCCGCATTCTTGGCATACCATGCATTTGAATCAACAGGTTGTGCCTTATCCGTTCATATGGGCAAAAGAGTTGGGCCAACAGTCTCTCATATTATAAAGATAAAGAATTTCAAAGATGCGGCGTCAGCTCTTGGTAATGGAAAGGCCGTAGCTGCACTCGCTGTTAACATTGGGAGCCTGAGAAATTCTTTTCTCTACCCGATTATAGACAGAAGTACAGGCAGATACGTTCTACCAGAAAGTAAAATAACGATTGCCCAGGCAAAGGAACTCAGAAAACGTGTGAGGGGACTAATGAAATGGGTTGGGAAATCAATTTAAATGATGATCAGACAATGCGACTTATAATTCACACTTACTGTTTTGTTATATTTATTGAGGTAATTGATACTGTTCTGGCACCTGTGATAAGGGTGCCAGATGGACTTAAATACACGTTATAACTTAATCTCAAGCGAGAGCAAGGCCAGAAGATATCTGTTGGGAAAATGCTTCCATAACCATCAGAGATTCTGCCCCCGCTGCCGCAGGAGAAAACTTTACAAGTTAGAAGATGGAAGGTATCGTTGCTCAAGATGTTTTTACCTATGAATCTTACGACTTCGGGAGACAGTTCTGGTAAGAAGAATAGGAAGCCTATCCGAACTGGCCTCCTTATTACACTGCCGAAATGATTGGTAAGGGAGTGAAGGAGATTAATTTGCGGGACTTGTTTCCTGAGGATGAAGTATATTTAAACAGTTATATTCAGTCATCGAACCATAATACGGACAATGATTACTTGACCTGGACTATAGGCTTTTTTACTCTCTGCTAAAAGTAGCCTTCCTTTACGTCAATTCCATATTGAATCTTTTACTATGGGCTTGTCATTGACTTCTTTATGTGATTTGTTATACTAAATTGTTCCTCGCTACTCACTTTCTTTCTGAAACTCAGTTTATCATAATTTGTCTCTCCATCCTCTCTTATCGCTGGCAATGACATTATAATATTTCCATTTCCATTAATATTATTGTCTCCTTTGCCATATATTTATGGTCTCGTAGTGTTATTGACATTATAAAATAAATTATCGTAGGGTAACAGAAGAAGAGGAGGGTAAAATATGGCCGGGAAAAATAGAGCATTTTTAAGCAGAGTTACAGCTTCTTTTGCCGAAAATGAAGTTCGAAAAAGTCAGAGGCCTTGTATCTTTCTTTCCCATATATCAATAGATAAACAGACCGCCAAAGCCATTGGCGATTACATAATGGAGAATGGAGATATAGACATTTACCTTGATATCTATGACGAAAAATTGCAGCAGGCTGTTAATATGGGAAACTCATTTATGATAACGCAATTTATCGAGAAGGGGCTTGAACAATCAACTCACATTATGTGCTTAGTGTCAAAATCAACTGTTCAATCCTGGTGGGTACCTTATGAAGTTGGATTTAGTAAAAGAGCTCATAAAGAAATATCAACTCTTGCATTAAAAGATGCTGAATATTTACCTGAATACCTTTCAATAGGAACAATACTTTTGGGGATAAAGAGCCTTAATGAGTATTTACAAAAAGTGGCAAACTCGAAATCATTAACTGGATCGCACTATCATGCAATTTACGCAAAGTTAATGTCGTATACTGAATGGTATCACCCATTGAATAAATATCTTAAGCTGGAAAAATAGTTTGTCATAAAGGAGGAACTATGGCTAATTATGAATATGAATCATTAGGACTTGGCATCTCGGGATCAATATCTCATCGCTCTATATTCGTAAGCTATTACCATCTTGGAGATCAAGTATATTACAACGAATTTTCCAGGTTATTTTCTAATAGTTATGGAATTATCCATGATAACTCTTTGGATAGGATAATTGATAGTGATGATACAAGTTATGTTCGACAAACGATAAGAGAGGATTATATTACAGGAACGTCTTGTACCTTTGTGCTCTGCGGTGCTATCACACCGTATCGAAAATACGTAGATTGGGAGATAAAATCAACATTGGATAAAGAACATGGATTAATTGGAGTGAAATTGCCGGAGCTAAAAATTGTAAATAACGGATGCCATAAGCCTGCAAGGCTTCAAGATAACATAAATTCTAAATATGCGATTTGGACACATTGGGAAAAATTAATATGTGGTGGGACATTTACTATAAAGAGGATAATAGAAGAGGCCATTGAGAAACCTAAAAAACTGATTAATAACTCAAGAGCAATGATGACAAGGAATGGGTAATTAAAATGGTAACATTAGCAAGGGGTTCCTTTTCATTAGATTTGGGTATAGTGAAACTGGGCGCAGACCTGACGAATGAAGACCGCCAATGCGCATGGGAACTTTACACCGAAATGTCTACAAGGGTATCAACAATCGGGAAAATAGCTGATAAGGAATGTAAAGACTTTGAAGGGGAACTATATATAGAAAGCCTTGACTCACTCTACAGATTCTTCCAAGAAGCCAGAAACATAATGAGAAAATTTCCTGTAGGACGAATAAAGGAAGAGAAGAATAAAAGTCATCTTGGAGCGGTCATTAGCAGATGCATGGACAACGTATTAAGGCCATTTTTAGAGAAATGGCATGTTCATTACCGCCATTGGTGGGAGAATGAAAGTAATCCACGGAAAGCCCCTTTTGAAAGACAAAATGAGTACCCGAAGCGAGATGAATTTTTGAAAGACTGGGGTGATTTGAAAATAATAATGAGAGAATTCCAGAAGGAGATTATAAAAGTCTATTCTTTAGTTGATATCACAGGAAAACCGGATAAATAATAAGCCAACTTGATTAGTAAGCAAACTTTTAACCTGAATTGAATTTGAAAAAATATTATACAAATGCATCATCATTAACTTGATCTGTCAATTAAACAACGAAAAATTGCTAGGCATCGGGGGTCCATCGGGGGTCGGACCAAGATAACATATTTATATCTCTAGATATATCTAAAATAAAGGGTAGTTTTTGAAGCCTTAGACGTACATTTTGGGGTTTCAAAATGACTTTCTAAGATCAATAGGCACTTTCAGAATATGCAAAATCGAGCATTTGTCAATGAGTATTTAAATGACGCAGTTGGATCATCATATCCGGGGTATCAAAAGGATTGAAGAAGCCTTGACTGCCTGATCCGCCGGCCGGAAAGGCAGCCTCTTTATGGATTGCTTGACAAGTATGCATGAAATAGGCATACTAATACATATATTCTTTGAGGTGAAACCATGAGGACAACATTGAATATTGATGACAGCCTGATCGATAAGGCATCCAAAATGACGGGGATTAAAGAGAAAACGACGTTGGTCAGGCTCGGATTGGAGGCGCTCATCGCAAGGGAAAGCGCGAAGAGACTTGCAAAACTGGGAGGAAGCGAGAAACAGCTCCGGCCGATACCGAGGAGAGGCACCCTGTAGAATGGTTCTTGTCGATACATCCGTATGGGTTTCGCATCTGCGGGAAATGAACGCCGGCCTCGCAGATCTGCTCAATGCCGGGAAAGTTGCCTGTCATCCATTCATCATAAGTGAACTCGCCTGCGGGAATCTCAACAACAGAACAACCATTCTTTCCCTTCTCGAAGCGCTTCCCATGGCGGCAGAGGTGGAACACGAAGAGGTGCTCGCATTCATCGAGGGTCACGGTCTCATGGGGAAGGGGCTGGGATACGTGGACGTCCACCTCCTTGCATCCGCGGTATTGTCCCGGCATCCCATCTGGACACTCGACGGGAAGCTCCAGCAGGCCGCCGATCTGCTGCATGTTAAATACAAAGCCGGATAGGGGAGTAAGCGTACGCAATCGACAAGGCAGGCAGGACAACAAGAGATGGAACCCATGACGCGTTGTGACAGGAGAACAGACGTGGACGTGCGGTATCGACTGATGCAACGGGGGGAAGAGGAAAGCGTCTGCGCCCTGGTCGAGAAGGTGTTTAACGAATTCGTGGCGCCGGATTATGATTCGGATGGTGTCAACGAGTTTTTCAAGTTTGCGAACCCTTCTGCCTTAGCCGGGCGAACCGGCATGGAACAGGTGGTCATGGTGGCCGAGAAGGGGCCTGATCTTGTCGGGATTATTGAAATACTCAACTGCAGTCACATCGCCATGCTCTTTGTGATCTGCCGTGGCAGGGGAATAGCGAGAGAGCTTGTCAAAAGAACAGTGGAAGCATGTCGTGAAATGCTGCCGGATTTAAGCAGAATAACGGTTAATTCATCACCATACGCGGAACCCGTCTATTCAAGGATGGGCTTCAAGGCAATGGGACCTGTCCGGAAGCAGAACGGCATCCTGTTTGTACCCATGGCGTGTGATTTGGATAGACCCGGCCATTAGAATGTGGGGTTGGACCGGGGCGATGAAATCCGGCTTATCGCCGATGGCTGCCTTCGACATATCGAGGTGATCGAGATGAATCCGAATGCAATCAGAGAGAAGTTTGGAGACGACTACGCAGCGGATGACCGTACGTTCCACATGGGTATTGATCAGCGATTCACCACGCATATTGCGGCCCGGTTTCGCGGGCGGAGCGTTCTTGAGACATGTACGGGCGCGGGTTTCACAACCATCGCTTTGGCCCGGGTGGCATCTCGCGTGACAACGGTGGAGATTGATCCGTATCACCAATCACAGGCAAAGAAAAACTTGCAGAAGGCAGGTCTTTCAGAATCGGTGACATTTATTTCCGGCGATGTTCTTGACCCGGGCCTTTTGGCCGGACTCACGCCTTTTGATGCTGCATTCCTGGATCCGGATTGGGCCATAACCGGCCCTGATCATGTGTACCGCTTTGTCCACTCCAACACGCAACCGCCGGCGGATGCACTGCTTGAAAGGATCCTTGAGCTGACCGACAATGTCGCCATTGTGCTGCCGCCGCTTCTGGATACAAAAGAATTGGCGGGATTGCCTCCGAATGAGCGTCAGAAGCTTTTTCTGGGAGAGAGCCATGAATTGTATTGCCTTTATTTTGGAGAACTGGCAGTGAGCTTCGATGAAACGATCTTCCGGGTATTGATTTGACAGGTAAATGTTGGGTCGGACCGGGTCAACGCGATGGAAAAGGCAATAAAGAGATTTGAAACAAAGGTTGAAACCGGAATGACGCTTTGCGGTGAACTGTGCTGACACTTATTTTTGGAATAAAGTATCGAAAGTCCGGCCTTGTGAGCCAAGTTGTTTTTGGCAACAGGAACAGGTCCTTATTGATTTGCCAACTTTTCATTGACGCGTAGCGTTGTTTTTTCTTATACTTCCCGCCCGGAAAACAATTTCCCCCTTAATCGTTTTTTCGACATCAAGAATCGGAAAGGATAATTGATTTTATCAACCAGTTAATCAGATCTTTTCTGCAGAAATATCTTTTGCATCCGGATTTGAGGAACTCCACCTCTGCGCTGGTTACATTTGTAAAAAAATTCTTCTACAACCTCTACCTTTTCAAAAATCACATCAGAAACTACCAATATCGCTATTACGCAAAAAGCGACCTGCCCGCGATCATCGGATACGTTCCTTCGAAGACGCGTAAAATGATCGCCCAGTCTCCGGGGACGATTGTCATATCGGCCCTGGGATTCGGCGAAATTCTCATCAGTGTCGATTTGATCAAGAAAATAAAAAATTTATATTCATGTCCCATAGTCATCCTTTCCAAGCAGCCGCAGGTGGTCCGTCAGATGCATCAATCCAGGGGATCATCCGTGATCGCTCTTCCATATCCTTTTTTTGCGGGGCGTCCCATTATCTCGCACTGGCTTGACAAGCTCAGACCTTCCTTGATTTTGTGCATCGAGAGCATGGTCGAATTGAGAGCGGACATGCTGGAACTTGCAAAGGAAAGGCACAAGACATCCGTTTTGCTGGTCAACGCCCATGCCTTCAGGCCGAGCACTTTCATATTGCACGTGCTCGAAGACACCAAAGGCGAAAATAAGCGCAGATTCAGATGCCTGGATATGGCCGGGGTCGTTTCGGATGAAGCCGGAAAGTATCTTGTCGGGAACGGCGTTTCCGACGGCAGTATCGTTATGGTCAATAATTTGAAATTCGATGTTGCGGAACAAATTGCACAAACGGAAGAGACTGCGATGCTCCGCCGCCGGCTTGGGATATCCGGCGATTCGCGGGTCTTGATCTGCGGCAGTGTCCATCTCGGAGAAGAAATCATCATATTAAAAGCCTTTCAGGACCTCATCGGACGTCCGGGATTGGAAAATGTCAGGCTCATCATTGCCCCGAGAGAACTCTACGACATCGGCAGAATGACCGCAGCCATCAAAAGCCTCGGGTTTTCCATTACGCTGAGGACTGCCTGTTCCAGTGGACCTCATGATGGTTCCGCGGTCATCATCGTGGACACTCTCGGCGAATTGAAGACGCTGTACTCGATAGCCGACGTTGTCGTTGTGGCGGGGAGCATGCTGTCCGATTTATTCGGCCATAACCCGATTGAACCGGCGATCCTGGGCAAACCTGTCATCGTGGGACCCTATACGCCGTCTTTCAAGGATGTCATGGACAAGTTTCTCGACCGGGATGCGATCATCAAGCTGAAGAGTACAGAAGAATTGGCGGATCGGATCGCTTTTCTTTTTGAACATCCCGAGATCACGGAACGCATGGGTTCCCATGCAAAAACCATCGTTGAGGAGTGCAGGGGCGCGACGGCAAAATACCTCGATATGATCGGCGGGCTGCTTTCCCGATCGTTCATGGAATCCTGATCGCCCGGGCGTGATCGGTGCGACGTCGGCGGCATGCCGTGCCGCATCGCATGGAGAGCTGCAAGGCAATGGTTCGAAATACATTCTTGAGGGCACTCAGACGGCTGGGAAAGCGATATGTCTTCAATCCCTACCATCGAAGCAAACTGAACGCGGCGCATTTCCCGCCGGCGGTCTGGATCGAGAACACCAACATGTGCAACGCGCGATGCGTGATGTGCCCCCGTGACAAGCATACGAGGCCGCAAGGGATCATGTCGATGGCGTTGTATGAAAAGATCGTTTCCGAAATCGAAAAAAATCAAGACGCGGTCACGCGTGTCCACCTGCATAATTACGGTGAACCGCTGCTGGATAAGGATCTGGCACTGAAGATCCGCCTGGCGAAAGAAGCGGGGGTTCGACAAGTGTATTTTGTCACGAATGCATCCTTGCTGACAGAGGAAAAGGTGCATCAGTATATCGCGGTCGGTTTGGATGAATTCAAAATCAGCTTTTACGGGACAAGTCCTGAAACCTACAACAACACGATGGTCGGACTCGATTTTGAGAAAACCATGAGCAACGTAAAAACCTTTTTCCGGGTCCGAAAGGCTTTAAATGCGAAACATCCGCGGGTTCTGGTCCAATATCTGCCGCAGCCGCATAACCTCGGCCTTACGGAAGAATTCGTCTCGATGTTCGATGATATGATCGACAGAACATTGGGGGATTCGATCAGCATATTCAATCTGCATAACTTCGGAGGGGGGAGAAGTTACAGGGACACAAGCTCGCCGGCCTGCACGATATGCGATTATCCGTGGCGTACGATGGTGATCCTTCAGAACGGTCTTGTCGTGCCTTGTTGCATGGATTATAACGGTGAACAGGTTCTCGGCGATGTCAATGTTGACTCCATAGCCGGCATCTGGAACGGGACGGCGTATCGACAGATGAGAAACATGTTCAAGTCCCTGAATTATGCGAGATATCCGGTTTGTTTGAAATGCGAGCATATTCGCTGACTTGTGAGACACTGTCCTTGTGACGGTATCATCTCACAGCCGCCGTTGATTCTGTCGTTTGGAAAAGGAACAGCCGCATGAACGATCCATGGCAATATGACGAAACGATACAAGTCGGCACGGACTACGGCGACCCCAAAGAGGTCGGTGATTATGACGAACGCATGCTGAAGCTTAGGGATGCAGACGCTGAAGCGAAGGACATTCAAAAGGCCCTGTCGCTTTCGACGGATTCGACCGTCTGGGAGATCGGCACGGGCACGGGGGAATGCGCCCTCGCGCTTGCCTCCGCTGTAAAGCACGTTTATGCCACCGATGTTTCCCCCGCCATGCTCGAATATGCCCGCCGCAAGGCGGAGCGGCGCCATGTCGGGAATGTAACGTTCGAAAAGGGTGGATTCCTGTCGGGTTTTCGCCCGGACCACCCCGTGCACGGAGTCGTTACCCAATTGGCGCTGCACCACCTGCCGGATTTCTGGAAGTCTAGAGCCCTGGGTGCCATGGCGGACAGCCTTCACCCTGGTGGAAGGCTGTATCTTCGTGATGTCGTATTCCCCTCGACAACCGACGATTACGATGCCTTTTTCAGGACGGTGATCGATGAAGTCCGGCTGCATGCCGGGGACAGGATCGCGCAACAGACCGTACAACATATCAAGACGGAATTTTCCACGCTGGATTGGATCCTTGAAGGCATGATCGCCCGCAGCGGATTGAGGATCGTCGGGAAGGACTGCAGCGGTTTCTTGTCCGTCTATGTCTGTGAGAAATAAAAACCGAACAGGGCACCGCACCGGATGCCCGGGCAAAGATGAAACAGGAGGCCGGAGCGGGTCAGTTTTTACGAGCTGTATTCCATCAGGATTTCAATGCGACCGGTATGTTCGTCAACTCTTTCCTTGATCGTTAGGAACCCGCATTTTCTGTAAAAATCAATGCTCCCGGGATTTTCCCGATACACCGTGAGATCCATTTTTTTTCTCAAGGATTTCGCTTTCTCCATCAATTTCCGTCCAATGCCCCTACCCTGAAAACCGGGGGTGACGAACATGGCCGCCAGCGTGTCCCCGTGAAGCGAGAAGAAACCCTTGATGACATTGTCCTCCAGGAACACGTAGGTGTCGGAAGCGGGAATATAGGTTTTCCGCATGTCACCAACTTTGGACTCCCAAAACTCCCTGTCGACAAAGCCGTGCGCCTCGATCGAGGCCCTCAGCCAGATCTCCAGAACATCATTCATGTCTGTCGATTTAAAAGCGCGTATCATGTCCGTTCCTGTACTCATGACGATGCGCTGACCGTCGGAACGGGCCTGCGAAGAAAACCGCAGATGTGTCATGCAGGCGCAGTGTGACCGGTTAAGCGTCATGTCAGGCGTGCTACTGTTTGCGGCATGCCGGAAAATAAGAGTCCGGACAATGCAGGGCAATTTACCATAAGGTGGGCGAACCGCCAGGCGACTCGGTCCGGCCTCAGCCGGACAACGGGCGGGCGGGGGCCCGGAGTTCCCCCGCTTCCTGCCGGGGGGCTTCCATATAACCATAGCTTAACCATACTGCCATATTCCTGTCATCTTTTTCACCTAAAAATGTCCCCATTAAATAATCAAGAAGGAGGACATCCGGCGTGGAAAAGATGAACAAGGGATTTATCTTCGGACTCAAGCATGTTTTTTGTACGGCAGTGGTTTCCATCGCGGTCATGTTTGCATCGGTACCGGTATCGACTGCGGGTGTGACGGTTTATAAGGATGGAGACAAATACGTGGAACTGGGGGGGCGCATACAACTGCAGTATCATATGGAAGACCCGGACACGGGAAGTTCTTCCGACAAGAGGACTGACGAGCTTTTTTTCAGAAGGTTGCGCCCCTACATCCAGGGCAGCGTTCATAAGGACTGGGTCGGCAAGTTTCAGTGGGAGATGGGAAAGGCCGGCGATGAAAACGAAATTTCCGTTGAGGATGCCTACATCGAATATAAGGGTTTTGAATACGTCAACGTGAAACTCGGAAACTACGCTTTCCCCTTCTCGAGGGAAAACCTCACCTCCTCCAAGAAAAGACAGCTTGTGGAGGTGACATTCGCGGGCGATCACAACTACGGAACGCCGTCAAACGATCTCGGGCTGCACCTGAACGGTTATATCACCGAGGGCAAGCTCATTACATGGGGTCTTTCGGCGGCATCGGCATGCATCGATCCCTCCAACAGCAAGCTTGATTTCGATACGCCCGTCAACAAGGACAGCGATTTCAATCAGGGCTGGATTGTCGGCGGCCGCGTGGACTTTCACCCTTTCGGCTATCAAGGCTTTGAGCAGGGGGATTTCAAGCGCGAACTGAAGAGCACCATCGGGGTGGCAGCCTTCACCTGGTCCAACGACGATGACAACAATGTAAGCGCCGGGAAGGATGTGGACAGCGTAAAGGGTTTTGAAGTCAGCGGCGCCCTGAGGTTCTGGGGTCTGTCAATAGACGCCGAGTACAATCTCTTCCAGTCCGACCTGGTGGATAACACGAAGACGAGCGGCATATACAAGGACGGAACCACGGACCTTAAAAACTGGTCCGTTTGCGGCGGGTTCATGGTTATCCCCGGCATACTGGAGGTGGTTGCGGCATACGAAAACCAGGATGCGGACAACTACGACGAGAAGTGGAAAAGGGTGGACCTGGGCGTCAACTGGTTTCTCAAGAAGCACGATATCAAGCTGCAGCTCACCTACCGGATCAATGACAACAAGGACGGAATCAGGAACAATGACCTGAACGAGCTGTTCGTCCAGGCCCAGTATGTCTTTTGAAATTTCCCCATCGCCCGACCGACGGGCGGATATAAAAGGGACCCCCGGGGTCCCTTTTTTTATCGCTGTGTCTTGGCCGGCATCCCGGTGTTCCGGGGAAAAATCAGGATGTGTCCCTTCTCTCAGTCCGGATTGACGACGGTCCTGCAGCTGCCGCAACGCTGGGCGCCCCGGAAGAGTTTGTTCCCGCATTGGGGGCACCGATAGCGCTTTTCCTCGTCGGCGATCCATCTTTCCGTTCCGACCTCCCTCCAATGGGGTATCGCCCTCAGGATGACCTTTTTCGCAACGGGTATGGGGAACTCGTCGATCAACGGGCAGGGAAAATCGGAGCACTCGTGACAGCCCTCGTAATGTTTCTCCTTCGTACAGCTCCGGATGGGACACCGGGTGCAGTGGATGAATAAGTCGCCGGAGAGACAGCCCCGGCAATGGATGTCCGCCGCGGTGAGATCCCCGCTGTCCGGGAGCTTGCCCCTGAAAAGATCCGCCAGGGACTCTTTCATCCGCCGGTTGTCCGTGCCGTGGGCGAGTTGAACGGCGCATACCCCGCAGTAAAGACCGCAGGGCGCGGCAAACTCGGGATTGATTTTGGCATTCATTCCTTCGCTCCTTCTTTTTTCCCTCTTAGACTGTTTCAGGTGGCGCTGTGTGACAGAAAAAAGAGCTGCCGGACGGATTGTTCCGGCGGGGACCGGCGCTCCGATTCCGGCCTTCGATGGAAAACGCCTGACCCGCCGGTCGAATGATTCGGAAACGGGCGGGGAAGGAAGAGCTTCTATACAACGAAGGTCCCACTTATAACCCTGTCCGGATTCCGAGGTCCGTTTCCGTTGACGGACGGTCGTTGAACCGCGAGGGTCGCATTCTGCGGCCTTGTCAATTTTATATCTTTTTGTTACTCAACGGACATCCGAATTTTTTATGTGTCGCAATTGCGGGGTGGACTTAGGTTCGTGCCGATGATTTATCCACGCCGTAAAGCGGCGTCGTGTCGGGCCGAGAGGGGAAACGGCAGCTTCAACTGAAAAGGAGACGGGACAAAATGAAGGTGAAGACTGTTTGCTGCGTGGCGTTGTCGTTGTTCGCGATCTTTTGTTTTTCCCCGGTGTTCGGTCAGTCCGTCGAAAAAGTGGATGACCTGGTGATTTGGATGTACCACCCCGAGAAGGATCAATCGATCGGTTCCTACGAGTGGTGGTACCTGGACGCACATCTGGACAACGGATACCTCGTCACGATCGCGTTCCAGGTTCCAAGCGTTCTGGAACCGAGATACGTCAAGTATCATTCGGACCTGTCCAAGGGGCTTTCCGTCCCGAAGTACGACCCGAAGAATTACGCCCAGGTGAGCTTCGTCGTGAACGATGAAAAAGGGACCCCCATCTTCTATGCGACGGAGGATGCGGTTCCCGGTGGGATCGGCATGCCCGGCGGGAAGAACATGACGGTCAGATTGAACAACTGCCGGTTGGAGATGAAAAAGACCGGGGCGTTGCCTACCTTCATCGCCAGGATGGACATCAAGGACGTGAACGGAAACGCCGCGAAGGCAACCGTGGTCTTCGACGCCGCGGTCCCGGCGGCAAAGGCGGGCCGGGGGCGCACTTTCGATGCCGTGGTCGATGGGAGGCACCTGCGCGACGAATGGGGCATCCTGGCTTCCGCCGCGAAGGTAAAAGCCGATATCTCGATCACGAATAAAGAAACCGGCGGCACAATGGTAATCAGGGAAAACGGTTTCGGTTACCATGACAAAAACTGGGGGAATCATTTCGTATACGACACGTCGACGGGGTGGATCTGGGCGAGAATCGCTGAGGACGACCTCACGATCGTGTTTTCCGAGGCTCCCAATATCTATGGGAATTCCGTCTATCCGACCTTTCAACCGTGCATCATCGTCCACGACGGCAGGCCCCTGGCGGCCACCGAAGCGCTGGAATACGTGAAAGGCACCCCGGCCGCGGGCAGACTGGCCTACCCGACGGAAGTGACAATCAACTTCAAACCCGAATCGGGCATCGAGGGCACGTTGAAGTTGTACGGCCTGAAAATGATTTTCGAATACGGCCCCTATTCGAGATTGACCGGGAGCTGGGCCCTGGATATCGAGTCCGAATACGGGAAGCTGATACGGAACGGGAACAACCTGCTGTTCGAGTTCTGCGATTTTACCGTCAAGTAGGATTCGGAAACCGCGGAACCGGGCGTTTTGCCGTTATTCGGAACGTCCCGGTTCCGTCGTTCCGTTCCCGGCGGCCGGGCATCGCGAAACGGCGGCGCCGGTCATCTGCGGAGCAGGGAACCCACCACCAGTTCCAGATGGTGAATGGTGCTGCATTCCCTCGCCAGGGTGCAGTAGGGGAGGTATTTCCTCATCTCGGAATCCCCCAATCCCCAGAGGAGCGGCGCTTCGGGGTTCAGCCAGATGAGACGCTTGCTCCTCTCGGAGATGTATCGGAGAATGTCCACGCGGGAGTTCCCGAAATTCGAGCGGGCGTCCCCCAGGATGACGACGGTCGTCTTTCTTGAAAGGGAGTCGGCATGGCGCTCCCTGAAATCCGCCAGGGAACGGCCGTAATCGGTCTTTCTCAGGATGATGTCCAGCCCGTCGCCGGACAGGATTTTGGAGATGGCTTCGTGAACGGGGTATCTCTCGAAAAATGCGCTCACCTCCACCAGGTTCGTGCAGAACGCAAAGGACCGGATCTTCGAAATGACTTCGTTGAGGCTGTAAAGGATGAGGAGCAGAAACCGGACCACGTTCGAAACGGAACGGCTGACATCGCAGAGCACCACGACTTCGGGACGGTCCATTTTCCTGGATTTCCATTCGGGATCGAAGGGGACGCCGCCGTACCGGATGTTTCTTCTCATGGTTTTTTTCAGGTCAAGCTGTCCCCTCCTGGCCGTTTTCGGCCTTCTTGAATAGCGGTCCTTCAGCCGCTTGACCATTTTCTGGACAATGACCTGCATCCGGATCATGTCGCGCTCCTCCAGGGAGGACAGGTTCGTGTTGTTCAGCATTCTCTCGAGCATCTCCTCGGAGCGCTTCGATGCGTAGAGCTCGAGTTGGCGGTCGACGAGGTCCCTCGCGGAGCGAATCAGATCGTCGCGCATGGATTCCAGCGTCTTCGCGAGAGCGGCGGCGTCGGGTCCGCCCCGGGCCGCCTGACGTTGAATGTCCTCGTTCAACCCGTTCATGCCGAGCATCTGCAGGAGCTTCTGCATGTAGACGCCCCGCTGGTGCGGGTACTGGATGTCCTTGACGCCCGCCCCCGCGGCGGCTTCGCTGAACGCGAGCGCCAGTCCTCCCCCGCTGCCGGAAAGAAGCATCCGGGTGAGGGGGGCGCTGAGCGGTTCCGCCGGCGTTTCCGGCCGGTCCTTGGAGAGGCCGTTGCTGCCGTTCAAATCGGCGATGCTGAAGAAATGGTCGAAACAGGTCTCGAAAATCAGCTTTTCCGGCTGCGACTTCGCGAGGGAGGCGGCCAGAAAATCCTTTATCATCCGCCGGTCCTCATAGCCCGACAACGACACCGCCCTGACGGCATCCATCGTTTCCGACACGGATACCCGCACGCCGGACCGCCTCAGAACGGTGATGAAGTTTTCGAGGGTCCGGTCCAATCAACCCACCTCCCTGACGGTCTGTTCCGTCAGCGCATCCAGCCTGCTCTCGGCGACCTGGATGTCCTGCTGGGTCTTCAGGAACGTGTTCAGCGTCCTTTTGACCATCTCCCGGTCCAGGTTGTCGGCGTGGAGGAGCACCAGCGTCCGCGCCCAGTCGATTGTTTCGCTTACCGAGGGAAGCTTCCTGATGTCGAGCTGCCGGACCTTGTTGATGAAGGCGACCAGTTGCCGGTTCAGCTTCTCCGTGATGTCGGGGACCCTGGTCCGGACGATTTCCCTCTCCAGCCGTTCGTCGGGAAAGGAGATGTACAGGTGAAGACAGCGCCGCTGGAGCGCCTCGCTGAGTTCCCGGGTGTTGTTGCTGGTCAGGAACACGAACGGCACGGACGTGGCTTCGATCGTTCCGATTTCCGGAATGGAGACCTGGAAGTCGGAGAGGATCTCGAGGAGGAAGGACTCGAACTCGTCGTCGGACTTGTCGACCTCGTCCACCAGGAGCACCGCCCCCTGTTTCTGCTGCAGCGCCTTCAGAAGGGGCCTCGGTTCGAGAAACCGGGGGGAGAAGAAGATGTCGTCGTACTGGTGCAGCTTTTCGATGGACTCGGACAGGTCCATTTCCCCTTGGACGATCCGGTCGAGCTTGTCCTTCAGCAGCTGCGTGTAAAGAAGCTGTTTCCCGTACTTCCATTCGTACAGCGCCTTGGACTCGTCCAGCCCCTCGTAACACTGAAGCCGGATGAGGGGAACGCCCATGAAAGCCGCCGTCGCCTTGGCCAGCTCCGTCTTGCCCACGCCCGCCGGCCCTTCCACGAGGATCGGCTTTGCCAGGTGGGATGCCAGGTAGACCGTGTTGGCGATGCGGTCCGAGGCGATGTAGCCGACATTCTGGAGTCCCTTCCGGACTCCTTCCGGGTTGTCAAATCCAGACCATGTTTCCAAGCAGGTATCTCCTTTCAGCCTCGTCCTCCCGTTTCGGGATCGACTGGTTCACACGGGGACGAACGGCATGTACCGTTCGATGATACGGCGGATCGCCGCGATCGTTCCCGTCCGGCGTCACCGGACCTTGAATCGTTTTAGGATGCTCCGCAGTATTTTCTTGTATGCTTCCACTTCCTCGGAAGTGAATCCCTTTCTCAAGTCCTCGTTGACGGACATGATGATCTTTTTCGCCTTCTCCAGGGAGTCCCGCCCCTTGGGAGTCATGTGGACCAGGTAGGCCCTTCGATCGCCGGGAGCGGTCTGCCGCTCGACGATGCCGTTCTTTTCCAGGCGGTCGACAAGACGGGTCACGGCGGAATTGTCGATGTCGAACACCTCGCCCAGTTCCGACATGGTGCGCATGTCCTTGTGCTTCAGAAGGAAGAGAATTCCCGCCTGCGTCATCGTCAATTCCACCCCCGCTTTGGAAAGCGCGGCGTTCGTGTAATCCTTCATGGTCTGCTGCGCCATGGAGAGGAGATAGATGAGGCGGTCATCGGATGTCATGAGGTGCCCTCCAGCGGATGGGATTTTTCGGATAGCCGGGGGACATATACTTGATTAGGCAAATATTGTCAAACGAAAATATTGTCGGGTGCAAATAGTTCGTTTTAGGGGGTGCCGGCCGTCCGCGACTCGGACCGGATCGGCCGGCATCCGGCGGCCCTTGGGGGGTGTCCCCGGGGACCGGCCGCTTTCCGTTCCCCGGGGTCGATGCCGTGCGGTTCAGAATTTTTCGGCCGCCTTGGTCAGGAGGGGCCGTGTCTTCTCGTTGAACCAGCAGTCGAGAAACAACTCGTTCCAGGCCTTGAAGTTTCTTTCGTACCGGACCCGGATCTCCTCGGTCCGCAGGTCCTTCATTGCCGCCAGCGCGTGCCGGGGACGGGCCGCCAGGGTCGTAACCCAGGAAAGCGCTTTTTCCTCCACTTCCGCCTGCGGGCAGATGTCATGGATCAGATGGATCTCTTTCGCTTTTTCCGGCCCGAACATTTCCCCGAAGTACATCACGTCGTTCGCGATATGGTCGCTGACCGCCTGCCGCAGCATCAGGACGGTGGGAAAGGGCGTCGGAACGCCCAGCTTGACCTCGAGGAGACCGAACAGCTTCTTCCCCTCCGCGGCGATGCGGTAATCGCAGCACAGGGTCCAGATCGTGCCGACGGCGGGTGCGTGACCCGCGACGGCGGAGGCCGTCGGCAGCGGCAGGGTGTAGAGATTCATCGTCACTTCGTTGAATTTATGCCAGAAATCGGCCATTTCGGATCGGTTGTAGTGAATGAGTTCGGGGAGATTCAGACCGATGCAGAAAAATCGGTCGCCTCCGGCAAGCACCATCCCGTCGCAATTCCTTTTCACCGTTTCAAGGGCGACGGACATGTCCTCCACCAGTTCACGGCCGGCGGGATTTTTCAGCCCGTTGTCCAGTCTCAGAATCGCCACGTTTCCCCTTGGCTCGATTTTCACCTTTGCCATGAAATTCCCTCCTTTTCGATATTTTCCCCCCGTCATTCGCGGGATCGAACATCTTGTCGCGAAGAATCATTCCATTAAGATATCGTCAGGCGGATGACAGGCGGGTGTTATGCCCCCATGAATTTCTATTGAAGCACAGGACAACGCCGTAAATCAAGCGTCGCGGGGTGGGGCCGGCGGGATTTGACGGGAATTCCAAAGAAGTGTAGATTTATATAAATATGTTCCATGCGGATTCGAAGGCGATTTCCCGAGGGGACGGGGCCGTCCGGTCCCCTTCGGCCGCGTGATCCTTTCAGAGGGGGGCAACCGGTGTGGAACTGAAGGAACTGATCGTTGTCGTACCGCACAGCGGCATCGTGATTCCCGTCGAGATCCCCCTGGACAGTCTTTCAGAGAAATTTCCCGTCCTGGTAAGGAACGTAGACTGGTACACGAACTGGCTGTACGATTTTCGCGATCTCCTCGCGAACCGGCATATCGTTTTCCCTTTCTGCAGTCTCATCGTCGAGGCGAACCGGCATCCGGACAGGATAGAAGAAAGCGTGCCCCTGAAGGACGTGAACGGCGAACCGGTGTACAGAAAGCACAGGGAACCCAATGACGGCCTGCGAAAATCGCTTGCGGAAAAATATCTGAAGACCTTCCATAGAACGATAGAGGACTGTATCGAATCGGGAATGGAGTTTCTGCTGGACGGACATTCCACGGTGACGGCCCGGGGCGTCGATGACAACCAGATCGACCTCATGAATTTCCAGCATTCCTTTCTGGACAAAGCGCCAAGACGTTTTTCCCCCGACGATTACGTGGAATCGTACGCGGCGGAACTCCGCAGAAGGCTTCCCGATGTCAAGGTGACCGTGAACGGATCCGAGTACTTCAACGTATACGGCCACGTGTGTTCCGAGCATTCCGTAAACGCCGCGGGCCGGGTCGGCGGGCGCGTGCCGGCGATCATTCAGGAGACCAACGAGCGTCTTTACAGGAATCCGGACCGGACGCCGAACGTGGAAGCCGTCAACCGGTTGCGCCGCGTTTTCGCGGAATCCTTTCATGCGGCATGGCGCCGCGTCCGCAAAATCCGATAGGAGTGTCCCATGATCAACCTGCACAGCGGCAGACAGACGTTCGACTTCGACTGCGGGGCCAAGGCGCTCCAGATCGTCATGGCGTACTACGGGATCGATGTCCGCGAAGACGAACTGATCGGGGAACTGGGAACGGGCAGGGACGGCACCCGCGTGGAGCGGATGATATCGGTCGCCGAGGCCAGGGGATTTTCCGTGAAAGCAAAGCAGGACATGTCTCTCGGGGAAGTGAAGCGCTACATCGATGAAGGGCATCCGGTCATCGTCCTGCTGCAGGCATGGGCGGAGCGGTTCATGACCCTGAAAGACTGGCGGGAAGATAACGAGGACGGACATTACGCCATCATGATCGGCCATGCGAGGGGGGTTTTGCTTTTTGAAGATCCGGCGTCCTTTCGCAGGACCTGGCTCAGGGAATACGAGTTCATGGCCCGCTGGCACGACCGGGATGCGGACAGGAATCAGAAATACGACCGGTTCGGCATGGTCCTGCTGGGGAAGGAACCCATCCTGCAGACGGCGCAGCACATGGATTGAACCGGGCAGGCGGGACCCTTTCCGCAGCAGGGAAAAGGGGTGCACACTTGCGGGGGAGCCCGGCGGTCAGGCTTCCGCCTCCCGGGCGAGACGAAACCCGAAGAAATCGAGACGGAAATCGGGTGCCCGCTTGATGCGATAGGCGGAGCGGCAGCACTCCGCGCAGTAGTTCCAGCTGCCGCCGCGATGGATATGGATCGTCCCGTTGACCGGACCGCGGGGATCCCTGACGGGACGGCCGGGATATTCCCCGTACCAGTCGGAACACCATTCCCAGACGTTTCCGTGCATGTCGTAGAGACCCCAGGCATTGGGCGGAAAGGAGGCCACGGAAACGGTGCAATGCCTGTAGCACCCCCCGAGGCACCCTTTATAGGGATAATTCCCGTTGTAATTCGCCTGACTGGTGGAAAGGCAGTATCCCGTATTGAAGGGCGTCGTCGTTCCCGCCCGGCAGGCATATTCCCAC
Source organism: Syntrophaceae bacterium UBA6252 (assembly GCA_002441265.1). Lineage (GTDB taxonomy): Bacteria > Desulfobacterota > Syntrophia > Syntrophales > UBA6807 > UBA6807. The sequence goes on from DJVQ01000053.1 coordinate 24,352, forward strand.
TCCGCTTCCGTCGGCAGGCGGTATCTGTCCGTATCTTCCCGCCGGTTCAGTTTTTCGATGAACCTCCTGCAATCCTCCCATGAAATCTGCTCCACGGGGAAGCTGTCTCCGCGACCGTTGAAATGCGACGGATTGCTCTCCATCACGGCTTTCCATTGTCCCTGCGTCACTTCCGTCCTTTGCATGTAGAACGGTTTCGTCAGCTCCACCCGGTGCTGCACCTCGTCGTCGAATCGTTGCGGTTCGCTCTGGGGGCTCCCCATTACGAAGATCCCGGGGGGGATCATGACGAAGGACATCCCTATGGAATTGGTGAATGTCTTCATGACACGGGCACCTCCCCGATTTACTTGCCTGTTTCCCCGGTGCGGGCCGTCCATGGACCATCGGGCGCACAAAGAGACGGAATTCCTGTGAAGCGGTCGGAAAGCAACGGAGTCGTAAAGGAAAATTAACGGAAGGGGAAAAGCGCTCGTCTTGCCATCGTGATCCCGTGGACGACGTGAACAGGGCTCCCGGATGGACAGAAGGAAACGGCCTCGCCGGTTTCAGCACTTTGTTGTCCAAAATTCTAACACAGGGAACCGCCAATGTCAAAAAAAGATCGGCTTGTGAAAAGTAGAAACGCGAAGCGGAAAGACCCGGGAGGCCGAATTCCGGATTTCCGGGGAATGGGGCGCACCGCCGGCGCGCCGGCGGTGCGCAGGGGAAAAGGCGCGTGATATGGGATCCTTTCGCAAAAGCGCCGGGGGAGGATCGGGGCCTCGATCGGCGTTCCTGTGCGTCCGGTCTTCGGCCCCCGCGGCGGCTCAAATTCCTTTTCGGTGACGATTCGGGCCGGCGTCCTCTCAAGATTGTAGGGATACGAGACGATAGATACATTGTGCGGTCGTTTTCCAGAACGGTGAATTGCGGACAATGTCAAACCTGACGGTGCTTGTTGACGAGGTATAAACGTGAAGGATCGTTTGCTGGAGAAGGATGTCGTTGAAGCCGAACAGAAATTCAGAGCGGATGTGCTTTACGAAAAAACGAATGACATCATTTACGCCCATGACCTGGAATGGAAGCTCCTGTCACTGAATCCCGCGGTGGAAAGGATTCTCGGCTATACCGCAGGGGATCTCATCGGCAAGGACATCCTGAAGGCCGTCCATCCCGAATCCGCTGCCCGGATCAAGTGCCGCCTCGAGTCGAGGCTTCAGAATCCGAACAGGAAGATGCCACCTATTGAACTCATGATTTATACAAAAGACGGCCGGGAAAAATGGCTCGAAGTCAACGCGACCCTCCTGACATCCGCGGAGGGAGTTCCCTATGCCGTTCAGGGGATCGCCCGGGACATCACCGACCGGAAACAGGCCGAGGGGAATCTTCAGGTCAGCGAACAGAAATACCGTGCCATCTTTGAAAATACGAACGCCGCGATGGTCATTCTGGATGAGGACGACGTTCTCATTCTCGTCAACGGCAGGTTCGAGCAGATAACGGGGTATTCCAGAGAGGAAGTCGAGGACAGGAGGACATGGATGTCCTTTGTGGATCCCGGGGACATGGACCGTCTGATGACGTATCACGCGGCCCGGATGAAAGGCCGGGAAGCCCCCCGGAACTATGAGTTCAAACTGCTCTGCAAGGACGGCGGGATCAAGCATGTCCACATCACCGTCGCGTTCATCGAGGGCACGAGGCAGTGCGTCCTTTCCATGACCGACCTGACGGAATTGAAGCGGGCCCAGACCTTCCTGCAGGAAAGCGAGGAGCGGTACCGGACCTTTCTGAACGCCACGTCCGACGGGGCCTTCATGAAGGATGAGAACTTCCACTATATCCTTGCCAACAGGACGTTTCTCGAGAAATTCGGCCTGGGGGATGAAAGTGACATCCTCGGGAAATGCGACGACGATATCCTTCCCCCCGACATCGCCCGGCTGGCCGGCCGGTCGGACAGGCGCGCCCTCGAGGCGGGCAGGCTTGTGGTCGTGGAAGAGCATGTGCGCAGCCAGATCCTGGAAACCCGCAAGTTTCCCGTCGCCCTGCACAACGGGAAAACGGGAATCGGCGCCCTGATCCGGGACATTACCGAGATCCGGCGGTCGGAAGAGGAAAAGAAGCGACTGGAGGTCGCCCTCGAACGGGCGGGCAAGCTGGAGGCGCTGGGGATGCTCACCGGGAGCGTCGCCCATGACCTGAACAATGTCCTCGGCGGCATCGTGAGCCTTCCCGAACTGCTGATGATGAAGCTCGCCGACGACAACCCCATGAAAAAGCAGCTGGACATCATCAGGAGATCGGGGGAGAAAGCGGCCCGGATCGTGCAGGACATGCTGACGCTGACCCGGAGAAGTCTCGCGAACGCCACCGTCGTCAGTTTCAACGACATCATCACCATGCACTTCGAGACGCCGGAACACGACAAGCTGCAGTTCTACCATCCCGATGTCCGGTTCGAGATGCGGCTGGACGAGCAGTTGCCGAACATCGTCGGCTCCCCCCTCCACCTGTCCAAAACGGTCATGAACCTCCTGTCCAACGCCGCCGAGGCCATGCCGCAGGGAGGCACGGTCACCATCGCGACGGAGTACAGGTATATCGACCAACCCATCCGGGGCTATGACGACATACGGGAGGGGGATTACGTGGTCGTCACCGTGACCGACACGGGCGTCGGGATCCCACGGGAGGACATCGAAAGGATATTCGAGCCCTTCTATACGAAGAAAGTCATGGGTAGAAGCGGAACCGGCCTGGGAATGACCGTCGTCTGGGGCACCGTCAAGGACCATAAAGGGTATATCGATGTCCAAAGCGAAGTGGGCAAGGGAACGACCTTCAGCCTGTACTTCCCCGCCACGCGGAAGAAAGTGAAAAAGGAAAAGGACCGCGTTCCCGTGGAACGGTACATGGGAAACGGGCAGACGCTTCTCGTCGTCGACGACGTCCCGGATCAGCTGGAACTGGCGTCCTCCATGCTTTCCCGTGTGGGCTACCGGGTCGTCACCGCTTCCAGCGGAGAGAACGCGCTGGAATATCTGAAGGACCACTTCGTCGACCTTGTCGTGCTGGACATGATCATGGAGCCCGGCATCGACGGTCTTGAAACGTACGAAAGGATACTGGAACTCCATCCGGGACAGAAGGCGATCATCACCAGCGGCTACGTCGAGAAGGCGCGCATCCAGGAGGCCCAGAAGCTGGGTGTGGGAACGTTCATCAAGAAGCCTTACGTTCTGGAGGAGATCGGCATGGCCATCTGGAACGAATTGAACGTTCCCTCGAATCCGGAATCGAAGTGACGGAATCGGGCGGCCGTCTTCCCGGCCCGTCCCGCCCCAGCGGGGCCGCGCGGACGCCCCATGCCCGGCGGGCGCCGGGGCCGCGCCCGGCATGCCGTCATGCCGGTTTCCGGCCGACCACCGTGTAGGCGGTGAGGGCGGCTGCGGAGGAGGGATTCGCTCGCGTCCAGTCCCATGGCGCATCCCCCCGGCCCGATCCTTTCGGCCATGCGGAACACGTCGTCCCCAAGACCGCATCCCGCATCCAGGACGCGCACCCCCGGCTTCAGCTCGAGCAGTTCATAGCTTCGCCGCTTGTACTCCCGGTAGTACGGCAGGGCGTCCAGGAGAGAGAGGCACCGGGAATACGCATCGGCGTCCGGGGCGCCGTCGACGTCGGTGAATCCGGTGGAAAGGTATTCTTCGCCCATTTCAGAAAACTGTCATACCGTTTCCACCACGATGACTTCACCTGCGGCGGCGTTCTTTCGGATCTGTATGGCTTCCCGATATTCCGCGGAATGGTAGAATCGTTCGGCTTCCTCCACGGAGGGAAACTCGATGACGATGATCCTGCGGTTTTCCGGGGGTCCTTCCAGCGTCAGGGCCTCCTCGGTGCGTACCCGCGCCGTTCCGTGATATTTTTTGATGATTCCGGGAACGACCTGTAAATACTTCTTGTATTGTTCCCTGTCCGTGATGTTCACCCTGGCGATGAAAAACGCTGGCATGCGATCACCCTTCGGAAAGCCGAAAGCCCCCTTTCCCATGAATTTCAGGCCTGAATCTACGCCCCCCGGCGGCATCTGTCAATTTCCGTCTTCGGGGGGAGGTTTTTTTGATGTTTTTTAGAATCTGTTGTATAAGCTTCTCATCCTGCGCCAGTTGAAACGCAGCAGCCGGAAACGAGAACGCAGCATGGATCTTCTCATCCATCTCATCAAGGCCGTTTCGGTATTCCTCGGCATCGCGTACCTGTTCTGCAAGCTTCCGTGGTCCAAGCCCCTGACCACCGCCTTCCCCCTGGCGCGCGAGAAGGTGATCCTGTATCTGTTCTTCTCCGTCATATCGATCATGGGGACGTATCTCGGCTGGCGCGTCCACGACGCCATCGCGAACACAAGGGCCGTGGGCGCGGTGCTGGCCGGAATGATCGGCGGCCCGCTTCTCGGCACGGCGGTCGGTTTCACGAGCGGCCTCCATCGTTTCCTGCAGGGCGGTTTTTCCGCATTTTCATGCGGTTTGAGCACGACCATCGAAGGCGCCATGGCGGGAATGGTCCACCTCTACCTGATCCGCAGGAACCGCTCGGAATTGATTTTCAATCCCTGGATCGTCTTCGTCGTGGCTTTCGCCGGCGAAGTGATTCACATGGCGCTCACCATCGCGTTTTCGCGGCCCCATGCCGATGCCGTGGAACTCGTCAAGGTCGTCGCCATCCCCATGACCGTGTCGTGCTCCATCGGCGCCGCGCTCTTCGTGAGCATCATCCGGGACCAGAAAAACATCTACGACAGGATCGGGGCGGTGTCCTCCGGAAAGGCCTTCCAGATCGCCCGGCGCTCCCTCGACATCCTCAACCGGGGGATGAACCGGCACACGGCGACGGACCTGGCGAAGATCATCCATGAGGAAACGGGGGTCGGAGCGGTGGCCATCACCGACAGGGAAAAGGTGCTGGCCTTCACCGGATGCGGTTCGGACCATCACCTGGCCGGAAGCCCCATCGCCTCGCACCTGACCAGAGAGGCGATCCAGGAGAACAAGGTGATCTTCATCGACGGCGTAGGCGAACGGTACGCCTGCCCCCTCATGGAATCGTGCCCGCTCAACTCGGTTCTCGTCGTCCCCCTGCGGATAGACGACGAGGTCATCGGGACGATCAAGCTGTACGAACCGAGGAACACGCGGTTTCTCAAGATCAACAAGTCGCTCGGAGAGGGGATCACGAACCTTCTGTCCAACCAGCTTCTCATCTCGCGCTACCAGAAGCAGAAGAACCTGCTCCTGCGGGCGGAACTGAAGCTCCTCCAGGCGCAGGTGAACCCCCACTTCCTGTTCAACTCCCTCAACACGGTCATTTCCATCCTGAGGAACGACGCGGCCAGGGCCAGGGACCTTCTGATCCACCTCTCCATGTTCCTGCGGAACAATCTCAAGAGGGTGAGCGACGTGTCCACGCTGGAGGAAGAACTCGATCAGGTCCGGTCCTATTTGAAGATCGAGCAGGCGAGATTCGAGGAGCGGCTGACGGTGGAGATGAACATCGACCCGGACCTGCTCAGGCAGAAGCTCCCCACCTTCACGTTGCAGCCCCTCGTCGAAAACGCCATCAAGCACGGGGTTTCGAACATGCTGGAGGGCGGGACGGTCAGGATCAGCGCGCATTCCTCGAACGGGTCCGCCGTCATCGAAATCGAGGACAATGCGGGGGCGTTCCGGGAGGAGGGCGGAAACGGCGGCCTGGGGATCAAGATCGTCAACAGGAGGATCAAGGCCCTCTTCGGCAACGATTTCGGGACCCGCCTGTCCTGTGTCCCCAACGAATCGACGCGGGTCACGATCCGGATCCCGCTGGAGGCATCCTGACATGATCCGGGCGCTGATCGTGGACGACGAGTTTCATGCCCGGGAGGAACTGGGCGCGATCCTGGCGGAGACGGGCGAATTCACGGTTGCGGGAAAATGCGCCAACGCCCTCGACGCGATGAAATTCATCCGGAAGGAAAGGCCGGACGTCGTCTTTCTCGACATCCAGATGCCCGTCATCGACGGATTCGAGTTTCTGGGGATGATCGAGGAGGAAATCCTGCCGCACGTTGTCTTCGTCACCGCGTACGACACTTACGCCCTCAAGGCCTTCGACGAGAACGCCGTGGATTATCTGCTCAAGCCGGTCGAGAAGGACAGGCTGTCGAAAACCATCGTGAGACTCAAGAAGAACATCGACGACGGCCGCAGGCCCGCCGTTGCTTCCAGCCCCGAGATCAAGAGGGTTCCCTGCATCGTCTGCAACAGGATCAAGCTGGTCAACGTTTCCGACATCGAGTATGTCCGTTCCGGCCAGGCGGGGATCCACGTGGTCTGTCCCTCAGGCGAGTTCTACACGGAGCTGACGCTCAAGATCTTCGAGTCCAGGACGGATCTCGTCCGGTGCCACAAGCAGTACCTCGTCAACCTGAACCAGGTGGACGAGATCATCTTCCACGACAGCTCGCAGGCCGAAATCAAGACGAAGACGTCCAGACGGATCCCCGTGAGCAGAAGGTACCTGAAACTCCTGAAAGAACAACTGGCCTTCTGAACGGACCCCGCCCGGGAGGGAACGGCCGGCCGGCGCACGCCCGTCGTTTCCCCGGCATCCCCCCATCCCATCCGCTTGCCCCCCTTTTTCGACCGCTTGAAAGCCCATATCGCCGCCTGCCCCATATCCGGTTGCAGGGGGAAATTCCATCTGTTAGCTGTGGGTCATCCTGAAGCAGGGAAGCCGCGGAATCGGGAAATTACGCCGGGTCGCAGACGGCGGGTTCCCGGCGCGGCCGGAGAGGGCGGATGATGGAAAAGGAAAAAAGCGGCGGCGGCGAGGGATTGGATCTCGGCGGAAAAATCAGGGGTCTCCGGGAGGGGCGGCGGCTGACACTGCAGGATCTGGCCGCAAAAACCGGCCTTTCCGAAACCGTTCTTTCGGAGATGGAGGACGGAACCGTCGTTCCCCCCGTGGCGAGCCTCCTGAAAATTGCCCGGGCGCTCGGGGCGGGCATGGCGCATTTCTTCCGGGATGACGGCGCCGGCGTGCGGATTTCCGTCACCCGCCGCGGCGAGAGGGTCGCAATCGGGGGCCGTCCCCACCACCTTCACGAGAAGGATGTCCGTTACGTCTACGAATCCCTCGAAACGAAAAGACCGGACAAGCACATGGAGCCCCTGTTCGTCGCGTTCCTTCCCATGGACACCGGCGACATGCTGTTCACCTGTCACGACGGCGAGGAGTTCGTCTTCGTCCTGGAAGGAATCCTGGAATTCCGGACGGACGGCCGCATCGAGGTCCTGTCGCCGGGCGACGCGATCTATTTCGAATCCGGCGTCAATCACGGGTTCCGAGGACTCGACGGCCGGCCGGCGACGGCGATCGTCGTCGTCTGGAGCCGATAACCGGGAGGACCGATGATCGAGATCCGCTTTCACGGCCGCGGGGGCCAGGGAACGGTCGTCCTGACCACCCTTCTCGCCCACGCCCTGTTCAAGGCCGGCTATTACGTCCAGAGCTTCCCCTTCTTCGGCGTCGAGCGGAGGGGAGCCCCCGTGGAGGCCTACCTCCGTCTGGACGACCGGAAGATCCTGGCCAGGACCAACGTCACCGCCCCCGACCATGTCGTCGTTCAGGATCTGACCCTCCTGCAGAGCATCGACGTGACCCGGGGACTGAAGCCGGGAGGCTGGGTCCTGCTCAACGGCCCGCCCTCCCTCTCCGGGAACGGCCGTTTCGCCGGCGGCCGGGTGGCCGTCGTGGACGCGACGGGCATCGCCATTCGACACAACCTTGGAACCCGGACGCACCCCATCGTGAACACCGCCATGATGGGCGCCTTCGCCCGGGTCATGGAAATCCCGCCGATGGACGTCCTTGTCGCGGCCATCGGGGAGGAGGTCCCTTCCGACCCGGAACGGAATGTCGCGGCGGCCCGGAAGGCCTACGGCGACGTTTCATTTTCATAGAATCCCTCGAACGAGGAACACGCAAAAGAGGAGAACATGACTGCGGAAATGATCCCCCGTGCGTTGATCATGCCCAGGACCCATGAAACGACCGAGAGCAACAAGACCGGTTCCTGGCGTTTCCTCAGGCCGCGGTACGAGAACAAGACGTCCCCCTGTAGCGCCGCCTGTCCCGCCGGCGAGGACATCGCCATGATCGAGATGCTCGCGGGCCGGGGGCTGTTCAAGGAGGCGTGGGAGACGATTCTCCTTGAAAATCCCCTGCCGGGAACCTGCGGGCGCGTCTGTTTCCATCCCTGCGAGGGGGTCTGCAACAGAAAGGATTTCGACGCATCCGTCGCCGTTCACGACGTCGAGCGTTTCCTGGCCGATGTGGCGGCGCGGAACGATCTGAAACCCGTCCTGGAGAAGCTTCCCCGGCGGCCCCATCGCGTCGCCGTCGTGGGGTCCGGACCGGCGGGACTTTCCGCGGCCTGGTTTCTCGGCCTCCTCGGCTACGGCTGCGACGTTTACGAAGCCCTTCCGGAGGCGGGGGGCGTCCTGCGGTGGGGAATACCGGAATACCGCCTTCCCTCCCCGGTGCTGAACGTCGAGATCGCCAGGATCGAGAGCGGGGGGGCGCGCATCCTCCGCGGGAGACCCGTGACGATGGAATCCCTGGACGGATTGAGAAAGGACTACAGCGCCGTATTCCTCGGCTGCGGCCTCTCGAGGGGGGCGCCCCTTCGCATTTCCGGGGAAGTCCCGGATGCCGTAACGGACGGGCTTGTGTTCCTGAGAAACGTGCGCGGGGGGCAGCCGCCCCCCTGCGACGGTCTCTCGGCCGTCATCGGCGGCGGCAACACCGCCGTCGACATCGCCAGAACGGTTGTCCGGCTGGGAGGAAAGGCGGCGATCCTCTACCGCAGGCGCCGCGAGGACATGCCCGCCTTTCAGGACGAGGTCTCCATGGCCCTGGAGGAGGGTGTGGAACTGCACCAGCTTCTGGCCCCGGAAGCGATCCGGCCCCTGGGCCGCCGATACGGCCTCGTCCTGAAAAGGATGCGGGTCGAAGGCCGCGACCGGGACGGGCGGGGCCGGGTGGTTCCCACGGGGGAAACGACGGAGATGGAGGTCGAAAGGGTGTTCACCGCCACCGGCGCCGAGGCGGCCCAGCCCTGGCACCGCCCGCCGTCCGGACGGGGAAGCGGAATTTCCCTGAGCCACTGCGTCATCGTCTCCGAAGACGGGGCGAACCCCCTCGTGTACGGGGGCGACCCGGTGAACGAAACGAAAAACGTCACCCAGGCGATCGCCTCGGGCAAGCAGGCGGCGATGGCGCTGGATACGTTTTTTCAGGAAGGGATGGAGGCCGTCGAGGCAAGGCTTGCCGAATGCAGGGTGGGCAACGGCCCCGCCCTTTCCATGGAAATCTACATGGGCGGCCCCCGCCGCCTTCGCAGTTCCCACGTCGTTCAGCCCGGCGAGATCAATACGGACTATTTCCGGTTCGGGGCGCGGATGACCCAGCCGCGCCTGCTGGTGGAGGAGCGGATCGATTCGTTCGATGAAATCGATCTTCGGGTCTCCGCCGGCACGTCCATCCGGGAGGCGGAACGGTGCTTCAACTGCGGCCTGTGCAACCAATGCGACAATTGTTACGTCTTCTGCCCGGACGTGGCCGTCAGGAGGGGAAGGGACATGAACGACCGGCGGATCGACTACGACTACTGCAAGGGATGCGGCCTCTGCGCGGCCGAGTGCCCCCGGAACGCCGTGACCCTGGAGAAGGAGGACGCCCCATGATGCGCGTGCTCGAAGGCAGCCATGCCGTCGCCGAGGCCGTCCGGCTGGCGCGGGTCCAGGTGGTCTCCGCCTACCCGATCACGCCGCAGACGCACATCGTCGAGATCCTTTCGGACTATTGCGCCGCCGGCGGGATGGACGCCCGTTTCCTGAGGGTCGAAAGCGAGCATTCCTGCCTTGCCGCATTGATCGGGGCACAGAGCGCCGGCGCGAGGACCTTCACGGCGACGTCATCCCAGGGACTGGCCCTCATGCACGAACTCCTTCACTGGTCAGCCGGCGCGAGGCTCCCCATCGTCATGGCCGAGGTGAACCGGGCGCTCGGCCCCGGATGGAACATCTGGAGCGACCAGACGGACAGCCTCGCCCAGCGGGACACGGGCTGGATCCAGCTCTACTGCGAGGACGGCCAGGAGGTCCTCGACACGACCCTCCAGGCCTTCCGCCTGGCCGAACGGGTCAACCTGCCGGTCATGGTCGTCCTGGACGCCTTTTATCTCTCCCACACCCACGAACCGGTGGACGTGCCCGGGCAGGAGGCGGTGGACCGCTTCCTGCCCCCGTACAGCCCGAAGTTCCGTCTCGACACGAAGGAGCCTTTCGCCCTGAGCCCCCTGGTGCCCCCCTCCGCCTACATGGAGATGCGCAGGGACATCGCCCGGGCCATGGAGGAGGCGCGGGCGTGCTTTCGCGACGTGGAGGCGGAATTCGACGCGGTCTTCGGCCGCCGGTACGGGCCCGTCGAGGCGGTCCGCTGCGAGGATGCGGAGATCATCCTGGTCGCCTCGGGGACCGTCACCAGCACCGCCCGTCTCCTCCTCGAGGAACTGCGGTCGAAAGGGGAGAAGGCCGGCCTTCTCAAGATCAGGATGTTCAGACCCTTTCCCGCGGAAGATGTCCGCCGTGCGCTCTGGCGGGCGAAGAAGGCGGCGGTGATCGACCGGAACGTCTCCTTCGGCGCCGGCGGCATCTTCGCCCAGGAAATCCGCGCGGCGCTGTGCAACATGCCGGACCGCCCGCAGGTATTCGGTTTCATCGCAGGCCTCGGCGGCCGGGACGTGACCACGGCCGTCCTCGAAGACATCTACCTTCAGACGAAAAACGGCGATGTCCCCCCCGGGGAAAGCGTGTGGGTCGGACTCCAGGAGGTGAGCCATGCAACCGGACGGGCGTAGCCGGGAATGGATGTGTTCGGGCCACGTGGGTTGCGCCGGATGCGGGGCGGCCGTGGCCATGCGCTTTTTCCTGAAGGCCATGGGGGAAAAGACGATCCTGGTGGTGCCGGCCTGCTGCTGGTCCGTCATCGCCGGGCCCTACCCCCAGTCGGCCCTCAAGGTCCCCGTCATCCACGCCGCCTTCGAGACCGGAGGGGCGACGGCGAGCGGCGTCCGGGCGGCCCTCGACATGAGGGGCGACACCGAGACGACGGTCGTGACCTGGGCGGGCGACGGCGGCACCTTCGACATCGGCTTTCAGGCGCTGAGCGGCGCCGTGGAGCGGAACGAGAACTTCATCTACGTCTGCTACGACAACGAGGCCTACATGAACACCGGCATTCAGCGGAGCTCCTCCACGCCGTACGGCGCCTGGACGACCACCACGCCCGGCCGGGACTGGAAGAAGATGCGGAAGAAGAACATCGTGGAGGCCCTGGTGGCGCACCGCATCCCCTACGCGGCGACCGCAAGCATCGCCTATCCGGAGGATCTGATCCGGAAGGCGGAAAAGGCCCGGTCGATGAAGGGCTCCAGGTTCCTGCACATCTTCGCGAGCTGCCCCACGGGATGGCGGATCCCGTCGGAAATGTCCGTGAAAATCGCCCGCATGGCCGTGCAGACGAACATCTTTCCCCTGTACGAGGTGGAGGACGGCGTCCGCTACACCATCAATTACAGGCCGAAGGAATACCTGGTCCGGGAGTACTTCCGGCTTCAGGGGCGGTTCCGGCATCTGAAGGAGGAAGACCTGGACCAGATCCAGGGCATGGTCGACGAGGATTGGAGGCTGCTTCTGAGAAAAGCGGGCGGGGGGGCCTGAAGAAGGAAAGGTCTGCAGGGCGCTCGCGACGCACAACGGAGCGTCCGGCGGCCTCCCTCCCTCCTCCCCGGGAGGCCGCCGGATCCCGTCGCCCTTCATATCGCAGAAACGGCACACAAATATTCTTCCACAAGGAGGCGGTCAATGACAACCACTGCAGTCATCATCGTCGGTTTTCTGATCTACGTGGGGTTCTACTTCCTCTACGGAAAAAAGATCGAGCGGGATGTCGTGAAGGCGTCGGACGAGGTCGAAACCCCGTCCATGCGTCTTTACGACGGCGTCGACTACGTCCCGGCCCACAGGGCGGTCCTTTTCGGCCACCACTTTTCCTCCATCGCCGGGGCCGGTCCCCTCGTGGGCCCCGCCATGGCCATGTGCTGGGGCTGGGTCCCGGGCCTGCTATGGGTCTGGTTCGGGAACATCCTGATCGGCTCCATCCACGACTACCTGGCCCTGATGGCTTCCGTCCGCTATGACGGAAAATCCGTGCAGTTCGTGGCCACCGACCTGATTTCCAAGAGGACGGGGAAGGCCTTTTACTGGATCGTGTTCTTTCTCCTCATCCTCGTCGTCGGGGCCTTCGCGAACATCATCGGCGACATCTTCGTGAGAACCCCGGACGTCTCGGCCGCGTCCATCTACATGACCGTCTCGGCCGTCATCCTGGGCGTTCTGCTTTACAGGCTCAAGATGAACCTCCCCCTGGCCACGGTGATCGGCATCGTCCTCATGGCCGTCGCCATCTGGATGTCCACCATCTTTCCCGTTCAGGCGAGCTACGGCACCTGGATGGTGGTCCTCTTCCTGTACATCATCGTCGCCGCCTCCATTCCCGTCAACGTTCTCCTGCAGCCCCGGGATTATCTCAATTCCTTCCTCCTGTATTTCGGCGTCGCGGTGGGATTCATCGCCGCCGTCTTCACCTTCCGGGGGTTCGAAGTGCCGGCGTTCACCGTGTTCTCGCCGATTCTTCTCGGCGGAAAAGCGACGCCCTTCTGGCCGGCCATCCCCCTGGTCATCGCCTGCGGGTCCCTGTCGGGTTTTCATTCCCTCGTGGCCTCGGGAACGACGTCCAAGCAGCTTTCGAGGGAGACGGACGGACTGTTCGTGGGGTACGGCGCCATGTTCACGGAAGGGTTCCTCTCGACGCTCATCATCTGCGCCATCGGCGGTTTCGGCTACACGGTCATCCGGGACACCCATGCCGCCCAGGCGGCCGCTGCCGCGGCCGGCACCGCCGTGGCGCCCCTTGCCCTGACCCTGGAGAACTGGGGGGCCCTCTACACGGGCACCGCTTCGACACTGAGGCTCACGCCGCCCAACATGATCATCGAGTGCTTCGCCAGGATGGTGGACGCGAGTTTCCTGGCCTTCATCCCCACGAACGTCGTGAGAATCATCGCGGGGCTGTGGATATCGGCCTTCGCCCTGACCACGCTCGACACGACGAACCGGCTCGCCCGGTACTGCCTCGTGGAGATGCTCGCCCCCCTGAAGAACACCGCGGAAGGGGCCTATGGAATGCTCACCAACCGCTGGGTGGCGTCCCTCGTCCCGGCGGCCATCGGCATCTACCTCGCCTGGAGCGGCCAGTTCACGATTCTCTGGCCCTCCTTCAGCGCCGCCAACCAGCTCATCGCCTCCATCGCCCTGATGACGGGCGCCGCCTTCGTGGCGAAAAAGATGAAATCGAAGTTTTCCGCCATAGCCGTGGGTCCTGCGTGGGCGCTGTGGCTGACCGTTTCATGCGCCATCCTGTGGTTCATGGCCGTGGTCATGCCCACCGCCATCGCCAGGGCGGCCGGACCGGGCTGGACGGTGGAGATCATCCTGGGCATCATGCTCCTTCTGAACATTCTTTTCATTGTGGACTTCGTGAAGATGGAAAGGACGGTCGAGGGCGCCTGACGCGCCCCCGTCCATGCAAACCGGCGCACGCCGTCCGGCCGGCGTGCGCCGGTTTTTTTATTCCCGGCAGGCTGAACCGGTGAGATGTCCGTTCCGGAATCTTCCTTGAATTCCCTCATTGACAACGCCGGTGCGCTAACCCATAATTGGCAAATTCGCAAGAAGCCGGAACAACGCTTTTTTCGCACGGCCAAGCAACAGGCCCGGCGGAGGGATGTCTCCTCAGCGATCACGATTGCCGATCAAAAACTCGTTCCGGAGGGGATGAGAGAAGGGAAGGTTCGGTTCATGAAACGTTCTTTCGCATTTTTCGCACTGGGATTCCTGTTTTTCATGACGGCGTGCAGCGGCGGCGGAGGCGACGGCGGAGGGACCTCGCCCGCGGCAAAGCGTTCCTGGACCTTCATGGTTTATTTGGGGGCCGACAACAACCTCTCGTCGGCCGGAGTCAGCGACCTGAACGAAATGGCAAAGGTGGGGTCGGACGAGAACGTGAACATCGTCGTCCAGGCCGAATTCAGCTCGGAATACACGGACTTCACCGAGATCGACCAGGGATCCTACAACGGAGACACGATCCGCTATCTCGTCGGGAAGGCGGATGCCGGCAGCGGGTTCGACCTCGAGTCGGGGACGTCCATCGGAAACGTGGACATGGCCTCCCCGGCGACCTTGGCGGCGTTCATCCAGTGGGCCGCCGCGCGGTACCCGGCGGACCATTACGCGCTCGTCATCTGGGACCATGGCGCGGGCTGGAAGCGGAAGGGCAGGGGGGCCGTGGAGGATGAAACCAGCGGCAATTTCATGACCCTTCCCGACCTGGCCAAGGGGGTCCGCGATTCGGGCGTCTTCGTGGACGTGATCGATTTCGACGCCTGCCTCATGGGGATGTACGAGGTCGCCTACGAGTTTCTCTCCCTGACGGACTACATGGTCTTTTCGGAGGAGACCGAACCGGGTTCCGGCAATCCCTACGACACCATCCTGGCCGCGCTGGCGGCGAACCCGCGGATGACGCCGGGGGAACTCGCAGTCGCGATCGTGGAACGCTATGATGCCTATTACGCTACCACGGAACGATCGGAGGACGTCACGAAATCCGCCGTCGACATGTCGAAGATCGCGGCGCTTCATGAGGCCATGGTCACGGCCGCCGAGGCCATCGTCGCCGACTTCGCCACCGTCGGGGCAGTCATCGCCGCGGCCCAGCAGAACACTCAGAGTTATTACTACCGGACGAATCACGATCTGTACGATTTCTTCGACTACGTGGACACGAACCTGGTTCAGGGTTCCGTGAAGGCGGCGGCGCAGGCCGTCAAGTCGGCGGCGTCCGACGCCGTCATCGTCAACCGGTTCAGGGGCGACAGCGTGGCGGAATCCCACGGGATCGCCGTCTATGCGCCCGCCAGGAACCAGGTGTCCACGGACCAGGTCGTGAACGAACTCGCCTCGTACGCCGCTCTGGCCTGCAACCAGTCCCGGGGAAACGGCTGGTACGACGCCGTGGTGGCCATGATGGAAAACCGGGTCCAGGATCTCTATCCCGGCGGATTCGCCTTCTACGTCGAGTGGGACACCGACGCCGATGTCGATCTCTATGTGTGGGAACCGACGGCGCTCTATGCCCCGTGGATGGGACAGAGTACTCCCAACGGAACGTTCTCGGCCGATTCCATCGTTACCGGGACGTCCGCCGAGTATTACGTGGCCGACGACTACGTGGAGCCCGGCTACTATGACGTCATCATCAATTATTACGACAACGGTTCGACCGCCGATTATGCCAATGTCCTCTTCCATTACTACATCCCCGGAGATCCGGCGGGATGGAGGTCCGCCGGCCCCGTGACGCTGGATCTTTCCAACCCGTACACGGATGAGGAGATCACGTACCCCCCCGTCGCCCTGAACAGCTACAGCGACTACTGGTACGTCTATCAGCATTACGTGGGGGAGGAGGAAAACGGGGGCCTTTCCTGGGCCCAGGAGGGAACGAAGGTGAAGGTATCCTTTAAGGCGAAGAAGAAGAAACCGTCCTTCGGGGACGGAGGAAAGTGATCCATGGGCCGGTTCGGAATGTTCGCGCTCATGGGGCTCGTCCTCCTGGTGGCCTGCGCGGGGGGGGCGCCGTCTTCCGCCGGTCCGACGGTTGAGCGGATCGGCGCGGATCCCGGGGAACACTTGGACCGGGAGGTGATCCTCGCGGGGTCGTTCAAAGGCTGGAAGGGTGGCTGTCCCGGCCCCCCGCCGGTGTCCCGGAGCGACTGGATGGTGGACGACGGGACGGGATGCCTCTACGTCCACGGGCCGCTCCCGCCGGGCCTGGATCCGGCGAGGCCGAAGGACGAGAGGGTCGTCTTGACCGGGGTTCTGAAACGGTCCGCGGACGGCGTTCTCTACCTGGACGTCGCGGGGAGGAAACCCTTCTTTCCGGCCCCCCGGTGACGGCGGCGCTGTCCCGGTGCGGTCCCGGCTTCAGGGAACCGACGCGGTTTCCGATGCCACGACCCCCCTGCGGACCATGACGTTGTAGATGAATTGGGCTTTCTTCCGGATGTAGCGGGACGGCCGGTCGGCCTTGTACCGCGTCGGGTTGGGGAGCACGGCGACAAGGGTCGCCGCTTCCATGGGCGTCAGTTCCGACGACGGTTTCCCGTAATATCGCCGGGAAGCCGCCTCGATTCCGAAGATGCCGTCCCCCCACTCGACGACGTTGAGATACAGTTCGAGAATCCGACGCTTGCTCAGGTTCCGCTCGATCCTCCAGGTGAGGACGGCCTCCCTGAGTTTCCTGACGGGGTTCTTGGAGGGGGAGAGGTAGAGGTTTTTGACGAGCTGCTGGCTGATCGTGCTCCCCCCGAACTTCCATCTGCCCGCATGGAGGTTTTTTTCGAGGGCTTTCTGCATCGCATCGAAATCGAATCCGTTGTGACGCCAGAACTTCCCGTCTTCCGAGATGACGACCGCCTGGACGACATACCGGGAGATCCGTCCGAGAGGCACCCATGTCTGCCGGATGCGCAGGTCCCTCCCGTCCCGGTTCCATTCCGCCTCCCGGTACTTCATGAAGGCCGTTTTGCCGGGATTTTCCACGGCGAGCCTGCCGATTCCGGGATGAAACAGGAAGAAGGCCGAAAAGACCGCGAGGGCCAGGGATAAGGCCGGGACCAGGAATTTCATGTTCTTCCGCATACCCGTTTCCGTCCGTCGGGGCACAGATGTATCACAGGGCGATGGAGAAGAAAACGGAAATTCCGATCAGGCCGCCGCCGTGGCCCGGGTGTTGAACGAGGGGGCCTTCGGCGGTTCCGGAACGGTCAGGACACCCATGTGACGAAGTCTTCCAGCTTCGCCCTTTCCCGGGGAAAGCGGTTCAGGGGGAAATCCGTGTCCGGATATCCCAGGGCGACGCCCATGATGATCCGCCGGTCCGCCGGCACGGGGAGGACTTTCCGGAGAAGATCGGGATACCCGACGGACAC
Source organism: Syntrophaceae bacterium UBA6252 (assembly GCA_002441265.1). Lineage (GTDB taxonomy): Bacteria > Desulfobacterota > Syntrophia > Syntrophales > UBA6807 > UBA6807. The sequence goes on from DJVQ01000053.1 coordinate 41,561, forward strand.
CGCCATGATGCAGCTTCCGATTCCCCGGTCATAGGCGGCAAGACAGAGGGTCTGCAGAATGAGTCCGATGTCGAGCATGGCATATTCCAGGCGGGTGTCCTTCGGAACGGCGGCGATCACGAGGCAGGGGGCCCCGAAGAAGGCGTGCATCTCCTTGTAGAATTGAACCCGCGCCGCCTTGTCCTCCCGCGCGATGCCCTGGGCCGTGAGCACGACCCTTCCCAGGCCGGCGTACCGTTTCTTCATATGTTCCGGCCATTCTTCCGGCATCGGCACTTCCGGGGAGAAGATCTCGCCGCTTTCCATCTTCTCCTTGCTGGCTTTCCTGTAACTTTCCAGGGCCGGACCGGTCAGCACGAACAGTTCCCAGGGTTGCGTGTTTCCCCAGGAGGGGGTCCAGCGGCAGTCCTCCAGGATTTCCGTGAGGACTTTCTTTTCGATGGCGTCAGGTTTGAATTTGCGGATGCTCCGCCTTCCCGTGATGGCGTCTTTCAGTTCCATGAGTTCCTTCCTTGTCCGTGAAGCGTATTTTGATGGGGGTGCCGTCGATCGGGGAAATCCGGCGCGGGCCCGAAGCAGCCGGCCGGGCGGGGCACCTGTGTGCAGGTGTATCAGGATTCCGGACCGGGCGCCATGTTTTTTTCCAAGCCGTCCGTGTGCCGAGAGGGGGGGGAATCGCGGCACGGCACAGGAACTTTTTACTTTGCCGTTCGAAAAAGTGTTGAATTGTCCTTCTTACGACTTCATCAATTTTATCTTGACCAGTCCTGGGCGCGACGATATATAAATCAGGGATTCATTCTTCCTGGGGCCAATCTCTCTGATTCTCTCCGTGAATTACTTTCCCACGGCCGGCGTTTTCCAACGAAAGGCACGCTTTTGCGTCGGAATGGGCGGGGCGCAAAGCGAAATCAACGAGGAGGGAATTCATGCTGACAACCTTCGGAGAAAAGAAGAAAACGTGTTTTCTCTGCGGTACCGAGAGCACGCACAAGGGGCTCATTTCCACGGCGTCCCTGGGATCGACGGACCTCGATTCCCGGCCGCCGGAGCCGGAACGTTCCAGCCTTTCCTACTGGATCCATACCTGTCCTTCGTGCGGGTACTGCGCCCCCGATCTGTCCGACGGGGACCGGGCGTTCGAGGCGGTTGTGCGAAGCGAGGAATACCGGAACACCCTGGAGAACCCGTCTACGCCCAGGCTGGCCGGTCAGTTTCTCTGCTGGATGCTCCTCGAGGAAAGCCGGAAGGAATATGAAAAAGCGGGGTGGGGCGCCATTCACGCCGCCTGGGCCTGCGACGACGCGGGTGTCGGCGAATGGGCCGCCAGGTGCCGGGAAAGGGCCTCCGAACTCCTCATGCGGGCGCGGGAAATGGGCCAGTGGTTCGCCGAGGACGCGGGACTGGAGGAGGCGATCCTGGTGGATCTGCTGAGGAGGGCGGGGCGCTTCGAGGAAGCCCTCCGCCTCTGCGAGGATCGGCTGAGCAAGGAACCGGATGAAACGGTGAAGGTCATTCTCCTGTACCAGAAGGCCCTGATCGGAAAATCCGACAACGGCCGGCACACCTTGGCGGAGGCGCACCGGCAGGTGCAGTCGTAGCGCGTGGAAGGACCGGGGCCAAAGCCCCGGTTGGAACGGGGGACGTCGGGTTGATGCGGCGGTTCCCGGGGGGCCATGGGGTTTTGAACGTAGCCAGGGGCTTCAGCCCCGGTTGGCCGAGGGAAAGCCGTTTAACATGGTGGTTCCCGCGGGCGCGGACGGTTTCCCGGCTCAGGAAGCGCTTTTCGACGGTTCCAATTTTCTCGCTCCACTGCAACACCGCGGATTCGGCCTGTGTGTCTCCGTGCTCGGACAAGCGGTGTTGCGGGCGTTCCGCTTCGAAAGGAACCGTGAGCGAAAAGGCGCTTATTCGCCTCCAGAACCGTTCCGCGCCCCTCCACGGCGATCGTTTCCGCGGGCTCCGGGGGATGATGGGAACCTTCAAATGGAATCCGGGGCTTCAGCCCCGGTCGGGACGAGGACATTCGGATTGATGCGGCGTTTCCCGGGGGACGCGGACGGTTTTCCGGCTCAGGAACCGCTTTTCGACGGTTCCGTTTTTCTCGCTCCACTGCAACACCGCGGATTCGGCCTGTGGGTCTCCGGGCTCGGACAAGCGGTGTTGCGGCCGTTTCGCTTCGAAAGGAACCGTGAGCGAAAAGGCGGTTGATTCGCCTCCAAAACCGTCCCGCGCCCCTCCACGGGGATCGTTTCCGGCGAGGTTTCACCGGCCCTGAAGGGCCGGACTACATGGGGCCGGCGTCCGCCGATTCCGGGTTGGGCTCCAGCAAACCTTGAAATGTAGTTGTGCCGCCGGCCCTGAAGGGCCGCACTACGCGGGCGGAGTCCGGGCGATGGTACGGACGGGCCGGATGAGAGGAATGAGCTTTGGTTCCTTCAGATGATTAAACGTAGTCCGGGGCTTCAGCCCCGGTTGGACCGACGGACCGTTCCGCGTTTCTGCCATCCGGCGGATCAATCCAGGGAGACGAGATGGGCCCGGAGATTGGATCTTTTTCCCCGGAGATGCAGCTTGGCCCGGATCCGGTCCCGGTGGGCCTCGATGGTTCTTTCGGAAAGACCCAGGATCTGGGCGATTTCCTTCGTCGATTTCCCGTGCCTGACGAGATTGGCGATCCGGATTTCCGAGTGGGTGAGATTGAGCTGGTTCAGCCTCGTGTTGGTGATGAAGGGCGACAGAATGTTTTTCAGATTGCTTTCGATGACCTCGATGCAGGTTCTCTGGCTTTCGTTCAGATGGTCCGATTTCAGCCGGTCCAGGTAGGGCAGGATCAGCTCACGGACATTGGCGAGAATGTTTCCCTGCAAATCCACCTGGTCCCGTTCGCGCTGGTTCAGGATGACCCGAAGCGCCGTATTCACTTCCTCCAGGAAACGGGACTGCTCTTTCAGCTCCCGCTCCCTTTCCCTGAGGTTCCTCTCCGTCTTTTCTCTTTCCCGGATTTCCCGGAGAAGCCGGTCATTGGTTTCCTTCCACTTCTCCGTTCTCGACTGAACGATTCTTTCCAGTTCCCCCTGGTTTTTCTCCAGATCTTCCCGGCTTTCCCGAAGCGCTTTCTCCGCTTCCTTGCGCTTCGTGACGTCCCGGATGATCCCCCGGAATCCCGAGGGCCGGTCCCCTTCGTCGGCGATCAGGGAAATGGAGGCCTCGATGATGGCCTTCGTTCCGTCCTTCCGGATGATCTCCCAGTCGAAGGATCGGGTGGAACGGCCCGTCCGGAACACTTTCCGGAAGGTGTCGAAGATGAGTTTCCCGTTGTACTGGTCCATGAAGACCCGGTAGTTCATGCCCGCCATCTCCCCGGGCGAATACCCCGTGACGGCCGTGAGCCCGCTGTTGAAGAAGGTCAGGTTGCCCTTCAGGTCCGTTTCGTAGTATCCGTCCTCGATGCCGTCCAGCAGTGTCCTGTATCGCCCCAGGCTTTTCCGGAGGGACTCCTCCCCGTTCTGTTCCGCCATGTCCCGGACGGCGCAGATCCGGCCGGCGGGACGGCCCCTGGAATCACGGAGCACCGCCGTCCGGGAGACAACCTTCCTCTGATTGCCTTCCCGGTCGGTCAAAACCCCCGCCTCCGTGCGGACCTCGGAACGGCAGGCGGGGCTGCCTTTCCTTTTGCCGCGGGTTCCTGAAGGTTCATCCTGCGCCCGGACGAAGACGGTTTTACCCTGGAGGTCCTCCCGCGTTTCGCCCGTGAATTCCTCGAAGGCCCTGTTGCACCCCCGGCATCGTCCCCGGCGGTCCTCGAAAAAAACGGGGACGGGGAGGCAATCGAGAAAGGTGTCGGCAAAGGAAACGGGAGATCCCTCGATGCGTTTTTTCGAGAGACCGGTCGGTTTTCTTTCTGCCGAACGAGGAGACACGATCCTGCACCCTTGTCTGCCGGGCTGCCGTGGACGGCTGCTTGTTTCCGTATTTTATGCGGAGGGAAAAGAACTCCCCTTCAAGCTCTTTTCCCTCCTGGTGGGAATCCCTCTCCGGACAGAACACGGCCAGGGATTGCTAAGAGTGTATAAGTATCCATTCTGGAGCGGTAAAAATCAATACGGGTTTATTACGTATTTTATGCTTAAAAAGCATAAGTAAAGTCACCGGGTCCGGGACGATGCTTTCCGACTCCTTGCCTTCCACGCCGCGACCCTGTATAGATGGGACGGGAGCATACGGCCGTGAAGAAATCCTTTCTCATTTGCACCGGTTGCGGACGGACCTGGCCCGTTACGCGGGCATTTCCGCGGTGCGACTTCTGCGCCGAGCCGCTCGAGGTTCGTGGCGTCGTCCCGGGCAGGATCCGCGGGAGCCGGTTCCCTCACCGGACCCTCCTGGAGCGGTACAGGGACTTCTTTCCCTTCCGGACGCTGAACGGGGAACTGTCCCTGGGCGAGGGGTTCACCCCCCTGGTCCGCTCGGCGAGGCTTGCCGGCGCGACCGGCCTTGGAGATCTCTTCTTCAAGAACGAAACGGTGAATCCCACGTGGTCCTTCAAGGACCGCGGGACCGTCTCGGGCGTTCAGCACGCGCTTTGTCTCGGATATGATCGGATCGGGACCGTTTCTTCCGGGAACATGGCCGCGTCGGTGGCCGCCTATGGTGCCCGGGCGGGTCTGAAGACGTTCGTCCTGGTGAGCGCGGCCCTCCCGGCTGAGAAAATCGCCCCCATCGCCATCCACGGCCCCGTCCTCATCAGGGTCGACGGCGATTACGGGGAGCTCTATTTCAGAAGCATCGAGATCGGAAAGAGAAGGGGCATCTACTTCATCAATTCCGATGTCCCGTTCCGGGTGGAGGGATCGAAAACCATTGCCTTCGAAATCTGCGAGCAGCTCCGGTTCCGGGTGCCGGACTGGGTCGTCGTGCCCGTGAGCGCGGGCGGGAACCTGAGGGGAATCATCAAGGGATTCGAGGAATTCCGCCATGCCGGCCTCATCGCGGCGATGCCCCGGTTCGCCGCCGTCCAGGCGGCCGGGTGTGCCCCCGTCTACCGGGCGTTCCGGGAGGGATCGGAACGGGTGCAACGGGTGGAGCGGCCGGAGACCCTGGCCCATGCGATTGAAAACCCCTTCCCGCCGAGCGGGAACGAGGTTCTCCGGAAGATCCGCGCCATGGGGGGCGTGGTCGCGGCGGTTTCCGACGAGGAGATGATCGCCGCGCAGAGGGAACTGGCGGGCGAGGGGATCCTCGCCCAACCGGAAGGCGCCGCGCCGATCGCGGCGGTCCGGTCGCTCGCGGAGGAAGGACGGATCACGCGGGGAGAGACGGTGGTCTGCATCGTCACCGGAGGCGGCCTGAAATACACGGCGGCTTTCGATTTTCACCGGTTCCGGGTGGCGGGCTGCACCCTCTCCACCCTCGAGGACCATATCCTCTCGGAAGATCCGGGCGGCGGGGGCTGAAACGGCGGGGACGAAGGGCGACTCGGCATGCGGACGTTTTTTACGAAGCCGTGAAAAATGTTCTTGACAAATTCTCTATTCCGGGACATGATGACTTCCACAACAGGGTACGCCACGAAAAGGCAAAACCGTCGAAAGGCGGCGACGCAAAGCCACGGGTCTAAAGCCGTAAGGCCATGACAGCCGGGTTGCCGAAGGGCTTTTCAAGGTAAAAGCCTCAGGAGCTGATGTCCTCGAGGTTTTTTTATTCTTCGTCGGGTTGTATGAACGGACGGCCCCCCAACCCGTCTTCCCCCTCTCATACAACCCGATTTTTTTTGCCTTCCGCAGAAAACCGACGATGACACGCCGCCGCGGGCACTGACCCGCTTCGCCGGACATTCTTCAGGTCCGCTTTCCGGGATCCGATCATATGATGGATAAGGGATATGCCGAAGGCCCGGAATGTGGTATGAACTTTCCATGCCCTGGGGTTGCCCGGATATCGTGCATGGTGTCCGGATTACGCGGAAAGGAATGAAGGGATGGTTTACGAGAGACTGAGAAAACACCTGGATGCCATGCCGGCGGGTTTCCCGGCGACCGAAAGCGGCGTCGAGATCCTGATTTTGAAGAAGCTCTTCACCGAGGAGGAAGCGGAAACGGCCTGCCAGATGACCCTGATGCCGGAGACGGCGGAGCAGGCGGCGGAGCGTCTGGGCCGGGACGCCGCGGAGCTGGCCGATCTCCTGTACCGCATGTCGAAGAAGGGACTTCTCATGCGCACCCGTTCCGGCGACAGGGTGTTCTACATGTCCGCCATGTTTCTCGTGGGGATCTTCGAGTACCAGGTGGACCGGCTGGACGCCGAACTGGTCGAACTGTTCCGGCGGTACACCGATGAGGCCATGGCCCGGGAGATGCTTCGGCATGAGACCCCCCAGCTCAGGGTCGTCCCCGTGGGGGAGAGCCTCGACCCGTCCATGGAGATCGCCCCTTACGACGAGGCCCGGAAGATCCTCGCCTCGCAGAAGACCATCGCCCTGGCCGAGTGCATCTGCAGGAAGATGAGCGCCGTCCGGGGAACCCCCTGTCACGCCCCCATCGAGTCCTGCTTCGCCTTCGGGGCCATGGGGGAATACTATATCGAGAACGGCATCGGCAGGCGGATCACCCTGGAGGAAGCCCTTCGGGTCCTTGAGCAAAACGAGAAGGCCGGCCTCGTTCCCAGCCCCGCCAACGCCCAGCGGGTCGGGGGGATGTGCAGCTGCTGTTCCTGCTGCTGCGAGATTCTGAAGGCCCTGAAAAAAGACGCCGCGCCCGGCGGGAAGGTGAAGTCCAACTTCTATGCGGAGCTGGACGGGGATCTCTGCACGGGATGCGAGGCCTGCCTGGATCGATGCCAGATGGACGCCATTTCCATGTCGGGGGAAACGGCGGCGGTCAACCGGGAACGCTGCCTGGGATGCGGGCTGTGCGTCGTCGAATGCCCCGTCGGGGCCATTGTTCTGAAGGAGAAAGCACCGGATGATCGGTATGTGCCCCCGGAAAGGCCCGCCGAGACCTACCTGAGGATCGCCATGGAGCGGAAAAGGACGTAAGGAGGCCGCAGCCGGGGGAGGGACGATGACAGGGAACCGCAAAGGGAGGATGGAGCCCCTCGTGACGAAACTTCCCGACTTTCCCGGGAAGAAATTCCTCATCCCCGTGAGCCCCGTCGTCCATGGAACCCTCCGGGCCATTTACGCCGGCGGGCAGCGGTCCCGGTGGGGGGCCGATTCCTGGGGACGGCCCGTCTACCGCTACGAAACCGGTTCCGGCGTCATTTCCTTTTCTTCCACCCCGCCTCCCGATTTCAGCAGCCGCTTTCACCCGTCCATCGCCATGTATTACACGCCGCGGCTGGGATTCATCTATTCGGGAGGGCAGAGGGAGGCCGTGAGGAACCTCTCCGTCGAAACGGCCGACGTCTTCCTGATCCTCATGGGAAAAATCGCCCTTCTGAAAGATCCCGGGAGGGACATCGCGGGGATCACCCTCGAGGAGATCGCCCGGATGCGAAACGTCCGGCTCCGTCACGGCAGTGCCAGGAACCTGTACGAGGATTTCCGGAAGGACGTGCTGCGGCTCGCCGATCTTCGGGTGACCATGACATGGAAAAACTACCGGAAGGGCGGGACCCTCGTGACGGGACAGGAACGTCCCGACCGCCTGCTCGACATTCTGGACGTCGTCTATCGCCAGGGGAGCGCCGAGTGGCAGGCCTTCCGATTCCGGTGCGGCCAGTCCCTCTCCCATTTTCTCGACCCGGAAGGGCTCCGTTGGATCGGGTACTATCGGCACGCACTCCTTCACCTGAATCCCTTCCGTGAGGCCTTCACGAAAAAGATGGGGACCTACTGGATCATGGTGGGAACCGTTTCGGAGAAGAAGGGGCTCCTTCCCCGGGCGACGCCGGGAACCATCCTCGATTTCTGCGGAGAGGACGTCAACTGGCGGAGCCCCGGCGAAACGGTGGACGCTTTCCTGTCCAGCCACGAACGGCTCGTCGATCTCGGCGTTCTTGACCGGATGCCCGCCCTGGAACCCTCCCTGCGGATCAAGGGCTATTTCCGGGAGTGGCTGGAAAAGCCGCTCACGGTCAAGCTTTCGGAAGATCTGTGGCGTCTCCGGGATTCCCGGGGTACTCCGGCGATCCGGGAGGAGGGGCCGGGGAAACGGGTCCGGCCGCTGCCCGCCGACGAAAACGGGTCGTCCGTTCCGGCCGGCCTGGAGGCGCTGCGGAAAAACCCCGCGGCCATCCGCCGTTTCCGGGCGAGGCGCTTCATGCACCAGGGAGAACTGGCGCGGGCGCTGGGGATCTCCCGCCAGACGCTGTCCCTCTTCGAAAGGGGACTCCGTCCGATCCCGGAGGAAAAAGGGATTCGTATTCTCGAAATGATGAGCCGGAAAAGGACTGAAGAAGATTAACGAAATCGTAAAAAGGCAAATCAACACTTTTTCGAACGGCANNGGCGCCCGAATCCCGAGGAATGAGGCGTACTGATGGTACGCCGCAGTGACGAGGGAAGAAGGGCAACGCAGCATGTGGACTTTTTACGAGGCCGTCAAGATTAACTTGGTTTTTTCACCCGTCCCCTGATGAAAACGCACCCATCCCGCAGGCATGTTCGTTCCGAAACACGGCGGCTTCCCGTCCCCGTTGGCATTCCGTTCCCCCTGCTTTCCTAAAGAATTTAACGAAGGCCGGTGACATGTACCCCTCGGTGTATTCTGTATTCCACCGGGTTCTTTTCATTCGTGAAGGAGGTCGTCGATCATGGAAAAATCAAAGAGAATCGAGATCCTGCAGGAAAACCTTGTGGGAGGGGACCTTCAGGGGGCCATCATCACCTACTCCCGGAATCTTCTGTATTACACGGGAACGGCCCAGCCCGCCTGGCTTTTCGTCACCCCCGGTGACTACGCCCTCTTCGTGAGAAGCGGCTACGAGTTCGCCGCCGAGGAGGCGTTCATCGACGGGAAGCGGGTCCTGGAGGAGCGCAAGCCTGGGAAAAAGGCGGCCTCGTTCTTTCCCGCCACGGCAGGCCCCGGCGGCGGAAGGATCGGCGTGGAAAAGGATATCTGGACCTGGGAACAATCCGGGGAGATCCGGAAGATCCTGCCGGATCGGGAGTTCGTCAACGTCTCCGGCATGACGCTCACGCAGCGGAAAAGGAAGGACGCCGGGGAGATCGCCGCGCTGCGGAAGGCCTGCGACGTGATTCATGCGGGTCACGAGGCCGTTCTGGACACGCTGCGGGAGGGGGTCACCGAACTGGAGCTGGCTGGCGCCGTGGAGAACGCCCACAGGCTGGCGGGCCATGAAGGGATCTTCTTCATTCGCCAGCCCGATTTCTTCATGAGCCGCGGTCCCATTTCCTCCGGTCCGAACCTCTTTCGGCCGAGCGGCGTCGTGTACACCATCACGGGAGTGGGCCTGAGTCCCGCCGTGCCCGCGGGTCCGTCCAGGCGCTCCGTTGCCGGGGGCGACACGGTTGTCGTGGACATTCCCGTCCTTGTGGAGGGATACCACGCGGACCAGACGAGAACCTATGTCCTGGGGCGGGCTTCCGGCGGGACACGGGCCCTTTACGACGATCTGAAACGGATCGCCGACCACCTGGTGGAAACGATCCGGCCGGGAATGCCTGCCGGCGAGGTCTCCCGGCTTGCTTTCCAGAAGGCCCGGGAACTGGGGAGGGAGGAACCGTTCCAGCATTTCGGCAAGGGGAAACGTTCCCCCATCGTCGGTCACGGGATCGGGCTCGAGCTGAACGAGCCTCCGATCCTGTCCGGGCACGACGCGTCGGAAATTCCCGAGGACTGCGTCGTCGCACTGGACATGCACATGATGGACGGGGAGGCCGGCGTCGTGAAACTGGAGGACATGATCCGGATCGGCAAAGGGGGCAACGAGATCCTCACGAAAAGTCCGAGGGACCTTTTCGAGGTTCCGTGAAGCGCGGTCCCGGCGACCGGTCCGTCCGGCCCGCCGCGGGATCCGTGCGGAAAACAACCTGTAAGGAGGGGAACCAGTGTTTTTGAACGTGACCATGGAAGAAGGCATCGCCCGGGCGGAGCTTGCCCGGGGGAAAGTGAACGCCATCAACGAAGCCGTCGTGGATGAGATGGAGGCGTGCTTCCGGGGGCTTGCCGCGGACCCGGCGGTGAAGGCCGTCATCCTGACGGGACGGGGGAAATTTTTCACCTTCGGTTTCGACATCCCCGAGTTTCTCGATTACGCCAGGGAAGATTTCATCAGGTACCTGACGAAATTCACCGGCCTTTACACCGCTCTTTTCGTCTTTCCCAAGCCCCTTGTCGCCGCCCTGAACGGGCACACCATCGCCGGGGGGTGCATGCTGTCGCTCTCCTGCGACTGGCGGGTCATGGTTTCCGGGAAATCCAGGATCGCCCTCAACGAAATCGATTTCGGCGCCTCCCTCTTCGCGGGGAGCGTCGAGATGATGCGCTTTCAGGCGGGAAGCGCGAACGCGGAAAAGGCCATCCTGAGCGGGCGGATGTACGCGCCGGAGGAAGCCTTCGAACTGGGGATCGTGAACGAGATCGTATCCGAAGCCGACCTGGAGATGCGCGCCCGGGCCAAGGCCCTCGAAATGGCCTCGAAAGACCCGGCGGCCTTCCGTAGCATCAAGCTCCTTTCACGGAAGGACACGGCGGAGACGATGAAACGAAAGGAGAGGGACTCGATTCTCGAGTTCATCGAGATCTGGTACTCGGAAAACACGTGGAGCCGGCTCCAGGAAAAGAAAATCCACTCCTGACAGGAACCGGGACGCGGAAAAAGCGGGGCACTTCCCGGAAAAACTAGGGACACTTCCCGCATTTTTCTTGAGAAAAATACGGGAAGTGTCCCCGTTTTTCCGGATCAGGAGTGTCCCTGTATTATTCACAACCCTCTCCCGGCCGTCCCGCCGGATTTTCCATTTTTCCCATTGAAATTCAATTGTTGCTGCGGGTTTGACATCCGGAGAGCACCCTCCTATAATCGCGGCACGGAGAGAGGTTCGAAAACGGGCCGGATCCACAAATGGCGCCTCATTCCGGCGGAACCCGCTCTTCCCGGAACGGGGATTCCCGGGAGTTTTCCGGGTTCCCGGCCCGTCACGATCTTTGAACGAGGACTTGGATGAAATACAGATACCAGTTTCTCCTGCTGTCGCTTTTCGCCCTGGTCTGCGGGTTCCTGTTCCATTCCGTCAACGAGGGTGCAAGAAAAAACGCCGTCGACGAACTCATCAGCCGCAAGAAACTTCACGCCCTTCAGGCGAAAAGGTGCATCGAAGGCCAATTCGCCACCTGGATGAACGTCCTTCGGTCCGTTTCCATGGACGGGGACATCGTTGATCTCAGCGATGACGGAAAAAGGGAAATGGAATCCCTTTTCCAAACGAACCGGGAAGCGGTCCGAGGCATCGCGCGGATCGATGGAACCGGAAGGATTCTCTTCGCCGTGCCCCGTGATTCCGCGATACTTTTCGGGAACATTCCCCGTCAGAAACACTTCCTGGAAATGACCGAAACCGGCGAGGCCGCCGCCGGCGGCGTCCTGCGAACCGGCCGGGGGTTCGACGTGATCGCCGTCCACGCGCCCATCCGCCGGGACGGCGTCCTGCAAGGCTCCCTCACCGTTCTCCTGGATTTTCAGAATGTTGCCGGACGGTACCTCGAGGATATCCGGATAGGAAAAACGAGTCACGTCTGGATGGTCGACAGGGATGGCACGAAACTCTACTGCCCCGTCCCCGGGCATGTGGGCCGGTCGGCTTTCGAGAACTCCGGGGAATTCTCCGCCATCCTCGCCGCGGCCCGGGGAATGATGGAAGGAAAGGAGGGTGTCGCATCCTACCGGTACGACGGAGGCGGCGGGCAGGAAGTCGAACCGGTCACCAAGTACGCCGTGTACATGCCCGTTACGGTGGGAAATTCCTCCTGGACCCTTGCGGTCACATCCTCCGAGGAAGAGGTGATGGCCTCTCTCCAGGGCTTCCGAAACAGGCTGATCCTGCTCTTCGCCATGCTCCTTGCGGGTTTCGTCGCTTTTTTCGCCTTCGGCATGCGGGCATGGCGGATCGTCCGGGCGGAGGAAAAGCGCGGGAAGGCGGAAGAGGCCTTGAGGGACTCCCGTCAGCAGCTTTTCGATATCATCGACTTTCTTCCCGACGCCACCCTCGTCATCGACCGGGAGGGCCGGGTGATCGCCTGGAACCGGGCGATAGAGAGGATGACCGGCGTCCGATCCGAGGAGATGATCGGCAAGGGAAACTACGAATATTCCATTCCCTTCTACGGCGTGCGCAGACCGATCCTCATCGACGCCGCCCTGTGCCCCGACGACGTCGCCGAAGGCATGTACACGCTTTTCCGCCGGCAGGGTGACATTCTCTTCGGCGAGTCCTACGTGCAGCCCCATCCGCAGGAGGAAACGCTCTATCTGTCGGCGACGGCTTCCGTGCTCCGCGATTCGCAGGGAAACGTCGTCGGGGCCATCGAGTGCATCCGGGACGAGACGAAGCGGAAGAAAGCGGCGGAAACCCTGCGGGAGAGCGAAGAGCTGTACACCAAGCTGGTTGCCACCCTGCCCGATATCGTGCTCCGCACGGACTTGGGGGGCAAAATCCTGTTCGTCAACGACATCGCCTTCCAGACGAGCGGTTCGGACAGGGAGGAATTCGAAGGCGGGAACATTTTCGAATTCATCGAGCCGGAGGCGCGGCATGCGGCCTTGGAAAACGCGGCGCTCATGCTCCAGCGGCCGCTGGGACCGAGGGAATACCCGGTGGTCATGAAAGACGGAAGGAGGCTTCTGTTCGAAGTCAATGGAGACATTCTCAGGGATGACATGGGTTCCCCTTACGGCCGCGTTTACGTCTGCAGGGACGTCACCGAGCGGAAGAAGGCGGAAGAAGCGTTGCGCGAGTCCAGAAACAGGCTCGCGGACATCATCGATTTCCTGCCCGAAGCCACCCTGGCCGTGGACCGTGAGGGAAAGGTGATCTTCTGGAACAGGGCCATCGAGGAAATGACCGGCTGCCCGGCGTCGTCGATGGTGGGCCGGGGCGACTACGAGTACGCCCTTCCCTTTTACGGGGAGCGGCGTCCCATCCTGATCGACTTCGTGTTTTCCCGGCACGGGGACGTGGAAAAAGAGTACGGTTTCATTGAAAGGGAGGGGGAGACGCTTTACACGGAGAAGACCGTTCCCCGGGTCCGGGGGCAAAGCAGGATCCTCTGGGGGAAGGCGAATCCCCTCTACGATACCCGGGGGAATCTCGTCGGGGCCATCGAATCCATCCGGGATATGACCGAGCGGAGGAATATGGAGGAAGAACTCCGCGCGGCGGAGGAAAAGTACCGTTCCATCTTCGAAAATGCCATCGAGGGGATCTGCCAGTCCACGATGGACGGCCGGCTCGTCACGGTCAACGCCGCCCTGGCCCGGATGACGGGATACGATTCGCCGGAGGACATGATCGCTTCGGTGGGGAACCTGGGGAAGGACCTCTACCTCAGGGAGGAAGACCGCCTGAACTTTATCGAGATCATGGCGAGGGAAGGCATGGTTTCCGGTTTCGAAGTGGAGATGAAGCGGAAGGACGGGAAGACGATCTGGGTCATCGAAAACTCCCATCTGGTCCGGGACCGGGGGGGAAACATCCTGTATCTCGAAGGGACCGTCGAGGACGTCACGATGCGGAAGCGCCTGGAATCCCAGCTCCTCCAGGCCCAGAAGATGGAAGCCATCGGCACGCTGGCGGGGGGTATCGCGCACGACTTCAACAATCTACTCATGGGCATCCTCGGCCATGCCTCCCTCATGTCCATGCAGATGGACGTCGGCAATCCCCACGGCGAACGGGTGAAGGGCATCGAGGACCTGGTGCGGAGCGGTGCGAACCTGACGCGCCAGCTCCTCGGCTTTGCCCGGGGCGGTCGTTACGAGATGAAAACCATCGATCTCAACGAAGTGCTCGAAAAGACGACCGCCATGTTCATGCGGGCGAAAAAGGAGATCTCCGTCCACTGGAAATTCGGGGAGGGGCTGTGGTCCGTGGAGGCGGACCGGGGACAGATCGAGCAGGTGCTGATGAATCTTTTCGTCAATGCCTGGCAGGCCATGCCGGCGGGGGGAGACCTGTATCTGACGACGAAGAACGTGATGCTGGACGAGGAAAAGGTCAGGCCGTACGCCCTGGCTCCCGGCAGATATGTAAAGGTTTCGGTGACGGACACGGGCGTCGGGATGGACGCGAAGACGATGGAGCGGATCTTCGATCCCTTTTTCACGACGAAGGAGATGGGCCGGGGCACCGGACTGGGGCTGTCCATCGTTTACGGAATCATCAGGGGGCACCGGGGGATCGTCGAGGTGTCCAGCGAAAAAGGACAGGGAACAACCTTCGAGTTTCATATTCCCGCCTCTGAGAAGCCCGTTCTGCGGCAGACCGAGGCCGGCACGGAACTGCCCCGGGGGACCGAGACGGTGCTCGTCGTCGACGACGAGGTGTCGGTGGCACGGATCACGAAGGAACTGCTGGAACTTCTGGGCTACAGCGTGGTGACGGCGGAGAGCGGGGCGGAAGCGGTGGAATGCTGCCAGGTGCCGGGAGAGGGGGTCCGCCTGGTGATCCTGGACATGATCATGCCGGGAATGAGCGGAGAGGAGACCTTTGAACAGTTGAAAGAGATCCGGCCGGACCTTCCGGTGGTCCTGTCCAGCGGATACAGTCTCGACGGGCAGGCGGCGAGGATCATGGAAAAGGGATGCCGTTCCTTTCTCCAGAAACCGTTCCTCATCGAGGACCTCGCCCGGACCGTCCGGGCGGCGCTGGACGGCTGAAAGCCGACGGGGCCGGTTCTTTGAAAATGGCGGGCTCGGTCCTTGGAAGAAAATGGGATCAGTCCTTGACACTTGACGAAATTNNAATTTCGTCAAGTGTCAAGGACTGACCCCTAAAAGGGGGCATCGCATGGAATCGCATTGGAAAGGCCACCGGGAACGCCTCAGGAAGAGGTTCCGCGAGCACGGGTTCGCCTCGCTTCACGATTACGAGGCCCTCGAACTCCTTCTTTTCCATGTCGTTCCCCGGCGTGACGTGAAGCCCCTCGCCAAAAGGCTGATCGCCGATTTCGGAGGGCTCCGCGGCGTCCTGGACGCTTCCCCGGGGGACCTGGCGAAGGTCCCCGGCGTGGGGGAAACCGCCGCCCTCCTCGTCAGGCTCGTCAAGGACTTCGGCAGTGCCTACCTGAAGGAGCGGGCCCTTGCAGGGGAGCACATCTCCTCCACGGAAGAACTGGAAAAATACTGCATGGCCTCCATGGGAGGCCTCAAAGACGAGCTTTTTTCCGTGATCTACCTGAACGCACAGAACCGGATCATCCGGGTGGAACCCATCCAGGAGGGTACGGTGAACCAGGCCGTCGTCCATCCCCGGAAGATCCTGGAAAAAGCCCTCTATCTCAAGGCCTCAGCCATGATCCTCGTTCACAACCATCCCTCGGGGAACCTCCGGCCGTCGGAGGCGGACATCCGGCTGACCCGGGCAGTCCAGGAAGGAGCGAGAATCCTCGACATCGCCGTTCACGATCATCTCATCATCGGCGGGAACCGTTGTCTCAGCTTCCGGAACGAGGGGCTGCTTTCCTAGAAGGGTACCGGCATGAACGTGACGGCAAGGGCGAGAAAGGCGACCCAGCCGGCCGCTTTCCGTTTCCCGTCGAGGGGGATCCAGTCGTGGACCACCGGGGGATGAGGAATTCCCAGAATGGAAAGAAGGGCCGCCCAGAAAAGCCACCCCGTCCATCCGGAAAGTCCCAGAACGAAGAGAAGCGCCACGGTACCGAGGGCAAGGGTTTTCTGCCGGTTCCCGAACATGGCGTAGGCCACATGCCCGCCGTCCAGCTGGCCGGCGGGGAGCAGGTTCAGGGATGTGACCAGAAGGCCGATCCACCCAGAAAAGGCGACGGGGTGGAGAATGAGACCGTATCCTTCCGGGAGGGGGCCCACGACGAGCCTGGCCAGAAGGGAAAACAGAACGCAGTTCCCCAGTGAGATCCCTTCTTCCAGCGGCGCCTGCGCGACTTCCGACAGGGCAAGGCCGATGACGAGGACCGGGACGGCGACCGCCAGCCCCGCGAAAGGGCCGGCGACGCCCACATCGAGGAGCGCCCTCCGGTTCAGGATGGGGGAGCGCATCTTGATGACCGCCCCGAAGGTGCCGATGAAGGAGGGGGCGGGGATGAAGTAGGGGAGGGTGACCTGGACGCCGTGTCTCCGGGAGATGAAGTAATGACCCAGTTCATGGGTTCCCAGGATGAGCAGCAGGGAGAAGGAGAAGGGGATTCCTTTCCAGATCTGGAGCGGCGTTTCCAGGGGGTTGATGCCCTGCTGGAGGGCTCCGGCGACCAGGGTGGTCAGGACGGTGAGAAGAAAAAGCAGGACATGGTAGAAGGATGGATGTTCCTTTGCCGGATCCTGCATCGGTTTACCGTCCGTTCAGAAAAGAAGGAGGAAAGAAGGTCGCGATCCCTCTTTCCTCCAGCGATTCTCATTGACGTCTTTTCGAAAGGTCCCCGGGTTTTCCCGTCCTTCCTTCCCCGTCCCGGCGGCACATCCTCCGCCCGTTTCGGTCCTGGGGATCCGGACGCCTTGCCTCCGGGTTTTTTTATCCTGCCGTTTGAAAAAGCATCGTTTGGACTTCTTGCGCGTTCTTCCTTTACATAGAGGGATAGACTTGCCGCCCCGGCCCGGCACGGGGGACATCCGCCGGAACGGGGGGTGGCGAACAGGGCGCTACTTGCCTTTTCCCTTGTTGACCATTTCCTTGAGTTCCTTCCCGACCTTGAAGAAGGGGAGCTTCTTCGGCTCCACCTCGATCGTACCTCCCGTTTTGGGGTTTCGTCCCATGTACGCGCCGTAGGACCGGACAACGAAACTGCCGAAACCGCGGATCTCAATCCGGCCGTTTTCCTTCAACTCGTCGGTGAAACTTTTGAAAATGAGATTGACCACGTCCGTAGCCTGTCGCTCCGTCAGATTTTCCGCTTTGCTCAGCGTCTCGATCAATTGCGATTTGTTCATGGTACCCCCTGACTGAAAAAATTTCCTTACACCCCTGTCTCTTTTAAGGGGACTTTCTTCCTATTTCTTCAATATTTCAATACCTTTTAATGTCTTTGCCCTCTAAAGTCAAGAGTATTTTTTATTTTTCCGCTGCCGGCGGTGCGGGAAACGCCTGGAGGTCTTTCTTCGTCAGGTACCTGTATTCGCCGGCTTTCATACTTTCAAGGAATATACCTCCCACGGCCGTCCGGATGAGCCGGGCGACGGGATGGCCGAAGGACTCGAAGTATCTCCGGATCACGCGGTTTTTTCCTTCGTGGATCGTTACCCGGAACCAGGTGCTTCCGGGATTCCTTTTTTCGAGGGAAACCTGGAGGGGTTTGAAAAAACCGTCGTCAAGACGCGCGCCTTTCCGGAGAAGGGCCAGGGTCGCCTCGGTCACGGCCCCTCTGACCTTGACGGAATATTCCTTCGAAACGCCGTAGCGGGGATGCTGAACGCGCTGGGCGAAGTCCCCGTCGTTCGTCATCAGGAGAAGCCCCTCGGAATCGTAATCCAGCCTGCCCACGGGAAAGATCCTACCGGGAACGCCCTTCACGAGGTTTGCCACCGTGGGCCTTCCCAGCGGATCGCTCAGGGTGGTCACGTACCCCGGCGGCTTGTACAGGGCGATGTAAGTCGAGGGGGTCCTTTCCTGTAAAATCCGCTTGCCGTCCAGGCGGATTTCGTCTTTCTCGGGGTCCGCCTTGCTCCCGAGACGGGAGACGGGTTCGCCGTTCACCGTGACCCTTCCCTCGAGGACCAGCGCTTCCGCCTTGCGCCGGGACGCGATTCCCGCCCGGGCGAGAATTTTCTGGATCCTCTCCTCCATGGTCATTCCCCCAGTTCCTTCCAGTCCCTCAGGGTCGGAAGTTCCGAAAGGTCCCTGAGATGGAAGATTTCTAGAAACTTCCGGGTCGTTCCGTAAAGAATCGGTTTTCCGGGGACGTCTTTCCGGCCGACCATGCGGACCAGGTTCCTTTCGAGGAGGCTTTTCAGGGTTCCCGAACTGTCCACCCCCCGGACCTTCTCGATCTCCGCCTTCAGGACCGGCTGGCGATAGGCGATGACGGCAAGCGTTTCCACGGCGGCCCTGCTCAGGGCCGGCGGTCTTTCCTTCCGGAATTTCCGGATCCAGTCCCGGACGCTCTCCCTTGTCCGGATCTGGTATCCGCCGGACACCTCGGCGATGTAGAGGCCGCTTTCCCTGGAGCGGTACTCCTCCACGAGGGCGTTCAGGGCGTTCCGGATGTCGCCGGCCTCCCGCTCGGGAAGGGTTTCCCTCAGCCGCTCGAAGGTGACGGGGGCGTCGGAAACGAAGATGAGCGCCTCAAGAATGGATTGGAGATCCTTCATGACCCGGGGCAAGACAGACTCTGATGGTCTGGTAGGCTTCCATCTGGAAGGCTTTTACGACCCTCATCTTGACGAGCGCCAGAAGAGCGAGAAAGGTGCAGATCACCTGCGCCCGGTCCCGCAGATTTTCCAGAAGCTCATCGAAGGTGAGGGATTCCACCTCTTCCAGCCGGTTCACGATTTCACGGATCCGGTCGGCCACGGAAAGAGAATCCCGGTTGAGTTCGAGACCGTCCTCCCCCTCCCATTTCGCCAGAATGTTCCGGAAGGCTTCCACGAGCTGGAAGACCGTCACTTCCAGCACGGTCTCCCTCCCCTTGCCGTTGTCTTCCGGCGGGGGGCCGGTCCGGGCGAACACGTCCCGGTCGAGGATCGGCCTTTGCTCCATGGCCAGCGCCGCCTTCCGGAACGCCTCGTACTCGAGGAGCTGCCGGGTCAGTTCCATCCGGGGATCCTCTTCTCCCTCGCCGTCCTCGGCGGATTCCTGGACAGGCAGGAGCATCCTCGATTTGATGTGGAGGAGCGTGGAGGCCATGACGAGGTAATCGCTGGCGACGTCGAGGTTGAGAGCCCCCATGGTTTCGAGATACTGGAAATATTGTTCCGTGATGACAGCCATGGGGATATCGTAGATGTCGATTTCGTTCTTCCGGATCAGATAGAGCAACAGGTCCAGGGGACCTTCGAAAACGTTCAGGCGGATCTCATAGGACGTCATCGAATGTTGAGGGCGCTTCGGACCTCCTCCATGGTGGCGGCCGCGATGGCGCAGGCCCTCCCTGTCCCTTCGGCGATGATCTTTTCCACTTCCTTACGGTTGCCGCGGTAATGGACCTGGCGTTCGTGCACCGCCGCCATTTCTTCCTGAATGCGGGAGAAAAGCCGTTTTTTACAGGCCACGCAACCTATGGAGGCGTTCCGGCAGGATTCCGCGATTTCCCGGACCTCCTCCCACGGGGTGTACAGATCGTGAAAGGCATAGACGTTACAGATTTCCGGTCTCCCCGCGTCCGTCTTTCTCATCCTCTGGGGATCGGTGAACATGGAGGCGACTTTCTGCTGCAGCGCTTTTCCCGAATCGGACAGATAGATGGCGTTCTCGTAAGACTTGCTCATCTTCCTTCCGTCGATGCCGAGCAGCTTGGGGACCTGGGTGAGCAGCGGTTCGGGGATGGGGAAGACGCTCTTGTACAAGTGGTTGAAACGGCGTGCGATCTCCCGGGTCAATTCCAGGTGGGGAAGCTGGTCGACTCCCACGGGGACGCCGTAGGCCTTGTACATGAGGATGTCCGCCGCCTGAAGCACGGGATAGCCGAGGAACCCGAAGGTGGACAGGTCCTTTTCGGCAAGTTCCGCCCTCATTTCCTTGTAGGTCGGATTCCGTTCCAGCCAGGGAATCGGGGTGATCATGGAGAGAAGGAGGAAGAGTTCCGCATGTTCCATGACGCGGGACTGTATGAAAAGCGTGCTTTTTTCCGGATCGAGCCCCGCGGAGAGCCAGTCGACGACCATGTCGAAGGTGTAATCCTGCAACTGCGACGTGTCGTTGTAGTCGCTCGTCAGGGCATGCCAGTCGGCGACGAAGTAAAAGCAGTCGTAAGGTCCCTCGTTCTGAAGATCCACCCAGTTCTTCAATGCGCCGTGGTAGTTTCCGAGATGCAGTTTCCCCGTGGGGCGCATTCCGCTCAGGATTCTCTTTTTCATGATGTTTCCTTGACGGCTTCGTGGAAAGCCTCCCTGCCGGGCCTGCCTTCACCCCCCTGCCCCGCGGCTTGCCGGAAGCATGCCCCGGTTCCCGGGATCCGGGCGCTCGGCCTGGAAGCCTTTTCCTTTGCCGTTTGAAATAACGTTATTCCGATTTTAAGAGTTCGTCTTCTCTGAATTTCGAATTCGGCACTCTATACCAGTAAGGAGAGTTCCTGTCAATTCCGGCCTTTGTACGCGTTTCATCGGCGGACGGATAAAACAAAAAAACCCCCGGCACGGGGGCCGGGGGTTTTTCATGCACACTCTCGATCAGATCTTCGCAGCAAGATTCTTTCCGGGTTTGAACTTGATGGCCTTTTTTGCCTTGATCTTGATTTCCTGACCCGTTCTCGGGTTTCTTCCCGTCCTTGCTTTCCTCTTCACCACCGAGAAGGTTCCGAAACCGACAAGGCCGATCCTGTTGTTTTTCTTCAGCTCGTCAGCAACCGTTCCCATAAACGCCTCGAGCGCTTTCACGGCCACGGCTTTGGGAACCCCTGCCTCTTTTGCCATCACGGCAACCAGTTCTGCTTTCGTCATGAAAAACCCCCCTTCCATGCTTTTTGCAGGTCCCAGGACCCACGGTTTTAGCGGGGAATCAGGAAAAAAGAGCTGTTCCCCTTTTCATACATTACTTGTTTCCCGGATTGCCTCCCCCCTCAGGGAGTCCGGACCGAAGGAGCGGCACCCGGTTGAAAATGGCCCGCCGCCTCCCCAAACATATAAAAAATTGATGTAACTGTGATTAGCACAAAGAAATTAAACAATCAAGGAAAAATCCATAGGATTTTCGGACTATTTAAAGTCTTTTCCCGATCCGATGCCGTCCGGTACCCCTTTCACCGCAAATTATCTTGACAGACTTCCTTAATATAGGTAGAAACCGCAGATTCGGGGAGTCTCCACGAACTGCCCCGTGCAAGAATGAAAGAGGTACGAAAAGGTGTCGAAAAAGCCTATCAGGAGAGTGCTCATAGCCAACCGGGGAGAAATCGCCCTTCGCATCATCCGGACGGTGAAGGAACTGGGTCTCCAGGCGGTGGCCGTATATGAAAAGCCGGACAGCGAATCCCTTTTTATCCGCTTCGCCGACAACGCCGTTCCGATCGGCGACGGACCCCGGAAAGATTACCTGAATATCGATCGCATGATCTGGGCCGCCAGGAAGAGCGGCGCCGACGCCATCCACCCCGGTTACGGATTCCTCGCGGAAAACGCGGACTTCTCCGAAGCCTGCGAAAAGGCGGGGATCGTCTTCATCGGCCCCCCGCCCCAGGTGATCCGGGACCTCGGTGACAAGGTCAAGGCCAGGAGCATCATGGAGCGTGCCGGGATCCCGTTCATCCCCGGCACGGACAACCTCTCCCGCGGGGAGAAGGGGATTGAGGAAGCCATCCGGTTCGGGGAATCCTATGGATACCCGATCATGCTCAAGGCTTCGTCGGGCGGCGGAGGAAGAGGGATCCGCAAGGTGCAGAGCGTCGCAGATCTGAAGATTCAGCTCCCCCTGGCCCGGTCGGAGGCGCTGTCGGCTTTCAACGACGAAAGCATTTATGTGGAAAAGTGCATCGAGGCGCCCCGCCACGTGGAAGTCCAGATCCTGGCGGACAAATACGGAGAAGCCATCCACCTGGGCACGCGGGACTGCTCCATCCAGAGAAGACACCAGAAGCTTCTGGAAATCGCCCCCGCAGACCTGCCCGCGCCGGTCCTCAAGGCCGTTCACGAAACGGCGGTGGCGGCATCGAAGGAGGCCGGTTACGTGAACGCCGGGACGGTTGAGTTCCTGGTCGACTCGAAGACGAACGATTTCTGGTTCATGGAGATGAACACCCGTCTTCAGGTGGAGCACACGGTGACGGAGTTTCTGACGGGCATCGACATCGTGAGGGAGCAGATCCGCATCGCCGAGGGCGAACCCCTGGCGATCCCCCAGGAGGGGATCCACCTGATGGGGAAGGCCATCCAGGTCCGGATCAACGCGGAAGACCCGAAGAACAACTTCATGCCCGAGGGGGGCAAGCGGGTCGAGGTGTACCAGTCCCCCGGGGGACCGGGAATCCGCCTCGACGGCATCGTCTACCAGGGATACAAGATCCCCACGGATTACGATTCCCTCCTCGTCAAGATGACCGTCAGGGGATACAACTGGGAACAGACCATTCAGCGTCTCAAGCGGGCCCTTCACGATTTTCTCATCGTGGGCCCCCGGACGACCATTCCCTTCTATCTTTCCATCTGCGACGAATCCGATTTCGGGAAGGGGGTGTTCGACACGTCCTATCTTGACACCCACCCCAGGGTCTTCCAGTATCCCGACAGGGAGCGGGAGGTCGCCATGCTGGCCCGGCTCGTCGCCGAGATCCATGCGAAAAAAACCAACCCTTACGCCTTTTAGAAACAGGAGCGCCGATGTACAGGATGGACGAGAGAATCACGCCCCGGGAACTCCGTGAAAAGGGAGTTTCCCACGTTCTGGATAAAATAAGGAAGACCGACGGGTACTATGTGACCAACACGGAAAGGGACCTGTCCCAGTCGGATTTCAAGAACCGCATCATGCCCCACACCCAGATGCTCGTGGCGGGGGAACGCAATGCCGCGGGATTCTTCTCCCTGGAAATCACCGGGGGGGCGTCGGTGCATGTGGACATGCTGCGGAAGCAGATCAACCCCCTGGAAAAACTGCAGGTGCTGGGAGACATGATGCCCGACACCCTGTTCCAGACCCTCTGCCGGGGGGTCAATCTCTTCGGGTACAGGCCCTACCCGGAAAACGTCATCCGCCTGACCGTGAAGAGCTTTGCCCGCCATGTCCATGTATGGCGGGTTTTCGACTTCCTCAATTACATTCCCAACATGGTGCCCGTGTTCGAGGAAGTGAAGGCGGCGGGGTGCATTCTCGAGCCGTCCATCTGCTTTTCCACCGGTCCGGAGCACACCGATGCCTACTATGTGAAAAAAGTCGGGGAGATCCTGGAAGTGACGGGGCCCGACATCCTTCTTTGCATCAAGAACCACGCGGGGCTGGGAACGTCGAAGCGCATCGGCGATCTCGTCAGGGCCATCCTCGACCGGTATCCCGATCTCATCATCCACTATCACGGCCACAACACGGACGGTGATGACGTGGGAAGAACGGTCGCGGCGGTCATGAACGGCGCCAGGATCGTCGACGGCGGCGATCATTCCTTCACGGGATTTTTCGGGCCCCCGCCCCTCATGACGGTGATCGACACACTCGCCGCCTGCGGCCGGCAGGCGGTGGGCATCGACCGCCAGAAGGTCATCGACACCTCGAACAGGCTGAGACCGGAACGGGAGCATTACCGGGATTTCGAGTCCCAGTTTCTCGGATTCGACCCGACGGTCCAGATCCACAAGCTTCCCGGCGGCGCCACCGGCTCCAGCTTCGAGCAGGCCGTCAAGGGGGGCTTCCTGCCCCTCATGCCGGAGATCCTTCAGAAGGAGCTTCCCCGGGTGCAGGTGGAACTGGGGAACTGGTGGAGCGTGACCCCCGGTTCCCAGATCCTCTGGACGACGGCGGTGAACAACGTACTCAAGAAGGGCCGATACAAGGACGCGAACGACGACCTGAAGAACCTCATGCTCGGACGGTACGGGGACCTTCCCTTCTACTGGCCCTCCGACGAAATTTACGAGGCCGTCTTCGGCAAAGGCTGGAAGACCTTCGTGGAAAGCGAACGGGGGTACCAGAAAATCGAGGACATCGACCTCTCCATAGAAAAACGGGTCCTGGAACACCGCATGGGGAGGCCCGCCACGGAGGACGAACTGGTCCTTTACCTCCAGCATCCGAACGACGCCGTCAGTTTCTTCAAATTCGAGGAGAAATTCGGGAAGACCTGGGTGTTGCCGCCCGGCGTCTGGTTCCGCAAGGGCGGATTCAATCTCGGGGACCGTTTCGAATTCGCGGACAGCATGGGGAAACAGCACAGCCTGGAGATCGGGCCCCAGCGGAGAACCAAGAGCGGCGATGCGGTGACCTACATGACCATCGACCATCACCCCGAACCCATCCTCACCGAACTGGACCAGGAACCGGGGAGGGAAAAGAGGAAAGCCGCCCTTTCCGCGAAGGAAATCGAGGCCCTCGCCAAGACGGGGGACATCCGTTCCCCGCTCAAGGGAACGGTGAGCGAAGTTCCCCTGGACAAGGGCAACGAAGTGTCCGCCGGCCAGGTGCTCATCGTCCTGGAGGCGATGAAGATGCTCAACAACGTCCTTTCGGAAATCAGCGGCACCGTCTCCGAGGTTCTTGTGTCCCCCGGAGATGCCGTGGATGTGGGAGACCCCCTCATCATGGTGCGGAAGGCTGGGGATTCCGCCGCCGCCCGCGCGTGACGGCTTCGTAAAAAGTCCATATGCTGCGTTGCCATCCTTTCCCGTCGAGGGACGTGACGTAAGTGAGTCCTGTTCCCCGGGAGTCGGGTGCTTGCAGCCGGAACGTTTATCGTCGTTTTTCGAAACGTGTTTTCCGGAGTTTTACGCATTCGTCCTGCTTGACTTTTTCCTGGAATCTGTTTAATGAAAGGGAAGTCCGGGAGGGCTCCGAGGGGGGAAGTACATCATAGAAAGAAGGAACGGGAGCGGGAATGCCCGATAACCGGTATACGTTTTTCGTGATCACCGGGAAGGGAAGGCGGATGCGGCAGATGCATCTGTCCAAGGCCATGGTTCGCTTTTCCCTGGCCGTTTCCGCCGTGATCGTCATCGGGTTCCTTTTCCTCTCCATCGATTATTTCCGCATTCGGGGCCAGTACGGGGAACTGGGCGAACTCAGGAAAATCGCCGAATCCCGGAAAACGCAGATCGACGAGCTTTCCGTCAAGGTGAGCGAGTTCGAGGAGCGGATGACGGTCCTGAAGGAATTCGACCGCAAGATCCGGGCCATCACGAACATGGAAGGCGAGCGGAAAACCGGCCAGTTTCCGGGTATGGGCGGTTCCATTCCGGACGAGGATCTCGGGGACCTGGATCGCAAGGCGGGGGGTGACGCCCTCTACGACACGATCCGGAAAAACATGGATCAGCTCCTCGGCGAAGTGAGTTACCGGGAGGAAAGTTTCCGCGAAATCTTCGACCAGCTTCAGAAGAGAAAAAACGTCCTTGCTTCCACGCCGGCCATCTGGCCCGTCATGGGCTGGGTGACCTCCGAGTTCGGGTACCGGACCTCCCCCTTCACGGGAAAACGGGAAATGCACCGGGGCATGGACATTTCCACGAAACTCGGGGATGAGGTCATCGCCCCCGCCGACGGCGTGGTCAACAAGGTCAACAGGGAAGCGGACATGGGAAACATGATCAGGATCGACCATGGGAAGGGCGTTTACACCTATTACGGGCACCTTCTCAAGGTCATGGTCCGGGAAGGCGAGAAGGTGAAGCGCGGGGTCGTGATCGGTCTTGTAGGGAATTCCGGGAGAAGCACGGGACCCCACCTTCATTACAGCGTCACCATGGCGGGTGTTTATGTAAATCCGAGGAACTACCTTTTTTAGTTTCCTTTTCCTTATTGAAACCCTTTGAACCGATGAAAACCTCCGGCCCCCGTAATGACCTTACGGGTTTTTTTATGGAGACCATATGCTGGGATACATTCTGAAAAAGATATTCGGAACGAAAAACGACCGGGAGATCAAGCGCCTTTCCCGATATGTGGAAGAGATCAACGCCCTCGAGCCGTCCGTCCAGACCCTGACGGACGCGGAACTCCGCGAGAGAACGGACCGGTTCCGGGCGAGGCTGGCGGACGGGGCCGCGCTGGACGATCTCCTCATCGAGACGTTTGCCGTCGTCCGGGAAGCGGCTAAAAGAAGGGTCGGGATGCGCCCCTTCGATGTCCAGCTCATCGGAGGGATGGTCCTCCACGAGGGAAAGATCGCCGAAATGAAAACGGGCGAAGGGAAAACCCTGGCGGCGACCCTCCCCATCTACCTGAACGCCCTGACGGGGAAGGGGGTCCACGTCGTCACCGTCAACGACTATCTCGCCAGCCGGGACGCCCAGTGGATGGGGCCGATTTACGAATCCCTCGGCCTTTCCGTGGGCGTCATCGTTCACGGCCTTTCGGATGCCGAAAGGAAAGAGGCCTACGGGCGGGACATCACCTACGGAACGAACAACGAGTTCGGATTCGACTATCTCCGGGACAACATGAAATTCCGCCTGGAGGACTACGTCCAGAGGGAATTCAATTATGCCATCGTCGACGAGGTGGACAGCATCCTCATCGACGAGGCGAGGACCCCCCTCATCATCTCCGGTCCTTCCGACGAATCGACGGACAAGTATTACCGGATCAACCAGGTGATCCCGAGACTGCAGAAGGAAGCGGACTACACCATCGACGAAAAAAGCCGGACCGTCATCCTGACGGAAGGGGGCGTCGCGCGGGTTGAGGATCTCCTGAAAGTGGAGAACCTTTACGATCCGAGGCACATGTCCATCCTCCACCATGTGAACCAGGCCCTGAAGGCGCACACGCTTTTCAAGCGTGACGTGGATTACATGGTGAAGGAGAACCAGGTGATCATCGTCGACGAGTTCACCGGCCGGCTCATGCCCGGGAGGCGGTACAGCGACGGACTGCACCAGGCCCTCGAGGCGAAGGAGCACGTCAAGATCGAGCGGGAAAACCAGACCCTGGCTTCGGTCACGTTCCAGAACTACTTCAGGATGTACAAGAAGCTGGCCGGAATGACGGGAACGGCGGACACGGAGGCGGCCGAGTTCAAGAAGATCTACAACCTGGACGTCGCCGTCGTTCCGACGAACATGCCCATGATCCGGGAAGACAATTCCGACGTGATCTACCGTACGGAAAAGGAGAAGTACGAAGCCGTCCTCGAGGAGATCCGGGAACTTCACAAGGAGGGGCGGCCCGTTCTCGTGGGGACCATCTCCATCGAAAATTCGGAGAAACTGAGCGGCCTGCTCACCCGGTACGGCATCAGGCACAATGTCCTCAACGCCAAGCATCACGAGAAGGAAGCGGAAATCGTCGCCCAGGCGGGGCAGCCCGGGGCGGTGACCATCTCGACGAACATGGCCGGCAGGGGAACCGACATCAAGCTCGGTCCCGGCGTGGCCGAACTGGGGGGGCTGCACATCCTCGGGACGGAGCGCCACGAGAGCCGGCGCATCGACAACCAGCTCCGGGGAAGGTCGGGGAGGCAGGGCGACAAGGGCTCGTCCCGTTTTTACCTGTCCCTGGAGGACGATCTCCTTCGGATCTTCGGAGCCGAGAGGATTTCCTCGGTCATGGACCGGATCGGCATGGAGGAGGGGGAACCCATCGAGCACCGCCTCATCAGCAAGGCCATCGAGAACGCCCAGAAGCGCGTGGAGGCGCAGAACTTCGACATCCGCAAACACCTCCTGGACTACGACGACGTGATGAACCAGCAGCGGGAGGTGATCTACCGCCAGAGGAAGGAAGCCCTCAACGGCGGGAACCTTCGCGAAATGCTCGACGAGATGCTCGAGGACGTCGTGGACGACCTTCTCGAGACGTACGCCGACGGGAAACTGCCTCCGGGGGAATGGAACCTGAAAGGCCTGGACGACCGGATCTTTCAGCTTTTCGCCCTCAAATCGAATTTCTCCGGGGATGACGGGGAATCTGACGCCGGCATCGATGCCATGAAGGAGAAGATTCTCGGGGATGTCCGGAACCTGCTCCGGGAAAAGGAAGCGGATTTCGGCAAACCGCTCATGGACGACATCATGAGGATCCTCATGCTCCAGTCCATCGACACCCACTGGAAGGACCACCTTCTCAACATGGACCACCTGCGCGAGGGGATCGGCCTTCGGGGGTACGGTCAGAAGGATCCCAAGCGGGAATACCAGCGTGAGGGATTCGAAATGTTCATGGCCATGGTGGAACGGATCAAGGAGGACGCCCTGTCCAAACTCTGCCAGGTTCAGATCCGCAGGGAGGAAACGGTCCAGGAGATGCAGAAGAAGCAGGAACGGGACTACGTCATGAGCCGGGGCGAGGGTCCCGCGGCGCCGAAGCAGGTCAAGCGGAAAGAGGCGAAGGTGGGCAGGAACGATCCCTGTCCCTGCGGGAGCGGCAAGAAATACAAGAAATGCTGCGGCAAATGACGGGGGCCGACCCCGGCAAGAGGTCTACATGAGCGATTCATCGGTTTTTCTGGTTCCCGGCTTTCTCGGGAACGGCATGGCGGCGGGCATCAAGGTCAACGGGAAAAAGGACCTGTCCCTGATCTTTTCCACCGTTCCGGCGAAGGCGGCGGGCGTCTTCACCACCAACGCCTTCAAGGCGGCGCCGGTCCTCCTGGACATGGAGCGGGTAGGGAAGGGCACGGCCCAGGCCATTGTGACGAACAGCGGGAACGCCAATGCCGCGACGGGCGACGAAGGGTACGGGAATGCGCGGGAAATGGCCCGGGCGGCGGCGGCCGAACTGGGAATCGGGGAGGATCTCGTCCTTGTGGGGTCCACCGGCGTGATCGGTCAGCCCCTCCCGATGGGCAGAATCCTCTCCGCCATGGGGAGCCTGGTCTCGGGCCTGAAACCGGAAGGACTCGCCGACGCCGAGGAAGCCATCATGACCACCGACCGCTACCCCAAGATGGGCCTCCGGAAGTGCGTCGCCGGGGGGAGGGAGGTGACCCTCTTCGGTATGGCCAAGGGCGCGGGGATGATCGAACCGGACATGGCCACCCTCCTTTCCTACGTTCTCACCGACGCCGATGTCGACGGGGAGACCATGAAACGGGTGTTCCGGGAAGCGGTGGCGCGGAGCTTCAACGCCATTTCCGTTGACGGCTGCATGAGCACGAACGACACGGTCCTTTTCCTCGCCAACGGAACGGCGGGGAACCGGCCCCTGAAGGCGGGCTCCGCCGGCTTCGGCGCGTTCCGGGGGGCCCTCTTCGAAATCATGGAGGACCTGGCCCGGTCCATCGTCCGGGACGGGGAGGGGGCGACAAAGGTCCTCGACATCCGGGTGGAGGGGGCCCGATCGAAAAAGGAGGCCCGCACCGTCGCCTATGCCGTGGCGCGGTCGAACCTCGTGAAAGCAGCCTTTTACGGAAAGGACGCCAACTGGGGGAGGATCATCTCGGCGGCGGGGTCCGTGGGCGTTCCCATCGATCCGGCGGATGTCCACGTATCCATGGACGGGGTCCCGATTTTCGCCGGGGGCGCGGGAACGGCCCAGGATGAAGGCGTGCTCCGGGAGATCATGGAACGGCCCGAAATTTCCGTCCTTGTCCGCCTGGGGACGGGCAGGGGCGCCTTCCGGGTGTTCGCGTCCGACCTGACCCACGATTACGTGTCCATCAACGCCCATTACCGGACGTGATCGCATGCGTCGCATTTTTTTGCCTTGATTAATGGAGGGCGATATGGTAACTCTCCACAGATTTATTGAATTCTAACGTACCGGATTTTTGAAGATTTTATAAAACCGCACACTCCCGGATCGACCCGGGGTTGCTTTCCATGAGGAAAGTTCCGGGGAGAGAGGATGGGGGTGGAGGAAAAAAACCCAAGGAGTGTTTGATGCCCCAGGTCACCATGAAGTCCCTTCTCGAGGCGGGCGTCCATTTCGGTCACCAGACCAACAAATGGAACCCGAAAATGAAGCCCTACATCTTCGGCGCCAGGAACGGCATTTACATCGTCGATCTTCAGCAGACGGTGGAAATGTTCGAAACGGCCTATCAGTTTGTCTCCGGTCTCGTCGCGTCCGGCGGGAGCATTCTTTTCGTGGGAACGAAAAAGCAGGCCCAGGAGGGCATCCGCGCGGAAGCGGAGCGGGCGGAGATGCCTTACGTGAATCAGCGATGGCTCGGCGGGATGCTGACCAATTTCACCACCATCAAGAAGAGCATCGACAAACTGAACCAGCTGGAGCGCACCCTGGACGCGGACAGCATCCACGCCTTCCCGAAAAAGGAAATTCTCCGGTTCCAGAGGGAACGGGACAAGCTCGTGAAGGTTCTCGGCGGCATCCGGCACATGGACCGGCTCCCCGGGGCGCTCTTCGTCATCGATCCGAGGAAGGAACTCATCGCCGTCAAGGAGGCGAGAAAACTCCAG
Organism: Syntrophaceae bacterium UBA6252; assembly: GCA_002441265.1. Taxonomy (GTDB): domain Bacteria; phylum Desulfobacterota; class Syntrophia; order Syntrophales; family UBA6807; genus UBA6807. The sequence continues at coordinate 71,858 of DJVQ01000053.1, forward strand.
ATCCCCATTGCCGCGGTGGTCGACACGAACTGCGACCCCGACGACATCGATTACATCATTCCGGGAAATGACGACGCGATCCGGGCGATCAAGCTCTTCTCCTCGAAAATCGCCGACGCCGTTATGGACGGGAAGCGGAAATACGAAGAGAAGATCCAGGCGGAAAGCGACAAGACGACCGCCGTCGAGCTGACGGCTTCGGAAGAAGGGGATGTGCCGGAGAGCGTCGAAACGAAAACGGACCTGCCGGAAACAGAGACGGCTGCTACGGCCGAGGAATAGGAGGAAATAAATTGAGTATTCCAGCATCTTTGGTAAAACAACTGAGGGACAAGACGAACGCCGGAATGATGGACTGCAAGGAGGCCCTGGAGGCGTCCGACGGCAACTTCGACAAGGCTGTGGAATACCTTCGTAAGAAAGGACTCTCCGCTGCGACGAAGCGGTCCTCCAAGGCCGCGAAGGACGGGGTCATCGCTTCCTACATTCACATGCAGGGAAAGATCGGCGTCCTCGTCGAAGTGAACTGCGAGACCGATTTCGTGGCGAGGACCGAGGCGTTCCAGACCATGGCGAAGGACATCGCCATGCACGTGGCGGCCTCCAACCCCACGTACCTGAACGCCGAAGCCGTCCCCGCGGAGGTCCTGGACAGGGAGAAGGAGATCTACCGGAGCCAGGCGAAGGCCGAGGGGAAGCCGGAGAAGATCTTCGACCGGATCGTCGAGGGAAAGCTGAAAAAATATTACGAGGAAGTGTGCCTCATGGACCAGAAGTTCATCAAGGACACCAATATCACGGTGGCAACCCTGGTCCAGAACATGATCGCCAACACGGGCGAAAACATCATGGTGCGCCGTTTCGCCCGGTTCCAGCTCGGTGAGGAACTGAAGTAGACACCGTTCCGCGGTACGAAGGCGGCGGGAACTCCGTTTCCCGCCGCCGCAGTCGTCCGGGGATGGAAAGACCGGCCCCGTTTCCCATGAAGAATCCCGTATATCGCAGAATACTTCTGAAGTTGAGCGGAGAGGCCCTCCTGGGGAGGGAAACCTCCGGGATCGACCGGGAGATGGCCCGGTCCGTCGGGCGGGAGATCCGGGAAGTCCTCGAACTGGGCGTTCAGACGGCCCTCGTCGTGGGGGGCGGGAATTTCCTTCGCGGGGAGGCGCTGACCCGGCGGGGGATCGACCGCGTCACGGGGGATTTCATGGGGATGCTCGCCACGGTCATGAACGGCCTGGCGCTCCGGGATCTCTTCCGGGAGGAAAGGCTGGACGTCGTGCTCCAGTCGGCGGTTCCCATGCCGGGAATCGTCGAGCCGGTGAACCCGGACAGGGCGCGCAGGTGTCTCGAGGAAGGAAAGGTCGTGATTTTCACGGGGGGAACGGGAAACCCCTTCTTCACGACCGATACGGCGGCGGCCTTGCGGGCCGTTGAAATACGGGCGGACGCCCTTCTGAAGGCGACGAAGGTGGACGGCGTCTTCGACCGCGACCCCGCTGCGTTTCCCGATGCCCGGAAATTCGACCGGATCGACTACGGGGAAGTCCTGGAAAAAAATCTCCGCGTCATGGACGGGACGGCGGTCGCCCTGTGCAGGGACAACCGGCTCCCGGTCGTCGTTTTCAGGATGGAGGAACGGGGTAACATCCGCCGGGTGGTGTGCGGCGAACCGGCGGGAACGAGCATAGGAGGGTTGTGATGAAAGACGAACTGATCGGTGAACTGAAAGAGACGATGAAGAAGCAGATCCAGGCCCTCGAAAAATCGTTCAGCAAGGTGCGTACGGGAAGAGCTTCGGTCTCGCTCGTCGATGGGATCCGGGCGGACTATTACGGCACCCCGACCCCCCTCAACCAGGTGGCCTCCCTGTCCGTTCCGGAGAGCCAGCTGATCGTCATCGCGCCGTGGGACGTGTCGGCCATCGGGGCCATCGAGAAGGCCATCCAGAGATCCGAACTGGGCCTCATGCCGTCCAACGACGGCAAGGTCATCCGGATCACCATTCCCCCCCTCACGGGAGAGCGGCGGAAGGAACTGGTCAAGGTGGTGAAGAAAATGGCCGAGGAATGCAAGGTGAAGATCCGGAATTCCCGGCGGGACGTGAACAACGACCTCAAGGAACTCAAGAAGGAAGGGGATCTGTCGGAGGACGAACTCTTCCGGGCCCAGGATGACGTTCAGAAGATCACCGACGACTACATCAAGAAGGCGGACCAGGTGCTGGCGGCCAAGGAAGCGGAGATCATGGAGATCTGATGTTTTGCAGGAAAGCGGAAAGGGGGCCTGGGCCCCCTTTTTTGTTGAGCCCCGGACGGCTTCGGAAAAAGTTCCTATGCTGCGTCGCCCGTCACCCCTCGACCCTTTGGCGTACCGGAAGAACGCCTCATTCCTCGGGATTCGGGCGCCTTGCCCGCCCGGTTTTTGCTTTGCCGTTCGGAAAAAATGCCGTTTTGACTTTCTACGGGTTCGTCAACCCTTGACGGAAGGATTGATATGCAATATTGTGCATAATCATCGCGAAACATTCGTCGTGCGGCGGATCTCGGACGGCGGAGGGGCATTTTATCGAAAAGGAGGGATCTATGGCAAAGGCAAAGAGAGGATTTCTTGCGGGGATCGTCGTCGCGTTGTCGATCGTCGTCGCTTTTTCCCAGGCGTTCGGGGGATCCGGATGCACGGAGACCTACGGGAACGGCTCCCACGCTTTTTCACTGGCCACGGGGAGCCCCGGCGAGTTGGGACTTCTGAAGGTTCTCGGTGAGGCCTTCTGCGGGAAAAACGACGCCGCCCTGTGCTGGGTGAAAGCCGGGTCCGGGCAGTCCCTGGATCTCCTGAAGGGGAAGAAGGTGGATATGATCATGGTCCACGCCCCGGCGGCGGAGAAGAAGGCGGTCGAGGAGGGCTGGGCGACGAAACGGCTTCTCATCGGGTCCAATGAGTTTTACATCGTCGGGCCGCCCGGCGACCCGGCGGGGATCGCATCGGCGACGTCGGCCGCCGACGCGTACAAACGCATCGCGGCGAAGAAGGCCCGGTTCTTTTCCCGGGGCGACAATTCGGGAACCCACAAAAAGGAGATGGCCGTCTGGAAGAAGGCGGGAATCGAACCCGCCGGCGGCTGGTACGTCGTCACGAAGGATTTCATGACGGCAACCCTGAAACGGGCGAACGACGAGAAGGGGTATTTCATGACGGACAGCAGCACCTGGATCGCCGAGAAGAAGAACGTCCCGGCGCTTACGATCCTTTTCCGGGGGGACAAGTTCCTCGTGAATACCTATCACACCCTCTGCCTGCCGCCCGGAGCCTCCCCCGGCGCCGCCACGGCCGCGAAATTCATCGATTTCGTTTCCTCCGGGGAGGGCCAGGAGATCCTCCGGTCCTTCGGGAAGGAGCGGTTCGACCAGGGGTTGTACAATGACGCGGCGTATGCCGCCAAGTACGACGACTGAGTGTTGCGGGCGCCCGGAGAAGGGCCTGCGGTCAGCGGAACAACCGGACCCCGTCGGGGACCCGGACGATCGAGAAACATGGAGGGAATCGTGAAGAAGATTACGCTTTTTTCGATTGCACTGTCGCTTTTCCTTTTCACAGGCCTGTTTGCCGGTGCCGCCGGGGCGGCGGACCAGGTCCTCATGATGGCGACGACGACGAGCACCGACAACACGGGACTCCTGAACGATCTGGGGCCCATGTTCAAGGCGGACACGGGGGTGGAACTCAAGTGGGTGGCCGTTGGAACGGGAAACGCCCTGGAGCTGGGAAAGAATTGTGACGTCGACGTTCTCCTCGTCCACGCCCCGGCGACGGAACTGAAGTATGTCGCCGACGGCTACGGCGTGGATCGCCGGGAAATCATGTTCAACGATTTCATCTTCGTCGGACCCAAGGGCGATCCCGCGGGCGTCAAGGGAAAATCTGTGAATGAAGCCCTGAAGACGTTCGCGGCGCGGAAGATCCCCTTCGCCAGCCGGGGGGACAATTCGGGGACCCACAAGATGGAACTCCAGCTCTGGAAGGCGGCGGGACTGCCCGTTCCCGACAAGGAAACCTGGTACATCCAGACGGGACAGGGGATGATCAACACCATCAACATCGCCGCGGAACGGGACGCTTACACCCTCACCGACCGGGGGACCTTCATCAAGTACGAGGCCAACTGGAAGGGGGAACCGCCCCTTGCCATTATCGTGGAGGGGGACGCGGCGCTGAAGAACCAGTACAGCGTCATCGCCGTCAATCCGGCCCGGTGCAACAAAGCCAAGTATGACCTGGCCACGAAATTTTCCGAATGGATGGCCTCCGCGAAAATCCAGAAGGCCATCGCCGATTTCAAACTGATGGGAAAGCAGCTGTTTTTCCCGAACGCGAAGAAATAACGACCGTCCATGGATTATCTGGGAAGCGGATTTCTCCGGGCCCTCGTCCTTCTTTTCAGCGGGGACCCGGAGACCTTTTCCGCCGTGACCACGACGCTTGAGGTTTCCTCCCTTTCCATCCTGGCAAGCCTTGCCCTCGGGATCCCCGGCGGATTTATCCTCGGCTATTTCGAGTTTCCCGGAAAGAAACAACTCCGGGCCCTCGTGGACACGCTTCTCGCCCTGCCCACGGTCGTGGTGGGCCTTGTCGTGTACGCCTTCATTTCGAGAAGGGGCCCCCTCGGGGAAATGGCGCTTCTTTTCACCGTTCCCGGCATCGCCCTGGCCCAGACGATCCTTGTCCTTCCCATCGTGGTTTCCCTCACGGCGACGGCGGTGGAGGGGCTCGACCGGAGGCTGCGCCTCACCCTCATCACCCTCGGTGCCAACGCCCGGCAGATCGCCCTGCAGACCCTTCTGGAAGCGCGGTTCGCCGTTCTCACCGCGGCCGTGACGGCGTACGGCCGCGCCATTTCGGAAGTGGGGATCTCCATGATGATCGGGGGAAACATCAAGTGGCACACCCGGACGATCACGACGGCGGTGGCGCTGGAAACGGGAAAGGGGGAATTCGCCATGGGGATCGCCCTGGGGATTGTCCTCCTCACCCTGGCCCTCCTGGTGAACGCAGTGCTGGTCACCCTGAGAAGGAAACAATGATGATGACGGCTTCGCAAATGGTTCCCGTGCCGCTCCTCAGCCCGCCTCCCCGCGGCGTGCGAACGGGTTCGTTCCGGTCCGCCGGGATCGGGGCCCCGGCCCGGGATCTCTGTGCATTGCCGTCCGAAAAAACGTTTTTTGAACGATTGAAGATCTGATCCGTCATGGAAGAACAACCTCTCTACAGGATTTCCGGTCTCCGGTTTCATTACGGGGACACCTTCGAGCTGTTCATTCCCGGCATGGAAATCGGGGAGGGGGAGTCGATCGGACTTGTGGGGCCGAACGGGGGCGGCAAGAGCACCCTCCTCAAGCTTCTCGCCTTCCTGGAGACGCCCCGGGAGGGGACCATCTTCTTCCTCGGGAAAAACATTCACGGGACGGATTCCTCCACGGCCAGGAACGTCACCATCCTCCTCCAGGAGCCCTATCTTCTCAAGACCTCGATTTTCGAGAACGTGGCTTACGGCCTCAGGGTCAGGGGGGAGAAGGACCGGATCCGCGAGCGGGTGGAGGAGGCCCTCGGGCAGGTGGGACTGCCCTTTTCCGAATTCGCCCACAGAAAATGGCACCAGTTGTCCGGAGGGGAGGCCCAGCGGGTCGCCCTGGCGTCGCGGCTCATTCTGAAACCAAAGGCCCTTCTCCTCGACGAGCCCACGGCCAGCATCGATTCCTACAGCACCTACCGGGTGCGCCAGGCCATCGTCGATATCCGGAAGTCGCTGCGGATGGCCCTGGTCGTGGCGAGCCACGACCTGGAATGGCTGAACGGGGCCGTGGACAGGATCTACAAGATCCATGACGGCAGGATCATCGGGTCGGGAGAGGAAAACGTGATTCCCGGTCCGTGGGAGGCCCTGGGGGACGGCCGGTGGCGAAAAGCGCTGGAAGAGGGGCGTTTCCTCCTGGCGGCGGGCCCGCCGCCGGGAAGGGAAACGGCGGCGCTTCTCCGGGGGACGGACATCGAGGTGCACGTTGCGGAATGGGAGGAACGTTCGGTCGAGAACATCCTCCCGGCGACGGTTACCGGGATGTTTTCCGGGTCGCGGAGAAAGAATCTCACCGTTCAGGTCGATCTGGGCGGCATCACCCTGCAGGCCATGATGTCCCCGGAGCGGGCGGACCACCTCCGGGTGCTTCCGGGGAAGCGGATCTGGGTCGCCTTTCCCGCCGCCGCCCTGCGCTGGCTGCAATTGAGATAGAAGGAGCGTTTCGTGAGGCTTTACATCGGAGTGGACGACACGGATTCCATTGATTCGGAGACGGGGACGGGGAAACTGGCAAGGTGGTTCGAGGGGGAGCTTCCCCCCGGCTTCAGGCTCTGGGGGGTCGTCCGCCAGCAGCTTCTCGTCCACCCCGATATTCCGTACACATCCCACAACAGCTCGGCCTGCATCGTCGTCGAAGCGTCCGGCCGGTGCACCGCGGAGGACGTTGCACAGCTTGCGGCCGGCCACGTGCGGAGGCATGCACAGGAGGGCAGCGATCCGGGCCTTGCCGTCGTTCCGGCGGACCATCCCGGGCTGGAGCGGATCGTGTCCTTCGGCTATGAGTGCACCCGGCGGGTGGTGGGACGGAAGGACGCCCTCCGGGCGGCGGGAGACGCATACCTCCGGGGTCTTGGAGGAACCGAAGACGGGATCATCGGGGCCCTCGCGGCGGTGGGCCTCACCGCTTCCGGCTGGTCCGGCCGGTTCATCGAGTTCGGAAGGCTTCGCGACTTTCCCGATTCCATTACCGTCGGCGCCCTGGCCGAGGCGGACATCCTCACCGTGTCCCTGGACCGGGACGGGCGGGTGCCCGTCATGGAAAACGTCGTCCGGACGAACGGCTGGCTGCGGCCCCGGCTTTTCGGCCACCGGGCGGTCCTTCCCGTCCTTCCGGGCGAGGACGGTTCCTGGGTATCGCAGGGAGGGAGGAGGAACAAAAAGCCCCTCTCCCCGTAACGGCAGCCGGTTCTAGGGATTCTTTTCCTTCTTTTCCCGAACCCTTTTGTAAGCCTTCACGAAATTTCCCAGGGCCCTGGCCTTCCGGTCCAGGTGCTCCATCCAGAGGGCGAGGGTTTCCTCCCCCTCCGGGTTGATGGAGTACACCCTCCGGGCGGGGCCCTGTTCCTTCGTTTCCCACTCCGAACGCACCAGTCCCTCCTCCTCCATCTGACGGAGATGCCGGTAGATCATCCCCGGCGGGGCGCTCCCCTCGACGAAGCCGAATGCCTGGATGTTCTGAATGATCTCGTAGCCGTAGGAAGGCTTTGAATAAAGGCCGAGCAGGATGGACGGCTGGATGTACCGGTCATGCCGCCCGCGACGGGATGGGGTTGATTTGCCGCTCATAAATTTCTCCTTGACATATATCCTTTAAGGATATATATAATAACAAAAAACGTGTGAGGAGGCAAGCCATGGAAGCCAGGATTTTTGTCAGAGAAAGACGGAAGGTGGAAAAAGGGGAGAAAAAGCCCCGGTTCCGAATCTGCGGGGTGAGCGGCGTGGATCTGAAGGTTTACGCGCACCATATGCGGAAGCAGGAACTGGACGAAATGGCCGGCCACCTGGGTGCGAAGGTCGTCGTTCTTCATTCGGGGAAGGAGGAGAAAAAAAAGGAATGACGCATCCTCAAAAGACCCCGGGATGACCGGGACGGCAAAGGAAAAAGATCCGCAGCCGGGGTGCCCGATTCCCGACGACCGGGGCGTGCTTCCGGTACGCCGCAGTGAGGAGGGATGAAGGGTCGGCATGGGAACTTTTTCCGAAGCCGTCAGTTGCGCCTGGGCCGCAAGGGATCCGAGCAACCCTTTTTCGAACGGCAAAGTAAAAAGCTCCGCAGCCAAGGCGCCCGAATCCCGAGGAATGAAGCGTGCTGATGGTACGCTAAAGGGTCGAGGGAAGAAGGGCAACGCAGCATACGGACTTTTTACGAAGCCGTCATGATTGAAAATTATCATATACAGAAATATTTTTCATTTGAATTATGAGTCAATTCCGTTCAGCATGCGGTAAATCAATCTGGAGGTTTGACGATGCCGAAGGAAGAACTGGAAAAGAAGGCTTTCGATCTCTTCGACGGCGGCTTCTGCTGTTCGGAGGCGATATCGAGAACGATCGTCGACCGCTTCGCCGAGCATCCGGAGGGCTATTCGGTCAGGGTGGCCTCGGGTTTCTGCGGCGGGCTCGGCAGAAGCCATGAAGACGTCTGCGGCGCACTGACGGGAGGCGTCCTCGCGGCGGGATACCTGCTGGGGAGGACGGAGCCGGGCAGGGACATCGGCGAGGCGAGCCGGGTCATCTCCGAATTCCGCCGGCGGTTTCTGGAGACCTTCGGATCGACGAACTGCGCCGTCCTTCTGCAGCGGCTGGGGGAACAGGAGAAGGGCATCAAGTGCAAGCGGATGACGGCGCAGGCGGCGGGAATGCTCTCGGACATTCTCGAGAAAACGATCGGCCGGCGGGAAGGGTAGGGGGACGGGGACGGTCCCGTCATCGCGGAGGTGCCTCATGAACGGAATCGAGGTCCGATTTCTGGGTTGCGGCGACGCCTTCGGAAGCGGCGGCAGGCTCCAGAGCTGCATCCATGTCAGCCATGACGGCGGCCGGTTCCTGATCGACTGCGGGGCCTCCTGCCTGATCGGAATGAGCCGGTTCGGAGTCGAGCCGAACGACATCGGCCTCATCGTCGTCTCCCATCTGCACGGGGACCACTACGGCGGGATCCCGTTCCTCGTCAACGCTTCCCAGATCGCCTTCGGGCGCACGGAGCCCCTCACGGTTCTCGGTCCCCCGGGGACGAAAGACGTTCTCGTCAGGGCGATGGAGATCCTGTTTCCCGGATCTTCGCGGGTCGCGCGGAAGTTCGCGCTCCATGTCGGGGAATTCTCGGACCGCGAAACGGTGACCGCGTGCGGGATCGCCGTGACGCCCTACCGGAACATCCATCCCCAGGCCGATCCCTCCTTCGCGCTGCGGATCGGCTGCCGCGGCAGGATCATCGGCTATTCCGGCGACACCCAGTGGACGGACGCCCTTCTGGACGTCGCCCGGGGGGCGGATCTTTTCATCGCCGAGGCGTATAGTTACGGGAAACAGGCGAGGGGACACATGGACTACGTCACCCTGATGAACCATTACGGCGAAACCGAGGCGAAACGTCTCGTCCTGACCCATATGGGCCGCGAAATGCTTTCCATGTGCGGTAAAGCGGATTGCGAGTGCGCCGAGGACGGAAAAAGGATTCTCCTGTAGCCGCGTCGGAAGGATCGGCGTGCCCTTCCGCGGCCCTGACGGGCGGTGCCGGGCCCCCTATCCCCTGGACAGGCAGGTGACGAGCCGGACCATGCTCCGGTAGAAGCACTGCTTGTGGCCGATGTCTCCCCGGATCAGCTTCGTGAAGATGCTGTTGATGTGGGTGTTCCGCACGATATGACTGAAACTCAGCCGCAGGTTGTAGTAGAAGAACCTGGCCATGAGGTACGAATAGTCCAGGTCCCTCCCGAGTTTCTCGTTGATGTCTTTCGTGTAGGTCTTGATGTTGCCGTATTCGACGAGACGGTCGATGATGGATTTCGCGGCGATCTTTGCGCTTTCGATGGCGAAATAGATGCCCTCGCCGAAAAAGGGATCGGTGATGCCGCCGGCGTCTCCGACCAGGTAGATCCGGTTCGAACCGTAGCTTTTTCTGGATCTCCCGAGCGGGATGGGATGCCCGTGAACGCTGATGCTCTCGTAATCCCGGAGGATCGGGTTCTTTTCAATGTAGTCGAAAAGCCGTTTCCTGATGTCCGGCATGCTCCAGAGCATGCTGTACATGCCGATCGACAGGTGGTCGCTCTTGGGGAAGATCCATGCGTACCCCTTGGGGACGACGCCGAAATCGAAGGTGCTGTAAGGCCCCTGCTTCTCGAACTTTTTGTCGGGAACGTAGATTTCGGCGGAAATGGCGATCCCTTTCCGTATCGATCTGGAATGATCGATGATCTTCGCGACCGTGCTGTTCGCCCCGTCCGCGCCGACCACGAACGACGCGTGAAACGACCCGTGGTTCGTCCTCACCGTGCACCGCGAGGGCGTCTCCTCGATGCCCCGCATCTCCGTGCCTTCCAGGACCGTGACGCCCTTTTTCCCGGCCTCGTTCACGATGAGGGAGTCGAACCTGTCCCGCATCACCATCCAGCCGACGCTGTTCTCGGGGGCGATGGTGATGAAGTCGTCGATGTCGTAGGCGATGTAGGCCCCCTCCGTCCTGACTTCCAGGGCCTCTGAAACGTCGAATTCGATGTTGCTCACCACCTTGGACGGTATGCCGCCGCCGCAGGCCTTGTATCTCGTCAGCCTGTCCTTCTCCAGGAGGAGGACGGACAGCCCTTTCTTGGCGAGCAGGTATGCGCAATACCCTCCCGCGGGTCCGGCACCCACAACGGCTACATCGAAATGATCCATCATGATATCTTACTGACCTTCCTCGAGAAAATTCGTTCCGTCCGCGCCGGTGACCACCCCGCGGCACGTCGCGAAACCTCCGCACAGATACCGACCTATCAGCTTTTTGTGCCCGTGTCCAAAAGTATTTTGAGGGAAAGCCCCGTGGAGCGCTTCGCCCCTCCGGTGCGGGACGGAACGGCGGGTTCGGCGCTCCCGGAAGGTCTCCCGTATTTGAACATCGACAAACCCGTAAAAAAGCCAAATCAAAGCTTTTACGAACGGCAAAGTAAAAAGATCCAGAGGCAAGGCGCCCGAATCCCGAGGACCGAGGCGTACTTTTGGTACGCCGGAGGGACGAGGGAAGAAGGGCAACGCAGCATAGGGACTTTTTACTTTGTCGTCAATATCGGGTTTGAATTTGACTTGACAACCTCGGGGAGAAAGGGTATGGGTTCAATCATATGATTGAATCAAACGGTTGAATCCAGGCAACGGGATTTTGCTCCCCTGGGGCAATGTCTTCCTGAAAGGAGAAGGGGGATCATGAAAGTGGAAAGAATGGCTGTCATCGGATCGGGGACGATGGGTCACGGGATCGCCCAGGCCGCCATATTCGCGGGCTACGAGGTCCGCCTGTACGACGTCGCCCGGGAGATGCTCGACAAGGCCCTGGGGATCATCAAGGGGAACATCGACAAGCGGTTTGTCGAGAAGGGAAAGATCTCACGGGAGGAGGGGGACAGGATATTCAACCGGCTCGCCGCCGTGACGGATCTGGAGAAGGCGGCGGGGGATGCGGACTTCGTCATCGAGGCCGTTCCGGAGAACCTGGAACTGAAAAAGAAGATCTTCGCGCAGCTCGACAAGGCCTGTCCCGGGCACACGATCCTGGCCTCGAACACCTCGGTCCTGCCGGTGACGGCGATCGCCGGGGCGACGGAGAGGAAGAGCCGGTGCATCGGGACCCATTTCTTCAATCCCGCGGCGGTCATGAAGCTCGTGGAAGTCGTTCTGCCCGTCGGCGTGGCCGAGGAAACGGTGGAAACGACGCTGGCCGTGTGCAGGAAAATGGGAAAGACGCCCGTCAGGGCCAAGGACATCCCGGGATTCATCGTGAACCGCCTTCTCGCGGGGCTGTACATGGAAGCGGCCCAGATGGTCCTGGAGGGCGCGGCCACGGCGGAGGAGATCGACACGGCGATGAAACTCGGGGCGGGCCATCCCATGGGTCCCTGCGAGCTTGCCGATTTCGGCGGGTTCGACGTCATCCAGATGGCGACCGACGCCATTTTCGATTACACGCACAAGGAATCGGACCGGCTCAACATCCTTTACCGGAAGATGCTGGAAGCCGGCCGTCTGGGCCGGAAAAACGGCAAAGGATTCTATGATTATCTCCCCGACGGGACGAAAAAGCCTTTCAAGATCTTCTGACGGGACGGATCGTCGCCGGAGGTCCTCTCCGGGGGACGGGAACGAACGCGCCGGGCGCGGCGCCATGGAGAAACAGGGGGAACGACATGGAGTATCAGGATATCCGTCTGGAAATCAAGAACAGGGTGGCCACCATCACCATCGACAGGCCGAAGGTGCTCAACGCCATCCGCCTGGAAACGATGCTGGAAATCGAACATGTCCTCGAAACCCATGAGAACGACCCCGAGGTCCGCGTGATCGTCATCACCGGGGCGGGGGACAAGGCGTTCGTGTCCGGCGGCGACATCTCCATCATGGGGGCCTCGGAGGGATACATCGACATCCTCAAGACCCTCCCCAGGGGACAGGCCATCACGTCGATGATCGAGAACTACCCCAAGCCGGTGATCGCGCGGGTCAACGGCATCGCCCTCGGCGGCGGCACGGAGCTCGCCCTTTCCTGCGACATCCGGATCGCCTCGGACAAGGCGATCATGGGCGTCCCCGAGATCAGGCTGGGGATCATCCCCGGATACGGCGGAACGCAGCGGCTGCCGCGGCTCGTCGGGGCGGGAATGGCGAAGAGGCTGGTCCTCACGGGGGACCACATCAGCGCCCAGGAGGCGTTGCGGATCGGGCTGGTGGAGGAGGTGGTTCCCGCCGCCGAGCTGGACAACGCCGTGGGGAAGCTCGCATCCAAACTCGCCGAGCGGCCGCCCGTCGCCCTTCACATGGGCAAGGTCGCCATCAACAGCGGCATCCAGGCGGATCTCAAGACGGGCCTGGAAATCGAGGCGCGGTGCTTCGCCCTGTGTTTCGGCACGAAGGACAAGACGGAAGGGATGAACGCGTTTCTGCAGAAAAGGAAACCCGAGTTCCAGGGACGGTAGCCCCGGAGCGTTTCCCCATGGAGCATCAATCCCCGGCGGAGCGAACCGCCGGATTCGAGAGGACGGGATCATGAGAGAGGTAGTGATTGCAGACGGCGTGAGAACGCCCATCGGGCGGATGGGAGGGTCCCTTTCCGCGTTCCGGCCGGAGGAGCTTGCGGCGTTCGCGCTCCGGGGGCTCCTGGACAAGACGAAGATCGACCCGGCCATCGTTGAGGACGTCCTGGTCGGCCATGCGTGCACGAACAACGCGGCGGTGAACATCGGCCGCTGGGCGGTCCTGAAGGCGGGGTTTCCCCTGTCGGTGCCGGCGCAGACGGTGGAGCGGCAGTGCGGCTCCTCCCTGCAGGCGATCAACAGCGCCGCGGCGTTCATCGGGGCGGAATTCGGGGACGTGTGCATCGCCGGCGGTTGCGAGAGCTGGAGCAACCAGCCCTATCTCATGGAACGGCCCAGGCAGACCTTTTCCCTGGTTCCCCCCGCGTGGATCGTCCGGCAGACCGGTCCGGACGATGAGACGAACGTGGCCATGGGGATCATCGCGGAGATCCTGGCGTCGGAATACGGAATCTCCCGGGAGGAGCAGGACCGGTTCGCGCTGCGGAGCCAGGAGCGGGCGATCCGGGCCATCGAGTCGGGGTTTTTCAATGAGGAGATCGTGGCGGTGAAGGTTCCCCAGAGAAAAGGGGATCCGGTGGTCTTCGACCGGGACGAGCACCCCCGGGCGACCACCCTGGAGAAGCTCGCCGCTCTGAAGCCGGCCTTCAGGAAGGGCGGGACGGTGACGGCGGGAAATTCGTCGGGGCTGAACGACGGCGGCGTGGCGGTCCTCGTGATGTCCGGGGACCGGTGCGCGGGGCTGGGGTTGAAGCCGCTCGGACGGTTCGTGGGCTGCGCCCTCGGGGCCCGGGAGCCGAAATACATGGGGATCGCGCCGGTCATCGCCGTCAGGAAGGTCCTGGAACGGACGGGCCTCAAGCTCGAGGACATGGACGTGGTCGAGTGCAACGAGGCGTTCGCGTCGCAGACCCTGGCGGTGATGAAGATTCTCGAGAGGGAAGGTCACGGGGTCGATCCGGAGAAATGGAACCCCAACGGGGGCGCCATCGCCTTCGGCCATCCCAACGGCATGTCCGGCGGCCGCCTGGCACTGGCGGTTCTCCGTCAGCTTCAAAGGACGAACGGCCGTTACGGGCTGGCGACGCTGTGCATCGGCGGGGGCCAGGGCGTCGCGACCATATTCGAACGGCTTTAGGAGGATGACATGTCTGACCGGGTAGCGATCGTCGGAATCGCCCAGACCGTGTTTTCCCCGAAACGGGCGGAAGCGAACTACGCCGAACTCGCGTACGAGGTGATCGAGCGGGTGCTGAAGGACACGGGCCTCGACATGGCGCGGGACATCGACAACAGCATCAGCTGCTCCCACGACATCTGGGACGGGCAGACCATCTCGGACATCGGGATCACCGACGTGATCGGCGGCCATCTCCGGAACGAGGAGAAGATGGCCATGGACGGATCGACGGCGGTCTACTACGGCGCCGTGGGGATCCTGTCGGGGGAGTTCCGGTGCACCCTGCTGCTGGCCCACACGAAGATGTCCCAGACCAACCGGAACATCGTGAACAACGACGCCTTCGACCCCATCTACACGCGGCTTCTCGGGTTCGACTACACGTCCGCGGCGGCGCTTCAGGCGCGGCGGTACATGCACGCGTACGGGATCATGGAGGAACACACCGCCGCGGTGGTGAGGAAGAATCTCGGAAACGCCGTGGACAACCCGCGCGCCCACAACAAGGGCCGTGTTTCCATGGACGAGATTCTCCGATCCCCCTTCGTATCCGACCCGATCCGGGCCATGGACATGGCGCCGGACACGGACGGCGCCGTCGCCATGGTGCTCGCCTCCGGGGAACGGGCGGCGGACATCACGGACACACCCGTGTGGATCCGGGGGATGGGCACGTGCTACGACGCCCATTATCTCGGGGACCGGGACCTGGCGGGGTGCATGGCCCTGGAGCGGGCGGCCGCCCAGGCCTACAGGATGGCGGGAATCACGGATCCCCGTCAGGAGATCGACGTCGTCGAGCTGGCAGAGGAATTTTCCTACCAGGAACTGCTGTGGACGGAGGGGCTCGGGATCTGCGGCCGGGGCGAGGGCGGAAAGCTCGTCGCGTCGGGCGTCACCGGGAGGAACGGGAAACTGCCCGTCAATCCTTCCGGCGGCCTTCTGTCGGGCGTTCCCGCCAATGTCATGGGCCTGAACCGCGTCGCCGAGGCGGCGCTGCAGGTCATGGGAAAAGCGGGGGACTGCCAGGTTCCCGGCGTGAAATGCGCCGTCGCCCAGGGCCACAGCGGATTCTGCGGGCAGCACCATTGCGTCGTCGTACTGGGCGCGGACGGACGGAGGTCACGATGAAACGAAACGTTGCAATCATCGGCGGGGGCCAGACCCGTCACGCCGCCCGCCGGCACGACGTGAACCAGGTGGAGCTGGTGAACGAGGCGGTCCGGGCGGCGCTGGCCGACGCGAAGATGACCATCGACGAGATCGATGCCGTCCTGCTCGGCAACATGGAGTTCTTCGAGGGATGCCACATGACCGACTGCTGGCTCGCCGACGGCACGGGAGCATATGGGAAGCCCGGCATCAAGATCACGACCGGGGGGACCGTCGGGGCGACGATCGTCTGCGCCGGCGCCCACCACGTCGCTTCCGGCCTGTTCGACAAGGTCCTGTGCATCGGCTTCGAGAAGCAGGAGGAGGGCGACACGGGCGCCATCCTGAGCGGCGTCGCCCATCCGCTCTTCGGCCGGTCCATGGCCGGGGCGGCGGTGGGGTATTTCGCCATGATGGGTTCCTCCTACATGGCCGCCTGGGGAGCGAAAGAGGAACATTCGGCCATGGTGGCGGTCAAGGCGCGGCAGAACGCGCGGAAGAACCAGTACGCCCACCTGAAGCTGGACATCGGGATCCAGGACGTGCTGAATTCGCGGATGCTGGCGTACCCCATCCGGATGCTGGACATGTGTCCGGCGTCCAACGGCGCCTGCGCGATGATCCTCTCGGACGAAAAGACCGCCAGGGACCGGTGTGCCAGGCCCGTGTGGATCCGGGCCATGGACACGGCCCACAACGAGCAGTTCGAAATCTCCTGGAGGGACGTTCTGGACAGGAGGCCGAAATTTTCCACGACCTGCGCGTCCCGGATATACCGGAAGCTGGGGATCGCGGACCCGGCCGCTTACTTCGACGTGTTCGAAGTCTACGAACCCGCCACCTGGGCGGAACTCCAGTGGTATGAGGATCTGGGCCTGTGCGCGCCGGGGCAGGGCTTCCGGCTCGTCGAGGAGGGGAAGACCGGCATCGACGGCCCCATGCCGGTCAATCCCTCGGGCGGCGTGCTGTCGACGAACTGCATCGGCGCCTCGGCCATGCTCCGCGTCTGGGAGGCGGCCCTTCAGATCCGGGGGGACGCCGGAGGCCACCAGGTGCCGAAAGAAGTCCGCCGGGCCCTGACGACCGGTTACGGCGGCACCAACTGGACGGTGATGACGGCGCTGTCCAGGAATCCCGAAGACTGACGGCTTCGAAAAAAGTCCATATGCTGCGTTGCCCTTCATCCCTCGTCCCTGCGGCGTACCAT
>DJVQ01000018.1 GCA_002441265.1 Syntrophaceae bacterium UBA6252
CCGAGGGGTAGGGGAACATCTCCAGGAGGTAGTATTTCTCCTTCCCCGGGTCTTCCGTGACGTGGAAGGTTTTTTCGTCTTCCCACAGTTTCTGCCACTTCTCTTCGATGGCGTGGGGGGTGTACTTCCGTTCCATGGCTGCTTTCCTCTTTCCCTCGACGGTTTTGCGACAAAATCCCCCGGCGTCGATGCCGTTTCTCCCCTCTCCGCCGGGCATGCAAACCTGTACGCCCCGGCCGCCGGGATGCGGGCGCCTCGCCTCGGAATCTTCTTCCGTTGCCGTCCGAAAAAACGTTTTTCAGACTTTTTCGGGTCCATCCCCCCGGTCCCGCTGTCCCCTCCCCGGGGGGAATGTCCCGTTCATCGGGGGAATTACCATGGTTCCCCCGTTCTTTCAATGCTATTTTTTCCAGAATTCCGGTGTGAGAAGGACCATGATCGTGTAGATTTCGAGCCTCCCGGCGATCATGCAGAAGGAAAGAATCCACTTGGCCGGGCAGGGAAACCCGGCATAGGTGGACGACGGGTTGGCGAGTCCGAAGGCGGGCCCCACGTTGGCGATGGTGGAGGCCGTGGCGGAGAAGGACGTGAGGGGATCGAGCCCGAGAAGCAGGAGCAGGACCGTGGCCGTCACGGTGAGGCCGAGGTAGAGGATGAAAAACCCCCAGACGCTGGCCATGGTCTCGGGGGCGACGATCTGTTTCCCCAGCTTCACGGCGGTGACGGCGTGGGGGTGGACGAGGCGGTAGAGTTCCACGGCGCTGTGTTTGAGAATGAGGAGGATCCGGAGGCACTTGATGCTCCCCCCGGTGGAACCCGCCGACCCTCCCACGAAGAAGAGGAGAAGGAGGAGGAACCGGGAAAGGCCCGGCCACCGCTCGTAGTTGTCCGTCACGAATCCCGTCGTCGTCATGATGGAGACCACCTGGAAGGCGGCGTAGCGGAAACTGACCAGGATGCGGTCGAAGACGGTGTGCCACAGATCGTAGGTGACCAGCAGCGTCGCCACGAGAAGGACCCCGAAATAGAACCGAAGCTCGCTGTTCCGGAAGACGGTTCTGAAGTCCCCCAGGAGGAGGGAGTGGTGCAGGGTGAAGTTGATCCCGGCGACGATCATGAAGAGGGTGATCACCGTCTGGACGTAAGGGCTCTGGAAATAGGCGATGCTGGCGTCGTGGGTGGAAAAGCCGCCGGTGGCCATGGTGGTGAAGGTGTGGCACAGTGCCTCGAAGGGCTCGAGACCTCCGAAGAGGAGGAGGATGAATTCGGCGGTGGAGAGAATGACGTACACGATCCAGAGGGTCCGGGCCGTTTCCGTGATCCGGGGGGTGAGCTTGTCCTTCACGGGGCTCGGCATTTCCGCCTTGTAGAGCTGCATCCCCCCGACGCCGAGGAGGGGAAGGATGGCGATGGAGAGGATGATGATGCCCATCCCGCCCAGCCACTGGGTCATGGAGCGCCACAGCAGGATGCCGTGGGGCAGGTCGTCGAGGCCGGTGAGAACGGAGGCCCCCGTGGTGGTGAACCCCGAGACGGACTCGAAGAAGGCGTCGGTGAAGCCCGGGAGAACCCCGGCGATCATGTAGGGAAGACTGCCTGCGGCCGCCGCGAGAAACCATGCCGCCGCGACGATGAGAAATCCCTCCCGGTGGGTCAGCGTGATTTCCTCCGCCGACCGGGTCACGAAATACAGGATCCCGCCGAAGGCGCACACGGCGAGGATGGCGATGCCGAAGGCTTCCACGTCCGGGTCCCCGCAGAAGAGGGACCAGCACAGGGGCAGGATCATCAGAAGTCCGATGAAGAACAGAAAGGCTCCGAGAATGGAGAGGATCTTTCCCGCTTTCATCCGAAGTAGTCGAGCTTGACGGTGAGAAATTTCTGCACCTGGGGAATGGCCGACCGGAGGGCGAAGAGAATGACCCGGTCCCCCGGAAGGATGACCGAATTCCCCCAGGGAATGATCACCTCGTCGTTTCTCAGAATGGTGCCGACGATGGCGCCCTTGGGAAAGCGGATTTCCTTGAGGGGCTTGTTGGTGATCTCCGACGTCTCGAGGGCGATGAACTCCACGGCCTCCGCCTTCTCGTCCCGAAGCGGGGTGGCCGAGAGGATCTTTCCCTTACGGATGAAGTGGAGGATCTTGCCGATGGTGGACTGCCTCGGATTCATGACCCCGTCGATCCCCACGTAGGGGACGAGGTGGGTGTAGTCCACCCGGTTGATGAGGGAAATGGCCTTTTTCGCGCCGAGCTGCTTGGCCAGAAGCGAACCGAGGATGTTGGCCTCCTCGTCGTTGGTGACGGCGATGAAGTAGTCCGCTTCCTGGATGTTTTCCTCCTTCAGGAGGTCCTGGCTCGTCCCGTTCCCGTGGAGGATCACCGCCTTGTCCAGCATGGAGGCGAGCATGTCGCACCGGTCCTGCCTCTTCTCGATGATCTTCAGGAGGACGCCCTTCTTCTCCAGGATCTCCGACAGCATGAGGGCCGTCGATCCCCCTCCCATGATGAAGACGCGCTGGGGCGGGGCGACGTCCTTTCCGAAGAACTGGAGGATGTTGCGGACGTTCTTCGACTCGGAAAGGACGAAGAGGTAGTCGTTCTCCCGGATGATCGTCTTCCCCGTGGGCACGATGGGTTCCGTGTTCCTGGTGATGGAGGCGATGAGGAAATCCGCGGTGCCGCAGACGTTCTTCACGTCCCGCAACTCCTTGCCCACCGCCTCGCAGCGCCCGTCGACGAAGAAGGCGGCGAGCTTGATCCGTCCCTCGGCGAAGTCGATGATTTCCGATGCCCCGGGATACTCCATGAGGTTGATGATGTTCGCCACCGCCTCCCTTTCGGGATTGATGCACAGGTCGATGCCGAGGTGGTTCTTGTCGAAGATCTTCGAGTCCCGGTTGAGATCCGGGTTCCGGATGCGGGCGATCTTGAGGATCGATCTGGACTGCACCGCCGCGAGGAGGCAGGCGACGATATTCGTCTCGTCGCTGTCCGTCACGGCGACGATCATGTCCGACTGGTCCAGCCGGGCCTTCTTCAGAATTTCGGGGCTGCTTCCGCTTCCGTGGAGGGTCTGGACGTCGATGTTCTCCGATACGTTCTTGAGACGCTCCTCGTTCCGGTCGATGATGACGACGTCGCTGCCCTCCTTGGACAGGATGTCGGAGATGTTGTATCCCACTTCCCCGGCGCCGATGACGATGATTCTCATGACCGGTCCTTCCTTTGTCAGTGATGAATGCGGACCCCGGGCTCCGATTTCGAAGTGACCTTCAACTGGTAGAGGCCGAGAAGGATTTCGTCGCGGAGATCCTCAGGGTCGACGATGCAGGTGATGTCCGGGTGGGAGGGGGCGCCGTCCCGGAAAAAAGGTTCGACCAATCCTGAAAAGGCGGTGGCCGTCATTTCGGAAACGGGAAAGGGGAAGGGGGGCCTCCCCGTGATGTGGCAGGCAAAGCGGCGGACTCCCGCCGCCGAAACGGTCGTTCCCATGTTCCGCCCCAGTCCCCACATCCGTTCCCGGGTCAGGTCCCGGCGGCTTCCCATGCCGAAGAGGAACAGTTTTCCGCATCCGATCCGGTAGGGGGTGATGAGCGTCCGCTCCTCGTATTCCCCTGAAATCAGACCGCCCGCCATGTGGCGGGAGATGAGGCCGTTCATCCTCCAGTCCACCCTCCCGCAGAATCCCCCCGGGGGCCTTTCGTCGGAATAGAGAAGGATGGCAAGTCCCTCGTGGTCGAGCGCGTCAACCGATTCCGATGATATCCTGATGTCCATGGTCATCCTGGAGGTTGCCGAACAGGGCGTCGAGAATCCCGTTGATGAAGGACCCCGAGTTCTCCGTTCCGAATTCCTTTCCCAGGTCGATGGCCTCGTTGATGGCGACCTTCGGCGGGATGTCGTGACAGTAGAGAAGCTCGAAGACGGCCATCCTCAGGATGTTCCGGTCCACGATGGCCATTCTTTCCATGGACCAGTTCGAGGAGACCCCCCGGATGCGGCCGTCGATGTCGGCCAGGTGCTCGTAGGTTCCCTCGATGAGCCGCGTGCAGAACGGCCGCGCGTATTCCGGCGCGTCGAAGTTCCGCCAGAAGAGGTCCAAGGCCTCCCCCGGGGAACCCCCCGTGACGTCCATCTGGTAAAGAACCTGAAGGGCGATCTCTCTCGCCTTCCGTCTTCGTCCCATGCCCTTTCCGTTTCGCTACAGGAGCTTGAACAAGCTGGCCATCTCGATGGCGGACAGGGCGGCGTCCCAACCCTTGTTCCCCGCCTTGGTCCCCGCCCGTTCGATGGCCTGTTCGATCGTGTCGGCGGTGATGACGCCGAAGGCGACGGGCACCCCCGTTTCCAGGGAAACGGCGGCGATCCCCTTGGTGACCTCGGCGCTGATGTAGTCGAAATGGGGCGTCGCCCCGCGAATCACCGCCCCGAGGCAGATGATCGCGTCGAAACGGCCGTTTCCGATGATCCTTTTAGCGGTCATGGGAATTTCGAAGGCCCCGGGCACCTTGAAGATCTCGATGTCCCTGTCCTCCGCGCCCGCCCGCTTCAGGGCATCCAGGGCGCCCTCGACCAGCCTTCCGCAGATGAAGTCGTTGAAGCGGCTCGCCACGATGCCGAACTTCAGCCCCTTGGCAATGATCTTTCCTTCCGTCACCTTCGCCATGTCCCGGTCCTTTCCCTTCCCGTCTTTCCGGGGCCCCCTGCGGGAACCCGCGGCCTGTCCCGTTCCTCAGATGTTCAGAAGATGCCCCATCTTCTCCTTCTTCGTCGTCAGGTAGTGCACGTTTTCCCGGGTCGGTGGGATTTCGATGGGGACCCGGTCCACGATGGTGACGCCGTATCCTTCGAGACCGACGATCTTTTTCGGGTTGTTCGTCATGAGGCGCATTTTCCGGACGCCCACGTCGACGAGGATCTGGGCCCCGATCCCGTAGTCGCGGAGGTCCTCCTTGAAGCCGAGCTGGATATTGGCTTCCACCGTGTCGAGACCGTTTTCCTGGAGGTTGTAGGCCTTGATCTTGTTGGCGAGCCCGATCCCCCGGCCTTCCTGGTGCATGTAGACGATGACGCCCTTCCCCTCCTTCTCCACCATCTTCATGGCCGTCTGGAGCTGTTTGCCGCAGTCGCAGCGGTCGGACCCGAAAACGTCGCCGGTGAGGCATTCCGAGTGGACCCTGACGAGGACCTCGTCCTCCGGCTGGATGTCCCCCTTGACGAGGGCCACGTGCTTCATATGGTCCACGTCGTTGTCGTACACGATGATCCGGAAGGTCCCGCCGTAGCAGGTGGGGAGGGTGGCCTCCGCCGACCGCCGGACCAGCATCTCGTTCTGCATGCGGAACTGGATCACGTCGGCGATGGTGCAGATCTTGAGATCGTGCTCCCGGGCGAAGATCTCGAGATCGGGCATCCTCGCCATGGTTCCGTCGTCCTTCATGACCTCGCAGATCACCCCGGCGGGCTTGAGACCGGCGAGCCTCGCCAGGTCCACGGAACCCTCCGTCTGTCCGGTCCGCACCAGGACCCCGCCCTTCCGGGCTCGGATGGGAAACACGTGTCCCGGGCTGACCAGGTCGTCGGCGGTGCTCCCGTCGGCCACGGCCACCTGGATGGTGGTCGCCCGGTCGGCGGCGGAGATCCCCGTGGTGACCCCCTTCCTGGCCTCGATGGACACGGTGAAGGCCGTCCCGAAGCGGGACTGGTTCTTCCGCACCATGAGGGGGAGTTCCAGCCGTTCCGCCATTTCATCGTCCAGGGAAAGGCAGATCAGGCCCCGTCCGTGCTTTGCCATGAAATTGATCGATTCGGGCGTGGTGAACTGTGCGGCCATGCACAGGTCGCCCTCGTTTTCCCGGTCCTCGTCATCCACAAGAATGATCATCTTGCCATTCCGGATGTCCTCGATGGCTTCTTCGACTTTGCATACAGGCATGAACGATTCCTCTTCTTCTTTATTTCGGGGCGGACCCGCGAAAGATCCGCCGGGAGGGTCTCACTGAGGGATGTATCCGTGCTTTTTCAGAAAATCCTCATCCAGCCGGCCGTCCCGTCGGAGCAGTTTTTCGATGTATTTTCCAAGGATGTCCGTTTCGATGTTTACCCGGTCTCCCGTTTTCCTCCATCGGAGGGTCGTGTTTTCCGCCGTGTGGGGGATGATATTAACATAAAACCGGGTTTTTTCACACCGGTTTACGGTGAGGCTGATTCCGTCCACGGCGATGGAACCCTTTTCGACGATATACCGGGAAAGGGAGTGGGAACCCTCGAAGCCGAAAAGGATGGAACCGGAACGGGGCGTTTTTTCGATGATCCCGGCCGTCTCGTCCACGTGGCCGAGGACGAAATGGCCGCCGAGGAAGGAGTCGGGACGGAGGGCCTTCTCGAGGTTGACCGGCTCCCCGGCGGTGAGGCCTTTCAGGGTCGTCCGGGACAGCGTCTCCGCGGACACGTCGGCGGTGAACCCCCGGGGCCCCTTCGCGGTGACGGTGAGACACACGCCGGAGACGGCGATGCTGTCCCCAGGGGCCACGTCCGTCATGTCCATGGGCGTTTCGATGTCCAGGATTCCGTCGAGGCCCTGTTTCCTCATTCCCCTGACCTTGCCCATGGACTGGATGATCCCGGTGAACATGATCCCCCTCACTTCCCCTTCCGTTCCTTCTGCTTCAGGAAGGCGGAGAGTTCCTCGAAGAAGTCCCCGGCATCCTTGAACTGGCGGTAGACCGAGGCGAACCGGACATAGGCCACCTCGTCGAGGCGGTGAAGCTCCTCCATGACCTTCTCGCCGATTTCCGACGTCGAGATCTCCTTCTGCTGGGTGTCCTGGCAGGCCTGCTCGATCCGGTCCACGATCCCGTCGATCCGGTCCATGCTGATCGGCCTTTTTTCACAGGCCTTCTTGATCCCCGCGAGGATCTTGTCCCGCTCGAAAGACTCCCGCCGCCCGTCCTTCTTGACGACGACGGGCAGGACCTCCTCCACGTACTCGTAAGTGGTGAAACGCTTTCCGCAGGAAAGGCACTCCCGTCTTCTCCGGATGGCGTTTCCCTCCTTGCTGATCCGGGAATCGATGACCTTGTTTTCGCCGTTGCTGCAGAATGGACACTTCATAGCTTCTTTACGAAGACCCCGGCCTCCGTGAGGATTTCCCGGGACAGCCCGTCGCTGTACCCGTCCCGGAAGACGACGCCGGAAATGCCTGAATTGATGATCATTTTGGAACAGATGATGCAGGGATGGCTCGTGCAGTACAGGGTGGCCCCCCGGATGCTCACCCCGTGGAGGGCCGCCTGGATGATGGCGTTCTGCTCGGCGTGCAGGCCCCTGCACAGCTCGTGCCGTTCGCCCGAGGGGACCGCGAGCTTTTCCCGGAGACAGCCGATCTCCAGGCAGTGGCGGAGCCCCGAGGGCGCCCCGTTGTATCCCGTCGAGAGGATCCGCTTGTCCCTGACGAAAACGGCCCCGACCTTCCGCCGGAGGCAGGTGGAACGCCGGGAGACGAGTTCGACGATATCCATGAAGTATCGTTCCCAACTCGGCCGCCCGGACGGGGCGGGGAAAGGGATTTCGTCCAAGGGGCTCTCCCTTCAGGGCCTGTTGTCGGCCTCCTGGCGGCGGATCCGCTCCGCGTAAAGCGGAAACCGTTCGCATAGCCGGGCGACTTCGTTGCGGATTTCCTCGATCCGATCCTCGTTCTCGATGTTGTGGATCACGTCGGTGATCCACCCCCCGATGATCTTCATTTCCTTCTCTCCCATGCCCCGCGTGGTGAGCGCCGGCGTTCCGATCCGGATGCCGCTCGTAACCTGGGGACCCCGGGTGTCGAAGGGGATGCCGTTCTTGTTGACGGTGATCCCCGCCCGGTCGAGGGCCTCCTGGGCATCCTTGCCGGTGACGCCAGTTTCCGAAAGGTCCACGAGCATGAGGTGGTTGTCCGTTCCGCCGGACACGAGGCGGAATCCGCGGCGCACCAGTTCCTCCGCCAGGGCTTTCGCGTTTTTCACGATCTGCTCCTGGTAGGTGCGGAACTCGGGGGAGAGGGCTTCCTTGAGGGCCACCGCCTTCGCCGCGATGACGTGCATGAGGGGGCCCCCCTGGCTTCCCGGGAAGACCCGGCTGTCCAGGGTTTTCGCGTAGGATTCCTTGCACAGGATCATTCCGCCCCGGGGGCCCCGGAGCGTCTTGTGGGTGGTCGTCGTGACGAACTCGCAGACGGGAACGGGGGAGGGGTGGAGCCCGGTGGCGACGAGCCCGGCGATGTGGGCGATGTCCGCCATGATCACCGCGCCCGTCCGGTCCGCGATGTCCCGGAACGCCTTGAAATCGATGGTCCTCGGATAGGCGCTGGCCCCGACGACGATCATTTTCGGTTTGTGTTCCCTGGCCCGGGATTCCACCTCGTCGAAATCGATCCGTTCCGTCTTCCGGTCCACGCCGTAGAAGACCACGTTGTAGAGGCGGCCGGAGAAGTTGGCGGGGCTTCCGTGGGAGAGGTGCCCGCCGTGGGACAGGTTCATTCCCAGGACCGTGTCTCCCGGCTGGAGCGTGGCGAAGTAGACGGCCATGTTCGCCTGGGTCCCCGAATGGGGCTGAACGTTGGCGTGCTCGCACCCGAAGAGCTGCTTCGCCCGTTCCCGGGCGAGGGACTCGGCGATGTCCACGAATTCGCACCCCCCATAGTACCGTTTGTCCGGGTATCCCTCGGCGTACTTGTTCGTCATGACGGAACCCTGAGCCTCCAGGACCGCTTCGCTGACAAAATTCTCCGAGGCGATCATCTCGAGTTTTCCTTCCTGCCGTTTCGTTTCGAGCAGAATGGCCCTGGCGATTTCGGGATCGGTTTTCAAAAGATGGGACATGTCGTATCCTCCTGCGTCATGATTTCTCCGGAGATGCCCTTCGGACGTTCCTGGGGAACCCGCTGCGGGATGGAGCCCCTCTCACTCCGGTCCCTTTTCGGGGGAAAAAAAGTAACTCTTTTCCATTTCCCTGATTTTGTCAAGCCTTCGTTCGTGCCGGTTTCCCTCGAAGGGGGTTTCCAGCCAGGTCCGCACGATCTTCCGGGCCTCGTCCTTTCCCGTTTTCCGGCCCGCCAGGGCCAGCACGTTCGTGTTGTTGTGGGCCCTGGCCAACCGGGCCGTCTCCTCGTCCAGGGCGACGACGGCCCGGATTCCCGGAACCTTGTTCGCCGCGATGGCCATGCCCGTCCCCGTTCCGCACACGAGGATGCCCCGGTCGTGGGCGCCGCCGGCGACCGCCCGGGCCACCCGCCATGCGTAGTCGGGATAATCCACCGGCGTTTCGCCGTCCGTTCCCACGTCGGTCACGGTGTGCCCTTCCCGCTTGAGAAAGGCGGCGACCTCCTCCTTCAGGGGGAATCCCGCATGGTCCGATCCGATGATGATCCGCATGTCCCTATCCCTCGAATTTCCTGAATGCCAGGACGGCGTTCACCCCGCCGAAACCGAAGCTGTTGGAGAGGGCGGCACGGACGTCCCGTTTTCTGGATGCGTGGGGAACGAAATCGAGGCGGCATTCCTTTTCCAGCCGCTCCAGGTTGATCGTGGGCGGCAGGACGGACCCGGCGACGGCAAGAACGGTGAAGACCGACTCCACGCCGCCCGCCGCTCCGAGAAGGTGTCCCGTCATGGATTTGGTGGAACTCACGGCGAGGTCCTCCCTGTCGCCGAAAACCTTGAGGATGGCCTCCACCTCGTACAGGTCGTTCAGGGGGGTGGAAGTCCCGTGGGCGTTGATGTAATCGATGTCCGCGG
The DNA here is from genome assembly GCA_002441265.1 of Syntrophaceae bacterium UBA6252. Lineage (GTDB taxonomy): Bacteria > Desulfobacterota > Syntrophia > Syntrophales > UBA6807 > UBA6807. Next base: position 9,779 of record DJVQ01000018.1, read on the forward strand.
GAAGAAGGCGGGCGTCCCGCAGCGCAAGTTCCATGGCGCGGACGGCCCCGTGGTGCCCCGGCGGGGGGGCGGCGATGTGGAAGGCGTCGCTCGTCGTGGCGTACCCGGCGACCTCGGCGTAGATCCGGGCCCGCCGGTCCAGTGCCCGGGAGAGTTCCTCGAGGACGAGAACCCCCGCCCCTTCGCCGATGACGAAACCGTCCCGGTCCAGGTCGAAGGGACGGCTGGCCTTTTCGGGTTCGTCGTTTCGCGTGGACAGCGCCCTCATGGCGTTGAATCCCGCCACCGTGAGCGGGCAGACGGCGGCCTCCGACCCGCCGGCGATCATGATGTCGGCGTACCCGTTTGCAATCGCCCGGAACGCATCCCCGACGGCGTTGCTTCCCGACGCGCAGGCCGTGACGGTGCAGCTGATGGGGCCCCGGGCTCCGTGCCGGATGGCCACCTGCCCGGCGGCCAGGTTCGGCAGGACCGCCGGGATGGTGAAGGGGGAAATCCTTTTCGGGCCGCTGGAGAGGAGGGTCTCCTTTTCCCTTTCCGTGGTGGAGAGTCCTCCGATGCCCGTTCCGATGATCACCCCCGCGCGGTCTCCCAGGTCCTCCGGATGGTCGAGGCCGGCGTCGGCGACGGCCATGTCCGCCGAGGCAAGGGCGTAGAGGATGAAAAGGTCGATTCTCCGGAGTTCCTTGGCGTTTACGTAGGCAAGGGCGTCGAAGTTCCTGACCTCCCCGGCGATCCGGGTCTTGAACTCGGACGTGTCGAACCGGGTGATCGGCCCGATTCCGGATTTTCCGGAACGGGCGGCCTCCCAGGAATCCAGGACGGAGTTTCCCAGGGGGTTCACGGTGCCGAGCCCGGTGACGACGACTCTTTTCTTCCCGGGATCCATGGGGTTACTGGGAGAGGCGTTTCTTGATGTAATCCACGGCGTCCTGGATCGTCCGGATTTTCATGAGTTCCTCATCGGAGATTTCGATGCCGAAATGGTCTTCCATGGCCATGACGAGTTCCACGAGGTCGAGGGAATCGGCGCCGAGGTCGTCGATGAACGATGCCTCGAGCACGCATTCCTCCTCCGTGACGTTCAACTGTTCCACGATGATTTTTCTCACCTGTTCTTCAACGGTCATGAAAATCCTCCTTAGTTCATTTCCTGTGAATGCTCCGGCATCGCTTCCGTATCCGTCTGCCGGAACGGTTACATGTATAATCCGCCATTGACGTGGATGATCTGGCCCGTGATGTAGGAGGCTTCCTCGGTGGCGAGGAAGGCGACCGCCGCGGCCACGTCATCCGGGTTTCCCGGCCTTCCCAGGGGAATCCTCTGAAGGATTTTCCGCCTGCTTGCCTCGGAAAGGGATGCCGTCATGTCCGATTCGATGAATCCGGGACTCACGGCGTTGACGGTGATGTTTCTGGGACCGAGTTCCTGGGCCAGGGATCGGGTGAAGCCGAGGATGCCCGACTTCGATGCGCTGTAGATGGCCTGTCCTGTATTTCCGGCGTCGGCCACGACGGAGGTGATGTTGACGATCCGTCCCCGCCGGTTTTTCATCATTCCGCGGATGACGGCGCGACAACAGTTGAAAACGCCTTTCATGTTGGTGTCGATCGTTTCATCCCACTGGGTTTCCCCGGCGCGGACGAGAAGTCCGTCACGGGAGAGGGCCGCGTTGTTGACAAGGATGTCGACGGGTCCCCTGGCGGCGACGAGTTTCGCGATGGATGCCTGAACGCCGTCGAAATCGGACACGTCGAACGGGGCGAGGGCTCCCTGCCCGCCTTCGCTCAGGAGGAGCCGCAGCGTTTCCGCCGCCGCCTCCCTGTTGCTGAGGTAGTTGATCCAGACGAAACACCCCATGCGGGAGAGCCGAAGCGCGATGGCCCGTCCGATTCCCCGGGATCCTCCTGTGACCAGTGCGATTTTTTCAATTCGATCCATGGCCGCTCAGGACCCCTCCAGGAGGGCCGCCGTCTTTTCGAGGCTGGCCTGGTCTTCCACGTTCGCGACCCGGAGATTCCGGTCGATCCGCCGGATGAGGCCGGAGAGCACTTTTTTCGGACCGGTTTCCACGACGGTCCCTATTCCCATGGCGGCCATCCGTTCCACCGTTTCCTGCCAGCGCACGGGCGTATGAATCTGCCGGACCAGGAGATCGCGGGCCGAGTCCCGCCCGTGCAGGGCCTGGGGGTCGCTGTTGGGGATGACGGGAATGGAACAGTCCCCGATCCTGACGCCCGACAGGACTTCCCGGAACCGCTCCGCCGCTTCCCGGAGGAGGGAAGAGTGACAAGGGACGCTGATGGGAAGCCGGACGGCCATTCCCCCTCCTTTGCTCTTGGCCTCCCGGATCAGCCGGTCGACCGCCCCGGCGTGGCCGGAAACGACGTACTGTCCCGGCGCATTGAAGCTCGTCAGCTCCACGATCCCCTCGCCCTCCGGCGACGGATCGCGGCAGATCTTCTCGATCGTCTCCCGTTCCACGCCCATGAGGGCCGCCATGGCGCCGGTTCCGGGGGGGACCGCTTCCTGCTGGAGCGTTCCCCGGATCTGCACGAGCCTCAGGGCGTCGGAGAAATCGATCGCTCCGGCGGCGCACAGGGCACCGTATTCCCCGAGGCTGTGGCCCGCGAGGACGGCCGGGGCGATCCCCGTCCTGCTTCTCAGGACCCGGTAAGCGGCGAGGCCCACCGTAAGGATCGTCGTCTGGGTGTGGACCGTGAGGTCGAGTTTTTCCCGGGGGCCTTCCAGGCACAGGACACCCATGTCGAACCCCAGGGCGTCAGAGGCCTCTTCGAAGGTCTCCCTGCCTTCCCGGAAAAGAAGAAAGATGTCCCGGCCCATCCCCACATACTGGGAACCCTGGCCGGGGAATACCACGCCCACGTTGTCCATGAATCGCGGATGTTCCGATTCAGGCTGTCTTTTTCAGATCGATGACTTCCCTTCCCTTGTAGGTGCCGCAGTTGGGGCACGCCCGGTGGGGCATCTTGGGCTCGTTGCACTGCGGGCATATGGAAGTGGCGGGCGGCGTGAGAAAATCGTGAGCCCTCCGCATGTTTCTTCTGGATTTGGAATGTCTCTTGACTGGATTTGCCATGGAGATTACCTCTTTTGCTTCTTGATGGGATAGCCCCTCAAAAGGGCAAGGGGGCTCGATATCGTCTTTTCTTTATGGCCGCAATCTGCCACATTTAGATCAATTCCGCAATAGGGGCAAAGCCCCCGGCACTCTTCCCTGCACAGAGGTTTCATGGGAATCTCGAGAACGATCTGTTCCGCCACGACTTCCCCGAGGTCGATGACGTCCTCGTAGTAGCCGATTCCCACGTCCTCTTCGGTGACTTCCGTGTCCGCCTCCCGGGGCATCCTTTCCGCGGGGAGGTAGGCGTATCGGAAGTCGGTTTGCACATCCTTCGTCAGGGGTTTCAGGCACCGGCAGCAGGTGAGCCCGATCCGCGCTTCCACGTGGCCCTCCACGGTGATGGTCCGGCCCAGCCTGGCGAGGGTGAAACGGACCTTGATGCCGTCAACGGTAAAATCCCTTTCATCGGCATCCCCGAGGGTCTCCGAGAACCAGTCCCCCGTCTTCTCGTACTCCAGACGGACCCCCTCGGGGGAAATGCTCTGGACCTGAATTCTCACGGAAAACTCCCATGATCGAAGTCACAAAGTGAGAAAACTAATTACAAATCCATAAAATTGTCAAGAGAATTTTCACTGCCCGGCCCCCATTCTTGACAATTGACCGGGATTGTGCGACGAATCTCTCCTTGATTCAGTGGTCCGACGGGGGGCTTCCGCCGGATCCCCTGAAGAGGAAAGAAGGCGGGTAAAACGGTATGACGGAAGAACAAGGGGTAAGAACGCGGTTCGCCCCATCCCCGACGGGATATCTCCATATCGGCGGGGCAAGGACGGCCCTTTTCAACTGGCTTTTCGCACGGCACACGGGCGGAAAATTCATCCTTCGGGTCGAGGACACGGACCAGCAGCGGTCCACCGAGGAATCAACCCGGGCCATCCTGGACGCAATGACATGGCTCGGGCTGGACTGGGACGAGGGTCCCTTTTTCCAGGCGGAACGCGTGGAAATCCATCGGGAAAAGATCCGGCAGCTGGTCCGGGAAGGCAAGGCCTACTATTGCACCTGCTCCCAGGAGGTGCTGGAGGAAAAAAGGAAGAAGGCCCTTGCCGAGGGGCGGAAGCCCAAGTACGACGGCACCTGCAGGGACAAGGGCCTGAAGGAGTCGGAAGGTTCGGTCGTCCGGTTCAGGACGCCGGACGTGGGCGTCACCGTCGTGGACGATCTGATCAAGGGAACGGTCCGGTTCGAGAACGAGGAACTGGACGACCTGGTCATCCAGAGAGGCGACCGGTATCCCACGTACAATTTCGCCGTCGTCGTGGATGACGCCGAGATGGGAATCACCCACGTCATCCGGGGGGACGACCATCTGAACAACACGCCCCGGCAGATCGTGATTTACGAGGCCCTGGGGTACAAGGTCCCCCGGTTCGCCCACGTTCCCATGATCCTGGGTTCCGACAAGACCCGTCTCAGCAAACGCCACGGGGCGACCTCCGTCATGGCCTATTTCGACATGGGGTATCTCCCCGAGGCCCTGGTGAACTACCTGGTCCGCCTCGGCTGGTCTTACGGCGACCAGGAGATCTTCTCCGCCGAGGAGATGATCCGGTGCTTCACCCTCGATTCCGTCGGGAAATCCGCCGCCGTGTTCAATCCGGACAAGCTCCTGTGGCTGAACCAGCATTATCTCCGGGAGTCCGATCCGGGACGGATCGCGAAAATGGTGAAGCCTTTCTTCCTGAAGGCGGGCATCGACGCGAGGGACGGGGCCTTTCTCGAGCGGGTCGTAGGCGACCTGAAATCCCGGTCGAAAACCCTGGCCGATCTCGCCGAGGCGGGCGCCTTCTATTTCCAGGACGCCGTTTCCTATGACGAAGGCGCGGCGAAGAAGTTCCTCACGGCCGACGTGGTCGACCCCCTGGAGGAGATCGCGCGCCTGATCCCGTCCCTTGCCGACTTCACGAAGGAGGGGATCGAAACCTTTCTACGGAAGATCGCCGACGAACGGCAGATCAAGCTGAAAGTCGTCGCCCAGCCGCTCCGGGTGGCCCTCACCGGAAAGACGGTGAGCCCCGGCATCGACGAGGTCATGATCACCCTCGGGAAGGACCGGGTGGCGAAGCGGATCGACGATGCGATCCGTCTCATCCGCGGAGGATGACAAATTGACGAACTCATAAAAAAGCTCCAGAGGCAAGGCGCCCGAATCCCGGGGACTGAGGCGTACTTGGGGTACGCCGCAGGGACGAGGGANNGAGGGAAGAAGGGCAACGCAGCATAGGAACTTTTTACGAAGCCATTACAAATTAATTCTTGACTTTTCCCGGTAGATCCTTTAATTCGGGTTCTCTTGAAAATGCTGGGGGATCGTCTAGCGGTAGGACTCAGGACTCTGGATTCTGCTACCCAGGTTCGAATCCTGGTCCCCCAGCCATGGTCCCATCGTCTAGCGGTTAGGACGCGGGCCTCTCACGCCTGAAACCGGAGTTCAATTCTCCGTGGGACCACCAGATCGTTCAAACGGGTTGTCGAGCCGGTCGAAAACCCGTTTTTCTTTTTTCCCCTCCCGTTGGTTACAGGAATCGCCGCGAGACCGTTTCTCGCGGTAAAAAAGCGTTTTCCCCCCTTTCCGCCGCCCGGCGCATCAGGGCCGGATCCTGATCACACGCATTTTGCGGTCCGGCCCTTCAGGGCCGATTCCTTCCCCGCCGGGAAACAAGGGCAGACCCCTTCGCGCGGGGTCCGTCCCTCGGTTTCGTTGACGGAGGCCTTCCCCCTACGGTTCGTAGAGGATGGGCGGCCCGAGCGCGGAAAAGCTGAAATTGTAGAAGATGTTGTGCCCGTTGTAATCGAGAACCCGAAGGTCGTCCGTCTGGTCGAGATCGCCGAGGATGATGTCGAACTGGGTCCTGTACTTCGCCTTGACCGCGTCCACGGGAATCTCGTAGGCGATGAACTTCTTGATTCCCTTCATGGCCAGTTTCTCCACAAATGCCGGGTTCGTCATCGAATCGTAGGATGTGAGGATGAGAATGGGGCCGGTTCCGGTAAAAATCACACCTGCTTTCATGGTCTTTCCCTCCTTTCCCTGGAAAGAGAGGATTTACCGGGTGGGCCCCCGCCCCCTCTCGTCGGGCGGGGACACAAAGCCTCCGGGAGTTCCTTTCCGGAACCCCTCCTGTCGAAGAACCTGTTGCCTGATTTCAGTATAGGATCGGTTTCAATTTCTGTCAATGCGGGCGCGGCGCGGTCCGGGCCGGCGGATCAGCCGGCGGAATGCAGCCTCTCGAGCCGCCTGTGCCAGATCCTCCGGAGACGGAGGGAGTTGCTCACCACGGAGACGGAACTCAAGGCCATGGCCCCCGCGGCGACCATGGGGTTGAGAAAGACGCCGAAGAACGGATAGAGGATCCCCGCGGCGACGGGAATCCCCATGGTGTTGTAGAAGAACGCCCAGAAGAGGTTCTGGCGGATCACCCGGAGGGTGAGGGAGGAAAGGGCGATGGTTTCCGGGACCAGGGTCAGGTCGTTGCGCATGAGGACGACGTCCCCCGTCTCGATGGCCACGTCCGTGCCGGCGCCGATTGCGATGCCGACGTCGGCCTGGGCCAGGGCCGGAGCATCGTTGATGCCGTCACCGACCATCCCGACGACCTTGCCCTCCGCCTGAAGGCGCTTGACCTCGGCGGCCTTGTNNGCCGGGGCGTCGTTGATGCCGTCCCCGACCATGGCCACCGTTTTCCCCTCTTCCTTCAGCCGGGCCACTTCCTCGGCCTTGTTTCCGGGGAGCACCTCCGAGAGGACGCGGTCCATCCCCAGGGCCCTGCCGACCGCCGCCGCCGTTTTCCCGTTGTCGCCGGTGATCATGGCAAGTTCCAGTCCCATTTCCCGAAGACGCCCGAGCGCCTCCCGGGCGGACACCCTGGGGGTGTCCGTAAGGGCGATGAATCCCTGGATGTTTCCGTCCCCGGCGACGAAGATGACCGTCTTTCCGTTGCCGATTTCCGATTCCGCGCGATGGTCCAGTTTTCCGGGGGAGAGCCCCCTGTCGATCATCCATGCGGCGTTTCCGGCGAGAACGGTCCGTTCGCCGATCATTCCGCGGGTCCCCAGCCCCGGCGCGGCCTCGAATCCCCGGACTTCGAGGGGCCTGATTCCCTCGGCGGCCCCCTTCCGGACGACGGCCCGCGCGATGGGGTGCTCCGACAGGGCCTCCAGGGAAACGGCATCCTGGAGCAGGGACCGGGTGTCGACCCCCGGGGCCGGCACGACGTCCGTCACCGTGAGGGTTCCCTCCGTGAGGGTTCCCGTCTTGTCGAAGAGAACGGTGTCGAGGCGGTGGGCCGTTTCCAGGGTTTCCCCGCCCTTGATGAGGATTCCCCGTTCCGCCCCGAGGCCGATGCCCACCATGACGGCGGTGGGGGTGGCGAGGCCCATGGCACAGGGACAGGCGATGATGAGGACGGAAACGAAGTTGAGAAGGGCCCGTGTGAATGTCGGTTCGGGAACGAGAAAGTACCAGACGAGGAAGGTGACGACGGCCGCCGCGAGCACCGACGGAACGAAGATCTCGGCGACCCGGTCGGCGAACCTCTGGATGGGGGCCTTGGATCCCTGGGCTTCCTCCACCATCCGGATGATCCGGGCGAGCACCGTGTCGGCCCCCACTTTTTCCGCCCGGACGAGGAGGCTTCCGTTTCCGTTCACCGTTCCCGAGAAGACGGCTTCGCCTTCCTTCCGGGCCCTGGGCACGCTCTCGCCGGTGAGCATGGATTCGTCCACGTAGGATTCCCCCTCGACCACCGTGCCGTCGGCGGGGATGTTCTCCCCCGGCCTGACCCGGAGCACGTCTCCGGGCAGCACGTCCTCCATGGGGATCTCGAGCTCTTCCCCGTCCCGCAGGACACGGGCCACGGGCGGGCGCAGCCGGACCAGCTTCTGGACCGCCTGGGAGGTCTTCCCCCGGGCCCGGGCCTCGAGCAGCCTGCCGAGAAGTACGAGGGTGACGATCATGGCGGCCCCGTCGAAATAGACGTGGGGCTCGATGCCCGCTTCCTCGAAAAAGCCCGGGAACAGGACGGCCGCGGTGGAATAGACATAGGCGGAAAAGGAGCCCAGGGCGACGAGGGTGTTCATGTCCGAGGTCTTCCGGGCCAGGGCGTGGACCGCTCCCGAATAGAACCGGCTGCCGACCCAGAAAACGGCGGGTGTGGAAAGGATGAGCAGCAGGATGCGCCTCGTTTCCTGGGGGATGCCGGCGAGGAAGGGGAACCAGTGGGGCATGGAACCCATGAAGAGGAGGATGCTGAGGACGGCCCCCACCGCAACCCGGATCCTGAGGTCCCGCAGGTCCCTCGCCCGGAGGGCTTCGACGGGGTCCTTCCCCTCTTTCGAGAGGACGCCGAGGTATTCGTACCCCCCGTCCCGGACCGCCTGCCTCACCCGGTCGAGGTCGAGGACTCCCGGCTTGTGGAGGATGAGCGCCCGGGAGGTGGCGAGGTTCACCTGGGCGTCTTCCACCCCCGGGACCTTCTTCAGGATTTTTTCCACGTTGCGGACGCAGGCGGCGCAGGTCATTCCCCCGATGGAGACGATGGTTTTCCCCGGCTGACCTCCTTGCGACGGGACTTCCTCGAAGGCCTCGTACCCCATCTCGCGGACCTTGTCCCCGATGGCGGCAAAGCCGGTCTTCCCCTCGTCGAATGTGACGGTTGCCGATTCCGAAGCGAGATTGACCGAGACTTCCTCAACCCCCTCGAGGCGGGAAATGGCCTTCTCGAGCCGGGAGACGCAGGCGGCGCAGGTCATCCCGTGAATGTAAAACTTTTTCTTAGCCAAGTTCGTATCCCGCGTCCTCGATGCGCCGGCGCAGGGTCTCCATGGTAACGGGGCGGGTTTCGTCGAAAGTGGCCTCTCCCTTTTCAAGATTCACGGAGACGTTCTCCACGCCCTCGATACCCTTCAGCGCCTTCGTGACGGCCATGACGCAATGGGCGCAGGACATGCCTTTGATTCGGATGGTTCTTGCCATGGTTCTCTCCCTATTCCTTTTCCCGTTTCCAGAAGGCCAGAAGGCCGTCTTTACCGAATGCCATGTCAACGAGTTCCCAGCTTTCGTCTCCCCTCCGGTTCAGCAGATCCTTCAGAAGGTTGATCTGATCCGAGGGCAGCTCCTGGAGGCTGCACGCCCCCTCCTGGGTGCAGAAAAAAGCCACTTTTCTGAACTGATCCAGGGGATGAAGGGTGATTTCATACATGAACTTCTTCATGGGGTTCACCTCCCGCATTTCCGTCGGTACGCATGCTCACGACAGGTCCTCCGGCGGCCACCGGCACGAAAAAAAAGCGCATAACTAAAATAACAGATGTGCGCGAAAAAGAGAAGGCTTCGTCCCGTTCCGGAATGGGGAAATTCCGGGCGGTCCTTTCCTCCGGACCCGTTTTGCCGCTTCCGTATGGGCGACCGCAGGCCCTTCCGGATCGGGGACTTTTTTGTCTTGAAAAAGGGTTTGCTTTACGGTATATGATTCAAATCTGCATCGACGGGCGGTTAACTCAGCGGGAGAGTGCTACCTTCACACGGTAGAAGTCACTGGTTCAAATCCAGTACCGCCTACCATGAAAATCGACGGGTTACGGCATGCGCCGTAACCCTTTTTTTTCGTTTGTGACCAGATTTTGACGGCTTCGTAAAAAGTTCCTATGCTGCGTTGCCCTTCATCCCTCGTCCCTGCGGCGTACCGAAAGTACGCCTTGTATGATGGGATC
>DJVQ01000052.1:0-123 GCA_002441265.1 Syntrophaceae bacterium UBA6252
GCTTGCAAGCAGAGGCCATCTTTGACGAATCCACCGCAATGGATCCGTAGGATCAGGTATTAGCATACCTTTCGGTAGGTTATTCCTGACTGAAGGGAAGGTTATCCACGTGTTACTCACCCG
>DJVQ01000052.1:131-5762 GCA_002441265.1 Syntrophaceae bacterium UBA6252
TGTTAGGCACGCCGCCAGCGTTAGTTCTGAGCCAGGATCAAACTCTCCAGTTGAATTATGAAGGGCATTGCCCTTTCAACCATGAGATAGGACCCACAAAACATGCGCTCGGCTATTCAATTTTAAAAGAGCAACTGAAATGGGACTGTATCCTACTTAAATTCAATTCGCTTGTCAAGAGCCTTTTTCAACCGGCCTCTCACCGGCAACAGGATGCGGAGTATACTCAAACCGCCCTGGCCTGTCAAGCCCTTTTTAAACTTTTTTTTACCACTCTTGAAAGAACCGTCAACGAAAAACGAAGGGGGTTCTATACGGTCTTCCCCGTTCTGTCAAGCAATATTTCCACAGGGGGAACTCTTTTCCACAACCCTTCGGATCACCTGGGAAACTTCTTATTCCGGAGACACCCGGAGGATGACGAACCGCTTCTTCCCCTTCCGCAGCCGGATCTCTCCCCGGTCGTCCAGGTCCCCGACGCCGATGGGCTCGTCGAAGGTGGAAATCACCCGCCCGTTGACGTATCCCCCGCCCTGGGACAGAAGACGGCGGGCCTCCCCCCTGGAGGCGCACAGGCTGGATTCTGCGAACACTTCGAAAGCGGGGATTCCCGAAACGATCCGCTCCCGGGGAACGGTGAAAGCGGGCAGCGCCTCCATGGCATCCTCTCCGCCGGTCCTGGGAATGGTGCTCGACGGGAACCACTCCGCGCCGACCGGTTTCAGACCGAAGGCCGCCGCGGAAGCCCGCCACGCCTTTTCGGCCTCCTCCTGGCCGTGGGTGATCTTCGTCGTCTCGAACGCGAGGACGCTCTTGGCGATGTTGATGCGGGAGTCCTCCAGCTTCCGGACCGCCTGGATTTCCTCCAGGGGAAGAAAGGTGAAGAGGCACAGGAACCGGAGCACATCCGCGTCTTCCGTGTTGATCCAGTACTGGAAGTACTCGTAGGGAGATGTCAGTTCCCCGTCCAGCCACACGGTGCCCCGTTCCGTCTTTCCCATCTTGTGCCCCTGAGACGTCGTCAGAAGCGGGAAAGTGACCCCGTAGACGGTCTTCCCCTCCATACGCCGGGTCAGATCCATTCCGGCAACGATGTTCCCCCACTGGTCGTTTCCGCCCATCTGGAAGGTGCATCCATGATGCTTGAAAAGATGGTAGAAGTCATAGGCCTGGAGAAGCATGTAGTTGAACTCGATGAAATTGAGGCCCTTCTCGAGGCGCATGCGGTAGCTTTCCGCCGCCAGCATGCGGTTCACGCTGAAATGCCTCCCGATGTCCCTCAGGAACTCGATGTAGTTCAGCCGGGTGAGCCAGTCGGCATTGTTGAGCATGAGCGCCCGGTCCTCGCCGAAATCCAGATACCGGGACAACTGGGCCTTCAGGGCGGCGGCGTTCTCGTCGACCTGTTCCAGGGAAAGGATCTGCCGCATCTCCGTTTTCCCGCTGGGATCGCCTATGAGGGCGGTCCCGCCGCCGATGAGAACGATGGGCCGGTGTCCCTGCCGCTGCATATGGACAAGCGCCATGATCGGCACCAGGCTTCCGATGTGGAGGCTCCGGGCCGTCGGGTCGAACCCGATGTAACAGGTGACCCCTTCCCCGGCCAGGGCCTCCCGGACTTCCTTCTCGTCCGTGACCTGCTCCACAAATCCTCTTTCCGCCAGTACATCGTATGCATTCATGAATCCGTTCCTTGATCGTTATTTTCCTCCGGCGCCGCCGGTCCCGTCCCCTTCTCCCGGGCGCCGGACACTCCTTCGCCTTCCAGGGGAACGCTGATCCGGCGGATGGAGGAACAGTGTCCCGTCTCCTCGTCCACCGATACCGCCACCCCCTGAAAAATGATGTTCCCCTTGGCCGGGTCGAACCGGGCGGGAAGACCCATGAGGAACCTTTCGATGATGATCTCCTTTTTCACGCCGATGACGGAATCGTGGGACCCCGTCATGCCCGCGTCGGTCAGGTAGGCCGTCCCTCCGGGCAGGATCCTCTCGTCCGCCGTCTGGATATGGGTGTGGGTGCCGACGACCGCGCTCACGCTCCCGTCGAGAAACCACCCCAGAGCTTGTTTCTCCGAGGTCGCCTCGGCATGGAAGTCGACAAAGACGACCTTCGTCTTTTCCTTCAGTTTCGCGATCTCCCCGCGGGCGACCCGGAAGGGGCAGTCGATGGGCCGCATGAAAACCCGCCCCTCCAGGTTCAGGACCCCCACCGTCCCGCCGGCGGCCGTCGTCGCGACGACGGAGCCGAATCCCGGCGTTCCCTCCGGATAATTGGCGGGCCGAAGCAGCTTGTCGTACGCGCCGATGAAGTCGAACACATCCTTCTTGTCCCAGATGTGGTTCCCCGAAGTCAGGACGTCGATCCCGCATTTGAACAGCTCGACGACCACATCCCGGGTGACGCCGAATCCCCCGGCGGCGTTTTCGCAGTTGGCCACGATGAAATCGGCCTTGTTGCGGGCCGCGATCGAGGGAAGCAGTTCCCGCACCGCCCGCCTCCCCGGCTTTCCGACGATGTCTCCGATGAAGAGGATGTTCATGCGGGTCTCACTTCGCGAAGTCCGATACCCGCATCTCCCGGATGACCGTCACCTTGATCTGGCCGGGATAGGCGAGTTCCGATTCGATTTTCTTCACGATGTCGCGGCAGAGCATGACCGCGTCGGTGTCGGAGATCTTCTCGTTTTCCACGAGAATGCGCACTTCCCTCCCAGCCTGGATGGCAAAGCACTTGTCGACGCCGTTGAACGAATTGGCGATGCCCTCCAGCTCGCTCAAACGCCGGACGTAGCTTTCCAGCATTTCTTTCCGGGCCCCCGGCCGTGCCGCCGAGAGGGTGTCCGCCGTCTGGATGAGGACCCCGAGAATGGAATTGGTCCTCCCGTCGTCGTGATGGGTGGCGATGGCCTGGACGATCCGGTCCGATTCGCCGTATTTCTTCGCGAGTTCGGCGCCGATGGCGGCGTGGGTCCCCTCGACCTCGTGATCCACCGCCTTGCCGATGTCATGGAGCAGCCCCGCGCGCTTGGCTTCCTTCACGTTCAGCCGGAGTTCGGCCGCCATGATGCCCGCCAGGTGGGCCACCTCGACGGAATGCTGGAGGACGTTCTGGGAAAAACTCGTTCGGTACTTCAGTTTCCCGATGAGATTGAGGATCTCGGGATGAACGTCGTGAACACCCGCGTCGAAGGAAACCCGTTCCCCCGTCTCCCGGATGGTCGTTTCCACTTCGGTGGTCACTTTTTTCACGACGTCCTCGATCCTGCCGGGATGAATCCGGCCGTCGCTGATCAGCCGTTCCAGCGAAATCTTCGCGATCTCCCTCCGGATCGGGTTGAAGCTGGAAAGGACCACCGCCTCCGGGGTGTCGTCGATGATGAGATCCGTCCCGGTGGCCGCCTCGATGGCCCGGATGTTCCTCCCCTCCCTGCCGATGATCCGGCCCTTCATCTCCTCGTTGGGCAGGGTCACCACGGATACGCTGTTTTCCGCGACGAAATCGCCTGAATAGCGCTGAACCGCATGGGCAAGGATTTCCGATGCCTTCTTTTCCGCATTCCGCCTGGCCTCGTCCTCGATGTTCCGGATGAGGACGGCGGCCTCCCTCCGGGCCTCGTCCTGCATGGACTGGACAAGGGATTTTTTGGCATCCTCGGCGGTAATGCCTGCGATCTGCTCCAGTTTTCCCTTCTGCTCCCGGATAATCCGGTCCAGTTCCACACGTTTTTCTTCCAGGGACGTCTCCCTGCCGATCAGGCCCCGTTCCCTTTTCTCAAGATTCGATTCCTTCTGGACCATGATGTCCATTCGTTTTTCCAGATTCTCCTCTTTCTGGCGAATCCTTTTTTCCAGCGCGTCGAACTCGGTCTTCTGCTCCCTCGTCTCCTTTTCGAGATCCGCCTTGACCTTCAGGAGATTGTCCTTGGCCTGAAGAATGGACTCTTTTCTGATCGTCTCCGCTTCCTTCTTGGCCTCCGCAATGATCCTGGCGGAAAGATTCTCCGAAGATTCCAGCATCTTCTTCGACATCCTCAGGCGGACCCCATAGCCGAGGAAGACTCCCAGCATGACGAATCCGAACACCTCTATCCAGAATATACCACTTCCCATCGGTCAGATTTCCTCCTTCCGTTATGACTTCATTCAAATGCCGCCTCCACGGTCCGTTCCGACTCACGGAAACCGCTACTTCCGGTCTTCGGAACTCCATCGGGGGAATGGAAGGGGTGAAAAACCTTCGGTAGGAAACGCCTCGTTTGAGGGCATGGAAACTCCCCCGCAAGTGCCGTGTCAACTCTCCTTTTGAACCTTACCACTCAAGTGGGCGCCTTTAGACCGTTTCAGGCTTTCCACGCGTCCCGAAGGATCGGCGGACATGCACACCGCGATCAGGGAAAGGCTCCCGGCTCAAAGGTGTTCGGTTAAAAAATGACGTCAATCACGCGCACCGCAGGGGATTACATTTACGCCTTGGAAACCCGGTTCTCGATGTAAAGAATCAAGTCTTTGAATTTCTCTTCCAGCTCCTTTTCGGCAAACGCCTTTTCCCTCCTGAGAAGGAAGAGTTCGTCAGCCATATTCAAAGCCAGCAAAATGGCTACGCTCATCTTTGGTATTTCCTTTGAGGCTTCTCCTATCTCTTTCGCCCTCTCATTGATATAATCAACCACTCCTTTTACGTATTCATCCCCTCGATCGGTTAAAACGGATACCTCCTGTCCAAGTATTTCAATATCAAACCGTTTCTTCAAAAGCCCTTCACCGGATATCAGGAGGGAATTTCGTGAAGCAAATGGAGGAGAGAATCCACCTTTTCCCGGACGGCGTCCTTCTCTTCCATCAATTCGCGAGACCTCCCGTTTGCTTCCGCCAGCTCTCCCTCCTTCTGTTTCAGCACCATTTCAAGATCAACGTTCCTTCTTTTCAGAACCTGGTACTCGTCGATCAAAACCCTGACTTTCTTTTCAAGTTCAGCAAACTTCTCGTTCTCCACGATTCACATTAACCTTTCTCGCTCCGGCTGGATTCGACGCCCCCCGAAAATCCTCTGCACCGCTCCTCATCCTTTTCCGGCGGCCCGACGGGCTGACTTCCTCACCCCGACCCCCGGAATCGAACAACCCATCGCCAGGAGCGGATGGCGTTCCGACTTTCGCGGTACCATCAAATCCGTGAAAGTTCATTGTAATCGAGTATGCCAACTTGACCGGTGAAAGTCAAGGATCGAATTGTTTCGTAAAACAAAAGGCTAACGTTATTTTATTCAAGAGGTGTTTTATCTTTCCTGCGGGGGGATTTTCCGCGGAAACGGCTTATCGGTCCCCCATTCCCGGGAGCCGCGAATCCGTCCGCCCCGGCCCCCCGCATGCCCGCCGTTCCCTTCGCTTCCCGATGAGAGAACGTGCGCCGGCAACTGTTTCCCCTTGACAGGATCGGAAAAGCACCCAATAGTATTTTTTATGATCCATCCCGAATGATTCGCCGTCGCCCGCTCCGGCGCGCCGCCGGCCTTTTCCGTCGAAGCGCCGGTCTCCGCGGCCGCGGAAACGGCGTCGCAGCCCGCTGCGAAAGGCGATATGGCGCAAATGCCCTTTACCCCTGGAACCTTGACGGCTTCGTAAAAAGTCCA
>DJVQ01000054.1:0-13313 GCA_002441265.1 Syntrophaceae bacterium UBA6252
GCTTTTTACTTTGCCGTTCGAAAAATGTTGATTCGGCTTTTTTATGAGTGCTTCAACCTTGGAACATTTCGTCACGGCCTACGGATTCTGGGCCATCCTGATCGGAACCTTTTTCGAAGGGGAGATGATCCTGGTCATGGGAGGCTTTGCGGCCTACCAGGGATACCTGGGTTTTCTCCCCGTCGTCCTGGCGGCCTTCCTGGGAAGCTATTCCGGCGACCAGCTTTTTTTCTTTCTCGGCCGGCGGCACAGCGGCAGGATCCTGAAGCTCCTCCCTTCCTGGGGGAGGCGGATGGCCGTCATCAACCGCTGGCTCGAGAGGATCGGGACGCCCGTCATCCTTCTTTTTCGATTCACCTACGGCTTTCGGACGATTACCCCGTTCGTCCTGGGAATGAGTTCCGTACGGAGCCGGACGTTCATCATTCTCAATGGACTCGGGGCCATGGCCTGGGCCTTCGCGATCACCGCCGGCGGATATTTTTTCGGCTTCACCCTGGAAAAGGCGCTCGGAAACATCCGGCACTATGAACGGCTCGTTTTCGGAGTGATCCTCGCCGCCGGCCTTGCCGCGTGGGCGTTTCACTTCTTCAGGTCCCGCAAGGCGGGCGAAGGGAAAAGCGGAACGTGAACGCCCCCGGTTTCCCGGGAACTTTCCTCGACCCGGGCGGCCCGGAGGGGGCTCACGGTTCGAAAAGCACGGAAAATTCGGACCAGTGCTCCACCAGGTACCAGACGGTCCAGGCACCGATGGCGAGAAAAGTGACCCACAGGAAACCCGTCAGGCCGCCATGGCCTTCGCGGATGACCCCCGCATATTCCGTGGCGTGGGATTCCGTGTCATGAACCGTGTAGCGGCGACCGCTCCCGATGGCGAGGGAGACGAGCCAGGAGAAGCCAAGGACAACGGCCAGAACGATCCACAGCGTTTCCACGTAATTCGTCGTCATTCGGGTTCTCCCTCCTTTTTTTCGTTTTCCGGCACTTTCTCGTCCTTTTCAAGCATGCGGTACTTGGGCTCTTCGATATTGCGAAACTGACCCGTCCGGATGCCCCAGACCAGGAACCCGAGAAAAATGAGCAGGAGCAGAAGGCTCATCGCAGTCTGGGCGATCGTGGCTTCGTCCATTTCGATCACTTCCTCAGGTCCCGTGCAAAACGGTCTTTATAGAGGGGCGCCCACTTGGTCCGGTAGTCCTCGGAGGTGGAAAATCCCTGGATGTAAAAGATCGCCGGGAAAATATCCTCATCCAGGAGAACTTCCTTCCAGGGAGGCATATTGGTCGTCTCGACGCCTTCGCGGACTTTCCACACATACCGGCCGTAAAGGGTGAAATCCTTTCCGCTTTCCTCGAAATTGGCCGGTTCGGGCTGGATGTATCCCCCCGGCGAGGCGACGGACGCCGGTCCGTCTCCCTTCCCGTCCAGGCCGTGGCACTGGGCGCAGTACATCCGATAGACCTTTTGCCCCTTTTCGAACTCCGCCTTCGTTCCTTCGATGGGGGGCGTGATGTTCGTATCCTTCGCGAACCGGTCCCCCTCTTCGTCCGAGATGTCGCCGGACACAGTCCGGACGGCCCCCCCGGTGAAGCTCGTTTCGTAGGCATTGATCTTCCAGAGGGTTTCCTCGCTCTCGGTCCATCCCCAGGGAGGCATGGCCGTTCCCGGCACCCCCTCGCTGACCCTCCAGAAGTGGAACGAGGCGTCCGGGTCGGGATAATTCTTCAGTCTTTCGTTCAGGTTGGCCGGCCGCGCCAGCGTATTCCGGGCGTAGGGGCCCTGGCCGTTCGCCGAGCAGCCGTGGCAGGAGAGGCATTTCCGGGAATACCGTTTCTTGCCCTCTTCGAAAACGGCCGCCCAGGCCTTGCCCTGGCCCGCATCCCCCGAATAGGTCTGGTCTTTCGCATTGTACGCTTTCGAAACGTCCGCAAGGAGGGGCGCGTGGGGATTCTTTTTGTCGCGGAACGCCGGCGGGACGAGCGGCTGGAAGGCCTGGGGGGTCAGGTCATATCCCCCCAGGTTCTGGACGTATCGTGCCAGCGCGTCGAGTTCCCGGTCCGCCAGGAAGGCGAAAGGAGGCATGACCGACCGCGGGGAAAGTTTCCGCGGGTCCCTGTGGTGCTCCTCGTGCCACACGGACGGTCTCTTCCCGCCGATCTGGGCGAGGTTCGGACCCGTTCTCTCCGTTCCCAGGAAATGAGGGATGGAATAGAAGAAATCCCCCGGCCGGGACGTTTCCCCCCGGGCCCAGTCCTGGGGCCGCACGAACTGGGAGTGGCAGTAGAAGCATCCCATTTCCTTGTAAAGTTCCATGCCCTTCCGCTCCGCACCCGCGTATGCGTGGGCCCTGCCGGAAGGGGCGTTCGGGGCGAACATGTAGGGCATGGCGATGACCATGAAGGTCATGAGGGCGAACACGGCCGTCCCTCCCGTTGCGATGATGGGAAGATTCAGTTTTTCCTGGCTGTACCGGAGAAACGGCGAATGTTTTCTCGTGCTTTGAACGTCCGTCAGCTGTTCCGCGGCGGTCTCCTCATGGGGATACCGGGAGAGCCACAGGGTTGTAAGGATGTTGACGGCGAACACGACGGCGCCCAGAACGACGGTACCCCCGCCGATGGCCCTTACGATGAAGTGGATTCTCAGGGTCGGGAGGGTTTCCACGACGTTGATGTGCTGCCACCAGTTCGAATTGGCCACGAGCCCGGCCACGGTCATGGCGAGGAAGAACGTGGTGAATCCGAGGAATGCCAGCCAGAAGGATAGTTTCATGAGGAACCGGCTGAAAATCCTGGTGCCGGTGATGCGCGGCACGAGAAGATAGATCATGCCTGCGGCGAGAAAACCGAATCCCCCGAGAAGGGCGAGATGGGCATGTCCGACGGGCCACTGGGAGAAGTGAAGAAAGGCGTTGGAGATGCGGGTCGACTGGAAGGAGCCCTGGAGGGAAACCAGGATGTACATGAGGAAACCCGCCATGATGAACTGGAAGGGCACATGGTTGATCACCCGGTTCCAGGCACCGCGCATGGTCAGGAAGATGTTCGTCGCAAAGGCGAGCACGGGGACGAGCATGAGAATGCTCATGAGAACGCCGACGGTCTTCAGCCACTCCGGGATGGGCGCCTGGAGAAGATGATGGGCTCCGACGCCGGTGTAGAAGAAGGCGATGCTGAAGAAGGCGATGAGGGAGAGGAGGTGGCTGTACAGGGGCCTTCGAATGATCGTCGGCACGAAGTAATACCAGGCGGGAATTCCCAGCGTGGTGAACCACAGACCGAGAACGTTGTGCCCGTAGTACCAGTTGAAGATGCCGTCCCGGACGCCGTTGAGGGCTCCCTCCGGGATCCGCCACATGACGTTCCCGATGAAGTAAACGACGGGAAACCAGATGAACGTTCCCGCGTAATACCAGAGGGTGACGTAGAGTTTCTTTTCCTTACGCCGGATGAGCGTTTCGAAGATCACATACCCCATGAGCAGGAGGGCGATCATGACCGCCACGTCGATGATCCAGGGAAACTCGGCGTATTCCCTGCCCTGGGTGTTCCCCGAAAGGATGAGGACGATCCCCACGACGACGGCCAGGTTCCACAGGACGGCCAGCGCCCTGACCAGGGAAGGACGGGAGAGGGGGACGGCGCAGAGCCGGGGGACGATCCAGAACATGGCCCCGAGCAGGCCGGAGGTGACGAAACCGAAGAGGACCCCGTTCACATGGGCGGGCCTGAGTACGCCGAAGGTAAGCCATCGGTAATCCCCAAGGAAGGTCGGGAAAAAGAATTTGACGGCCAGGATGAAGCCAAAACCGGCGAAAAATGGAAACCACAGAGAGGAAAAGAGAAACCACGTCCTTACCGCTTCATCGCCCGCCCGATAGGGTCCGTTGCCCGCGCGTTCTTCCGTCACGGTTCCCTCCTTATAGATTGCGTGTTCTACATCCTCCGGATCGATCCGGCCGTTTCGTTATTTTTTACCGATTTCCGACAACAGGTCAAGCTGAATCTCCTGGATCTGGGCCAGACGGTCCCATTGATGGGACAGGAGATGATCGATCTTGTCGTGAAGATGCCGGATTTCGAGTTCCGACTTGAGGTTCACCTGATAGTCGTGCTGCGAGCGAAGACGATCCTTGGCCTCCTGGCGATTCTGGCTCATCATGATGATCGGCGCCTGAACGGCGGCCAGACAGGACAAAAGAAGGTTCAGAAGAATGTAGGGGTAGGGGTCGGGGGGATGCCGGATCAGGACATAGGTGTTCATTGCAATCCAAAGCACAATGAAAGCGCCGAACAGGATGAGAAACCTCCAGCTTCCGCCGAAATCCGCGATCCGGTCCGCCATGCGTTCGCCGAAGGTCCACTTCTGATCGAATTCCGCTTCGACGTTCTTTGCAATCACGTCGTGGTCCCGAATGCTGTCCAGGACGTCCTGTTCCAGGACGGTGATTTCCCCTTTTTCGGATTCGAGGAGGAAGTGAACATACTTCGCCCGGTATGTCGCCAGATCGGGCCGGCAGATAAAGCGCTCCGGAGACCAGTCGGGATGATCGTGGAGGATTTCCTTCGCAATGGGGTCACGGACGGCGATCCCCGGGACAAGGTCCCGGTTGAGAAAGGTCTTTCCGCAAACGGCACACAGGTTCCTGTCTTTGATTTTCTTCATGCGCTGCTCCCTTCAAGCTTTCCGTCATGTCGCCGTTGTTTCGCTCTCCAGAACGCGGCCACAGGACCTTCAGGTCTTTATATATGACACATGCGCAGGAAATTTACACAGGGGAAATATTCCCGCCCGCCCAAAACCCGCCGACGAAGAATCGTCCATGGAGCGTTTCCGGCGATCTTCACAAAACCGGAGCCGGTCCGGGAAACCTTCCGCAGCGGATCGGATGGACGGAATGTCCGTAAATCAGGGCGGTTGGCACGCCATGCGATCCGGACGGCGGATCGAAAAAAATATTTTTCATTGAATGTTTCTTTTCCGATTGTGTATGATTACCGGAATACCTCAAGGAGGGAGGAAACCCATGAAGAACCGATTTCCCGTAATGATAGCCCGGACGGTGCTTTTCGTATCCGTCCTTTTCCTCCTTGTTTCCCCGGCATCGGCATTCTTCGGCGGAAAAATCGAAAATTTCTCGGCGGAACAGGTTTCCGTCGAGCCCGGGGGGAAAACCCAGATCGTCGGAAAAGTCTATGCGGGGCCGGGCATGTTCCGGATGGAGATGGCGGAACGGCAGGGAAACGGAAAAACCATCGTCAACATCTTCCGGAGGGACCGGAATCTCCACTACATGATTATTCCCGAGGAAAAAGCCTACACGGAAATCGCCTTCGACGAGAACAAGATGAAACAGGCGATGGGTGATGTGACCACGGTGCAGAAGGAAGAGGTCCTGGGAACGGAAAAGGTCAGCGGATACAAGTGCACGAAAAAGCGAATCGAGACGAAGGTCAACTTCCTCGGTTTCGAAAAAACCGTGAAATCCACGGTCTGGATGTCCGACAAGTTCGACATGCCGTTGCGCACCGAAAGCAGCGACGGCCGGATCACGGAACTCCGGAACATCCAGGAGGGCAAACAGCCGGCCGGTCTCTTCGAACCCCCGGCGGGATACCGGAAAGCGGCGGGGATGATGGAACTTTTCGGTGCTTCCGGAAGCGGGGCAGACAAACCGGGAACGAAAGACAAAGGGACGGATCAGGAAAGCGGCGGATTTTCCCTCCCCAAATCGATCACGGACAAGCTTCCCAAGGGCTTCAAACTGCCCTTCGGGGATAAAAACTGACCCCCGGGGCGGGGCGCGTTTTCCCCGTTCCCGTCTTTCCTAAAGAACGATCACCGAATTTTCCGCGTCCTCGAAGGGCGTGGGGGAGGATTTGTCCGCGTTTTCCGCGTTCGTCCAGCGGGTTCCGTCGACGAGATACCGGAATGCGTATTCCCTGCCCGTCTCGAGGTCGACGGTCACGGAAAAGGATCCCCCCTTTTTCTTCTTCATGGGTGTGGCCGTCTTGCTCCACCCGTTGAATTCCCCCACCAGATGAACGGAATCCGCATCTCCCGCTTCCCCGGCGGAAAGACCGAAGGTCACCTTGCAGACCGGCTTCGTTTTAAGATACTGTTTTCTGATGATCATGATTCCCTCCTGTGAAAGGCTTGCCCTGCCGGACCCGGCACAGTCCCTTTCCCGCGGGGCGATGATCCCCGGCCGGCCGTTGGGAAAAACCCGCTCTTCCCGCCGCCGCCAGGGCCTCATCGGAGTGAGTATATGAAACCCTTTTCTTCCCGTCAACTCTTTCCATGCGATGCCCCGGGCGGCCGGATCGCCCGCGACGTCCACGAATGCGGCGATGCCCCGATCCCCGGGAGATCCGATTGAGCGCCCGGCGGATTCATGGTATTGAAACATTCATGGACGCAGGGCATTTATATGACGACCTGGAATCCCGATACCGTGAAATCCGGGAAATGAAGGGGGAATCAGCCTATTCACCCGCCTTCAAGGAATGGAGGCAGGGCGTGGAATCCATTCTCATCGCCCTGTACGGCCCCGAGGGAGACCCGTTGGTGCGGTTTCGCGCCATTCCCTCCACCCCGCTCTACCTCACCTGCCGGATCGACGACAACGTCTTTCAGGAGGCCTTCCTGGAAGGCCTGGAGGAGGCGCGGATCCTGATAGAGGAACTCCTTGACAGAAGGCGCCGCTTTTCGACATAAAGAAACAGGGCGAAATCGTAAAAAGTCACCATCACACTTTTTCGAACGGCACAGGAAAAGTTCCACGGGCAGGGCGCCCGAATCCCGGGGACCGAGGCGTACTTGAGGCGCCCCGCCGGGACGAGGGATGAAGGGCAACGCGGCATATGGATTTTTTACGAAACCGTCAAAGGGGAGACGACTCCCGGAGGGGGACAGGGCATGACCACATTCCGCAGCGGAAAGATCCGGGTGGAGACCTATCTCCGCCAGTCCGTCCTGAACGACGTCGTTGAACTGGAAAAGCGCGTCTGGAGCAGGGAAGGCTACCGGGAAGTCAACGCGCCCATGCTTTACTTCGAACTTGCCTATCTGACCAACGGTCTCATCCTGACCGCCTTCGACGAAGGGGTTTTCCCGCCGGAGGAAAAAGCGGAGATGGCACGGGAGGATTCGTGGTACCAGGGGGACCGGCCCGTCGGCTTCGCCGCCCTCTTCGCGGATTTCGACGAGAGAGGACCGTTCTGGTACGGGGCCCGGATGGGGGTCGACCGGCTCTACCGGGACAAGAACATCGGCGAAGCCATCCTCGCTGCGCTTTACAGGAGCGCGAAGGAGCGGAACATCACCCGGGTGCGGTGGACCTACGATCCCCTCCAGTCGAGAAACGGGTACATCTACATTCACAGAATGGGCGCCCAGGTCCACGAAATCGGGTTCAACTACTACAGCGCCGTGTTCACCAACGACGAATTCAACCGGAACATCTCCACGGACCGGTTCATCGTCGAATGGTTCATCAATACGGACCGGGTCAGGGACCGCATGGAAAAGGGGATTCTCCCCGTCCACGACCCGTCGATCATCAACGAAAGAAACAAACTGAATGAAATCGTCGTGGACCCGGACGGACTGGAGAAGGGCGGGGAAACCCTCGTTTTCGACGCGACGGAAGCACCCCTGTTCGTGGAAATTCCCTACAACCAGGACCGGATCCTGAAAACGGACAGAAAAAGGGCCCAGGCGCTGCGGGATCAGTGCCGGGCTCTTTTCATGCACTATCTCGCTGCGGGATACGCCATCCGCGAATTCGTCGTCAAGAAGGAACCCTCCGGGAGGATCCGTCCCCATTACCGGCTGGATCTCGACCCACGGTATCTCGACATCGACCGGATCAACCTGTGATGGCTCGATTCATCCGGTTCTCCCGTGCCCGAGGGGTCTCTTCGTCTCACGGAAGGCATGCGGATCCTTGACGGCGGCATTCCATTGAGACGCAGGCAGTATTCGATTCAAGAAAAAAAGTCCGACAAGGGCATGCGCCGGACGGCTTTCGTTCTCCGGTGAAGCCTGACGTTCGGCGGATCGCATCCTCGAGGAGAAACGACATTGAAAACAATCGGTCTCATCGGAGGAATGAGCTGGGAATCGTCCATCGAGTATTACCGCATCATCAATGAGACAACCAGAGCGAAACTCGGCGGGCTGCATTCGGCGAAAAGCATGATGTATTCGGTTGATTTTGCTGAAGTGGAAATTCTCCAGCATCAGGGCCGGTGGACGGAAGCCGCCCGGATGCTGATCGACGCGGCAAAAAACCTGGAAAACGGCGGTGCGGACTTCATTGTCCTTTGCACCAACACGATGCACAAGGCGGCGGATGACATACAAGCCAATATCAAAATTCCGTTCCTCCATATCGCCGACGCGACGGCTCAGCGGATCATGGATTCAGGAATCCGAAAAGCGGGGCTGCTGGGCACACGGTTTACGATGGAAGAGGAATTCTACAAAGGAAGGCTTGCGAAGAAATTCGGTTTGTCCGTGCGGGTCCCGGATGCCCGGGAACGGGAGATCGTTCACCGCGTCATTTATGACGAACTGGTTGTCGGCAGGATAGAACAGCGCTCCAAGGCGCAGTTCGCCGGCATCATCGAACAGATGGTCGGTCAGGGCGCGGAAGGCGTCATTCTGGGCTGTACGGAAATCGGGTTGCTTGTTCATCAGGAAGACAGCCGGGTTCCGCTGTTCGATACGACAAGGATCCATGCGGAAGCGGCGGTCGAATTCGCATTGAAGTAACCGGGACAGCGGTCACGCCGCCGGGCAGGGACATCCACCGGACATGTTGCACCCGTGACGGGGCCTCACGCGCGTGCCTGCGCCTCGGACCGTCATGTGAGAACAAAAGCGGAACGATCCGGCCGGCACACCGGGAAAAATCAGGAATCGGGAGGCATGAATTGTTTATTCCCCCGGCCGCTTTCCCTTCCTGGCTGACGGAATGGATGGAAGCGCGGACGATCGTCCTGTGGGGCGCGGCGGACCTTCGGAATTTTTCCACACCCCGGGATGAAACGGGACACGGCTTTCCTTTCGCCGTTTCATGGGGGGTTCCCATGAATCCCCGGATCATGGCCGGCATCCAAAACGGCCCCGACCGGCCATACGCCGAAGAGTACGTCAGGGTGAACAACCTCATCAACGAGATATCGGAAGCGCTTGCGGCAGAAATCAAAGGCAGGGGGTTTCGGGCAGGGCCGCTGGCGGCTTCAGAGCGAACCGACGCGGTTCGCATCCGCGGGGACTTTCCTCACAAAACCGCGGCAACCCGGGCCGGGCTGGGCTGGGTCGGCCGGAATTGCCAGCTCGTTTCACACAGGCTCGGGCCATGGATTCGCCTGGGAACCGTTTTCACCGACATGGGTCTCCCCTGTGCAGAACCGGTCGAACGCAGCTTCTGCGGCCGCTGCAACCGCTGTGTCGAGGCCTGCCCCGCGGGGGCCTTGAAAGGCAACGCATGGCATCCCGGGATATCCCGTGATGACATTCTGGATGCCCGGGCCTGCGATCAGTGGAAAAAGGAACACTACTTCCGGTACAACAAGGGACACAACTGCGGAATCTGCTCGGCGGTCTGCCCCTATGGCCTGAAATTGCTGAAAAAGAAATCCGATAAACCATGACGCGCTGCCCGCCCGCGGCCTCCCGCACCGTTTTCTCCGGACGGACGACCCTCCGGGATTTTCGGTCGAAAATCATACCGCTGCATTCCACAACCGCGACAAGTCCGCGCCGTTGCCCCAACCTGCCTCATCGGCGTTCCCGCCAAAAAACAGGAAAGTAAAATATACTTGACATAATGTAAAATAAAGTGTACATCCGATAACGACAGAGGTTCGATGGATGGCGAAAACACTCCCGCATCTCAAAATCGTCAACAGGCTTCAGGTACTCCGTGCGGAACGGAAGATGACGCAGGAGCAGCTCGCGAAAGAAGTCGGCGTCACGCGGGCGACCATTATCGCCATCGAGGGAGGAGGCTACAACCCTTCTCTTGAATTGGCGTTTCGCATTGCCCGTTACTTCGATACGGACATAAACCATATTTTTTCGATCGAGGAGGATGAACCGTGAAGAAGCTCGACCTGATGCTTTTGAAGGTATTCCTGTATGGACTTCCCCTGCTTGTCGTTCTTGCCGCATTCGCCTGTTGTCACGACAGCGGCATGGTCGACGGCGGCGCCGGCTACATTCAACTTCTGAACAGTTTCGCCGGATTCGTCATCATGGTCTGGATGATGCTGACCCTATACCTGAGTCTGCGGCTGATGGTTTCCGGGGAGCTTCGGAACCGGGTGATCGCGAAGATCACCTTCATGCGGGAGCGCGACGAGCGCGAGGCCGCCATGACGGGACGGGCGACAAAGGCGACCTTTCTGACATCGCTTGCCGTTCTGATTTTCCTCTTCTGGCTCGCCTGTTTTCACGTCTCTTTTTACAGGGTTCCGCCGGACCAGGCCATTGACGGCAAAACGGGAAGAGTATCGCTGGGCATTGGATTCTATCTGCTGGAAAATGCGAGGCAGGAACAACCGGCGGACACGATTCGGAAGGAATACCTGTTCGACTACAGGGGTCTGCCCGTCTCCAGCCAGACGATCATTCTCCTGATGATCCTCTGGCAGATCGGCTGCTACAATTATTCCATGCGAAGACTGATGAACTCGAAATAAGGCAAATCAACACTTTTTCGAACGGCANNAGGCGCCCGATTCCCGAGGACTGAGGCGTACTTTCGGTACGTCGCAGGGACAAGGGATGAAGGGCAACACAGCATATGGACTTTTTACGAGGCCGTCAAGACTGCTCAAATGACGATCGGCGACGATGCGGGCGACGGCGGGATCTTCGCGTCACCGCGATCCCTTTTCCCCGGAAGGCACGGGGAAACCGGATGAACCCGCCTGATGCCGGTTTCGTCAGCCCTTGACGATCTCCTCGAATTTCGACAGCGCCTCGGGGAGACGGTCGGGGCTTCCGCCACCGGCCTGGGCCATGTCGGGCCTGCCTCCGCCGGTCCCTCCCACGAGCGGGGCCACCGCCTTCACGATGTTCCCGGCATGGAAGCGGCCCGTCAGGTCCTTCGTGACCATGCACAGCAGCATGGCCTTCTCCCCCACCCGGCTGCCCAGGAGAAGAACGCCGGACTGCATCTTGTCCCTGAGCTTGTCCCCCAGGTCGCGGAGGGCCTTCACGTCTTCGACGGCCACTTCCGCGGCAAGGGTCTTCACGCCGTCCACGACCTTCACCCGGTCCAGGAGGTTGGACGATTCCCTGGCCGCCAGCTTCCCTTTCAGGGCGGCGATCTCCTTCTCCAGTTCCCGGTTGGCCTTGAGGAGCCGGTCCACCCGGTCGGACACCTCCAGGGGGGAGGTTTTCAGAAGGGCCGAGGCCTTCCGGAGTTCGCCTTCCACTTTCCGGAAATACTTCACCGCTTCCCCGCCAGCCACCGCCTCGATCCTCCGGACGCCCGCCGCCACGGACGATTCGTTGAGGACCTTGAGAAAGCCGAGGTCCCCCGTCCTTCTGACGTGGGTCCCGCCGCACAGTTCCTTGCTGAAATCCCCCATCTGGACGAGACGGACCTCGTCCCCGTACTTCTCGTCGAACACCGCCGTGGCCCCCGTCTGAAAGGCCTCTTCCTTGGGGAGGACCCGGGTCACCACGGGTTCGTTGTCCCGGATATGGGCGTTGGCGATGCGTTCGACCTTCTCCATTTCCTCGTCCTCGATCCGGGAGAAGTGGGTGAAGTCGAACCGCAGCCGCTCCGTGTTCACGAGCGACCCCGATTGCTTGACATGGTCCCCCAGGACCTCTTTGAGCGCCGCCTGGAGGATGTGGGTCCCCGAGTGGTGGGCCTCGGTGGCCCGCCGGGCCTGCACGTCCACCTTCATGACCACGGTGTCCCCGACGTGGAGTTCCCCCTTCTTCATCTTCCCGATGTGGGTGAACAGCGTGTCCAGGGGTTTCTGGGTGTCCCAGACGTCGAAAACCGCCTCCGACCCCTCGATGATTCCCACGTCTCCGATCTGTCCGCCCACCTCGCCGTAGAAGGGGGTCGTGTCGACGAAGACCTCGCCGTTTTCTCCCTCACGGAGCGCGGAGACTTCCTCGTTTTTTCTCAGGATGGCCGTCACCCGGGCCACCGCATCCGTCACGCCCTCGTAACCGACGAACTTATTGGAGATCCCTTTGGCGGACAGACGGTGGTACTCGTCGGATATGGCCTCCTCGCCGCTTCCCTTCCACGACTCGCGGGCCTTTTCCCGCTGAAGCTCCATGGCCTTCTCGAAGCCCGCCATGTCCGTCTTGAACCCCGAGGCCTTCGCCGCATCCGCCGTCAGGTCGGTGGGAAACCCGAAGGTGTCGTAGAGCTTGAAGACCACCTCGCCGGGGAGGGTGTCCCTCCCCTCCTTCCTGAGCCGCTCCATCTCCTCGTTCAGGATCCGAAGCCCGCCGTCCAGGGTCTCCATGAAACGCTGCTCCTCGTTGAAGACCACCTTCCGGATGTAGGATTCCTTGTCGGGAAGATCGGAGTACGGGTTCTTCATTTTTTCGATCACCACGGAAACCAGGTCATGGAGAAACGGCTTGTTCATTCCCAGGAGCTTTCCGTGGCGGGCGGCCCGTCTCAGGATCCGCCTGAGGACGTACCCCCTCCCCTCGTTGCTCGGAAGGATCCCGTCCCCGATCAGGAAGGTCACCGCCCGGCAGTGGTCGGCGATGACCCGCATGGACACGTCGCCGTCTCCGCCGCTCCCGTAGCGCTTGCCGGACAGCCTGCCGATGCCCTCGAGGATCTCCCGGAAAAGATCGCACTCGTAGTTGCTCTGCACGCCCTGGATGACCGCCGCCAGGCGTTCCAGGCCCATTCCCGTATCGATGTTCGGCTTCGGAAGGGGGTGGAGATTCCCCTCGGCATCCCGGTCGAACTGGGTGAAAACGAGGTTCCACAGTTCCAGGTACCGGTCGCAGTCGCACTCGACGGAACATTCGGGACGGCCGCAGCCCGCTTCAGGTCCCTGGTCGTAGATGATTTCGGAGCAGGGTCCGCAGGGGCCCGTTTCCCCCATCATCCAGAAATTGTCCTTTTCGCCGAGCCGGAAAATCCGGTCCGCCGGGATCCCCATGTCCCCGTTCCAGAGTTTGAAGGCCTCGTCGTCGTCCCGGTAGATGGTGATGAGCATCTTCTCCTTGGGAAGCCCCATGACGCCGGTGAGAAACTCCCAGGCCCACGCGATGGCTTCCTTCTTGAAATAATCGCCGAAGGAGAA
>DJVQ01000054.1:13360-36061 GCA_002441265.1 Syntrophaceae bacterium UBA6252
AACAGGTTCTTGAACTGAACCATCCCCGAGTTGGTGAAAAGGAGGGTCGGATCATCCTTGGGAATGAGCGAAGAACTCGAGACAACGGCATGCCCTCTGTCCTTGAAAAACTGCAGGAACTTCTCCCGGATTTCACTCCCCGTCATGAATCACATCCTCCTTCGGCATTCTGATGATTTCAAGAATCAGTCCCCCGGGAAAGCCCCTGCTGGAGAGGCTCCGGAACAATCGTCGTTTTTCCCCCGGAGTAAATTCTTTTGAATTTATATCGGATTCGATGGTTTTTCCATATTTTTTTTGGATGTATTTACGGACGGCCTCCCCCTCCCCCAGCTCCCGGCGCGCCTCCCGGAGGGCCTCGTCGGCGATGTCCGGGGAGATGCCCCGTTCCCGGAGGCTCATGCGGATCCGGAAGTCCCCCCAGAGGCGGTGCACCGCCAGGGTCCGGGCCATGCCCGCCGCAAAGGAACGGTCGTTCAGGTACCCCCTCTCCTCGAGCCAGGCGGTCACCTCGTCGACCGTATCCCGGCGGAAGCCCTTCCCGAGCAGTTTTGTCCGGAGTTCATGGACGCTCCTGGGACGGACAAGCAGGAATCGGACCGCCTGGTTCTTCCCTTCCTCGAAGGGCGTGGCCCCCTTCGCCACCTCAGCCCTCTTTCTTCTCCTTCTTCTCTTTCGTCTCGGCCTTCTTCATTCCCAGCCGCTCCCGGAGTTCGTCCTCCACCTGAGCGCAGATTTCCGGGTGTTCCTTGAAATAGGTGCGCACGTTGTCCCGGCCCTGTCCCAGCCGCTCTCCCCGGTAGGAGTACCAGGCGCCGCTCTTTTCGACGACCCCCTGGTCCGCCCCCATGTCGATGATCTCGTTCTCCTTCGAGATCCCCTCGCCGAAGAGAAGGTCGAACTCCACCTCCTTGAAGGGCGGGGCCACCTTGTTCTTCACGACCTTCACACGGACCCGGCTTCCCATGACGTCCTGCCCCTGCTTGAGCGTCCCCACCTTGCGGATGTCCAGACGCTGGGAGGCATAGAATTTGAGCGCGTTTCCCCCCGTGGTCGTCTCGGGGTTCCCGAAAAAGGTTCCGATCTTCATCCGGATCTGATTGATGAAGATGACCGTCGTCTTCGACTTGCTGATGCTTCCCGTAAGCTTCCTCAAGGCCTGGGACATGAGCCTCGCCTGAAGTCCCATCTGGGCGTCCCCCATGTCCCCCTCCAGTTCGGCGCGGGGGACCAGGGCGGCCACGGAATCGATGACCAGGACGTCCAGGGCGCCGCTCCGGACCAGCACCTCCGCGATCTCCAGGGCCTGCTCCCCCGTGTCGGGCTGGGCCACGAGAAGCTCATCGGTGTTGACGCCGATCTTCTTCGCGTAGGTGACGTCCAAGGCGTGCTCCGCGTCGACGAACCCCGCGAGCCCCCCTTTCTTCTGCGCCTCCGCCACCACGTGGAGGGCCAGGGTCGTCTTTCCGCCCGACTCGGGACCGAAAATCTCCACGACCCTTCCCCTGGGGAGCCCCCCCACGCCGAGGGCCAGGTCGAGGCCGAGGGATCCCGTGGAAATGGCGGGGATTTCGAGAACGGCGTCCGCGCCTCCGAGTTTCATGATGGCGCCCTTGCCGAACTGCTTTTCAATCNNTTGCCGAACTGTTTTTCGATCTGCGTGATGGCCAGATCCACCGCTTTCTGCCGATCCATGTCGGAAACCATTTCGATCCCCCTTGAATGTGTTGTCGGTCGTTCCGAGGAAATCGCCGGACGCGGCGATTTCGTGTCATCTTCCATCCGGCGGAAGCCGGAATCCGCTCGTCGCCGCGACCCCGGGTCCCGTC
Source organism: Syntrophaceae bacterium UBA6252 (assembly GCA_002441265.1). GTDB lineage: Bacteria > Desulfobacterota > Syntrophia > Syntrophales > UBA6807 > UBA6807. The sequence continues at coordinate 15,190 of DJVQ01000054.1, forward strand.
GCGTGGGCGTCCTCATTTTCCCGCCGCCCCGGCCGGCGTCCCCTCTCCGGACCGAAGAAAGGGAAACTCGGCTATTTTCGTGTATACGGCGCCGCCCGGTTTCAGTTCGCTTCGGAAGAGAACCAGCGCTCCGGCCTCGAAGGAGCCGGCCTGATGGGATTCCCCTCTCCTCAGGACGTCCTGGACCCCGAGAATCCGCTCCCCCCGCGCCCTGCCCAGGGTGAGGTGAGGTTTGAAGGACCGTTTTTCCCGGGGATACCCGAGTCCCTCGAACGCCCCGTCCAGGTCCCTCTGGAGACGGGACAGTCTCTCAAGATCGCCGTCAAGCCCGATCCAGAGAACCCGTGCCCGGTCGGCGTTCGGAAAGGCTCCCAGACCCCCCGCCCGGAGATTCACCGGTGCCTCCGCGGCGGCCCTGCCTTCGACCGCCCCGGCGATGGCGGCGATGTCCCTCTCGTAGATATCGCCAAAAAACTTGAGCGTCAAGTGAATCCCTTCCGGGTGGGTCCACCGGATGCCCTTCAGGTACATTCCGAGCCGTTCCTGGATCCTTCCGATCCTCTGCCGGACTTCCGGGGACACCTCGATCGCCAGAAAGCTTCTGACCGGTTTCGGCGCTTCCATCGTCATTCTCCCTCAAGATATCGTCTCAGCATCTCCAGGGCCCAATGGGCGGAAATTTCCTTGATCCTGCGGCGGTTCCAGCGGAACCGGAATTTCCGGCACACCGTCCCCCTCTCCCCCGCGACGGCGACGAACACCGTTCCCACCGGCTTCAGGTCCGTCCCTCCCCCGGGACCGGCGATCCCGGTGGTGGAAAGGCCGAGATCGGTCCCCGCCAGGGCGCTGACCCCCTCCGCCATGGCCCGGGCCGTCTCCTCGCTCACCGCCCCGTGCGCCTCCAGTACGGCGGCGGGAACGTGAAGCATCTCCTCCTTGGAAGCGTTGCTGTACACGACGAGGCCCCGCTCGAAGTAGGCCGAACTCCCGGGAACGTCGGTGAGCCGGTCCGCCACCAGCCCCCCCGTGCAGGACTCGGCCACGGCGAGGGTCCGTTTCCGCTCCCACAGGAGCGACGCCACGACCCCCTCGAGGGTTTCCTCGTCCCGGGCGAAGATGTACTGCCCGAGGCTCCGGCGGACCCGTTCCACCGCCTCTTCCAGGTTCCGTTCCGCCGCCCGGTCGGAGTTCCGGGAGGTGAGGACCAGGTGGTTCTCCGGAAACCGGGGGTAAAAGCCCAGGGAAATCCCGAGGCTCGCGAAATCGACGCCCGCGAGAACCTCGTCGATCCGGGACTCGCTGATCCCGAACAACTTCAGGGTCCGCTTGAGCGGCCCCTTCCCGCCCCCGGAAAGCCGCTCCCTCAGGAGGGGCAGGACGCCCTCGGGAAACATGCGCCGCACTTCCGAGGGAACGCCGGGAAGAACGGCGACGGTTTTTCCTTCGTCCTCCAGGACGTATCCCCAGGCCGTCCCCCCGAGGTTCGGGACGGGCACGGCCCCCTCGGGAAAATCGGCCTGCTTCGCGTTGTTTTCCGTCCAGGGAATCCCCAGCAGGTCGAACCGCTCCCGGATCCGCCGGAGGGCCTCTTCGTCCCGGAAGCATCCCCGGCCGAAAGCCCGGGCCAGGGATTCGGTGGTCCGGTCGTCGGCTGTGGGGCCCAGGCCGCCGGTGACGATCACCGCCCGGGAATGGGACAGAAGAAACCGGAGCGCCGTGGCGATGTCCTCCCCCCCGTCTCCCGAGGCGGCGATGAAGGAAACCTCCCACCCCTCCTCCTGGAGGATCGGGGCCAGATAGGAGGCGTTCGCATCCTGGACCATGCCCCGGGTCAGTTCGTCCCCCACGACGAGAATCCCGATTTTCACAAATCCTCCTCCTTCCCGCCTACAGAACGCGGATCAGCACTTGAAGAACCAGAACACTGTAAAGACCGGCCGCCAGATCGTCCGCCACGATGCCCCAGCCCCCCGGCAGCCGTTCGCAGGCCCGCACGGGAAAGGGCTTGACCACGTCGAAGAACCGGAAGAGGACAAACCCCGCGGCGACGGAAAAGACGGACGGCGGAACGAGGAACAGGGCCACCTGCAGCCCGGCGATCTCGTCGATGACAACGGCGGAAGGGTCCCTTTCCCCGAACATCCGCTCCGCCTCGCCGGAAACGTACACGGCGAGAAAGGACAGGGCGGTCACGGAAAGAAGGAGAACCGGCCAGGGAAACGTGGAAAAGACGAGATACACGGGAATCCCCACGATCGTGCCGGCCGTGCCGGGGGCGAAGGGGCAATACCCGCTTCCCAGTCCCGTGGAGAGCACCCTGATGAACCGTTGCGCCAGAAAACACCTCGAAGCCTGGATTGCCGCTCCGGCCCCTCCGCCGGAACGGGGGACGGGCCGGATCTCCCCCGCGGACGGGAGGACGATCCCCCGGAAAGGACGGCACTTACAGGGAGTTCATAGTACAATTCCCGGGGATTGTAAAGGCGGTCCATTTTCCCCCTTGACAGGGATAGAACGATCGTTCTATCCTCTGGGAACGGAGGTGGCGGCCATGAAACCCGTACGAACGGCGGAAACGGTGGGACGGGCCCTGGAGGGTTTTTTCCGGGAGAACCGGAGGATGCCCACGTACTCGGAAATGACGGAACTCCTGGGACTGCGCTCGAAAAGCGCGGTCCACTTCTGGGTCCGGAAGCTTCTCGCCCGGGGCGTCCTGAGAAAGGACGGCCGGGGGTTCCTCCACCCCGCGGGCCGCGCCCTCTCCCTTCCTCTGGCGGGGGAGGTCCCGGCGGGGTTCCCCTCGCCGGCGGAGGAGGAACTCCGGGACATCCTCTCCTTCGACGAGTACCTCGTCGACCGTCCGGAGGCCTCCTTTCTCCTCCGGGTCCGGGGGGATTCCATGACCGGAGAGGGGATCAAGGCGGGGGACCTGGTCATCGTGGAGCGGGGGAAAGAGCCCCGGAACGGGGACGTCATCGTGGCCGAGGTGGACGGGGAATGGACCATGAAGTACTTCCGGAAGCGAGGGGCCGAGGTCACCCTGGAGGCGGCCAACCCCGCCTATCCCCCCGTGAAGCCCAGGAACGAACTTCGGATCGCCGGGGTGGTCACCGCGGTGATCCGGAAATACCACCGGTAAGGACCCCATGGCGGACCGCATTTTCAGCCTCCACTCCTGGCCCCGGGCGATTCTCCACATCGACGGCGACGCCTTCTTCACCTCCTGCGAGGAGGCCATTCACCCCGAGTTCCGGGGGAAGCCCCTCATCACCGGCGGGGAGCGGGGAATCGTCGCCTGCGCCAGCTACGCCGCCAAGAAGCTCGGCGTCCGCCGGGGGGTCCCCCTCCACGAGGCGAAGAAGATCTGCCCCGGCCTGGTGGTTCTCCCCTCGGACTACGAAACCTACAGCCTCTTCTCCCGGCGCATGTTCCAGATCATGCGGCGTTTCACCCCCCAGGTGGAGGAGTACTCCATCGACGAGGCCTTCGCCGATCTCACCGGGCTCAGGAGGTCCTTCCGGGGCTCCTACGAGGCGATCGCCGAGGCCGTCCGGGAGGAGGTCCGGAGGGAGCTGGGAATCACCGTCACGGCGGGCGTCAGCATCTCCAAGGTCCTCGCCAAGATCGCCTCGAAACACCGGAAACCGGACGGGCTCACCGCCATCCCCGGCAGGGAGATCCCCCGCTACCTCGACGGCCTTCCCGCGGGGGCCGTGTGGGGCATCGGCCACGCCACGGCGAACCTCCTCGCCAAGCTCGGGGCCCGGACGGCCCTGGATTTCGCCCGGTTTCCCGAATACCGGGTGAAGAAGCATTTTTCCAAGCCCGGCGTCGAAACCTGGCGGGAACTCCGGGGGGAGTCGGTGTGGCCCGTGGTTTCCGAGGAGAAAAGCACCTACGCCTCCATCAGCAAGACGAAGACCTTCGCCCCCTCGACGGGGGACAGGGAATACCTCTTCGCGCAGCTTTCCCGGAACGTCGAGTCGGCCTGCATCAAGGCGAGGCGGTACCGGCTCGCCCCCCGGAAGATCGCCCTCTTTCTCAAGAGGGACGACTTCTCCGTCTCCGCCCTCGAGGCCAGGCTCGTCCGCCCCTCCTCCTATCCCCTGGAACTTGCCGGGATCATCCGGGAACTCTTCGAGATCCTCTACCGGCAGGGGCAGCGGTACCGCGCCACGGGAGGGGTTCTCCTGGAACTCATGGAGGACCGGAACATCCAGTACTCCCTTTTCGAAAGCCCCCTTCGGGTCGAGAAGGTGGAACGCCTCTACGCCGCGGCGGACCGGCTCGCCGAAAAATACGGGAAGCACACCCTTCATCTCGGGGGGTCCCACCTCATCGAGCGGGTCGGAAAGGGAAAACGCGGCGAACCCACGGCGCGGGAAACCACCCGTCTCCCCGGGGAAAGCGGGAGGAGGCACCTGGGGCTTCCCATCCTTCACCTCGACGTGTGACAGGCAGGGAACCGGCCCGGGACCCGCGCCATGCCCTTTGCGGGAACCCCTTGAAAAACCCTGTCCTTCCCTTCCGATTTCTGATAGAAATTCCCCTATTCCCCCGAAGGAGCGAAACCCCGTGTTCCCGGCAGACCCCGATTTCTTCCCCTCCATCCCGGCCGCCGTCCCCGAGGCCCGGGTGTGGAAGCGCCTCGGCCGGCGGAGGAACACGGAATTTCCGGGAGGGGAACAGGGCAAAGCGATCCGGGACGCCCTGGGGGAAGCCTTTTCCCTCATGGATCTCCGGGGCGCCGGCCTGACGGTCCCCATCCTGTCCCTGGACCCCTCGGAAATCCGTCTCGCCGGCGGGACCGTTTTCCGCAGCGCCGGCCTGGCCCGTTTCCTCCGGGGAAGCGACGCCCTCCTGCTCATGGGCGCCACGGCGGGACGGGAAATCATGGACGCCATCGGGAAGGCCGTCGAAGAGGGCCGGATGGCCCGCGCCTCCGTCCTGGACGCCGCGGCGAGCGAGGCCGTCGACGGCGCCCTCGACTGGATCACCGGCTTCTACCGCCGGAAACTCCTCCGGGAGATGAAGACTGTGACGAAACGGCGCTTTTCCGCCGGCTACGGCGATTTCGCCCTGGAAAACCAGGAAGCGATCCACCGCCTGCTCGGGCTCGGGAGACTCTCCGTGGAACTGACGGAAAGCTTCATGCTCCTTCCCGAGAAGTCCGTGACCGCCGTCGCGGGCATCCTGAAAATCGAAAACCGGGAGACCTCCTCCGATGAAACGGAAAAAAGCCATTCTTGAACGCAGGGGAAAGGAGATCCTCATCCTCGACGGAGCGACGGGAACGGAACTCCAGAAACGGGGCATGCCCGCCGGGGTCTGCCCGGAAGCCTGGTGCCTCGACCACCCCGCCATCATCGGGGACGTGCATCGGGAGTACCTGGACGCCGGGTCCGCCGCGGTCTACACCGCCACCTTCGGCGCGAACCGCCCGAAGCTCGGGGAATACGGGATCACCGACGTCTTCGAGGTCAACCGGAAGCTCGCCCTCCTCGCCCGGGCCGCCGCCGGCAGGGACGGGCTCGTCGCCGGGGACGTGGGTCCCACGGGACGCTTCATCGAACCCTTCGGGGACCTTCCCTTCGAGGACGCCGTCGCCGTCTTCCGGGAACAGATCGGCGGCCTCGTCGCGGGGAAAGCGGACTTCATCGTCATCGAAACGATGATCGACATCCAGGAGGCCCGTGCGGCCCTGATCGCCGCCCGGGAGCTGACGGACGGCTTCGTCATGGTCACCGTCAGCTTCGAGAGGGACGGGAGGAGCCTGAACGGGACGGACCCGGTGACCGCCCTGACGACCCTCCAGAGCCTGGGCGCCGACGCGGTGGGCTGCAACTGCTCCGCCGGACCGGCCGAGATGGCACCCTGGATCGCCGCCATGAAACGCCACGCGAGGGTTCCCCTCGTCGCCAAGCCGAACGCCGGCATGCCCGAGCTTCTCGGGGGCAAAACGGTCTTTCCCATGGGGCCGGAGGCATTCGCCCGCCACGGGAGGGAACTCGTCTCCCTGGGGGTCCGTTTCATCGGCGGGTGCTGCGGGTCCACCCCGGAGCACATCCGCGCCCTGGCGGCGGCGACGAAGGGCATGGAACCGCCCCGTCCCGTCCGGACCGCGCCGGGCGCCGTGAGCTCGGCCCGGAAGACGGTCGTCTTCGAAGACACGGAAGGGCTCATCGTCGTCGGGGAACGGCTGAACCCCACGGGCAAGAAGGCCCTCCAGCAGGAACTCCGGGAAGGGAAGTGGGCGACGGTACGGACCATGGCCCTGGAGCAGGAGCGGCAGGGCGCCCTTCTCCTGGACGTGAACGCCGCGGTGCCGGGCGTGGACGAGAAAAGACTCCTTCCGGAGATGGTCTCCTTCCTCGCCCGGACGAGCGAATTGCCGCTGGTCATCGACTCGTCGGACCCGGAGGCCATCGAAAAGGCGCTTAGGCTTTACCCGGGCAGGGCCCTCCTCAATTCCATCTCCGGGGAATCGGAGAAGCTCCTGAAGATTCTCCCCGTGGCCGCCCGCTACGGGGCGCCCTTCATCCTCCTTCCTCTGGAGGGGACGGGGGTCCCCGAAACCTCGCGGGAACGGCAGGCGATCGTCCGGAAGATCTGGAAAGAGGCCCGGAAATTCGGCTACACCCGGGAAGACCTGATCGTCGACGGGCTCGTCATGACCGTGTCGACCCGTCCCCGGGGGCCCCGGGAAACCCTGGAGACCGTCCGCTGGGCGTCGGAATCCTTCCGTTGCCGGACCATCCTGGGGCTTTCCAACGTGTCCTTCGGCCTGCCCGAGCGCAAGTGGCTCAACGGGGCCTTTCTCGCCATGGCGGTGGAAAGGGGCGTGAAATTCGTCATCGCCAATCCCGGATCGGAGGAGGTCATGGCCCTGGGGGCCGCCGCGGACACCCTCCTGGAAAGGGACCGGGAGGCCAGGCGGTACGTGTCCCGTTTTTCCGGAACCGGAACGGAGGAAAAGAAACCCGGTCCCGGGAAGGCCGTGTCCGACGGCGAGGCGGTCTTCTCGGCCGTTCTCGAAGGACGGGGGGAGGAGATCGTTCCCCTCCTCAAGAAGGCGCTCGGCGGAGGAATCCCCCCGCAGACACTCGTGGAGCAATCCATGGTCCCCGCCATCAGCCGGGTGGGGGATCTTTTCGAAAAGAGAAAATACTTTTTGCCCCAGCTTCTTTCAAGCGCCGAAACGATGAAGCGGGGGCTCGCGTTCCTGGAACCGGAGCTTCGGTCGGCGGAGGGCGAAAAGGCGTCCCGGGGGAGGATCGTCATGGCCACCGTCGAGGGGGACATTCACGACATCGGGAAAAACATCGTCTCCCTTCTCCTGGGAAACCACGGGTTCGACGTGGTCGATCTCGGAAAGGACGTCGCCGCGGACCGGATCCTGGACGAAATCCGGCGGGTCCGGCCCGTTCTTGCGGGCCTGTCCGCCCTCATGACGACGACCATGGTCCGGATGGGAGAGGTGATCCGAAAGGCGAAGGAGAAAGGAATCGACTGTCCCTTCCTCGTGGGGGGGGCGGTGGTGACGCCGTCCTACGCCGAATCCATCGGGGCACGCTACGCCAGGGACGGCGTGGAAGCCGTCCGGGTGGCCGAGGAGATTCTCGACCGGCAGCGAAAACCGGAGCGGAAATAGAAACGGTTCAGTGCACCTTCGTCGACTCGATGTACTCGACGATTTTCTCGGCGATGATTTTCACCGTTTCCTCGAATTTCCCCTCGTCCTTCTCGAGAAGGGTGATCCGGAATCCCGGCATGTGGGTGAAGAAGGACGTGAGGGGAACCACGCAGATCCCCGTGGCGCCGAGCAGATAATAGACGAACCGCTTGTCGTTTTCGATCTTGCAGTCCACGATTTTTTCCACGAAATCCCGGATGGGCGCCTTTTCGATGTGGAGTTTCTGCCGCTCGTTGATGGCCGCCTCGTTGAAGACCACGGTCATGTAAAAGGCCCCGTTCGTCCGGTTCACCACGATGTACGGAACGTCCCGGAAGATATTGTAGGCGATGTTGGACAGTTTCTCGTAGTGGACGATCCTTTTGTCCAGGTACCCCCGGTACTCGGGATGGCTCATGAGCCGCGGGATGGCGAGCTGGGGAAGCGTGGTCGAGCAGACCTCGGCCATCTTCTGGGCCAGGATGGCGTTGACGTACCGCTCGAAGGAGGGGTCCTTGTCGGCGTTGTACACCTCGATCCATCCGCACCGGGCGCCGGGCCACGGAAATTCCTTGGAAATCCCCTTCATGCTGAAGCCGGGAACGTCCCCGATGATGTCGGACAGGGGAACGGATTCCTGGCCGTTGTAAACGATGTTGCGATAGATCTCGTCGAAGACGACGAAAAGGTCGTTCTCTTTCGCGATCCGCATGATCTTGTTCAGGGTTTCCCGGGGATAGACGAATCCCGTCGGGTTGTCCGGGTTGATCACCAGGACACCGACGATGGTCCGGTGGCTTTTCACCTTCCGCTCGAGTTCCGCCAGGTCGGGCTGCCAGTTCCGGTAGGGATTCATCCGGTACGTGTTGGCGGGGAAGGAGGCGTGGTGCACCTCCGCCAGAAAGTGGGTCGAGTACGTGGGCTCGGGCATGATGATCCGGGCGTCCACCCGGATGGCGCTGTACGCCCTGGCGATGGCGTCCCCCAGGCCGTTGAAGAAGATGATGTCATCCTTCGTGATCTTGACCCGGCCCCGCTGGTTGACCTGCTCCGCCAGGAATTCCCGGGTGGCGTCCACCCCCTTCGTCGGGGAATAGGCGTAGGAACTGTCTTCCCGGAGGATCTCGATCAGGCTTTCCTTCATCCAGTCCGGGATTTTCTCCCCCTTGTGGACGGGATCGCCGATATTTTTCCACACCACCTTGACGCCGCACTTCTCCAGTCTGTTGGCAACACCGACGATATTCCTGATTTCATAGGTCAGGCTGTTGCCGCTTTTCGCGATATCGAATCTCATGAATCCGTAACCATCCTGATTCAAGTTATTTAAATCATGATCCCTAATATAAAACAGGGAAAATATCTACCATTTTTTTTCGGGAACGGCGCGGTACCCGGCACTCCTCCCTTGACAGTCCCGGGGGCCTTCTTTATATTGATCGGAAAAATCATATCATTCGAGGAGTTCCAAACATTTCATGAAAAACAGGGAAAGCGACGATCCAGGAAGTCGCAGGAAAAAACCGGAAATCACCCTACGGGAAATGGAAATCGACGACATCGCGCACGTTTTTCATCTCGGCGAAAAGCTCTTCAAGGCGCAGGAAGTGCCGAACCTTTACCGGACCTGGGACGACTTCGAGGTGATCCAACTGTACCAGAGCGACCCGGAACTGTGTTTCGTCGCGGAGGAGGAGGAAACGGGAAAGCTCGTCGGATTCGTCCTCGGAACGACGGTGACGAAAAGCCACTCCGCCTGGAAATACGGCCTCATGGTCTGGCTCGGCATCGACCCGGCGTACCGCAGGTACGCCATCGCGACGAAGCTCTTCCACCAGCTCACGGACGTCATGCTCCAGGAGGGCGTCCGGATGCTCCTCGTCGACACCGAGGCGGACAACCTGGAAGCGCTTCATTTCTTCCGGAAACTCGGCTTCGGGAGCCCCCAGGAGCACCTGTACCTCACCCTCAATCTCGCCGCCAAGCTCAAGCAATTGAAGGAGAAGGCGAACGGAAAAACGAGACCCAATGACCGCTGAACTCTTTACAGCCGTCCAGCGCCCGCGCCTCCGGAAGCTGGTCCGCCGGCTCATCGACATCTACAGCCCCTCGGGCAAGGAGGAGGAGATTCTGGCCTACCTCTCCGGCTACCTGAAGCGGAGCGGCCTTCCCGTCACCCGGCAGGAAGTGGACGACAGCCGGTACAATCTCCTCGTAATCCCGCCGGACATGGACATCCGCATGGTCTTCGTCGGCCACCTGGACACGGTTTCCGCTTACGACTTGGACAGCTACGAGTACGAGGAGGAGAACGACGAGATCTTCGGGCTCGGGGCGGCGGACATGAAAGGCGGCTGCGCCGCCATGATCGAGGCGTATCTGGGCGCCCACGAGCGTCTACGGGGGAGGCTTCCCGTCGCGCTCGCCCTCGTGGTGGGCGAGGAAGAGGAGGGGGACGGGGCGCAGGAACTGGTCCGGGATTATCATTTCCCCTGGGCGGTCATCGCCGAGCCCACCGATCTTCGGCCATGCCTGGGCGAGTACGGCTACATCGAGACGCAGGTCGTCACGGGAGGAAAGAGAAAACACGCCTCCCTGGCCAGCCCCGGGCAGAGTCCCGTGGAAACCCTGCTGCGGATCCTCATCGAGTTTTCCCGTTACCACGAGGAGAAACGGCCCGAGCTGATTTACAATATCCGGGACCTTTTCAGCTCCCCCGAGGGCTTCGTCGTGCCGGACCGGTGCGAGGCATGGATCGACTCCCACCTGCCGCCGGACGCTCCCATCGGAGACATCACCCTGGAGCTGGAAGAAATCGTCGAAAAGTATCGGCAAAAGCATCCCCACCCCGACCTGTCCCTCCGTTTCACGACCCTTCACGGCGGGTTCTCCCTGCCCGAGAAGGGCCCCGTCGTGGACAGCCTCAGACAGGCCTTCATGGTCCATTCCCTTCCCTGGCAACCGGAAGTCTTCCGGAGCCATTCGGACGCGAACATTCTGTGGGAGGCGGGGGTGAAGCCCATCATTCTGGGTCCGGGACAACTGGAGAAGGCCCATGCCCCCGAGGAATCCATCTCCTTTGTCCAGACCTGCCTCGCCGCCGAGCTTTTTCACGACATGATGGTATCCATGGTATCGCAGTAACACGCCGGAAGCCCCGCCGGCGGTTTTTTCTTGACAGAAAAGTAACTTTTTCCTAAGAACTCCCATTCAATGACAAACCCGGAAAAGCTCCGGGCAACGGGTCCTCGAACGGCAAGGGACACGCTCCGGAGCCGCGGCCCCCGACGCCCGGGATCCTTGCGTGCCGGGGACGCGCCGCAGGGAAGAGCGATGCGGGACAGCGCGGTCCACGAACTTTTTTTTCGAAGCCGCCGTTCGAAGGCATGTTGTGACGGCATCCGTTCCACGGGGGCGTGAATCTCAAAAGAAAGGAAGGAAAATGAGAAAAATCCGGATCGGCATCGTTGGCTACGGCAACGTGGGAAAGGCGGTCGAACAGGCGGTTCGGCAGAACACGGACATGGATCTCGCGGTCATCCTGACCCGGAGGGACCCCGCATCGATAACGCCCCCCACCCCCGGCGTCGCCGTCGACGGGCTGGACCGGGCGGCGCAATACACGGACCGGATCGACGTGGCCGTCCTTTGCGGGGGCTCGGCGACCGATCTTCCCGAACAGGGCCCCCGGATGGCCGCCCTCTTCAACACCGTGGACAGCTACGACACCCACGCGCGGATCCCCGAATATTTCAGGGAGGTCGACGGGGCGGCGGTGAATGCGGGAAAGACGGCCGTCATCTCGACGGGCTGGGATCCCGGCCTTTTCTCCCTTCTCAGGGTCATCGAGGAAGCGGTCCTGCCTTCGGGAACGGCCTACACCTTCTGGGGGCCCGGCGTGAGCCAGGGACACTCGGACGCCATCCGGCGCGTCAAGGGCGTCCTGGACGGCAGGCAGTACACCCTTCCCATCGAGAAGGCCGTCGAGAGGGTCCGTTCCGGGGAGGAGCCGGCGCTCACCGCCAGGGAAAAACATCTCCGGGACTGCTACGTCGTCGCCGAAGAGGGGGCGGATCTGGATCGAATCCGCCGGGAAATCGAAACCATGCCCAATTATTTCTCCGATTACGACACAAAGGTGACCTTCATTTCCCAGGAGGAAATGAACCGGAAACACGGAAAGATGCCCCACGGCGGCTTCGTCATGCGGACGGGCAGGACGGGGGACGGCAGCGGCCATGCCGTCGAATTCAGCCTCAGGCTGGAAAGCAATCCGGCGTTCACGGCAAGCGTTCTTCTGGCCTACGCCCGTGCGGCGCACCGGCTGAACGCGGAAGGGATCACCGGCGCGAAAACGGTCTTCGACATCGCCCCCGCTTACCTTTCCCCCAGGACGGCGGAGGAACTGCGGAAGGACCAGCTGTAAGAATTCCCGACCGGGTGGAAATCCTTTGCAAATCCCGGGGTCCATCCTGTAGAATAAGAGCCGTGCATTCATATCCGGCGGGGTGCCCCGGGGGGGATCGTTCGTGGAAACGGCGTTGCGGAAAGGGTTCAGAAAATTCAGGGGATTGCCCTGGACGCTGAAACTCTGTTCGTGGGGCAAGTACCGGTATCTCGACTTTCTGCTTTCCGTCCTCGCCGCCGCCTTCGAAGCGGCCTCCGTCCGCGTCCCCGAACTGCGGGAGGAACTCGCCTCCTGGGAGGAGGGCAGGACCTTCGCCCTGGGGGTGCTCCCCAAAGGCCCGGCCATCACACTGGTCCGGGAGGACGGCCGCGTCCGGTATCTCGGAAAAGGACTCCGCTCCCCCCGGGTTTCCTTCCTCTTCAAGAATCTCGATGCCGCCCTTCCCGTCTTCTCCGGACTCATGGGATCCCATCATGCCGTCGCGGAAAGCCGGATCCTCGTCAACGGCAGCATTTCCGGCGCCATGGAACTGAGCCGGGCGCTCATCTCGGTGGAAACTCATCTGTTCCCGGGTTTCATCCTGAAGAGAATCCTCAAACGTCCCCCCCCTTTCGATTTCAGGCGCCTGATCCTGAGAGGGAAGGTCTGGGGGGCCGTGGCCTGCATCCTGGTCCGCCGGGGATTCGGGAGAAAAACCCCTCCATGAAAGGAAGGACGACATGCTTCCCGCCTACTACCAGTTTTACTGCCCCGTGAAAATCCTTTCGGGGGACAACGCCCTCGGCTACATCCCCTTCGAAATGACCCTCCTCGACGTGTCCCGCGCCATGGTCGTCACGGACCGGGGCGTGGCCGGCGCCGGCCTCCTTTCCTTTCTGGAAGCCGCCTTCGCCGATTCGGACCGCCGGATCGGCCACGTCTTCGACGAGGTCCCCACCGATTCGAGCAACCGCGTCGCGAACAGGCTCGCCGATCTCTTCCGGGAACAGAAATGCGACTGTTTCATCGCCGTCGGCGGCGGAAGCGCCATCGACACGGCCAAGGGCGCCGCCATCGTCCTTTCCGGGGAGACGAACGACCTCCTCGATCTCCAGGGCGCGGAACGGATCCGGAAGGACCTGACCCCCCTGATCGTCGTTCCGACCACGGCGGGGACGGGCTCCGAGGCGACCCGGGTGGCGGTCATCTTCAACGAGGAAAACAACGTCAAGATGTCCTTCGTTTCCGACAAGCTGTATCCCCGGGTGGCCGTTCTGGACCCGCGGATGACCCTGACCATGCCCCCCCGGATCACGGCGTCCACGGGGATGGACGCCCTCACCCATGCTGTGGAGGCCTATCTCTCCGTCCAGAAGAACCCTCTTTCCGACGCCTTCGCCCTCCTCGCCGTCGATCTGGTCCGGCGCTTCCTGGTCCGGGCCACCGAGGACGGCCGGGACCGTGAGGCCCGCTTCGCCATGGCCAACGCCGCCCTGTTCGGGGGCATCGCCTTTTCCAATTCCATGGTGGGGGTGGTCCACGCCCTCGCCCATGCCGCCGGGGCCGTCGGCCATGTCCCCCACGGAACGGCCAACGCCCTTCTTCTCCCCTGGGGCATGGAGCACAATCTCGACGTCTCCGCGAAACCCATGGCGGAGCTGTCCTTTCACCTCGGAGGGGCCTCCGGCTTTCTCGACCCGAAAGAGCAGGCGGAAAGCACCATTTCCCTCGTCCGGAACCTCCTCCGGAAGCTGAACCGCATCTCGGGGCTTCCCCTGCGCCTTCGCGACGCGGGCGTCGGGGAGGACATGCTGCCGGCGATCGCCAGGACGGCGATCAACGACGGCGCTCTTCTGTACAATCCCGGGGAAGTCACGTACGAGGACGCCCTGGGCATTCTCCAAAAGGCATTCTGAAGGCACACCGCTGCACCGTCAGGAGGGGAAAATGAATAGAAGCGGCGCCCTCCCGGGTGGATACATGGGAAGGATCCTCGTCGTGGACCTCGACACGGGCGTCATCGACGAGGAAGTTCTCCCCGGAGCCGTGTATGACGAAGGCCTCTACGGCCCGGGCCTGGCAAGCCGGATGCTTCTCGAAAGGATCCCCCCCGGCGCGGACCCCATGGGGGCGGACAACATCCTCGCCTTCACGCCCGGTCTTCTCACCGGAACGGGATGCCTCTTCGCCGGAAGATGGACCGTGGCGGGAAAGTCCCCCCTCACGGGGGGCTGGGGAGACGCGAACTGCGGCGGCAACTTTTCCCCGGCCATCAAGCAGTGCGGCTACGACGGCATCTTTTTCCGCGGCGCGAGCGACCACCCCGTCTATCTCGACGTGCGGGACGGGAAAGCGGAGCTCAGGGACGCCGGCCGCTTCTGGGGAATGGACACGGTGGAAACGGAAACCCTCCTCGCCGGCGGAGGAAAGGGAAAAAAATCGGTCGTGGCCGCCATCGGACCGGCGGGGGAGAAACGATCCCTCATCGCGGGCATCGCCAATGACGGGGGCAGGATGGCCGCCCGGTCCGGGCTCGGAGCGGTCATGGGATCGAAAAACCTCAAGGCCCTCGTCCTTTCGGGCAACCGGCGGGTTCCCGTGTTCGATCGCGAGGCGGTGAAACGGCTCAGCAAATCCTGCAGCCGCTGGGTCTCGCTCAAGATCCCCCTGCCGGCGGGACCGGTCATGTCCCGCGTGGGGACCCTGTTTCGGGTCATGCCCCTCCAGGCGGCCCAGGACGGTCTTTTCTACAATTCCCTCCTCCGCAAATGGGGCACCGTAAGCATGAACCGCGCCTCCGTCGAAATGGGGGACGCCCCGGTGAAAAACTGGGCGGGAAGCAACGAGGACTATCCTTTCGACCGCTCCCGGTCGATCGATCCGGACGTCTTCCGGAAGACGGAGGTCGTCCGGTATCACTGTTATTCATGCCCCCTGGGTTGCGGCGCCGTTTCCTCCCTCAGGGGAAAATTCACCCGCTCCCACCGGCCGGAGTACGAGACCGTAACCGCTTTCGGCCCGCTGTGCCTGAACACGGACGGGGACAGCATCTTCTATATCAACGAGCTTCTGAACCGGGCGGGAATGGACACCATCTCCGCCGGGGCCACGGTGGCTTTCGCCATGGAATGCATGGAACAGGGGATCCTGACGAAATCCGACCTGGACGGGATCGACCTCGCATGGGGAAACGCCGATGCCGTCATCGCCCTCCTGTACCGCATGATCCGCAGGGAAGGAATCGGCGACGTCCTCGCCGACGGGGTGAAAAAGGCGGCGGAAAGAATCGGCGGCGGGGCCGGCGCCCTGGCCATGCATGCCGGAGGGCAGGAACTTCCCATGCACGACGGCAGAAACGATCCCGGATTCGCGCTGCATTACGCCGCCGAGCCCGCCCCCGGACGGCACACCACCGGCGCATGGCTCTATTACGAGATGTTCCAGCTCTGGCGGAAAGTTCCCGGCCTGCCCCGGCCCCCGCTCCTCTACCCGAAAAAGTCCCGTTACGAAGAAGCCCCGGAAAAGGCGGCCATGGCGGCGGCCTGCAGCAAGTACATGAATGTGGCGAACAGCGCCGGGCTTTGCCTCTTCGGCCTTTTTCTCGGGGCCCACCGGATCCCCGTGTTCGAATGGCTCAACGCCGTCACGGGCCGCGAGAGGACTGCGACGGAAACCATGGAAATCGGGAAGCGGATCCAGACGGCGAAGCAGCGGTTCAATCTCCGCCACGGCGTGGCCCCCCGGTCCGTCACCGTCCCCCCCCGCGCCCTGGGACAACCGCCCCAGAAAAGGGGTGCCAACCGGAACCGCACGGTCGATCTCGAGGCACTGAAAAAGGAATACTGGCGCGCGTTCGGATGGGATCCCGAAACGGGCGCCCCATAACTTCAGCCCGCCTTTAAAAAATAGGAATTTGGCGTCTCACGAATCGAGCGCGGCATACTTCCCGGACAAACCTTGAAAAAATATTTGTGACGGAAGAAACTTTATGTTATAGAATATTAAGTATAAAATATATATGCTGTGAGTTGCATATTATATAGATGTGTTTCCATGAGGAAACCTTATCTGCCGTCGGGAGGGGCGGTGGGAATCGCGTCCCGATCGTACATGTCGGGAACATCCTGTTACACTGAAAAAGAAAGGGAGTCATGCCATGGAAGAACAGAAGAAGTCAACCTTCCCGATGTTGCCGGCAATCCACTGGTGGTCGCTTCGAAACAAGTTTCAGAAGGGAGTCCCGAAGTCGTTGACGGATATTTCCCTGTCCAACGTTCTGAAAACAAAACCCGATTCCGTCCGGGTGAACGTCCTTCCCTACCTGAAGGCCGTCGGCTTCATCGACGAGAAGGGAAACGTGCTGGGGGCGGCATCGGAATGGATCGATGACGCCAAGTACGGGGAAGTGTGCGCGCGGATCGTGTCGGCCATCTACCCGAAGGACCTGATCAATGCCATTCCGAATCCCGGAACGGACAGAAAGGCCGTGGAGGCCTGGTTCAGCGAAAGGACGAAGGCGGGCACCAGCGCGGTGAAGAGAATGGCGTCGTTCTACACGCTTCTGGCGGAAGCGGATCTATCCAAGAAGCGGGAACGGCCCGCCGGTCCGGCAAAGAAAGCGGGCGGGACGGCGAGGATGAGCGCCGCCGGAGCGGACGTGAAGGGAAAAGGAAAACCGGGACGTCAAAAGGCGGCGGCAGTCGCCCCGGTCCGGCCTTCGGAACCGATGCCGGTGAACATGAACATCGAGATTCACATCCCCGCGGAGGCAAGCGCGGAACAGATTCAGGAAATCTTCCGGAACATGGGGAAATACCTCTACAGGAAACTGAAGGGATAGACCGTACGGTCCCGGCGGGGACCGCCGCACCGGCGGCGGCCCCCGCCGGGACGCATCGGGAAAACGGATTCTCCGCCTTCACCGGGAGGAAAGACCGAGTACCAGGCCGTCACCCGACGGAATCGACAGGGGTGTCCCGGGAAATTTCCGGTATGCCCGTTCCCTGAAAAAAACGCATTTCCTCCAAGGCCCCCCAAAAGAAGAGACTTCCACACCCGTTTTCACATGGTTCGTTCCGCAAGGAACCGTCCGGTGATGTTTGGGCATCGTTTCCGATACCTCTCCCGATAAAACCGCCCATGCCCGGGGAACCGAAAATCTGCGCCTCCTCGAGCCATCCCGATCCCTTCCCTGCAAAGGAAACAGACCGCTGACGAAAGCGGCCTCCCGTTTTCATCACCCGGAAAGGCCCGCTTCCGACCCCCGCCTTTAGAACGAAATCACCCCCTTTCCCGACGCCCGGACCGGGCCTCGCGGGATCGATGGATTTCATTTGACAGGCGAATGCAAAAACGCTATATGTTGTCATGACAACATATAATCATCGAGAGGACCTGCGCATGAACAAAAGACCGTCCTATCGTGAAACGCTCAGTTTCCTGATTTACCGCGCCTACATTCAGGGTCTCGCGCAACAGCGCAAAGTCCTTCAGAAGGAAGGGTTCGATGTGACCCCCGAACAGTTGAGCGTGATGGTCATGCTCCGGGAGCGCGAAGGAATGAACCAGAGACAGCTGGGCGAAAAATCGTTCAAGGATCGCCCCAACATGACACGGATCGTGCGGCTGCTGGTCCGGAAAGGACTGATCGAAAGAAGAGCGGACGAAAAGAACAGAAAGGCGAATCTTCTCTTTCTGACGGACGCGGGCAGGGAGATTCTGGAGCGGATCGCCCCGATCATCGTAAGGACATGGAAAAGCCGATATGCGGGGCTCGGTCCGGAGGAAATCGAATCATTCCGGAAGACGCTCAAGCATGTCGTGGAGAATATCGAAAAGCAGCTGTAACAAATGATGGAGACCTCGTCGAAAAAGGGAAAAAGCGGAGCCGGCCGGAATTCGATACTGCACCGGTTTTTATCCGCAATTCCGAATACGAAAAAAAGGATCTTCCTCCTCTTCGCGGTCATTCTGATCCTTTCGGCCGGGGGGATGCAGGGAATCCGTTTTTTCGTTCACAGGATCACGCACGAAAGCACCGACGATGCGTTCGTTACGGGAACCATCGTGCCCGTCGCGGCGGAGGTGAGAGGGCGGATCACACGGGTCCATGTGGAAGACAACCAGCAGGTGAAGGCCGGAGAGGTGCTGGTCGAGATCTTTCCCGACGACTATTCCAACAAGGTTCAGGAAAGCAGGAACGAGGTTTCGAGACTGGTCGCGGAGGACCGGGAACTCGGTGCGTCAACGGCCCAGCAGAAGAAAGCCCTGGAGCAGGCGCGGGCCTCCCTGAACGCGCTTTTGGCCGAGGAACGTCTCGCCGAGAAGGAACTGAAACGCTATGAGGCGCTCCACGCGAGGGAGGTCGTTTCGACAAGCGCCCTCGATCGCGTCGATTCGCAATGGCGGGTCGCCTTCTCCCGCCGGCGGGCCGCCGAAGCGGCGGTGGACGAGGCGGAAGCGGCGATCATGACCCTCCAGGCGAAATCGGCGACCCAGTCGTTCAAGATAGAAAAGGCGGAATCCATCCTCAGGACGGCTGAACTGGAATTGTCCAGGACAACCCTCACCGCCCCGATCGACGGCACCGTCGCGATGAAAAAGGCCGATCCGGGAAAATACGTTCAGCCCGGCCAGCCCCTTCTCTCGATTGTCGGGAAGGAAACATGGATCATCGCCAATTTCAAGGAAACGCAAATCAAGAAAATGGCCGTGAACCAGCCCGTGGACATCATCGTGGACGCCTATCCCGGCATCCGTTTGAAGGGGCGCGTCGACAGCCTTCAATCCGGAACCGGCGCCGTTTTCAGTCTCCTCCCGCCGGAAAACGCGACGGGCAATTTCGTCAAAGTGGTGCAGCGCGTTCCCGTCAAGATCACCATCGAGTCGCCCGGCGATCCGGCCCACCCCTTATGGCCCGGCCTTTCCGTTGTGCCCGTTGTGGACGTAAGACCCCTTGCCGGGCCGCGGCGCGAAGGCGGGTGATTCGAGTCACGGCCCATGGAACGAGAAGCAAGAACACACAAATGACGGCTTCGTAAAAAGCCCNNAAATGGCCTTTTTACGACTTCATCACAAATGGCTGACCATCCTCACGGTGATGATCGGTTCCCTGATGGCGTCCCTCGATGTCAGCATCGTCAATGTCGCAATGCCCAAGATGCGGGGCACACTCGGGGCGTCCATCGAGGAGATGACCTCGATTTCGACGGCATACATCCTCTCGGCGGTCATCATCATGCCGCTCACCGCATTCCTGAGTTCCCGCTTCGGGCGGAAGCGGTTCTACATGTTTTCCGTAGCCCTCTTCACGGCGGCCTCCGCATTGTGCGGGCTGGCCTGGAACCTGGAATCCATGATCGCCTTCCGCGTCCTCCAGGGCGCCGGCGGAGGCATCCTCATTCCGGTGGCGCAGGCCATATTGAGAGAAACCCTGCCGTCGGGCGAACGGGGCAAGGCAATGGGTATCTATGGATTCGGCGTTGTGCTGGGTCCCGCCGTCGGTCCCGCCCTGGGAGGATGGCTCACCGACCATTGGTCGTGGCAGTGGATTTTTTATATCAATCTGCCCTTCGGGATTCTGTCCACGATGCTGGTGATGCGGTTCATCGAGGACCCGCCGCATCTCGTTCGCGGAAAGGGAAAGCCGGACTTCGCGGGAATCGTTCTTCTGATGCTCGGGCTGGGCGCATTCCAGATCATGCTGGAAAAAGGACCGCAGAACGACTGGTTCCAATCCGAATTCATCCTGTACACGGCCGTCGTTTCCTGTGCGGGACTTGCGCTTTTCGCCTGGAGGGAATTGACGGCGGACGACCCGGCCGTCGATCTCAGAATCTTTAGAAACCGCAATTTCGCCCTGGCCACGTTCGTCGGCGGCATTCTCAGTCTTTGCCTTTTCGGCAGCCTGTTCATTCTGCCCTTCTTTCTTCAGAACCTGCTCCACTACCCGGCTTACGATTCCGGGCTTGCGGTGCTTCCGAGAACGGTGTTCATGGCCTTGTCCCTGCTTTCGGCAGGCAGGCTGTACTCAAAGATGGGACCCCGATGGATGATCCTGATCGGAACGTCGGCAAACGTCGTTTCCTTCTTCCAGTTTTCGTGCTTTTCCCTCGACGTCGGCTACTGGGACCTGTTTTTCCCCCAGTGCCTGCAGGGCCTGGGCTTCGGATTCATATTCGTGGCCGTCAGCGCCGCGGCCATGTCCAGCATAGAAAAGAAGCTTCTCACATCGGCCACGGGTCTTTACAACGTTGTCAGACAGGTCTGCGGAAGCATCGGGATCGCCCTGAGCGGAACCCTGCTGACCCGGGGCGAGGAAGGTTGCAGAAGCATGCTGATCCGGCACGTCACCGAATACAAGGAAACCGCGATGGAACTGCTTGGCACCGTTTCCTCCCATCTCGCGTACCAGGGAGCGGACCCGGTGACCGCGAAAGAGATGGCCCTGAAACTGCTGGATGGAATCGTCGTGAGGCATTCGAGCATGCTCTCCTTCAACAAGGTTTTTTTCGTCATCACCGTCCTTTTTCTCCTTTCCATGCCGCTGATCCCGATGATGAACGACGTCCGTTTCAAATCCGGCAACCAGATGACATGATGCTTCATGAGGGTGCGGCCGTCTTCCCATCCATGGTCCGGAGGTTGTTCTCACCCTCGCATTCGTTCATTTCATTCAAGGACTCCGGGTAAAAAAAAGAGGGCTCCGGGTTCATCCGGTTTCCCTCTTCGTTGATCGACGGCGGCCCTGTCCGCGGAACGGCGGCTTCTATCTCATCGCCCGCCCATTTATGACGGCTTCGTAAAAAGCCCAT
>DJVQ01000039.1:0-142 GCA_002441265.1 Syntrophaceae bacterium UBA6252
TCTACCGATTGAGCTACGCCAGCGCAAACCCTCAAGCCCTTCTTGAAAGAACCGTCCGGCAATCCGGCCGAACCGAAGCACGGAGTCTAAGCGCAAAGGAAGTATTTTGTCAAGCCTTTTTTGACGGCTTCGTAAAAAGCCC
>DJVQ01000039.1:151-18074 GCA_002441265.1 Syntrophaceae bacterium UBA6252
GAGCTTTTTCCTTTGCCGTTCGAAAAAGTGTCGCATTGGCCTTTTTACGACTTCATCTTTTTTCACAAACCGTCAAAAAACGCCTATTGTTCCTCCTCGCCGAAAATGTCCGCCGAAAAAATGTAGATGTCCGTGTCCTTTTCCTTCCAGTCCCCCGGTTTCAGCCCGGCCTTCCGGCAGGTTTCGTTCAGGAAGGTGATCCGGTCCCAGCCGTATTCCGATGCGACCTGGGGCAGGAGGAGACCGGAACGGAATCCCCTCACGATGTAAATCCCGTGCTTCCCCACCTCGATCTCGTTCACGTCCTGGATCTTCCGCAGCGGGGTCAGTACGGAAATCTCGATGTCCAGGCCGTCCAGTTCCTCCTTCGTCACGGGATAGAACCGCGGATCCTCGAACGCAGCCGCCTGGGCCATTTCCTGAATCGTCCGGAGAAGGGGCTTCCTTCCCTCGATGAAACCGATGCAACCACGGAGACGGGCGTTTTTCTTCAAGGTGACGAAAGCCCCCCGATTCTCCCTGAATCTTTCCGATTCCATCACCGGGGGAGGGAAGTCCTTCCCGTTGAGCCGGGCTTCTATGCTCTTCCGGGCGACCCTGAGGAGGGCCTTCTTTTCCTCGTCGCTCAGCCCCAGGTTTACGCCGGGGGAGGGGGCCTCCTTTTCTTTCTCCGGTTCGAGGGGCAGGTACAGGGCGCCGGATACATACCCCACGACCCCGCTCTTGTCTCCCGTCACGTCCCCCGAATTGGCATATTTCAGGATCCGCGCCTTCACGGGACCCCGGTCCAGTCCGACCATCATCGCCACGGCCACGGCGCCCCCGCCGCACGCCTCCCCCTCGCCCGACGCGAGGGCCTTCAGAAAGGCGTCGACGTCCATCCGGGCGATCTTGTCGATCAATTCCGTATCCATGGCGACCGCCCGCTCGTATCCGTAGTAATGGGAGAGATCGGAACTCGCAACGACGAGAATCCTCCGGTCTCCCGCGGCACTCAGGATCGCGTCGGCCAGCATCCTGCAGGTGGACTCGTCCTGGGTTCCCATGGCGACGGGAACGAACTTGAAATGGCCGAGAACCGCCTGAAGAAAGGGCAGTTGAATTTCGATGGAATTTTCCTGGGAAAAGGCTTCCGGCCGGAATGAAATGGCCTTGTCACGGGCCATGAGTTCCGCCGCCAGCTGGGTGTCGACGGGCACCACGCCCAGGGGCGTCTCGAACCCGCCCCGGTCATACACGGAGACCCCGCGGAAGCGGGACCGGTGGCTCGGTCCGATGACGATGACCGAATCGAACGTCTCCCCCTCGATCAGCTTGTACCCGAAAGCGGCGACCTGGCCGGAATAGACGATTCCGGCATGGGGTGAAATGAGGGCGACGAGATTCCCTTCCACTTTTTCCCGGGGGACCTGTCCCAGGAACCGGAGGATTTCCGCCTTCAGCCTTTCCGGATTTCCCGGATACCAGGTTCCCGCCAATGCGGATTTTCTGATCTCCTGGCTCATTTCACACACCCCTTCGTTGCTGTCCGCGAACAAAAGAAAGAAGAGAAGGAGGACCGCCGCAACGCAGCCGGATTGTTTCCATTTCATCGGTCAGGTTCCCCATCCGCGGGCCGACCGCGGAATCACGCCCACTGAAAAGACCGCCTGGCGGTCCGGAGGAAAATGCCGGAGCCCGATCCTCCGGGACGCTCCATGGGAAGAGACACCCGCCGGATGGACGGCCTCCCCGGAACGGCCGAAACGGATCCCCGTGTCCCGGGATTCGCTGCAGCATTTTGTATTATAAAGAATATCCGCCCCTGCTGTCAAGGAAACCCTTCCCGGTCATCCGCCGGACGCCGCATCGGTCCCGACGGCGATGAAGTTCAACTGCCTTCCCGTTTTCCCCCCCTCCCCGCGGTGGGAAAAAAAGAGATTCCTGTTGCAGGAGGTGCACAGGCGCGCCGTGTGGATCCGGCCGCCCTTCAGACCGGCGGCGGCAAGCTGGATTTCGTTCGCCCCGGCCAGGTCGAGCTTCCACCGGTCCCTGCCCGGCACGGCCCGGAACACCGCTTCCCGTTCGCCGCGGCCCTCCATGGACCGGAACACCGGTTCGTCCACCTCGTAGCAGCAGGGCCCGATGGCGGGGCCGACGGCGGCGGTCAGCCGGGAGGGTTCGGAAGAGAAATGCCGCCTCATGGCCTCCACCGCCTTTTCCGCGATGCCCATCGCCGTCCCGCGCCAGCCGGCATGGACCGCGCAGACCGCGCGGGCGTCCGGGTCGGCGATCAGGATGGGAACGCAGTCGGCCGTCTTGATCCCCACGGCGAATCCCCGCCGCGCCGTTACGAGCCCGTCCCCCTCGGGAACCGTCTCCCCGCAGTCCTCCAGGGAGACGAGCCGGGTCCCGTGAACCTGCCGAAGGGTGATGAAACGGTCCTCGGGAATGCCGAAAGCCTCCGAGAGCATCCCCCAGTTCCGGCGGACGGCGTCCTCCCCGTCCCCCTCGCGGACGCTGAAATTCAGCCCCGCGAACGCACCCCCGCTCGCCCCCCGCCACCGCGTGCAGAAGGCATGGTCGATCCACGAGTGGCCTGCCAGGGAAACGGACTGGAGGAAGCACACCCCTCCCTTTTCCATCCAGCGGAATCCTTCCGGGGGGGGAGGAAACACGGGCCCTTCCCGGTTCATTCCGTTGCCTCCCCGTCCCCTCCGGGCCGGCGGAGCCCCCGGAGCATCTCCAGGCACCGTTCCATGTCCCCGGGCAGGGGGGAGGAAAATTCCATGGAAATCCCCGTCACGGGATGCCGGAAGCCCATGGCACCCGCATGGAGGGCCTGGCGTTTCATGGATTTGAGCGCCTCCCGGACGCGCCGTTCCCGGATGTCCCGCTCCTTCCGGACGGCCCGCCCGTACACGGGGTCCCCGACGACGGGATGGCCGGCGGCGCTCAGGTGGACCCGGATCTGGTGGGTCCTTCCCGTTTCGATCACCGCCTCGAGAAAGGTGACCTCCCCGAAACGTTCCAGGACACGCCAGCGGGTGACCGCCGTCTTCCCCCGCCGGCTCCGGGCGGACATCTTCTTTCGATCGGTGGGGTGACGCCCCACGGGCAGGTCGACGACGCCCTCGTCCTCCCGGACGTTCCCGTGGACCAGGGCGAAATACCGTTTCAGCACCTCCCGGTTCCGGAACTGATCGGAAAGGGACCGGTGGGCCCCGTCGTTCTTGGCGACGACGAGGAGTCCCGAAGTGTCCTTGTCGAGACGATGGACGATGCCCGGCCTCTGGACCCCGCCGATGCCCGGCAGGTCCCCGCAGTGATGGAGAAGGGCGTTCACGAGGGTCCCCCCGGAATGGCCCGCCGCGGGGTGGACCACCATCCCCGCCGGCTTTTCCACCACGAGGAGGACGCCGTCCTCGTAATACACCGTGAGGGGAAGATCCTCCGGGACGAGAGGGCACGCCTTCGGCGGTTCGGGGAACAGAACGACCCGGTCGCCCTCCCTGAGGCGATAGCCCGCCTTTTCCCGCCTTCCGTTCACCAGGATCCGCCCTTCCCGGATCCTGTGGGAAACCTGGGACCGGGAAAGGCCGGGAGCGTTTTCGGCGACAAAGACGTCGAGCCGCTTCTTTTTTTCCTTCTCCCCGGCGACGATTTCGAAGCCGTTTTCAGCCAAGGGGCTCCCTTCCGCCGTTTTCCGCTTCCGACGCGATGGCGGCAAATCCCGATGCGATCGGATCGAGATCCCCCTCTTCCACCGTCCGGAGATCGAGAAGAATTTCCTCCTGGGACACCCGGGCGATGACGGGCACCTCCAGCGTCCGGAGCCTCTTTCCCAGCCGCGCGGCGGAAAGGACCTTGGGACGGACGGCGACGAGAACGGTGTCCACTTCCCTGGCGGGCAGCGACCCCCCTCCGGCCAGGGAGACCCCCTCCCTCAGGGTGACGGCAAAGTCCTTTTCCAGGGGCTTCAGTTTTTCAAGGAGGTCCTTCGCCTTCGCCTCAACCCCGTCCCGGGATTCCAGAAGGGCCCGGTACACGGGAAGGGAGGAAACTCCTTTTTCCGGATCGAGATAGAGCCGCAGCGTACCTTCCAGGGCCGCCAGGGTCAGCTTGTCGATGCGGAGCGCCCGGGTGAGGGGATTTCTGGCGACTTTCTGCAGGAAGGACCGCTTCCCGACGATGATCCCCGCCTGGGGCCCCCCGAGGAGCTTGTCGCCGCTGAACGTGACGACATCCGTCCCCGCCGCGACGGCGTCCCCGACGGTGGGTTCCCCGGACACGCCGTACTTCCCGAGATCGACGAAACAGCCGCTTCCGAGATCGTTCATCACGGGAACGCCCCTCTCGCGCCCCAGCCGGACGAGTTCCGGCAGGGGGACCTCCTCGGTGAACCCGACGATCCTGAAGTTGCTCGTGTGAACCTTGAGGATCATCCCCGTCCGCTCGCCGACGGCCCTTTCGTAATCGCTCAGGTGCGTCCGGTTCGTCGTCCCCACTTCCCGCAGGATGGCGCCGCTTTTCTCCATGACCTCCGGGATCCGGAATTCTCCGCCGATCTCGACCAGTTCCCCCCGCGAAACGACGGCTTCCTTTCCCTCGGCGACGGCGTTCAGGACAAGAAGGACGGCGGCGGCGTTGTTGTTCACCACCAGGGCGTCCTCCGCACCCGTGAGGGCGCACAGGAGGGGACGGACATGGTCGTAACGGAGGCCCCTGGCGCCCTCCTCGAGATCGAATTCCAGGTTCGAGTACCCCCGGGCCACGGAAACGACCCGTTCCACGGCCTCGGCGTTGAGAGGCGCCCTTCCCAGGTTCGTGTGAAGAACGATCCCCGTGGCGTTCACCACCTTCCGCAGGCTCACCCGATCCAGGGCCGCCAGCCGTCCGGACACCCGCCGGGCCGCCTCTTCCAGGGACGGGGCCGCGCCGGCCCCGCCGGTTTGGCGGATGCGCTCCCGCATCTCCTCGACCGCCTCGCGGCACAGCCTGACGACGTATTCCCGCGGGGCCCTGCGGGCCGGGGAATCCTTTTCCACGACGCGAAGGATGTCGTCGATCTTCGGAAGGGATTTCAGCAGTTCATGAATGTCCTTTTCCATCGTTTCTCTCCGAAGCCAGGGGGGCCCTCTCCCCCGGTCATCGTCCCGCCGCCGGCCGTCCCGCCGCGTCGAGACAGTAAGAACGGAAATTGTTCACCGCCGTGAAGAACTCCCGCATGATCACCACCCAGTAGTAGGCGCCCCTTTTCGTAAGTTCGAAAGCGCCCCTCCGGTAACGGATCCCGCCGGCGAGCGAAAAGGCGGCGATGTCCCGCAGGAGAATCGGAAGGACGGGCCTGCCGTACTTCTCCCTGAAAAAAGCCGTATCGACCTTCAGGCCGAAAAGCTTCATGACGAAATCGTACCGGACCCGGTCCCGAAGCGAAAAAGCCCGGGACGCCATGAGGGGAAATTCGCCCGCCTCCACCTGCCGGACGTACCGGGGGATGTCGAAGGTGTTGGCGTAACACCGGCCCTTCATGTACCCGATGGATCCGCTTCCGAGACCGGCATACTCGTCGTAATCGACGATGTACTCGTCGATCATGCCCTTTTTCCGCGAAAAGCACCAGGCCGAGGAAGACCGGAACTCCGGGATCAGGGTGTTCACGATTCTTCGGTAATAGTCCCGTTCCCTGCGGAAATCGACGTTCCCGACGGTCCGTGCCATGTCCTTGCGGGTCATGTCGGAAACCATGAGGGGATAATAGGTGACCTGGTCCGGACCGATCCGGAGAAGCCGGTCCAGGTCCCGTTCCAGGATTTCCGGGCTCTGGGCGGGGAAATTGAAGATCATGTCGGCGTTCAGCGTGTCGAAGACGCCCTTCACCCCTTCCAGGCGGCGCGCCGTTTCGCCGCCGCTCCCGTAGGCATCGAACCTGCCCATGGCCCGCAGCAGCCCGTCGTCGAAGCTCTGGATTCCCACGGAGAGGCGGTTCACGCCGGCATCCTTCAGGGGACGGAGGATTTCCGGGACCAGGTGGTTCGGGTTCGTTTCCACGGAGATTTCCCGGATGGGAAAGCAGTCCCGCGCCGTCGCCAGGGTTTCCGCCAGCTCGTCCACGAGGACCGTGGGCGTGCCGCCGCCCACGTACACCCCGGAGAAGGTGTGCCCGTGCTCCCCGTACAGGCGGATTTCCTTTCTGAGCGCCGCGAAGTAGGACCGGCACAGCGGTTCGCGGAAAAGGACCCTGTTGAAGGAGCAGTAAGGGCAGAGGCTTTCGCAGAAGGGAATGTGGAGGTACAGGAGCCGGGGACGGCCGTCCCCGCCCGGCGGCAGGACCGGCGCATCCTCCTCCCGGAAGCGGATGGAACGGGAAAAGTTCCTTCTCGATTCCGCCGCGATGATTTCCGGAATCATGCTCGTTCTCCTTCCCGCCCGGAAGGTGCCGGTCGGGCTTGAATTCCATTTCCGGCGGTGTTATACATCCTCATAATAAAGAATTTGCGCAGGGGCCATGACCAATCACAAAACCTGGAAACTCTGGGAAGGCGACAGGATTCATTCCGCGGAGGCTGAACTCCTCCGCCGGAAGACCTCCGACATTTCCTTCCCCCTCCATGAACGGGACCGGAAGGACATCGAAAAGCTCGTCGATGCCTTCACCGCACGGGACGACGCGCTGGGCCTCGCGGCCCCCCAGATCGGGATCTGCAAGCGGGTCGTCATCTTCAAGAACAAGGACTTCAACAACCGCACCCCCGTCCGGAACGAGAAGGATTACGACCTCCTCATCAATCCCCGGATCACCCAGTGCCGGGGGGACGAGGAAACCATGACGGAGGGCTGTCTGTCCTGCCCCGAGGTCAGCGCCGAGGTGACCCGGTTCACCGAGATCAAGGTCCGTGCGCTCGACCGGCAGGGAAATCGGATCAGCAAACGCTACGCCGGTTTTCTCGCCCGGATCGTCCAGCACGAACTGGATCACCTCGAAGGCATCCTCATCATCGACCACGGCGGAAGCATCTATGTCCCCGAGGGCAGGGAGACCTTCTTCACCCAGGCCCTCAAGGACAAAAGGATCCTCCGTACCCTTCCCGCCGGGGAAGGGTCACCGGACGAAATGGGGTGAGGGCAGGTCTTTCACGGTGACGATCCCCGGCTTCGCCGCGATCACCGCCGGAACCGTGTTCACCAGAACCGCCGCCGTCGCCTGGTCCCCGGCGACCCCCCCGTCGATCCGCATCTGGATGTTGGGCGTTCCCCGGATCACGATGGAATCGTGGGGATCGGGGGCCCCGATGTACATGTCCAGGACGAGAAGCAGCGGCATCTCCCCCTTGTAGATTCCCCGCGCCACGTGGTGAATTCCCGCCACGTCCCCTTTCTTCAAATCGAAATAGGCCGTGATGACGGGCTTTTCCGCGAGGACGGGATCGATGGTCTCCACAACGTCGTCGAGCGGAATTCCGAGGTGATGGGCCACGAGGTTCAGCGACTCGACGAGTCCCACATGCCCCATGAGCTTCCGCGACGTCTTGTCACGGAACTCCTCCTCCGTCATTCCCGCGCCGACCTTCTTCTGAAGGGGGTACCGGCGGGACGCGGCGTCCACCACCCGCTCGATCCGGAGGGACTCGACCTCCTCGCAGACCCCTGTCAGGAACAGGGGCAGGGAATCCATGACGAATCCGGGATTCACGCCGGTGCCCAGGACGGACACTTTCCGCTTCACGGCGAGGTTATGAACATCCTTCAGAAGCTTGGAATTTTCGCTCATGGGGAAGAGGAGTTCCTCGCTCGACGAAACCACGTGGAGTCCCGCTTCCACCATCTCCATCAACTGGGGGGCGATATCCCGGATCCTGGACGACGCCGTGTGAATCACCACGTCCGCCCCGACCCGGCGGAAGAGATCCTTCGCATCGCCGGACACGGGAATGTTCAACCGTTCCGGAAGCCCGAGGATCTCACCCAGGTCCCTGCCCGCCTTGTCCGGCGCAATGTCCACAGCGCCCACGATTTCCATCCGGGTTTTCCGGAGAACCAGCTTTGCCGTCTCGATGCCGATGGGACCGAGTCCGTAATGAATGATACGAATTTTCTTTTCCGTCATTTCCTCCCTCACTCCCGATCGTTCCGTGCCGGGAGAATCTCCATGTCCTCCCGCAGGGACGCGTTATTGGAACGTTCCTCCATCTTCCGCTTCCTTCTCTGGAGCAGGTAAACGGACAGGAGAACGATGAAACCGAAAATATCCGTATACACTTCGGGAACAAAGAGCCCCGCCGCGGCGATCCCCATGAAAAGCCTCTGGAGACGGCTCAGTTTGTCCCCAAGGTACCCGATGACCGTGGAACCGAGGGCGATGACGCCCATGACGAGGGTGGCCAGGACCTCGAGAAAATCGAGAACGTGGAAGGGAACCGAGGGATCGAGAAGATGGGGAAGCCACAGGACGATGGGGGCGGAAACGAAGATGAAGGGAACGCAGAACCCCGCGGACGCCAGCCCGAAAGCGGTGAAGCCGGTCTTGAAGGGATTGGCGCCGGAGATGCCCGACGCCGCGTATGCCGCGAGGGCCACCGGCGGCGTGACATCGGCGAGGACGGCAAAAAACAGGACGAACATGTGGGAAACCAGGGGATGAATGCCCCACTCGAGGAGGGCCGGGGCGGCGATCATGGAGGCGATGATGTACTGGGCGGTGGTGGGAATGCCCATGCCCAGGATGAAACAGGCCGCCGCCGTAAGAACGAGGGTGAAGAAGAGGGCGACGGCATCGACGCTCAGCAGCCCCAGGATGTCCACGGACATCAGCGTGTCGGCGAAGAACTGGGCCAGCTGAATGACCGCCGCGGCGAACTTGAGACCGAGGCCGGTGAGGGTCGTGGCGCCCACGATGAAACCGATGCAGGCGCAGGCCGCCCCGATCGCCAGGGCGTTTTTCGTTCCCAGCTCGAGGGTTTCCAGGATATCGGGAATCCGCATCTTGCTTTCCCGGTAGAACACCCCGACGGCGATCATCGACAGGACGCACCAGAACGCCGCAAGGGAAGGTTCCAGTCCCTGGGAAAGGAACAGGAGAAGGGCGGCCAGGGGAACGAAGCCGAGCAGCCAGCTTCTTCTTTCCTCTTTTGAGAAGGTCAACCCGTATCCGACCACGGCGAAACCCAGCCACAGGAGGAGAAAGACGGTCCCTTGCGTCAGGGGATCGATCCTGAAAAGAACGGACGGGACGGAAAGAAACAGCGGAACGAGAAACGCCCGGGTCTTTTCGTGGATCTGGCCCGCCGCAACGGCGTACAGGATGCCCCAGAAAGCCGCCAGGAAAGGGCTGCTCCCGCTGATGAGGAGAAAAACGATGATGAACAGGGGCATGAGGAGAAGCCACCGCTCCCGGAGAATGACGGTGAGGCTGGGCAGCATGTTTCGCGGCAGGCCCTTCAGCCCCCGTTTCCTCGCCTCCAGGTGAACCATGGTCCCCACGGCGAAGAAATACAGAAGGGCGGGCACCACGGCGCACGCGGCGATCTTGATGTAGGGAATCCCGAGAAACTCGGCCATGATGAAGGCGGCCGCCCCCATGATGGGGGGCATGAGCTGGCCTCCCGTGGAAGAGGCGGCTTCCACCGCCCCGGCGAACTGGGGCCGGTATCCCACCTTCTTCATCAGGGGGATGGTGAAGGCCCCCGTGGTCACCGTGTTGGCGATGGAACTCCCGCTGATGGACCCCAGAAAGCCGCTGGAGATGACGGCGACCTTGGCCGGGCCGCCGGAGGACCATCCGGCGATGGCCATGGCGATGTCCATGAAAAGCTGGCCCAGTCCCGTTTTGGAAATGAAGATCCCGAAAAGGACGAAATGGAAAACGAAGGTGGCCACCACCCCCAGGGGAACGCCGTAGATCCCCTCCGTCCCCAGGTACATGTGCTCGATGATCCGGGAAACGGAATACCCCCGGTGGGCGAAGAAACTGAGGCCGGGAATGTCCAGGAAGTAAGGCCCCAGGTAGCAGTTCACCAGGACGAGGAAGGAAATGAGGGGAAGGGGCGCCCCGATGCTCCTTCTCGCGCCTTCCAGCACGAGGAGAAAGGCGAAGGCCCCGACGATGAGATCCATCTCCGAGGGCAGCCCCGCCCGCAGGACGAGGGTGTTGAATTCGATGAAGATGTACACGGACACCCCGGAGGCCATGAGGGCGAAAAAGACGTCGAAATAGGGAACCTGATCGGGGTCGTACCGGTATCCGCCCTTCCGCGCCAGTTTCACCAGGGAGCGGACCCACTGCCCCAGGAAGAGAAGGGTG
Organism: Syntrophaceae bacterium UBA6252; assembly: GCA_002441265.1. Lineage (GTDB taxonomy): Bacteria > Desulfobacterota > Syntrophia > Syntrophales > UBA6807 > UBA6807. The sequence goes on from DJVQ01000039.1 coordinate 10,431, forward strand.
ATGGAGGCGAAGATGCCGAAGAGGAGGACGCTCCAGAAAACGAGCGTGAAATTGGGATCCCGGAAAATCTGCCTGAAATCGATGTGCCGGCAGGCAAGAAAAAATCCAAGGACAAGCCCCCCCACGAGGAGCGTGTTGATGACGAAGTCCACCGCGGGCACCCAGGACCGGTGGAGAAATTCCCTTCTTTTGAAATAGACGATGAGAACGAAGAAAAGAGCCCCCGCAAGGAGGGTCGTCACGCTGTTCCATCGGAAGATTTCCCGGAACAGGACGGTGAAGACGGACGTCCCGATGAGTCCGTACGCGAGGTCGTAAAGGAAATGCTTCGCCGTCTCGGTGTGTTCCTTCCGGATGGAATAAAAGAAAAAGACGAGGGGCAGAACGAAGGAAAGATGGAACGCCCGGTGCCGCCACTCCTGGAGGACGCCGAAACCCGCCGTGTAGATGTGAAAGATGGACAGGATCAGTGTCATGATGAAGGCGAGCTTCAGGGTGATGCCCGCAAACTGGCGGAACCGGAATTCGGGATCGTACTTCGCCATGTCCGCCATCTGTTCGGAAACGGCGGTCTTTTCCTGAAGTTCCATGAATTTCTCCTATCCGTCCGGATCCCTCATCACCGATGAAGGGCGAGCGACAGAGAGAGGACACCCCACTGGGCGAGGGGCATTTTCCGAACGGCAACCTCCAGGAGGCCGTTTCCCGCCAGGGCGGGCAGATCGATCACCCGGTCATTGCCCAATTTCAGGACATTCCCGTAATCCCTGTGCACCCACAGTCGGATTTCGGGAATGACGCGGTTCATGCCGGTCAGGCGGAACGTCCTGCCGTCGGAGATCAGACGCTCCCCCTCCCCGGCGAATGCGGGAAGTCCCGTATTGCAGGAGGAGAACGCCGTTTCCTTCAGGTTGAAACGCAAATCCTCACCGATTCGATAGTACTCGAAGACGAGACTCTTTTCCACGGAATGGAGATACACCGTTTCCATGCCGTCCCCGGGAGACACCCTTCCGATCCAGACCAGCCGGTTCTCCTTCGGCAGACGGATCTGCAGGACCGTTACGGGAATGACCAGGAGGAAAACGAGACACAGAAAAAAAAGGATCCTCCGGAATTTCATAAAAACCGGGCACCGCGAAGGCGGTGCCCGGTCACCTCCGTTCCATCATGAAACGGGATGCGCTACTTGATCATCCCTTTTTCCCTGTAGAACTGGGCCGCCCCGGGATGAAGGGGAATGGCCATTCCGTTCAGGGCGGTCTGCAGGGTCACGTCCTTTCCCTTGGAATGGGCGGCGGCCATGATCTCCGCTCCGCTGGGGGCTTCCGCCGGGGTGTTGCCGGAGCCTTTCCGGAGAACGAAGGTTCCCTTTTCCCAGAGGGCCTTGGTGAGGTCGTAAACCACCTGGGTGGGCACCTGGGCGTCCACAACCCACTGGGCCATGGTCGTGATGGTGGCCACGTCCTTGTCGGCGCCCTTGTAAGTGTTGGCGGGAATGACGATCTTGGAGTAGAAGGGATACATCTTGATCAGCTTCGCGATGGTCTCGTCATCCAGGGGAACGAGAACCACGTCGGAAGTCGTCGTGAGTTCGGTGATCGCCGAGGTCGGCCACCCGGCGGTGATGAACGCCACGTCGCCCTGCTTGTCCTTGAGGCGCTGGGCCGCGCCGGAGAAGCTCAGCCAGTCCACGCCGTCAAAATCCTGATAGGTGAGTCCCAGGGCCGTGAGCACGTTCAGGCAGTCCACTTCCGTTCCGCTGCCGCGGTCACCGGGAATCAGGCGCTTCCCCTTGATGTCCTTGATGGTTTTGATCCCCGAACTTACGGTGGCGACGATCTGGATCGTCTCCGGGTAGAGGGAGGCGATTCCCGTGATGTTGGTCACCGGTTTGCCCTCGAACTGGGACGTTCCGGCATAGGCGGCATAGGCCACATTGTTCTGGACGAAGGCCGATTCCACCTCGTGCTCCCGGATCAGGTTGCAGTTCGCCACCGATGCGTTGGCCGCCTGGGCCGTCGCGATGATGTACGGGATCTTGTCGTTCAGGGCCTGGGCGAGAACGCCCCCGAGCGGATAGTAAGTACCCCCCGTACCGCCGGTGGCGATGGCGAAGAACTGCCTCTTTGCGGCAATGGAAGGACCCGCGAACGCCACGGCCAGGACAACCGCCGCGACAATGGCAAGAACAACATGGCGTTTTTTGCGCATACCCCAACCTCCTTTCCTTTCATAGGAATTCAAAAAGATCGAGCCGGCCCGACGGTCCGGCAATCCCTTCGAGCCTTTTTCTTCCCACCGAAGAAAAACCGTGTGAAAAGGTAGAATATTTGTCGCCGATTGTCAACGGATTTAGGGAAACACAATGAAGGAAACACTTTTGACGACGCACAAGGGTCCGTCAGGGGGGGGGGCTCCATCCGAAAGCGATGTCGTCCTTCCGGTGGCCTTCCTCCAGCAGGATTTCCAGTTTCCGCCGGACGTCCTCGAAGGCACCGGCATCCAGGCCGGAAGGCACGTCAAAGGGTTCCCCCCACCGGATCCGGACCCGGCTGAAAGGCTTTGGGATCATGAAGCGGTCCCAGCTCGCCGCCCGCCAGGCGCGGCTCATGGAAACGTAGACCGGGACGATCTTCGCGCCGGAAAGCCTCGCCATCTCGATCACCCCGGCCTTGACCACCCCTTTCGGCCCCTGGGGACCGTCCACCGCGTGGGCCGCCATGGACCGTTCCTTCAACTGGGCGAGTACCTCCCGGAGGGCCTCCCTGCCGCCTCTGGAGCTGGAACCGCGGACCGGTTCGAGGCCGAGCCGACCCACCAGGTCGGCGATGAACTCCCCGTCCCGGCTTCGGCTGACCATGACCAGGGGGCGGCGGGACCGGAAACGTTTCGCATAGGGAAGGAGGCCGAAAAACCGCTGGTGCCAGAAGGGAATGACGGCCTTTCCCCCACCCTCCATGGTGGAAAGAAGGGTTTCCTCGTTTTCGATGGAAACCCGGACGAAAAAGAAGTAGCCCCCGATGACCCAGTGGAGAAGGGGGAGAAGAACGCTTTTCGTGAAAGGCCCGGCGGACGGTTTCAACACACTCCCGATCCATGACTATGATTTCACCGGGCTTTTATACAATGGATTCCCTGAAAACACAAGCAGGGCTCCCCGCACGGACGGCCCTCCCGGGATTGACGGGGAAAACGGCGTCTGCTAACAGAGAACGGGCGGGGAAGACAACGGAGGGAAGACCACTCCATGGCAGGCGAAGCCGAACCGACGACCCGGGACCGGAACCGGACCAAAACGAAGGCCGCCCTGCTTTCGGTCCTTTCCAACGGAACCCTCATTGTCCTAAAGGTGGCCGTGGGACTCGCCATCGGTTCCGTCTCGGTCCTCTCCGAGGCGATCCACTCCGCCATGGACCTACTGGCCTCGCTCATCGCCTTCGTCGCCGTTCGAACCTCGGGGAAACCGGCGGACCGGGAGCATCCCTTCGGTCACGGCAAGGCGGAAAACATTTCCGGCGCCGTGGAGGCGCTCCTGATCTTTCTGGCCGCCGGGTGGATCCTCTATGAAGCCGCATGGAAATTCGTCCGCCCCGAGCCGGTGCGCACGCCCCTGTGGGGCGTGGCGGTCATGCTCCTGTCGGCGGGTACCAACGCGGCAGTCTCCCGGATGCTCTTCCGCGTGAGCGGGGAAACGGAATCGGTCGCCCTGGAGGCCGACGGATGGCACCTGAGAACGGACGTGTGGACATCCGCCGGCGTCATGGGAAGCCTCGGGGCGATCTGGATCGGGGGGATCCTGTTCCCCGATCTGAACCTTCACTGGCTCGATCCCGCGGCGGCGGTCGCCGTGGCGCTCCTCATCGTCCGAGCGGCGTGGAGGCTGACCGTCCAGTCCACCCGGGATCTCATGGACACCAATCTCCCGCCGGAGGAGGAACGGCGGATCCGGGACGTCATCGAAAACCGGAAGGACATCATCAAGGGGTACCATCGCTTTCGAAGCCGGCGGTCGGGAACCACCCGTTTCGTCGATTTCCACATCAAGGTGGACCCGGCGATGACCGTCGAAAGATCCCACAAGGTGGGGGAGGAAATCTCCGAGGCCATCCGGCGCCTGTTCGCCGGCGCAAACGTCACCATCCACGTGGAACCCTGTGACGGACGCTGCGCCAGGCGCTGCATCTCCGGCTGTTTTCTCGATGAGGAGGAACGCCTCAGAATCCGCGCGACCCGCGCAAGGAAGGAAAAATGAAAAGAAACCGGTTGATCCTGTTCGCAATCCTGGCGATGGTCCTCATCGTCGTGCCCATGCTGTCGTCCCTCCTCGACCTGTACGTGGACTGGCTTTTCTTCGCGGAAACGGGATACGCCGCGGTGTTTTCGAAAACCCTGATCACCCGGATCGCCGCCGGACTCGTCTTCGGACTCGTCTTCCTCGGTTTCGCCGCGGCCAACCTGGGTTACGCCGGCCGGGCCGCTTTTCCCAGGCTCACCCCCCACCCCCTGGAAGGCGTCACCCTGCCCATCCCGATGGAGGCCCTGAGAACGGTGCGGAAGGCCGTCGTCCTTTTCATCCTCGTCGTCATCTCCCTCATGGTGGGGAAATGGGGGGCTTCCCTCTGGTCCGAGATCCTCCTCTTCGGAAACACCGTCGCCGTGGGAATGAACGATCCGATCATGGGAAAGGACATCGGGTATTACCTCTTCCGCCTCCCCCTGATCGAATCGGTCAAGCATTTTCTGGACTTCAGCCTGGTTTTCGTCCTGCTTCTCTCCGCAATCGCCTACTTCCTCCGGGGAGGCATCGTCCTCTCCCAGCAGCGGATCGCCGCGGACCCGAAAGCGGTCCGGCACCTGGGCGTCCTGGCCGGTCTCCTGCTTCTCAGCGCAGGCTTCGGATTTTACCTGGACTCCCTGCGGATCCTGTTCTCCGAGCACGGCGTCCTTTTCGGTGCGAACTACACCGACATCCATGCCAAGCTCTTCAGCTACCGGATTCTCATGGTCCTGACGCCCCTCACGGGCGTCATCCTCATCGCGGGGCTTTACGGAAGGTCGAAAAAGTGGTTGCTGATCCCCGCCGGGCTCACCGTCGCGGTTTACGTGCTCGGCATCGTCGTCTACCCGGGCATGCTTCAGAAATTCAGGGTAGCCCCCAACGAAATGCTCATGGAGGCGCCGTACATCGAAAACAACATCCGTTTCACCCGGTTTGGGTACGACCTGGACCGGATCGAGGAGATCCCCTTCGACGTGGATTACAACCTCACCGCCGGGGACATCGAAAGGAACGACGCCACGATCCGGAACATCCGCCTGTGGGACCACGCCCCCCTGCTTCGGACCTACAGCCAGCTCCAGCAGATCCGGACCTACTACCGGTTCGTCGACGTGGACAACGACCGGTACACCGTGAACGGCGACTACCTGCAGGTCATGCTTTCGCCCAGGGAGATGTCCTACGCCGACCTGCCGAGCAAGACCTGGATCAACGAGCGCCTGATCTTCACCCACGGCAACGGGCTCACCCTCGGACCGGTGAGCCGGATCAGCCGCGAGGGGCTCCCCGAGTTCTTCATCAAGGACATCCCCCCGGCGAGCGTGACGGACCTTGCGGTGACCCGCCCGGAAATCTATTACGGGGAGCTTTCCAACGATTATGTCATCGTCGGGACGAAGGTCCCCGAATTCAGCTATCCCACCACGGACGGGAACATCTACACCACCTACGGCGGGCGGGGGGGCACGGCGGCGGGGTCCCTGGGAAGAAGGCTCCTCTTCTCCCTGAAATTCCAGACCGAGAAGATCCTCTTCTCCTCCGACATCACCCGGGAAAGCAGGATCCTCATCTACCGGAACATCCGGGAACGGGTCCGGAAACTCGCCCCGTTCCTCCTCTTCGACCAGGACCCCTACCTGGTGATCAACGGGGACGGCGGACTCACATGGCTCATCGACGCATACACGGCCTCCACCCGGCTGCCCTGTTCGAGACCCTCCGGGCGGGGCGTCAACTACGTGAGAAACGCAGTGAAGGCGACCATAGACGCCTACGACGGGACCGTCCGGTTCTACGTCAGCGATCCCGGGGACAGCCTGATCCGGGTGTATCGGAAGATCTTTCCGGGGATGTTCGGAGACCTCGAAGACATGCCCCCGGACCTGAAGCGCCACATCCGGTACCCCCAGTGGCTGCTCCAGCTCCAGGCCTCCGTCTATTCCACGTACCACATGACGGACCCGAAGGTGTTCTACAACAAGGAAAACCTCCGGGAAATCCCGGTCTTCGACGACAAGCTCATGGAGCCCTACTACACCATCATGAAGCTCCACGGCGAATCCCGGGAGGAATACATCCTCCTTCTGCCCTACACGCCGGCGAAGCGGGACAACCTGGCCGCGTGGCTCGCCGCCCGGTGCGACGCCCCCCATTACGGGAAGCTCGTCGTGTACACCTTCCCGAGGGACAGGCTCATTTTCGGGCCCAAGCAGATCGACGCCCGGATCAACCAGGATTCGGCCATCTCCCAGCAGCTGACCCTCTGGAGCCAGCGAGGTTCAGAGGTGATCCGGGGCAGCATGCTGGTGATCCCGATCGAGAAATCGCTGCTCTACGTCCAGCCGCTGTTCCTGGCAGCGGATAAGTCCGGTCTGCCGGAACTGCGGCGGGTGATTGTGGCCTTTGGTGATCAGGTGGTGATGGAAGAGACCCTGGAGCTGGCCCTGCAGCGGATCTTTGGCGGCAAGCGCAGCCCGGCTGCTGCCGCTGAAACCACGACAACAACGGTAAGCACGGCCTCACCGGCAGCCCTGGCCAAAGAGGCGATGGCTATTTACGAGCGTGCTCTTACCATGCAGCGTCAGGGCAACTGGTCTGCCTATGGGGAAGAGCTGCGCAAGCTGGAGCAGGTACTGAGACAGCTGGCCAAATGAGCAACCATTCGGACACCACGTTGAAAACACGCCTGCAGCAGCCGGAAGGTATCAGTTACCTGCTGGCTGCTGCAGCAGCCCTGGCGGTGTTGTATTTTCGTCTGGTGCCGGCGGTTATTGCGGGGTTGGCAGTCTATGTGCTGACTCTGAAACTGGCACGCCACCTCCCCCGGAACATGAGCCGTTTTGCCCACCGGCTCTCCCTGGGGGTGGTGGTTATCTGTGTTATCTCGGCCCTGACCAGTTTCGGGATGCTTTTCTGGTCTTACATCAGCAGCAGTCACGGCGTCGCCGTACTGCTGTCAACCCTTGCCGAAACCTTGGAAGGACTGCGCCGGACCTTACCCGAGCAGATCGCCGACGTGCTGCCGACCACCATGGAGGATCTGCGCCAACAGCTGATTACCCTGCTGGGTGTGCATGTTCAGAAACTGTCGATTGCCGGTATGGTGGGTATTACCTTTGTGGCCCACGTCATACTGGGCATGGTGGTGGGGGGGATGACGGCAGTTCATCACTTTCTTGATCACGAAAAAGCACCGCCGTTTATCAGCGCCTTGCGTGCTCGGCTCCGAACCCTTGCAACCTCCTTTGACAAGGTGGTTTTTGCCCAGGTCAAGATTTCCGGGATCAACGCAGCCCTGACCGGTATCTACCTGCTGGTGGTGCTGCCGCTGTTCGACATCCATCTGCCCATGGCAACCATTC
>DJVQ01000065.1:0-51119 GCA_002441265.1 Syntrophaceae bacterium UBA6252
AAAAGCTCCATAGGCAAGGCGCCCGAATCCCGACGAATGAGACGTACTTATGGTACGTCGCAGTGAGGAAGGAAGAAGGGCAACACAGCATATGGGCTTTTTACGAAGCCGTCAACGGTGATACCGGCCCATGAGGGAGACCTCCCCGAGAACGTGGGGCCGCATCGCCCGGAAGAGCTGTTCCCGGGTGGCGCCGGGATCGAGATCCAGAACCCGGTCCAGGGCATAGAGCCTGAAAAAATACCGGTGCGTCCCCGAAGGCGGGCAGGGTCCGCCGTAGCCGATCCGGTGAAAGTCGTTCGTTCCCTGTTTCCCGCCGTTGACCAGCCGCCCCTCCGGCGGAAGCCCCGCCGGGAGCTTCCCGATGGTCGAGGGAATATCGTAGACCACCCAGTGCACCCACGTCCCCATGGGAGCGTCGGGATCCTCGCACACCAGGGCAAAGCTCTTCACGCCCTCCGGGGCATCCTCCCAGTCGAGCGGCGGGGACTGGTCCTCCCCGTCGCAGGTGCATCGTTCGGGAATCATTCCCCCTTCCTCGAAAGCAGAACTCGTCAGTCTCATCGATCCCTTCCTTTCCTCAATGCGCCGCCCCGTTTTTCCGCGTCCTCCCCGCCGCCCCAAAAACGGATTCCCCTCTCAACGAAGTTCTTCGCAGATTCCCTCCAGGGTTTTCACCGGATCCCCGCCCAGGTGGATGGAGAGGACCTTCCGCCCGCGGGCCAGGAGGGCCCTGCGGTCGCCCAGCGCCTGGGCCTTCTCGAGCACCCCGAAGGTCATGGCCGCCTTTCCGGGGGTTCCGTCCCCGGGGATCTCCACATCCTCCCCGGCGTCCGCCGTGAGCTGGACGAAGAATCCCTTCCCTCCGTCCCCCTTGAAGAGCTGCCCCGTGGAATGAAGGTACCGGGGGCCGTAGCCGATCGAAACGGCCTTTCCGAAACGAAGGAAAAGCAGCTTCCTGAATTCCGACAGCACCCGGTCCGTTTCCAGGCACGGGTCCAGATACGCCTGGACGGCGATGTACCCGTCTTCCGGAACGTCCGCGAGAAAGGACCGGAGAATGCCGCCCGGGGAAGCCCCCCCCGGTCCGCCGTACACGAAAATCCCCTCCTTTTCGAAGACCGGGGTTTCCTCCGGCAGGGTACCCGTTTCCCGATATTGCCCCGCCATCTGCCCCGCGAGCTTTTTCGCCGCCTCGACGTCGGGCTGATCGAAAGGGTTGACGCCGAGCACGTGCCCCGCGACGGCGGTCGCCATCTCCCACAGGTAAAACTGGCCGCCCAGTTCCGCCAGTTCCCCCATCTCCATGGAAAGAACGGGATGGCCCAGCCCCTCCAGGCGTTTCAGCGCGGGCCCGTAGGCCCCCTCCCACTTGAGACGGATGGAGACGAAGAGACGATCGGTTCCGTACAGTGCCGGATTTCCGAGAGATTCGCCGACCACCGGCAGGATCCCCTTCCCTTCCTTGCCCGTGCTCTCCGCGATGAGCTGTTCCAGCCAGGCGCCGAAACCGGAGATTTCGGGGGAAAGGACGAAGGTGAGCTTGTCTTTTCCCCGCAGGGCGTACTCCCCGATGATCCCGCCCAGAAACAGGGCAGGGTTCCCCTCGCCCTCCCGGCGGCAGGCCTCCATGGCTTTTTCCCCGTGATCGAGAAGCTTCCGGGGGTCGATGCCGCACAGCGCCGCCGGAAGAAGGCCGAACCAGGAAAGGGCGGAATAACGCCCGCCGATCCCGGGGTCGTTCAGGAAGGTCTCCCGGAACCCGAGCTTCTCCGCCAGGCCTGCCAGGGGGGAGCCGGGGTCCGTAATGGCGATGAAACGCCTTCCCGCTTCCTCCTTTCCAAGAAGGGCTTTCATTTTCTCGTGGAAAAACCGGAAGAGGGAGAGGGTCTCCACGGTGGTTCCCGACTTGGTGGAAACGATGAAGCAGGTTTTCCGCTCACCGAGAAGACGTGCGTTGTAGCGGATGAAATCCGGATCGGTGCTGTCCACGATGGCGAGGTCGAGGAAACCGCCGGCCACGCCGAAGGTCTTTCTCAGGACTTCCGGCGCAAGGCTCGAACCTCCCATTCCCAGGAGAAGGGCGTGTGTGAACCCCTCGGACCGCAGCGCTCCGGCGAAGCGCTCCATCTCGGGAGCGAAGGGGGCCATCCGAAGGGGGCTGTCCATCCATCCCAGGCGGTTCGCGATCTCTTCCGGTCCGGGTTTCCAGACGGTGTGATCCCGGTTCCAGATCCTTTCGACGATCCGTTTCTCCCCGAGCCTGCCCAGGATCTCCCGGGCGGCCACCCTTTCCGTTGCGGAACAGCGGATGTCCATCATGCCGCCCCCTCCTCCCGCCGGCGTCGCCGTTTACTTTTTTCCCAGGACATTTCTCGCCGACGCCACCACGTGCCCCACGGTAATCCCGAATTTTTCGTACAGCACCTCCTGGGGGGCGCTGGCGCCGAAGTCATCCAGGCCGACCACCGCTCCTTCCAGGCCCACGTAATGCTCCCACCCGAGCCGGATGCCCGCTTCCACGGCGACCCGGGCCTTCACGGAGGGAGGAAGGACGGATTCCCGGTAGGACCGGTCCTGGAGATCGAACAGTTCCCAGGATGGAAGAGAAACCACCCTGACGGCGATCCCCTCTTCCGAAAGCTTCCTGCCCGCCTCCAGGGCGAGGTGCAGCTCCGATCCCGTGCCGATGAGGATCACTTCCGGATCGGCCGGGCCGGATTCCCAGAGAATGTAGCCTCCCCTGTGGAGGCCTTCCGCCGGCGAGTCCCCGGTGCGATCGATGGCGGGGAGATTCTGCCGGGTGAACACGAGGGCCGTCGGCCCTTTCCGGTTTCCCACCGCCGCCTTCCATGCCTCCGCCGCCTCCGGGGCGTCCCCCGGCCGGATGACCGTCAGGTTGGGAACGCAGCGGAGATTCATCAACTGCTCCACGGGCTGGTGGGTGGGCCCGTCTTCGCCGACGCCGATACCGTCATGGGTGAACACGAAGATCACCGGCACCCCCATGAGGGCGGCCAGACGCATGGGCGGGCGCATGTAGTCGGAAAACACGAAGAAGGTCCCCGTATAGGGGAGGATCCCGCCGTGGAGGGCCATTCCGACGGAGACGGCCCCCATGGCGTGCTCCCGGACGCCGTAATGGATGTTTCTCCCGCCGTAGTCCCAGCGGCTCCCCACCGCCCCCTGGAAATCCGGGGGCATGGAACCGGGCGCCTCGAAATCCCCGTAACCCTTGAGCCAGGTGAAACAGGAGGGATTCAGGTCCGCCGAGCCGCCGATCAGTTCGGGCAGGATCGGGGCAAGGTTCTGCATGACCTCTTCCGAAACCTTCCTTGTGGCCACGGCGGCCGTCGACCCCTGGTAACGGGGGACCGCCTCCCGCCAGTTCTCCGGAAGTTCCCCCCGCATCATCCGGGCGAAATCGCCCGCCGGACCGGGATATTCCCGGGCGTATCCTTCAAGCGTTTCCCTCCAGCGGGCCTCCATCGCCTTTCCCCTGTCCACGGCCCGGTGCATGAAGGCAAGCACTTCGTCCGACACGAGAAAGTCCGGCGACACGGGCCAGCCCAGGTTTTCCTTCGTCGCCCGGACTTCGTCGGCGCCCAGGGGCGACCCGTGGGCATGGAAGCTGTTCCCCTTTGCCGGGGACCCGTACCCGAGGACCGTCTTCACCGCGATCAGGGAGGGTCTGCCCGTCTCCTCCCTGGCCTCCGTCATGGCCTGGTCCAGGGCCTGGAGATCGTTGCCGTCGTCCACCTCCACCACGTGCCACCCGTAACTCATGAAGCGGCTCGTCACGTCCTCCGTGAAGGAAAGCCCCGTGGAACCGGCCAGCGAGATCCCGTTCCGATCGTAAAGAACGATCAGTTTCCCCAGGCCCAGATGCCCCGCCAGGGAACAGGCCTCGGCGGCGACGCCCTCCATGAGGTCCCCGTCGCTCGCGAGGACGAAGGTCCGGTGGTCCACCACGGGACAGCCGGGCCGGTTGAACCGGGCCGCAAGGTAGGCTTCGGCAATGGCCATTCCGACGGCGTTGGCAAGCCCCTGACCGAGGGGGCCCGTCGTCACTTCCACGCCAGGGGTCTTTCCGTGCTCCGGATGACCGGGGGTCTTGCTGTCCCACTTGCGGAAATTCCGGATATCCTCCAGGGTCACGTCATAGCCCGTGAGGTGGAGGAGGCTGTAAAGAAGCATGGATCCGTGGCCGGCGGACAGGATGAAACGGTCCCGGTCCTCCCACTGGGGGTTGGCGGGATTGAATTTCAGGTGTCTCGCCCACAGAACGAAGGCCATGGCGGCCGCCCCCATGGGAAGGCCGGGGTGGCCCGACCGGGCATGCTGAACGGCGTCGACGGAAAGAAAACGAATGGCATTGATACATTGTTCCAGCATCGGTCTCACATCGCTCATAGACGAATCGCATCCTCCTTACGTTCAGTGGCAAAAATTTGATACATTCGTAACAAGCCAAATCAACACTTTTTCGAACGGCAAAATAAAAAGCTCCACAGGCAAGGCGCCCGAGTCCCGACGAATGAGGCATACGTCCGGTACTTCGCAGTGAGGAGGGACGAAGGGCAACGCAGCATATGGACTTTTTACGAAGCCGTCAAATTTCTTTCTCTTGAAATCCCAATCGTTATCATTTAAACAGGTCGCCGGGCATTGTGCAACCGTTTTCGACGCACCCGGAAAAGTCGAAAACCGGAGAACGATCAACCGCCTTCAAGGGCACCGACGAGGAACTTCAGGTCTGCCATGGATCCCTCCCTGTCCGCCCGCCGGCTCGAGCCGGTCGGATGGAAACACGAAGCCCGGGTCCGAAGCCTTTTCCGTGCGATGGATCCGTCCATTTCCGATTACACGTTTCCCAATCTGTATCTGTATCGCCGCCGGCACGGGCACCGCGTCGTCCGGGAAGGAGGATACGTCTTCTTCACGGGCCTTTTCCCGGACGGCGGGCGTTATGTCATGCCCGGCTCGGACCCCGCCGTTGTCCCCATGGACGTGACGATCCGATGCCTCGAAGCCTTCGGCGTTCTGTATCCCGTTCCCGCGGAACGGCTTTCCCTGTTCCCGGAGGACGCCTTCTCCATTTCCCACAGCGAGGCGGACACGGACTACCTTTACACCACCGACGGCCTCGCCTTCCTGGAGGGCTCCGAACGAAGGAGAAAACGACAGAAGCTCCGCCAGTTCCAGTCCCTCTACGGCCACTTTGCGACGCCCATTGCAGGGGAAAACCGGAAAGACGCCCTGGGGGTGCTGGAGGAATGGCAGGATCATCAAGGGCTTCCGCCGGACCAAACGGATTATCTCTTCTGCCGGGAGGCCCTCGAAAAGATGGAACGGCTGCGTCTTTCCGGCTTCCTCCACTTCGCCGGAAGCACGCCCGCGGGCTTCGTTCTCGGGGAACCCTTGAACCGAAACACGTTTCTCATTTCCTTCGCGAAGGGGAAAAAGGAATTCAAGGGAATCTACGAAACCATGTTCAGCCAAACGGCGCTCCTGCACCAGGAACGGTGCCGGTATGTCAACTTCGCGGAGGATCTCGGAAAGGAGGCGCTGCGCCGCACAAAAACCTCGTACCGCCCCGACGGAATGATCCGGAAGTACCGGATCTCCCTGAAATAAAGCTTTCGCCTCCCGGAGCGGCCGTCATCCGCCCGAAAACGGATGACGGTGCGAGCGGGCTTCTCAGTTCGATTCTTCCTTGATTTCCTTTTTCCGGGCGGGATTTCTCAGCTTTTTGAGGACGTTTTTTTCGATCTGCTTGGCCCTGCGGATCGTCGCCTGGTCCACTTCCCTCTCATCAAGGCTTTCCTCGCCGAAATCCGCGCGTTCCCCGATGCCGAAGCGCATCCGGAGCACCTTCTCTTCCCTGGCGGTCAGGGTGGAAAGGATCCGCCTCGTCTGCTTCGCCAGGTCCATGCTGATGGCCGCATCGGACGGCGACATGATTTTCTTGTCCTCGATGAAATCCCCGAGCGAGCTGTCCTCCTCCTCCCCGATGGGCGTCTCGAGAGAGATGGGCTCCTTGGCGATCTTGAGCACCTTCCTCACCTTGTCGAGGGGGAATTCCATCTTTTCGGCGATTTCCTCGGGGCTCGGTTCACGGCCCAGCTCCTGGACAAGGTAGCGGGAAGTCCGGATCAGCTTGTTGATCGTTTCGATCATGTGGACGGGGATGCGGATCGTCCTCGCCTGGTCGGCGATCGCCCGGGTGATGGCCTGGCGGATCCACCAGGTGGCGTAAGTGGAAAACTTGTATCCCCGCTGGTATTCAAACTTGTCCACCGCCTTCATGAGGCCGATGTTCCCCTCCTGGACGAGGTCCAGAAACTGGAGGCCCCGGTTCGTGTACTTCTTGGCGATGCTCACGACGAGCCTCAGGTTGGCCTCGATGAGCTTCTGTTTCGCCATCTGCGCTTTCGTCTCCCCTCTTTCGACGGAGACGAGGATCCGCTTCAGCGTGTCCGCCGACATGCCGATATCGGTGAGAACCCGTTTTTTCTCCCTCCGCGCGTTTTGAATGATTCCCTCGTATTCCCGCAGCTGCTTCATGTTGATCTTCTTTTCCGCGAGGATTCTCTGGGTTTCCCCGGGCATTCGCCGGATCCGGATCAGGATCTTGTCCATTTCCTTCACCGGGATCCCCGACTCCTCCCTGCAGCGCCTCATCGCATGGTCCGCGCGGTTGAGATCCATCAGGGCGCTCCGGAGGGCCACCACCATGGTCTGGATGAATTTCTTGCTGAAACGCACCTCGCGGCAGCGGGCGATCATGAGGCTCTTGTTCTCCGCGATTTCCGCGAGAACGGCCTCCCGGTCCTTCTCGGAAATCTTTTCCTCGGCCAGTTTTTCATTGAGAATGCGGTTCCGCTCCTCCCACGCGGCCACCTTGTCCAGAAGACCCTGAACCCGGTCCTTCTGGGAATCCTCCTCGATGAACCCCTCCTCGTCCTCCATGCTGTCGACGATGCTTTTCACCCGGAGGTCTCCGCTTCTCAGGCGCTCCCCCAGCTCGATCACGTTGTGGATGGAAAAATCCTGGCTGAAGAGGGATTCCATCACTTCGTTCTCCCCCTCCTCGATGATCTTGGCGATCCCCACCTCCCCTTCCCGGCTGAGAAGGGAAACCAGCCCCATCTCGCGAAGGTACATCTTGACGGGATCCCCCGTCTTCCCAAGGGCGGGCATCATGGACGAAAGGTCGCCCTCGGATTCCTTTCCCTCCTCCGCCTCGTCGGGCGCCCGCTTGGTGGAAGCCTTTTCGGTCCCCTTTTCGATGTCGATGATATCGATGTTCTTCTCTCCGAAAAGGACGATGATGTCGTCCAGTTCGTCCGATGAAATGATGTCGGAGGGGAGCATGTCGTTCACGTCGTCGTACGTGAGAAACCCCTTCTCCTCTCCCAGGGAGATCAGCTTCTTGATTTCATCGGAATTCATGAATTTTTTCATAGGTTCCTTCTCCTCGGAGGATCTTCGAATCGAAGACGGCCCCTTTCTTGTCCTTCCCAATCACAATTTGACGAACTGCAAAAATCAAACAATGCTTTTTTCAAACGGCAAAGTGAAAAGCCCGGCAACCGGGTCGCCCGAGTCCCAACGAATGAGGCGTACTTATGGTACGCCAAGGGGTCGAGGGACGAAGGGCAACGCAGCATATGGACTTTTTACGAAGCCGCAACGTTCACCAAGCTCGTAAACAATGACAACAACACTTTTTCAAACGGCAAAGTAAAAAGCTCCAGAGGCAAGGCGCCCGAATCCCGACGAATGAGACGTACGTCCGGTACGTCGCAGTGAGGAGGGACGAAGGGCAACGCAGCATATGGACTTTTTACGAAGCCGCAACGGTTTCATCAGGAACGCTCCTCATGGAGCATCCGGTTTTTTTCTTCGAGAAGCCGCAGGCAACGATCGGCATCCCCTCTTTTCTGGGCATCGAGAAGATCCTTCTGGATCTCCTGATGGCGGAAGCGATACCATCGTTTCCGGAGCTTCCGGGTCATATCCTCCAGAAGCCGGTCGGCGACGTCCTCGCCGAAAGGGTTCTCTCCTATCATGATCTCATAGTATTTTTCACGGATTTTTCCGTTCTCCTCGTTTTCCAGAAACGTCTCCGGGTCCGTTCCCGTTTCGTCATAGGCCCGGACCCAGGCTTCCCCGAACGCCCGCACCCGGGCGTCCAGAAAATAGGGAAAAAGATTCCATGCCTCGCCGCCGCCGAGCCGGGACCGGTGCTCCATGAAAAAAAACAGGACGGACAATTCAACGGCGTCCAGGGGAGGACCGTCCGCCGGTTCCGCCGGGGAAGGCTCTTTTTCCCCCGGCTTCCTGGCCCGCCATTTCCGGACCTCCTGTTCCAGCACGGCCTCCTTCACGCCGATGGATTCGGAAATCCTCCGGAGGAACAGGTCCCTCTGGATCGCATCGTCCATGGTCCCGATGACGGGAAGGGCCTGCCTGGCCTGCTCGAGTTTTTCCTCCACCGTGGAGCAGGGCCCCATGAGGGTCCCGATGTAGTAATCCGTCAGTGTCGGCGCCCCTGCGATGAGCCCGTTCAGGCTCTCCGCGCCGGATTTCCGGATGAAGGCGTCGGGGTCCAGCCCTTCGGGGAGGAGGACCACCCACCCGTGAATCCCTTCCTCGAGGAACAGTTTCAGGCTCCTTTCGGCGGCGTGCCTTCCCGCCTGGTCCGGGTCGAAAAGGAGGACGACGTTTTTCGTGAACCGGCGGAGGATCTGGACCTGCTGCCGGGTCAGGGCCGTTCCGAGGGAGGCCACCACGTTGCGGACCCCTCCCTGCCAGAGGGAAAGGAAATCCATGTATCCCTCGACGAGGACGGCCCGGTCGGACGCGCGGATTTCCTCCTTCGTGTCGAAAAGGCCGTACAGCACCCTGCCCTTCGTGTAGACCGCCGTTTCCGGAGAATTGAGGTATTTCGGCTCTCCCGGTCCGAGAATCCGGCCGCCGAAGGCGACCACGGTCCCGTTGAGATCCCTCACGGGAAACATGACCCGGTCCCGGAAGCGGTCATAGAAACGGTCCCGGTCCTTCCTGACGAGGAGACCCGCCTCCTCGCCGTCCCCGGGGGCGACATTCTTTCGATCCAGATGGCTCTTCAGAAAATGCCATCCGTCCGGGGCATAGCCGATGGAAAACCGCCTCACCGCCTCCGGGGACATTCCCCGGTCCTCCAGATACGCCCTGGCCTTCCCGCTTTCGGGCCGGGCAAGGGTGCCCTGAAAAAAATCGGCCGCCAGCCGGTTCACCTTGAGAAGTTTTTCCCGCCTCCCCGGCTCCGCCCGCTCACCACGGAATTCCCGGACCGGAATCTCGACACCGACCTTCGCGGCAAGGGAGCGTACGGCTTCCGGGAAAGACAGGTTGTTTATTTTCATCAGGAACTTGAAGACGTTTCCGCCTTCGCCGCAGCCGAAGCAGTGGAAGATCTGTCTTTCCACGTTGACTGTGAAGGAAGGTTTCTTCTCCCCGTGGAAGGGACACAATCCCGTATAATATTTCCCCCGCTTCTGAAGGGTTACGAATTCCGAAACGACCTCACGGATCTCCGCCCGGGAACGGATCTCCTCGATGATTTCATCTGGTATGTATCCGCTCATTCCCCATGACCCTTGAGAAGGGAAAACCGGGGCGACCCGGAAAAACCGATCGTTCCCCGGGAGACCTCGGTCCGCGGCGAACCGGCGATGCCGGGAATCTGGAAAAAATGGGACTCTATTTTCCTGCCAGCCTCTTCCTGACTTTCTCGCTGACCACCTTTCCGTCCGCCCGTCCCGTGATCGACGGCATCAACTGCTTCATCACCTTCCCCATGTCCTTCGCGCCGGCCGCGCCGGTCTCGGCGATGGCCTTTTCGATGCATTCGTCGATTTCCGCGTCGGAAAGCTCGCCGGGCATGAATTCCTGAATGACCCGCAGTTCCGCTTCCTCTTTCACCGCGAGGTCCTCCCGGCGGCCGGCCCGGAACTGCTCGATGGAATCCTTCCGCTGCTTGATCATGGTGGAGAACACCATGAGGGCCTCTTTTTCATCGAGCTTCCCCTTCACGTCGATCTCCCGGTTGTGGAGAGCGTTTTTCATCAGCCGAAGAGCGGAAAGTCTTTCCCTGTTCCTCTCTTTCGTCGCCCGAATCATTTCCTGATCCACTTTCGCCTGGATATCCATGGGTGTCTCCTTGCTAATAAGATAATCCCTTCCGGAGGGATGTCAATTTCTACGGCTTCGTAAAAAAAACGTCATCCGACGTTTTACAGATTCGTCGATTCCGGACGGGGAAACGGTTCATCCGAGCTCGTCATTGAGTTTTCTCCCCCCAAGGACGTGCATGTGGAGATGAAAAACGACCTGTCCGCCGTCGGCGTTGCAGTTGATCACCATCCGGAACCCCTTCCCGTCCATCCCCTTGATCCGCGCCACCTCCTGGGCGGCGACCGTCAGGGCGGAAGCGATGGAAAGGTCCTCCCCGGCCAGGTCCATCACCGTGGGAACGTGCTTCTTGGGGACGACGACCACATGATGGGGAGCCATGGGGTGGATGTCGTCGAAGGCAAGGACCTGATCGTTCTCATAGACTTTCCGGCACGGGATCTCTCCACGGACGATTTTGCAGAAAATGCAGTCCTTCATGTCGTTTTTCCTCCTGATCGGGGCATCCCGCCCCGCGCCGTCAGGCCCTTCCGGCCCGGATGGCTTCCTCCAGGGAAACGGCGCCGGTGTAAAGGGCTTTTCCGATGATCACACCGCAAATGCCCGACGACTCGACCTTCCGGAGCCGCCGGACGTCCTCCACGGTGGAGACGCCGCCCGAGGCGATAACGGGGACCCGGACCGCCTCCGCGAGAAGCCTGGTGGATTCCACGTTGACTCCCGTCTCCATCCCGTCCCGTTTCGTGTCCGTGAAGACGATGGCGGCGATTCCGCTCCCGTTGTATCTTCCCGCGATGTCGAAGGCCTCCTGGCCCGAGTCCTCCATCCAGGCCTCCACCAGGAGACGGCCGTCCTTCGCGTCGATTCCCACCATGATGCGGCCGGGAAACCTGCGGCAGGCCTCGAGGACGAAATCCGGGTCTTTCCAGGCCGCGGTCCCGAGGATCGCCCAGCGGGCACCCGTGTCCAGACAGGCCTCCAGGATTTCCATGTTTCGGATTCCACCGCCCAGTTCAACGGGAAGCCCCGTCTCCCGGACGATCCGTGCAATGACCTCCCCGTTGACGGGCCGGCCCGCCCGGGAGCCGTCCAGGTCCACCACGTGGAGCCTTTCCGCCCCCCCCTCCTTCCATCTCCGGGCGATATCCACCGGATCCCGGGAATATACCGTCGCCCGCTCGAAATCCCCCTGGAGCAGGCGGACGCAGTTCCCATCCTTCAGATCTATGGCCGGGATGACGATCAAGAGATACTCCGTGATACCGCGAAAGGAATCGAAGGCATACGCTGCGGATCGGGCAACGGCTATTCCTCCGGGGGCGGAGGGAACGAATTCATCACCTGACGGACCCCCTCCGCTGCAAGCTGCTCCGCCGTCATCCATTTCCCCTTGGATCCGAAGAACGTTTTCGCATCCAGAAGGTTTTCCATGAGAGAGGTCTGGGTCTTGTCGAAAACGCCGCTCCACACGATCTTCTTCGACGGAACGTGATACAGATGGACGCTGAAGGCCACCGACGCGGGCTGCTCGACGGAATAGGGCGAACCGACCCGCTCGCGGAAACGGTAGACGAACCCGAAGAAAACCCCGTCCACGCCGAGGGTTTCTCCCAGCTTCGCAAGGTTTCTCATGGCATCCCCGCCGGAGAATTCCTTGCAGATCCGGTTGAGGGCCGCCATCACATCTTCCTGCGGAAGAAGGACCCTTCCGGGAAGGGAGGCAAGTTTCTCCCGAAAGAGGATTTCGACGATCCCTTCCGGGCCCGCGGGAACCTCCACGGGAAACATCCTGCCGTAAAGGGGGCACCGGACACGGGGATCCATCGGGTCTCCCCCCGAAACCTTCTGGAAGGGAACCATGGCGATGGTCCGGACGGGAGGAGGGGCGTCCCGCGGGGGGACTTCCTTTCCCGGGCCGGCGCACCCGCCGGCAAGAAGCAGCACAATGGCCGTGAAAATCAGCAGAAGGGAAGATACGGTCCGTCGCATCGGCGACCCTGTCTCATGCAATCCCATGGCGTTCCTCGATCGGAATTCCATATTCGGAAACATCCCCTCCCGGGGCAATGCCTTCCGGGGACCGGGAGCGGTCCGGAGGCTTTGTTTCAAAGCCTTCCCTTGGTGGACGGCACACCGGACATCCGGGGATCCGCCTCCACCGCGGCGCGAAGGGCCCTGGCCGCGGCCTTGAAGGCCGCCTCGATCATGTGATGAGAATTATTACCATATAACACATGAATATGCAAAGTGATTCTCCCGTGGTCGGTGAAGGCCTTGAAAAAGTCCTGGAAGAGGCCGAGGTCGAAATCCCGGATCCGCTCTTTTTCCGGCAATCCCTGGAAAACCAGGAAAGGCCTTCCCGAGAGATCGACGACCGCCCTGGCAAGACTTTCATCCATGGGAACCAGGGAGGCCCCGTACCGGGAAATGCCCGTCTTGTCGCCAAGGGCCTTTTCAAGGGCCTGCCCCATGGTGATTCCCAGGTCCTCCACGAGATGATGGTAATCCACTTCCGTGTCGCCCCGGGCGGCCACGGTGAGATCGAAACGACCGTGGACGGTGAAAAGATGGAGCATGTGGTCCAGGAAAGGAAGGGTCGTCCCGATTTCCCCCTGCCCGTTTCCGTCCAGTTCCCAATCCACGGACACATCCGTTTCCCTGGTCTGCCGGTGAACCTTTCCCGTTCTCGCCATGATCACCCTCCTTCCCGATCCTTCCTTCCGGCGGGCGGCCTTTCCGGACGTACCGGATTCCTCTTCAAATGACCGACGCGTAAAAAAGTTCAGACAGCGATTATTCGAACGGCAAAGGAAAAAGCTCCGCAGCCAAGGCGCCCGACTCCCGACGACCGAGGCGTACGGGAAGTACGCCGCAGGGAGGAGGGAGGAAGGGCAACGCCGCATAGGAACTTTTTCCGAAGCCGTCAGATGACCTTGTTCAGGCAGTACTCTATAATCCCCTCCGCTCCCGCTTCCTGGAGCAGGGGAATGAGGTCGCGGACGACCCCCTTGTCGATCACCGTCTCCACTGCGAACCAATCCTCGTTATAGAGGTTGGACACGGTGGGGGCCTTCAGGGAGGGGAGAAGAAGCATGACGGCGCCGAGATTCTTCTTTGCCACGTTCATCTTGATCCCCACCTTTCCAAGGGCGCTGAGCGATCCCGTGAGAAGCACCCGGATCTGCTCCATCTTTCGCTTCTTCCATGGATCGGCGCAGGCGCCGTGGTTGGCGATGAGCTGCGTGTTCGTTTTCATGAGTTCGTGAACGATCCGAAGCTTGTTCGCCCGCAGCGTGCTCCCTGTTTCCGTGACTTCCACGATGGCGTCGACGAGGCCCTCCACGACTTTGGCCTCCGTCGCCCCCCAGGAAAATTCGACGTCCACGGGAATCTCCCTTTCCTGAAAATACCTTCTGGAGAAATTCACGAGTTCCGTGGAGATCTTCTTTCCCCGCAGTTCCTCGATCGACCGGATGGGAGAATCCTCCCGGACCACAACCACCCAGCGGGCCTGCCTTGTGGAGGCCTTGGAGTAGACGAGATCCTGGACGACGGCCACGTCGGAATCGTTCTCCAGAACCCAGTCCCTGCCCGTCAGGCCCAGGTCGAGGGTGCCGTTTTCCACATACCGGGACATTTCCTGGGCGCGGACGAAAGAACACGTGATTTCGTCGTCATCGATGTCGGGAAAATAGCTGCGGCTGTCATAGGTGATTCTCCAGCCCGCACGCTTGAACAGTTCGATGGTGCTCGTTTCGAGGCTTCCCTTGGGCAATCCGAGTTTCAGTCTGTTCATCGGTACACGTCCTCGGTTCGAAACACTTTATCCCCGTCGATCACCAGGGCGTCGCCGGACACCTTTCTATAAAAGCAGGACCGGTAACCGGTATGGCAGGCCGCCCCCCCCACCTGTTCGACCTTGAGGAGAATCGTGTCGTCGTCGCAGTCGATCCGGATCTCCCGGACGATTTGAAAGTGCCCCGACTGCTCCCCCTTCATCCAGAGGGACCGGCGGGAACGGCTCCAGAAGACCGCCTTTCCCGTTTCGAGGGTCTTCTTCCAGGAATCCTCGTTCATGTAGGCAAGCATGAGAACTTCACCGCTGCTGTCGTCCTGGACGATCGCCGGAAGAAGTCCCCCGCCCTTCTCGAAATCCAGTGAAACCATCTTTCTCTCCTTCCCCCGGTTCCGCGGGCGCCAAAGTCGCAAGGGCCAATAAAAGTAATGGAAGATTCGTTTTTTCGCAAGTCTTTTTTCAAAAAATAGGACTTGATTCAACACCTTTTTTATGTTAGCTAACAAACCCTGTGGCAACGGACAAATTCCTGCACTTTCCGATCTCGTCGATAACGTAAAAATTTAAGTAAAAGGAGGTTTCGTCATGCAGGTCTTGATTGGTGGAGCGGTAGCGGCTGTATTGGGACTCATCGGCCTCATCATCTGGTGGAAGGAGTTCCTCATGCTCCTCATGGGCGGCATTCCCATTGCCCTTCTTCTCGGCGGCGCTCTCGCCATTTATGTAGGTTACGACGAAATGAAGGATCAGATGAAGGAGAAGAAGGAAAAGGAAAGAACGGACAAGGACAAATCGGACGAGCTGGCGAAGACCAGGGAAGAGCTGGCGAAGCTGAAAGCGGAGCTCGAGAAATCCAAGGAATAACCGCGGGAAGAACAACCGCCGATCGAAATAGGGACACAACGGGTCCCTATTTTTTTCTTTCTTTTGCCTTGACATTCTTAGAATTTTCAAATAAAGTCCTGCAAAATTGAGAGTGTTTTATAAGAATGAACCATCGTGCCATCCATCGGAAACTCTGCCGTTTTTTTTGCCCCCCCTATAAGTATTGAAGCCTGCTCCCCGTCCGCCAGGAAGGGGAAGCAGGCCTTTCAGACCGCCGGAATTCAATAAATCCCGTTATCAACGGAGGAGCAGGGCATATTAAGGCCCGCATCCGTGTTTACTTTTCAAGGAGGGTACACCCATGAAAAAGTTCATCGGTCTGTCTCTTTCAGCCGTCGGCCTTTGGCTCATGGCATCGATCCCCTGTCCCCTGGTGCCCGCGGCCCAGGGAAAAACCCTGGAGCTGACCTACAGCGTCTTTTTCCCGCCCACCCACGGGCAGTGCATCGCGGCAGTGGACTGGGCAAAGGAAATTGAAAAAAGAACGAACGGTCAGGTGAAGATCATCGTGTTCCCCGGAGGCACACTGACCAGCGCCGCCCAGTGCTACGACGGCGTCGTCAGCGGCATCTCCGATCTGGGAATGTCCTGTTTCGCTTACACCCGGGGCCGTTTCCCCCTCATGGAAACCCTCGACCTCCCCCTCGGGTATCCCGACGGGCGCACGGCCACCGCCGTCGCCAACGAATTCGTCCGCCATTTCCAGCCCAAGGAACTGGATGACGTGAAGGTTCTCTACATTCACGCCCACGGCCCGGGACTCCTCCACACGAAGAAACCCGTCCGGACGCTCGAGGAACTCAAGGGGCTGAAAATCCGGTCCACCGGACTGAGCGCCAAGGTCACCGAAGCCCTCGGGGCCGTTCCCGTCGCCATGCCCCAGGGTACGACCTACGAAGCCCTCCAGAAGGGCGTGGTCGAAGGAACCTTCGCCCCCATCGAAACCCTGAAGGGGTGGCGCCAGGCGGAAGTGATCAAGTCCACCACGGACTGCAGGGACATCGGCTACACGACGGCCATGTTCGTCGTCATGAACCGGCAGAAATGGGAGGCCCTTTCGCCCGATCTCCGGAAGATTTTCGAGGATGTGAGCAACGAGTGGATCGCCGTCCACGGAAAGGTCTGGGACGATCTGGACAACGAAGGCAGGTCCTACACCCTGAGCCTGGGGAATCAGATCATCGAACTCGCCCCCGCTGAAAACGAACGGTGGGTGAACGCGGTGAAGCCCCTCATCGACGATCACGTGGGCGTCATGGACAAGAAGGGCCTTCCCGGAGCGGAAGCGGTCCGGAAGGTCCGGGAGCTGATCGGGACCTTAGGGAAGGCAAAGCCGTAAGGGGGATTCCATGGTTCACCGCATCCTGGGCTCCACCCGGAAAATCTCCAGGATCTTCAACTGGGTGGCGGGGGCAGGCATCATCCTCATGATGCTCCTCGTCACCCTGGACGTGATTCTCCGGTTTTTCCGGAATCCCATTCCCGGAACGTATGAGATGGCGGGGCTGCTCGGCACCGCCATCGTCTCGTTCTCCCTGGCGTGGACGTTTCTGGAGCGGGGGCACATCGTCGTGGAATTCCTGGTCGGCAAGCTTCCCCGGAAAACCCAGTGGGTCGTGGACGGCATCAACGACGGGATCAGCCTGATCCTTTTCGCCCTCGTGGCATGGCAGACCTGGGTCTACGGGACCAGCATGCGGATGAGCGGTGAGGTCTCCCTCACCGTCCAGATCCCTCTCTACCCCTTTCTATACGGAATCTCCATCGGTTGCGGCCTGCTTTGCCTCGCCATCGCGGCCGATCTCATGGACACCCTCCGGAGGATTCAACAGTCGTGACCCCCGAAACCGTCGGAATCATCGGAATCGCAGCGCTTCTGATCCTCATCTTCTCGAGAATGCCCGTGGGATTCGTCATGGCCCTGGTGGGATTCGTCGGTTTCGGTTCCCTGGTGAACTTCAACGCGGCGCTGAATCTCATCGCCCGGGACGTTTTCGACGTATTCGGTTCCTACAACCTGACCGTCATTCCGCTCTTCGTCCTGATGGGACAGCTCGCTTTCCATTCCGGAATCAGCTCCCGGCTTTTCGACGCGGCCTACAAGTTCATCGGACATCTTCCCGGCGGACTGGCCATGGCGTCCATCGGCGCCTGCGCCGGATTCTCCGCGATCTGCGGGTCCACCAACGCGACGGCGGCGACCATGGCCGCGGCGGCCCTTCCGGAAATGAAGCGGTACGGATACAAGCCGGGCCTCGCCACGGGCGTCGTCGCCGCCGGAGGCAGTCTGGGAATCCTGATCCCGCCGAGCGTCATCTTCATCGTTTACGGAATCATGACCCAGCAGTCCATCGGGAAGCTCTTCGTGGCGGGGATCCTTCCCGGGATCCTGCTGACCCTTCTCTTCATGGCGACCATTTCCCTGTGGGTCACCCTGAAACCGGAGCTCGCCCCCAAGGGGCCCCGTTTCACTTTGCGGGAAAAAATCGCCTCCCTTTCCGGACTCGTGGAAACCCTGATTCTGTTCATCATCATCATGGGGGGGCTTTTCGTCGGGTTCTTCACCCCCACCGAGGCGGGCGCCGTGGGGGCCTTTGCCACCCTGGCCATCGCCGTCGTGCGGCGGCAGATCGACTGGAAGGGATTCACCGCCGCCCTCGTGGAAACGACCCGGATCTCCTGCATGATCCTCGTCATCGTCATGGGGGCCACGATCTTCGGCCATTTTCTGGCCATCACCCGGATCCCCTTCGAAATCGCGGGATGGATCTCGGGGCTGAAGCTCTCCTCCTGGATGATCATGATGTTCATCATTCTCGCCTATCTCGTCGGGGGCTGCCTCATCGATTCCCTCGCGCTCATCATGCTCACCGTGCCGATCTTCTTCCCCGTGGTGAACCACCTGGGATACGATCCCATCTGGTTCGGCGTCGTCATCGTCCTCATCACCCAGATCGGGGTCATCACCCCCCCCGTGGGAATCAATGTCTACGTCGTAAGCGGCGTGGCGAGGGACGTTCCCCTGGGCGTGATCTTCCGGGGGGTCCTTCCGCTCCTGGCGGCGCTCGTCGTGGGGACGTTCCTGCTCATCCCCTTCCCCCAGATCGCCCTGTTTCTTCCGGCCCTCATGAAGTGAGGCGACGCGGGCGGGACAACACCCCCATCACTCCCCCGCCGTAAAAGGGCCGGGGTTCCGGCCGGACCGGACCGCCGCGTTTCACTCCCCGGCGGCTTTCCGTCTCTCTTTTCTCTTGAATATTTCGTAGAGGAGCAGGCAGGCGCCGACGGATATGGCCGAGTCGGCGGCGTTGAAGGCGGGCCAGTGGTATCCTCCGATGGAAAAGTCGAGGAAGTCCACCACCTCGCCGAAGCGGATCCGGTCCAGGAGATTGCCCGTCGCCCCTCCGATGATGAGGCCCAGCGACAGGGTCAGGATGAGGCCCGCCTCCTTCTCCCGGATCAGGAAATACAGGATGAACAGGATGGCGGCGACGGCCACGCCGGAAAAGAAAAAGGAACGGAACGCCGGAGAGGTCCTGGCGAGAAACCCGAAGGCCGCCCCGGGATTCCGGACGTAGGTGAGATCGAAAAACCCGGGAATGACGGGTATGGACTCGTGAAGGGAGAAAGCGGACATGACGGCCGACTTGGTCGCCAGATCGACGAGGAGAACCACTCCCGCCGCAATGAAAAAAACGACGTACCGCATCGATCCGGTCATGGATCCCCCTTTCCCGCCGGCCTGCGAGGCGGAACCGGTCAGCCCAGATTCGCCCTGCACCGGTCACACAATGCGGGGTGATCGCCCGATGAGGCCACCGATTCGCTGAAGTTCCAGCAACGGGTACATTTCTCTCCCCGGGCCCGGGAGACCCCGATCCGGAGCCCTTCCATTTCCGTGCTGACGTAAGGATCCACGAGGTCGCCCCCGTCCACGACGGCCGCCTGGGACACGATGGAGACGGCGCGCAGGTCTTCCAGGTGCTCCCTGAGGAGATCCCCCGTTTTCCCGGGCGCCGCGATCTCCACCCGGCTGTCCAGGGAATGGCCGATCCCCTTTTCCCTGCGGGCCTTTTCCAGGGCCTTCGAGATCTCCCCCTTCACGGCCACCAGGGTTTTCCAGGTTTCCCCGACCTTCCGGTCGATCCACTCGTCACGCACCTCAGGGAAGAGGGTCATGTGAATGCTTTCCGCGCTTCCCCGCTCCCGGGGCATGGCGGACCACACCTCCTCCGCCGTGAAGGTGAGAATGGGCGCGATGAGCCTCACCAAGGTGTCGAGAATGGCGTGGAGGGCTGTCTGCGCGGACTTCCGTTCCCTCGACGCGGACCGGGACGTGTACAGGCGGTCCTTGAGGGCATCCAGGTAGAGGGCGCTCAGATCGACGGTGCAGTAGTTGTAGAGCGTGTAGTAGACCATGTGGAACTGGTAGTCCCCGTAGGCCTTCCGGACCCGGCGGATCACCGCCTGGAGGCGGTTCAGCGCCGCGCGGTCCATCTCCTCCATCTCCCCGTAAGGCACCCGGTCCGTATCCGGGTCGAAGTCGTAGAGATTTCCCAGAATGAACCGGCTCGTGTTCCGGATCCTCCGGTAGGCGTCGATGAGCCGTTTCACGATCTCGTCGGAAATCCGGATGTCCACGGTGTAATCCTCGGCGGCCACCCAGAGTCTCAGGATTTCCGCCCCGTACTGGTCCACCATTTCCTGCGGGTCGACAACGTTTCCCGTGGACTTGGACATCTTTTTCCCCTCGCCGTCCACCACGAAACCATGGGTCAGGACCTCCCGGTACGGAGCCCTGCCCCGGGTTCCCGCCGATTCGAGCAGGGAGGAATGGAACCATCCCCTGTGCTGGTCGCTGCCCTCCAGGTACATGTCCGACGGGGACCGGAGGTCCGGCCATCGGGACTGATTCTCCAGGACCGCCGCATGGCTCACTCCCGAATCGAACCAGACGTCCAGGATGTTCGATTCCTTCGCGAATTCCGTCCCCCCGCACTGCGGGCAGACCGTCCCCGGGGGAATGAGTTCGGAGGCGCTGCGCTCGAACCACACGTCGGCCCCGAATTCGTTCACCAGACCGACGATCCGGTCGAGGATCTCCTTCGTGGCAAGATGTGCGTTGCAGTTCCTGCAGTAGAACACGGTGATGGGAACGCCCCAGAGCCGCTGGCGGGAAATGCACCAGTCGGGACGGTTTTCGATCATCCCGTAGATCCGGTCCCGGCCCCACGAGGGGATCCATTTCACGGTGTCGATGGACTCGAGGGCTTTTTTCCTGAGATGGTTCTTCTCCATGGAGATGAACCACTGTTCCGTGGCCCGGAAGATGATGGGGTTCTTGCAGCGCCAGCAGTGCGGATACTGGTGCTCGATGTCCATCTCCCCGAGCAGGGCCCCCGTTTCCTTCAATTTGACGTTCACCGGGCGGTTGGCGTCGAAAACGTAGATGCCGGCGAAATCCTTCACGTCGTTCATGAGCTTTCCGTCGTCATCCACGGGGGAGTAGACGTCGAGGCCGTATTCGAGGCCGATCTCGTAGTCCTCCTGGCCGTGGCCGGGGGCGATGTGGACGCAGCCCGTCCCCGCCTCCAGCGTGACGAAGGGGGCGAGGATAAGAACGCTCTCCCGGTCGATGAGGGGATGGCGGCATTTCAGGCCTTCCACGACCTCCCCTTTGAACTCGTCCAGGATTTCGAAGGGTTCGTTCCGGAGGCCGAATGCGTCGAGGCAGTAATCCAGAAGGTCCCGGGCGATGATGAGCACCTCCCCCTTCACCTTCACCGCCGCGTAATCGAAGTCCTTGTGAAAGGCGATGGCCAGGTTGGCGGGAATCGTCCAGGGAGTGGTCGTCCAGATCACGACGCTCGCCTTCTCCCCCTTCAGTTTCGGCAGTCTTTCGGAAATGTCGGAGACAAGGGGGAATTTCACATAGATGGAGGGCGTCACATGGTCCCGGTACTCCACCTCCGCTTCGGCCAGGGCGGTCTTGCAGGAGGCGCACCAGTAAACGGGTTTCTTGCCCCGGTAGATGTCCCCGCTCAGCATGAGCCGGCCGAACTCCTCCACCGTTTTCGCCTCGTAATCGTAGTCCATGGTGACGTAGGGATGCTCCCAGTCCCCGAAGACGCCGAGCCGTTTGAACTGATTCCGCTGGATGTCGAGATACCGGTTGGCGTAGGTGCGGCACATCCGTCTTTTTTCGGCATGGGGGATCTCGAAACGCTTCTCTCCCAGTTCCTTGTCCACCTGATGCTCGATGGGAAGACCATGGCAGTCCCAGCCGGGCACATAGACGCTGTCGAAGCCTTCCATGTTTTTTGATTTGATGACGATATCCTTGATGATCTTGTTCAGGGCCGTTCCCAGATGGATGTCCCCGTTCGCATACGGGGGACCGTCGTGGAGGATGTACCGGGGCTTCCCCTTGGAAACGTCGCGGATCTTCTCGTAGATCTTTTCCTCTTCCCAGAACCGGAGGATCTCGGGTTCTTTCTTCGGAAGGTTCGCTTTCATGGGAAAACCGGTCTGCGGAAGGTTCAAGGTGTCTTTGTAATCCATGGTACTTCTTCCCCCGTCGCAAAATGATCCTGAATTCATAACACAAGACCTGAAAAATTGGCAATACTTTTCCGGGCGGCGGCATTTCCGTACCGCCGCCCGGCGGGAACCCATAAAAAAGGCCCCCGCGGAACACCCGCGGGGGCCTTTCACTTCTATAAGGGTCCTCCGGGAGGAACCCGTTTCTACATCATGCCGCCGTATCCGCCTCCGCCGGGCATGGGGGGCATGGGCGCTTCCTCTTTCGGTTTCTCGGCGATCATGCACTGGGTGGTGAGCATGAGGGACGAGACGCTCGAGGCGTTCTGGAGGGCGAACCGGGTGACCTTGGTGGGGTCGATGATTCCGGCCTTCATCATGCCCTCGTAAGTATCGGACTGGGCGTTGAAACCGAAATCGTTCTTGCCGGCCTTCACCTTCTCCACGACGATGGAGCCCTCGAATCCGGCGTTCTGCGCGATCATCCGCAGGGGTTCCTCGATGGCCTTCTTCACGATGTTCACGCCGATCTGCTGGTCCCCGCCGAGGGAAAGCTTGTCCAGGGACGGGATGCAGCGGATGTAAGCCACGCCGCCGCCGGGGACGATTCCTTCCTCCACCGCCGCCCGGGTGGCGTTCAGGGCGTCTTCCACCCTCGCCTTCTTTTCCTTCATTTCCGTTTCCGTGGCCGCGCCGACCTTGATCACGGCGACACCGCCGACCAGTTTCGCCAGCCGTTCCTGGAGCTTCTCCCGGTCGTAATCGGACGTGGTCTCCTCGATCTGGGCCCGCATCATCTTCACCCGGGCTTCGAGGTCCTTCCGGTTCCCCGCGCCGTCCACGATGGTCGTGTTGTCCTTGTCGATGATGATCTTCTTGGCCTGGCCGAGATCTTCCATGCGGGCGTTCTCCAGTTTGGCACCCATGTCCTCGGAGATGACCTTGCCGCCGGTGAGGATGGCGATGTCCTCGAGCATGGACTTCCTTCTCTCGCCGAAACCGGGGGCCTTCACCGTGGCCACGTGCAGGGTTCCGCGGATCTTGTTCACCACCAGGGTCGCCAGGGCCTCACCTTCCACTTCCTCGGCGATGATCAGGAGGGGCTTGCCGATCTTGGCGATCTGTTCGAGGACGGGAAGAAGATCCTTCATGCCGCTGATCTTCTTGTCGTGGATCAGGATGTAGGCGTCGTCGAGAACCGCTTCCATCTTGTCCGGATTGGTCACGAAGTAGGGGGAGAGGTAGCCGCGGTCGAACTGCATGCCCTCGACCACTTCCAGTTCCGTCTGGAGTCCTTTCGCCTCTTCCACGGTGATGACGCCTTCCTTGCCCACCTTGCCCATGGCCTCGGCGATGATGTTCCCGATGGTCTCGTCGTTGTTGGCGGAAATGGTGCCCACCTGGGCGATTTCCTTCTGGTCCTTGGTGGGTTTCGTGATCTTTTTCAGCTCGTTGATCACGACTTCCACGGCCTTGTCGATGCCCCGCTTGATTTCCATGGGATTCCCGCCGGCCGCCACGGCCTTGACGCCTTCGCGATAGATGGCCTGGGCCAGGATGGTGGCCGTCGTCGTACCGTCGCCGGCCACGTCGCTCGTCCGGCTCGCCACTTCACGGACCATCTGAGCGCCCATGTTTTCGNNCGCGCACCATCTGGGCGCCCATGTTTTCGAATTTATCTTCCAGTTCAATTTCCTTGGCGACGGTGACACCGTCCTTGGTGACCGTCGGGGCGCCGTAGGTCTTGTCAAGAATGACATTCCGCCCCTTGGGGCCGAGAGTCACCTTGACGGCGTCGGCCAGGGCGTTCACGCCGTTCAAAATGGATTTCCGCGCCTCTTCGTCATATTGAAGGATTTTGGCTGCCATGAATTCTTTCCTCCTTTATCCGTTCATCCGTATTTTACTTTTCAATGATTCCGAGTACGTCTTCCTCACGCATGATGAGGTATTCCTCGCCCTCGATTTTGATGTCCGTTCCGGCATACTTGTTGAAAAGAATCCGGTCGCCGGCCTTGACATCCAGGGCGATCAGCTTGCCGTCTTCCGTCCGCCGCCCGCTTCCCGTGGCCACCACTTTCCCCTCCGCGGGTTTTTCCTTGGCGCTATCGGGAATGATGATACCGCCTTTCGTCTTCTCCTCTTCCTTGACCCGCTTGACCAGAAGTCTGTCATGCAACGGCCGTACTTTCATACTTTGTCTCCTTTCTGATGGGTTTCTATTTCATCAATAAAAAAATATCGAACAAAAATAAGGGCTAAGGCGGTCCCCTGAAAAATCATGGTTAACTTAAACATCAAATCGGGACTGTCAAGGAAGGAAGCCCGATTTTTTGCAAAAAAACCGGGGACCGTCTTCCGCCGGAGAACGGCGGGTTCGGGAGAATCCCGCTATCGTTCCACCGGTTTGACGTCCACGGGAACCCGGCACGACTCCCGGAAGCGGCGGGCATCGTCCATGGTTCCCACCAGATCCCCGCAGTGGACTGGAATGGCGACCTCGGGACCGATCCGGGTCGCCGCCTCGGCCGCCTCCTCGGCGGTCATCGTGTAGGTCCCCCCCACCGGAAAGATGACGATGTCCGCCTTCAAATTCTTCATTTCCGGGATCACGTCCGTGTCCCCCCCGTAGTAGATCCGTTTCCCCCCGGCCGTCACGATGAATCCGAGCCAGCCCTTCTCCCTGGGATGGAAGGCCTTCTTCCGGTTGTAGGAGGGAACGGCCTCGATCTCCGTCTCCCCGACGGCGACCTTGTCTCCCGGACGGAGGGCCCGGGCGTCTCCGCCGAGTTCGGCGGCCACGTCGGCGCTCGCGAGGATCACCGTGTTCTCTTTCCGGATCTTCTTCACGTCCCCGGGGGAGAAATGATCGTAGTGGCTGTGGCTGATGAGGATGATGTCGGCCTTTTCGGCCCCCTGTTTCAATTTCCACGGGTCGATGTAGATGACCTGTTTCCCCGTCCGGATTCTCACGCTCGAATGGCCGAGCCAGCTGATGTTCTCCCGCATATCACACTCCTCGGAATTCCTGTTTCACCGCATTCCGGTCCCCGTCGTACCGGCGGGGCCCTTTGCCCCCGTTGACAGAAAAAAACCGTTCATGATAGGCGAACGGGTCAAGGGAGGATCCTCCAATGAAAGACATCAAGACCTTCGCCGTCGAGACGGCCCTGGAAGCGGGGGCGCTTCTGAAAAAACGTTTCTCCGAATCCCACGAGGTCCGGTACAAGAGCGAAATCGATCTTGTCACGGAAACGGACGGGATGGCGGAGGAACTCATCGTGAACAGGATCGAAAGGACCTTTCCCTCCCACGACATCCTGGCTGAGGAACGGCGGGAGATTTCCACCGGCAGTGCATTCCGCTGGATCATCGATCCCCTGGACGGAACGACGAATTACTCCCACGGTTTCCCCGTTTTCTGCGTTTCCATCGCCCTCGAAAGGGAGGGACGGATCATCCTGGGCGCCATCTTCAATCCCATGCTGGAGGAATTGTTCACCGCGGAAAGAGACGGCGGCGCCTTCCTCAACGGAAACCGGCTTCGGATCTCTCCGACGGATTCGCTGAACCGGAGTCTTCTTGCCACGGGGTTTCCCTACGACATCCGGGAAAACCGGGACAACAACCTTTCCTATTTCAACGCCCTGGCCGTCCGGGCCCAGGCGATCCGGCGGGCCGGATCGGCGGCCCTGGATCTCGCCTATGTCGCGGCGGGCCGTTTCGACGGATTCTGGGAGCTTCGGCTCAAACCCTGGGATACGGCCGCGGGGACGCTCCTCGTGGAGGAAGCGGGAGGAACGATCTCGGAAATCGGGGGAACCCCCTTCCATCTCCTTTCCCCATCCCTTCTGGCAACGAACGGCAGGATTCATCCCGCCATGGAGGAGGTCTTCAGGGCCACGGATCCCTTCGATCCCGGGGTCCGGTCCGCCCGGTAGCGGCATCGCCTTTCCCGGAAAAACCGTTTTCCGGAAATCCGAAAAAAATCAAATTTTTTTCTTGACAGCCATTCCAGCTTTATGCTTTAAAAGACATATAGAAGATTCCTTCTATGACTCTTTCCATGGCAGGGGGGGTTGCTCTCCGGCAAGTGCAACCCCCCTCTCCGTATCTTCAGGAATCCCCTCCCTTTTCAAAAAGCCCGTTTCCCGGTTCGGCCGTCGACGCCCGCAGTCGTCCCATGCTTCCCGGAAACCGTGAATTCGCGAAAAATTCGTGAGTCGCTC
Organism: Syntrophaceae bacterium UBA6252; assembly: GCA_002441265.1. Lineage (GTDB taxonomy): Bacteria > Desulfobacterota > Syntrophia > Syntrophales > UBA6807 > UBA6807. The sequence continues at coordinate 25,633 of DJVQ01000065.1, forward strand.
CCTCCGGACGGATTCGCGACACCTCCCGGAGGCGTGCCGCCCCATCCCGGAGAGCGGGGCGTATTTCTTGGAACGATGCGGGGACAAGGGGCGATACGTTACAGGGACGCCGGACAAATCCGTCAGAAGTGGTACCAGATGGAAAGATAGTCGTTGATGTTCTCCCCGTCCCGGCAGAGCCGCTTCAGGTAATCGTAAATGGAAACATCCGTGTACAGATAGTCGTTCACGGAAGTCAGCTTCGTCTCCCAGGAATAGAACCGGTACACACGCCTCCCGTCGGGAAGGATCATGATCACCTCATGGTCCTGCCAGGAGCGGAGATGGGATTTTCCGAGTCGGGGGACGTTGAAGACCGACTCGTCGGTCCGGACCAGCCCGGGGAGGAGGCGGCATTCCTCCCGGCGCTCCTGCTCGATCCGGGCGATGGGAACCCGGAAGTCGAGGGTTTCGTCCTTTCCCATGGTGTTGAAGGTGTAATAGGGATCCACGCCGTGGACTTTCAACACCCGGCGAAGGAGGCACGATTCGAATTTTCTGCTGTTGTAATAGGTAAAAACCGCCTGGTTGTATACGTTCATGCCGATCTTCCGGATCCTGCGGATGGCTTCCAGGGAATCGGGGTTCATCTCCGCGGGATGCTCGAAATGGGTCACCACGGCGATTTCCCGTTTTCCCCAGGAATGGTACCTCTGGAAGATCCCCAGGAGTTCGTCGTTGATCCGGAAGGGGAGGGTCACCGGAATCCGGGTGCCGATGCGGATCCGTTCCACGTGCTCGATTTCGGCGATTTCCCCGAGGATCCATTCGATGTACCGGTTGTTGAGGGTCAGGGGGTCGCCGCCGGTTACGAGAACCTCGGAGATGTTCCTGTCGTCCCGGATCCACTGGAGGGCCTGGCTGACCTTCTTCTTGGACAGCATGACCTCCTCGTCCATGTCCTTCACCTCCCAGTTGCGCTGGCAATAGACGCAGATCTGGGGACAGGAACGGTAAGGCTTGAGGATCACGATCTGGGGATAACGCCGGGTCACCCCCTCGATGGGGCTCGTCGCCTTCTCGGCCATGAAATCCATGTCGATCCCGTTGCGGCGGTTTTTCAGGACATTCTCGCAGTAACGGACACTGGGAATCACCTGGGCCCGGACGGCCCTGTCCGTTCCGGACCGCCCCTCCCGGTTGAAGAGGGACAGATAGTGGGGGGTGATCTCGAAGGGGATGTCGTTTTTCAGGGCCATTTCCAGACCCCGGACCTCGTCTTTCTCCAGGCGGACCAGGGCGGAGAGGGTTTTCCTGTCCCGGATGATATGCTTCATGTGCCAGCGATGGTCGTACCAGTCCTTTTCCGTGCCCCCGAAGAAGGCAAGAATGTCCTTCCGCAGCATTTTGCGCTGCTCGACGATTTTCTCGTCCATGCCGTTGGCATACCGGCGGAAATACCGGTTCATCATGGAGGCGTAGGCGTCGAGCTGTTCCGACCGTTCGACGGCCGCGTCATGGCCTTCCTTGATGATGAGAAGCTCGTCGCGCCGGGAATGTCTCCCGTACTTTCCCCGGATCCCGAGGAAAAGGGCAATGAACTCCATGACGAATCCCTCGGAAACCTTATCCAGGATCCCCTCCTCGTTCCGGGCCAGCCCGTATAGCAGGGCCAGGGCGGAAGTATCCGCCAGGTGTTCGTTTTCCGTCCGGAATATGTTGGAGATCACCCGGATGCATTCCCGGACGTTTCTTTTTTCCACGACGTTCAGGTCGGCATAGTAGGTGTCGGATTTCATGTTGTAGAGGTCACGCCGCAGCCGGTCCAGGTGGTCGAAAACCACGTACCGCGCCTCTTCCGCGTGCTTTGAGTTCCGGAGCATGCTTTCGATCCGGGGAGCCGCCCTCCAGAGCCTCTGAACCAGTTCCTCCTTGCCGAGATTGATCAGTCTCTTCATCTTCCCTTCCTGTTTCGTCGTGTCGGTCGTAAAAACCCTCAAGGTCCACGAAATGCGGATTTTTTACATACCACAGATACTTCCCGGTTTTCAACCGCCGGTGCCGATCCCGATTCCGGCCCGGTCCGCCCGGGACCTCCGGGGTGGGAACCCGGGAGAAAATATGCTATGCTCGCCCCGAAAAAAAGAAAGGGGCACCCCATGTCCACCGAACGGGAAACGGAGGCTCTCCGCGACCTCGCCGACGGCCTGGCATCGGAAGGCCGCTACGAGGAAGCCGTCGAAATCTACGGCAGGCTCGTCAGGGACAATCCCGAAAGCGACTCCCCCCTCATGTCCCTCGCCTGGACATACCGGGACTGGGGAAAGGAAGAGGAGGCCGTCCGCTGTCTCGAAATGCTCTTCGAGCGGGAGATCCGGCGCCGGGTGTTCACCGGTTTCGCCTTCGACGAGCTGGTCCGCCTGTTCCGCGAGAAGGGGATGCACGACCGTCTTGTGTCCCTTTGTGAACGGGTGGCGGAAGCCCAGCCGGAGGATCCCGCCCTTCTTTGCACCCTCGGGGAGGCTTACCTGGGGGCGGGGCGGGGGGATGAGGCCGTCCGGGTTTTCGGGAAACTGGCGGTGATGGAGCCGGAAGCGTCCGCATATCTGTGCTTTCTGGGAAACGCCCACGTCATCGCGGGAGATCCGGAACAAGCGTTGGGATGCTATGAAAAGGCCGTCGCCCTCGAACCCGGAAAATCACACGTCTTCTTCGGCCGCCTGGGAAACCGGTTCGCCCGGACGGGCGACCTCGAGCGGGGGGAACGGATCCTCCGGAGGGCGATCGGCGAAAAACCGGATGACCCCCTGTCCCACTGCAGCCTCGGAGACGTCCTGATCCGGCGCGGACGGATCGACGAGGCCCGGAAGGCATACGACCGGGCGATCGCACTGGACGGGGCGTCGAGGGAAGGATACCTGAACCGGATGGGAAGGTCCCTTCTCGAGGGGGGCCGTTTCGGAGAGGCGGCCGCCGTTTTCGAGGAACTCCTTTCCCTGTCGCCGGGAAACCCGATCCACCGCAGGAACCTCGAGGAAGCCCGCAGGTTGGAAAAAGGATGAAATCGGCTCTTGACAGAAATCCATTCCTTGGGATATGTTCACCTTCCAGGCGATTGACCGGATAATCGTGGGGATGTAGCTCAACTGGGAGAGCGCGGCGTTCGCAATGCCGAGGTCAGGGGTTCGATCCCCCTCATCTCCACCAGGATAAAAAAAATCCCTCCTCAGGAGGGATTTTTTCATTTCAGGGGTCCGGGTCCGTCCGGCCGTCCGGGCCTTCAGCCGCGACCGGGGAACAGTTTCGAAAACCGCCGTTTTTTCCTTTTCTTCCATCCGCCGCGATGATAGGCGTAACTTGCCAGCAGGGGAAGGGCCATGGTGGCCTCGGCGAAGACCATCTGCTCGTGGGCGGTGTCCACCTTGCCCCAGGAGGAGGCCTCCTTCAGGGTGGAGCTGGAACAGGCGCCGTCCCGGGCGTCCGCCACGGTGATCTGAACGGCATACTTGTGCATGGGCACTTCCTTCCCGAGAATTTCGGCACAGATCACCGTGTCCTGGACGAAATTCTTGGGAACGCCGCCGCCGATCATGAGAAGACCGGTCGTCTCCGCCGCCATCTTGATCTCCGTCAGCTCCCGGAAGTCCTTCACCGAGTCGATGGAAACATGGCGGTCCGGATTCCGGTGCTGGTGCAGGACCAGGCCGAAGCCCGCACTGCTGTCGGAAAAGGCGGGACAGAACACGGGGACGTCGTTCTCGCAGGCAAGCTGCACCAGGGAATCCTTCTTTACGGAATGCGTCTCCAGATGCTTTCCCATCTCCCGGATGAACTCCCGTGAGGAATAGGGGCCGGGCTCGAGCAGATCGGCGATCTCGGCGATCGTGCGGTCGCAGGTCTGAAGTTCCTCCTCGTCGATGTAGGTGTCGTAGATTCTGTCGATGTAAAGACGTCTCAATTCCCTGTCGTCCACGTGGGATGAACCCTGATAATGACGGAACCCGAGGGCCTCGAAAAAATCCATGTCCACCACCGTCGCCCCCGTCGCACAGACCGCATCCACCATGTTGTGGGCAACCAGGTCCGCGTAGATCCCCATGCAGCCGGCGGCGCTCGTGCTTCCCGCGATCGTCAGGATGACGGCGCAGTCTTCGTCCCGGAGCATCCGGTCATAGAGGTCCGCCGCCGCGGCGAGATCCCTGGCGGAAAAGGACATGTGCCGCATCGATTCCACAATGGGGACGGCGTCGATCGCCTTGATGTCCACGTGTCGAACTTCCCGCTTCAGATAATCCTTTTTTTCCATACGTTGTCCTTGTCGTTTCCGACCCCTTCTCTTCCCGTGTATCTCTCCGCCGTACGGCGGGAATCCCCCGGACGGGGCATTCGAAAAAACGGTTTTTCACTTCTTGCAGGTTCGTTCTTCTTGATTCATTAACCGAACCCGGCTTATATTGCAACAGGCCGGCAAAGGGCAAGGAGATTTTCTCCGCCGCCGATCCGGCCCCCTTCGGACGGGGGAACGGAAAAGATCACCGGGAGGAACGGGAATGAAACTGAGCAGAAGCGAAATTCTCAAACTCATGGAAGACTGGTCCGCAGCATGGAACCGCCACGACTTCGATGCGGTCATGGAACGATTTCACGACGACGTTCTGTTCGAGAACTGGACCGGCGGCCGCGCCGCGGGAAAGGATGCCCTCCGGAAAGCCTGGACCCCATGGTTCGAAAACCACGGCGGCTTCGTCTTTCGCACCGAGTCCTTCATCCCGGACGAGGAAGGGCAGCGGGTGACCTGGCAATGGACCCTGGAGTGGCCGTCCCTGGAAAAAGGGTTCGAAGGAAAGAGGGAAATCCGCAGAGGGATCGACGTCATCGAATTGAAGGACGGAAAAGTGTTCCGCAAATGCACCTATTCCAAGACCACCCTGGAAATCGACGGCCGTAAGACCCCCCTGGCGGCCGCCGGGCGATGACATTCCTTTCCGGCGAAGAGGCCCGCCGCGCCGGTCCGCCGTAAATCCGCCCTCAGGAACCGTCGTGCTCCCGCCTGGGCGGGTCCGGGGGAAAGGCATCCTTTTCGAAAGGGACGGCGAGGCAGTCCGCCCCGAGGCCGAGAACGCCGGCACAGGCAAACTCGAAATAGATGTCGACGATGTCCTGAACCTTCATGGGACCGTCCGCCTTGTACCAGTAGGAAACGCCGGTGCACATCTGGAGAATGGCGAAGGCCACGATATTGGAGTCCCGGATGTGAAAGCGCCCCTCCTCTTTTCCCTCGTCGAGAATGTCGGAAAACAGCTTCTCGTATTTTCTACGCTTCCGGAGAATGAACGCGTGGTTCTCCTCCGTGAGACTCCGGATTTCGGAATCGGTGACGTAGGTCATCTCCAGGTTGTTGATGTGGTAGACGATGTGGGTTTCGATGGCCTTCCTCAGTTTCGCGATGGCGTCTCCCTGGTTCCGAAGGGACTCCTTCAGGAGGAACGTGAGTTCCGACATGGTGAAGTCCATGATGTTGAAAAGGATTTCCTGCTTCGAGGAGAAATGGTAGTACACGCTCGCGCCCCTGATCCCCGAACGTCCCGCCATTTCCCGCAGGGTCGCCGCTTCGTAGGACTTGGCGCGGAAGAGGCGGGCCGCCTCGGTCAGGATGATCTTCTTTCTCGGATGCATGTCCATTTTTCTCCGCCTTTCCGGCGGGATATCGAGGATGCGTCAAAACGGCGCAATCCCGAAAAAGTCCGAAGGACGCTTTTTCGAACGGCAGGGACATAAGGCCCGAGGTCAAGGCGCCCGCATTTCCGGGACCGACGCCCGCTCCCCGGCAACGGGGGAATGAAGGGCGGCGCATCCCATGAACCATCTACAAAAATGTAAACCTAACGGTTGTTATAATGTCTTCCCTTTTCCGTCAAGCAATTTTTTCCCCGGCATCCGTCCCTCACAAGAAATAATCCATAACAAACTGTCAATATAAGCTATTTTACCGTTTCACCTTCTCCGGGAGAAAAAGGATTTTCCCCTGAAATTTTTCTTGACAAACCCATTTTCATCCCTTACGGTGGAAGAACCTAACGTGCGTTAGGTTCATCTTCCTGGGAGGTAAAGGTGTCATGAAGCTTCTGAAAAGAATTTTCGTCCTCTCATTGTCCGTTCTCCTGCTGACGGGCGTTCTGGCGTCCTTCTCCGGAGCGGATGCATGGGCCGCGGACCAGAAGGTTTACAAGTTCAGGATGCAGGTCCTCTTCGGTCCGAGCCAGCTGTGGCAGTACAAACCTTTCGTCGATTACGTCGAGCAGGCCAGCGGCGGACGGATCAAGATCGAGCTCTACGCCGGCGGCCAGCTGGTGCCCACGGACCAGATGCTGAGCGCCTGCGCCGAGGGGACCATCGACCTGGCGGGAGGGGCGGGAGGATACTGGTCCAACCGGATCCCCCTGGCGGACATCGAGGCGGGGATGCCCTTCTCCCTCAGAACCCTGACGGACGTGAACACGTTCTTCTACCAGAAGGGATTCCTGGAACTGTGCCGGAAGGCATACGCGGAGCACGGCATTTACTATCTCGGCCCCCAGATGGTGGACTTTTCCTACATCGAGGCCAAGAAACCCGTGAAGACCCTGGATGACCTCAAAAAGCTGAAATTCAGGGCCGTTCCCAACACGGGCAAGCTCCTGGGCAAATCGGGGGTTTCCGCGGTCTATATCCCCGCAGAGGAAGTCTACATGGCCATCTCCACGGGCACCCTGGACGGCGTGATCTACGGGGGCGCCGAGTCGAACTCCACCATGTCCTACCAGGAAGTGGCCCCGTATTACATGGTTCCCCCCATCAACTGCGCGAACCAGGATCTGATCATGGGAATGAAGCAGTGGAATTCCCTCCCCAAGGACCTCCAGGCCGTTCTCGACCTGGCCACCCAGTATGAAAACCTCTACATCCAGACCCTGAACTGGGATCTGGAATTCAAGACCCGGGCCCGGATGATCAAGGAAAACAACCTCCAGATCGTCGAGCTGGACAAGTCCCTTCTGGACACCCTCACCGCCAGCGCCAGGGAAATGTGGGCGGAAGCGGCGAAGAAGGACGCCTACTCCAAGCAGGGGATCGACATGCTCCTCGACTACCTGAAGGAGGTGGGCTACATCAAATAACGGCTTCGTAAAAGTTTCAGACTTTTTCGAGTCCTTTCAAAAACGCGCTGAAAACGGAGACGGTGCGCGCCCCTCCCCCTTCGGGCGCGCACGCGGTCTCGCCGAGGTTGTTATGAAACCCCTTGCCCTTTTCGTGAAAGCGGTCGACGGCATATCCGTCATCGTCGGGAAGATCGTCGGCTATTTCATGGTCCTCGTGATGATTTCGTCGACCATCGAAATCGTTTCGCGGTACTTCTTCAACAGCCCGACGATCTGGGCGTACGAGTTCGGCCAGTACCTCTTCGGGGCCTACTTCCTGCTCGCCGGCGCCATCACACTCTATTACAGGGAACACGTGGGGATGGACGTCGTCGTGAGCCATCTGAGCCCGAGGAAACAGGCGGTGCTGAACGCCTTCACCTACGTCTTCGCGGCCCTGTTCTGCGGAGTACTCGTGTACAAGGGGGGGCAGTTCGCCTACAAATCCGTCATTCACCTCGAACGGGCGGCCAGCGTCTGGGCCCCTCCCATCTGGCCCCTCAAGACGGCCCTGCCCGTCGCCGGTCTCCTCATGCTCCTCCAGGCCACGAGCAACCTGATCAAGGATCTGTATTTCGCCGTAACGGGGAAGACCTGGGCGGAAAGGGAGGTGAACGTCTGATGGACATGGCCACCATCACCCTGCTCATGTTCGGCGTCATGGTGCTCCTCCTGTGCACGGGGCTGCCGGTCGCCTTCGTCATCGGAAGCGTGGGCATCATCTTCGCCTATTTCCTCTGGGGGCCCGGCGGGCTTTCCATGGTCATCTACCCCACCTACGGGCTGTCCCTGACCTTCCTGCTCGCGGCGGTCCCCCTGTTCATTTTCATGGGGCTCATCCTGCAGAAATCGGGAATCGCCGACGATCTCTTCGAGGCCATGTACAAATGGGCCGGCGGACTCAGGGGAGGGATGGCCGTGGGAACGGTCATCGTCTGCGCCATCATCGCCGCCATGGTCGGCATCAGCGGCGCGGCCACCGTGGCCATGGGACTCATCGCCCTGCCGGCCATGCTGAAGCGGAACTATTCCAAGTATCTCGCCACGGGAACCATCCAGGCGGGAGGCGCCCTCGGTCTTCTCATCCCCCCGAGCATTCCGTTCCTCGTGTATGCCTTCGTGGCCCAGCAGTCGGCGGGGATGCTCTTCGCCAGCGGCGTCCTGCCCGGCCTTCTCCTGTGCTCGCTCTACATCGTCTACATCCTCGTCCGTTCGGCCCTCCAGCCCGAACTGGCCCCGGCCCTCCCGCCGGAGGAACGGGCGACGCTCCGGGAGAAGCTGCTTTCCCTCAAGGCCCTCGTTCTCCCCTTCGCCGTCATCTTCTCCGTCATGGCCTGCGTGGTGCTCGGCATCACGACGATCACCGAGGCGTCGGTCATCGGCGCCCTGGGGGCCATGATCGCCGCGGCCGTCCAGCGCAAGCTCACCTTCCGGATGATCCGGGAGAGCCTGGAACGGACGACGGTCGTGACCGCCATGGTCATGTGGATCGCCCTGGCGGCGGTGTGCTTCGGAAGCATCTACACGGGACTCGGCGCCGCGACGATGGTGAAGGACGTCTTCCTGGGACTGGGGCTCGGCCCCTGGGGGGTCCTCATCTGCATGCAGCTCAGCTTCTTCGTCCTCGGCATGTTCCTCGACGACACGGCCATCCTCTTTCTCACCGTCCCCCTGTATCTGCCCATCGTCAAGCAGCTGGGGTTCGACCCCCTGTGGTTCGGGACCCTCTTCGTCATCAACATGCAGATGGCCTTCCTCACCCCGCCTTACGGGCTCAACCTCTTCTACATGAAAGGCGTCGTGCCCAAGGACATCACCATGACCGACCTCTACTGGTCCGTGTGGCCCTTCGTGCTCATTCAGGCGGTCGGACTCGCCCTGGTCATGATCTTCCCCCAGATCGCGCTCTGGCTGCCGAACGCCGTGTTCCGATAATCGGGAGGCTGAAGCGATGAAAAAGAAAGGACATCCTCTGGGCCTGCACCGGGTCCTGGAACCCGCGGGGGCCCTCCCCCAGGCGGCCTTCCGGCTGGACAGCACGCCCGAGTGCTACGACAACGAAATCCTTCTGGACGTGGAGGTGTTGAACATCACCTCGGCGAGTTTTTCCAGGATCAAGAGGGAAGTGGGAACGGGCGAGGAGGCCCTCGCCCGGGCCGTCCTGGAGATCGTCCGGGAAAGGGGAAAATACCAGGACCCCGTCCTCGGTTCGGGAGGGATGCTCATCGGCACCGTCCTGGAAATCGGGGACCGGCTGGCGGGCCGGATCGACCTGGCCCCCGGCGACCGGGTGGCGACGCTGATCTCGCTCACGGCAACGCCCCTCAGCCTGGAGGAGGTTCTTCACATCAACCCGGCGACAGACCAGGTCCGGGTCCGGGGAAAGGCCGTTCTTTTCGAGCGGAGCCTGTTCGCCCGCATTCCCGGCGACCTGCCCGCAGAGGTCTCCCTCGCCGTCATGGACGTGGCCGGCGCGCCGGCCATGGTGGCCCGAAGCGTCGCCGCCGGGGACACCGTCGTGATCCTGGGCGGGGGCAAGGCGGGGCTCCTGTGCCTCCATGAAGCCCGCAAAAGGGTCGCCCCGACGGGGAAAACGATCGCCGTCGAATATTCGGCAAAACGGTGCGGGGAGATTCTCTCGCTCGGCCTCGCCGACATCGCCCTTCCCCTGGACGTGACGAAACCGGTGGACGTCATGGAAAAAATCGAAGAGGCCACGGGAGGGGCCATGGCCGACTTCACCGTCAACGTGGTGAACGTGGAGCATTCGGAGATGGCGGCCATCCTGTCCACCAAGCCCGCGGGAACGGTCTTCTTCTACAACACGGCCACGAGCTTCACCAGGGCGGCCCTCGGGGCGGAAAGCGCGGCCACGCCCGTCCGGATGCTCATCGGAAACGGCTACGTCCCCGGCCATGCCGAGCTTGCCTTCCAGATTCTCAGGGAAAACGAAAATCTTCGAAAATTTTTCGAGGTCCTCTACGGGAAGAGGGCGTCATGACCTCTCCCGCAACCCGGCTTTTTCAAGCCGGAGGGATGAAAACGCTGCTGGAATACGAAAGGAGAACGAAAGATGGAAGAGATACGATCGACCATACGGCTCAGAATGTCCCAGGCGGACGCCCACTACGGGGGAAATCTCGTGGACGGGGCCCGGATGCTGGCCCTCTTCGGGGACATCGCCACGGAACTCCTGATCCGAATGGACGGCGATGAAGGTCTCTTTCTCCGTTATGACGAGGTGGAATTCCTCGCCCCCGTCTTCGCGGGGGACTACATCGAGGCCTCGGGATGGATCACCGGGACGGGAAAGACCTCCCGGACGATGGAATTCGTCGCGAAAAAGGTGATCCGCTGTCTCAACGACCCCAAACAGCCTTCCGCATGCGACTTCCTCGAGAAGCCCGTCGTCGCCACCCGTGCCAAGGGGGTCTGCGTCACCCCTCTGGCGATGCAGCGGAAAAAACCGGCATGAGCGGTTCCTGAACCGCCCCTGCTCCTCACAGGGAAACCGGGAGGCATGGATATCATGAAAAAACTCATTCTTACGGCGGCCATCCAGGGGGCCGAACTGACCCGGAAGGACACCCCCCATCTCCCCCTCACCCCGGAGGAGCTGGCCCGCGAGGCCTGCCGGGCCTGGAACGAAGGGGCGGCGGTGATTCACGTTCACGTCCGCGACCGTCTCGGGAACCCCTCCCAGCGGGCCCGGGATTACCGGGAGAACCTGGAGGCGATCCGGGCTTCGGGGTGCGGGGCCGTCCTCCAGGTATCCACGGGCGGGGCACTGGGCATGACGCCCGAGGAGAGGATGGGACCGCTCACCCTCCGTCCCGAGTACGCCACCTTGAACACCGGCTCCATCAATTTCGGACGGGACGTCTTCATCAATTCCCCCGACATGATGGAAGCGCTGGCCCGGGCCATGTCGGAACACGGCGTGAAAGCCGAATTCGAGGTCTACGAGGAAGGGCACATTCACAATGCCATGGAACTGGTCCGGGCGGGCCTCGTCCGGGAGCCCCTGAACTTCGATTTCGTCCTGGGCGTTCCCGGCGCCATGGCCCCTTCGCCCCGGAATCTTCTCCACCTCGTGGAAACGATTCCGCCCGGGGCGAACTGGACCGTCGCCGGCATCGGAAGGCACGAGCTTCTGCTGGGAGGGATGGCCGTCTTCATGGGCGGAAACGTCCGGGTCGGGATGGAGGACAACATCTATTACTCGAAAGGGGTGCTCGCCGGAAGCAACGGGGAGCTTGTGGCGCGGATGGCGCGGATCGCAGCGGAGGCGGGCAGGGAGATCGCCACCGCCGATGAAGCGCGGGCGATCCTGGGGATCCCCGCGTAACGGGAAAATCCCTTTCCTCATTCATGAAAAGGTCCCCCGGCATCCCGAAACCGGGGGACCCCGCATTCCCTCCGGCGGGACCGCCCGGCCCGGGATCAATCGGCGAGGGCGATCACCTCGATCTCGATGGGGGCGTCCCTGGGAAGCCGGCTCACCTCGATGCAGGATCTTGCGGGCGGCGCCTCGGGAAAGTACTCCCCATAGACGCCGTTGAACTCGGCGAACCGGTCCATGTCCCGGAGAAACACCGTCGTCTTGACGACACGGCCGAGGCCCGAACCCGAGTCCTCGAGAACGTTCCGGATCGTGTCCAGGACCCGCCGCACCTGGTCCCCGAAAGACCCTCCGACCGAAGCCCCGGATGCGGGATCGAGGGGGATCTGCCCCGAAAGAAACAGAAACCCGTTGGCCCTGACGGCCGTCGAGTACGGACCCACGGCCCGGGGGGCCCGTTCCGCCCGGATGATGGTTTTTTCCATGGTCTCCTCCTTTTGTCCCTCCATTCCCGCGCCGTGCCCGCGGTCATGATACCGTCATACTGAAAAATGAATCGCCGGGCAACGGAAATCGGACAAAACCGAAACCTCCGCCCGCTCCTTCCCCCGCCGCTCCTCCGAAAACCGGCGGCGCCGCAGGCGTTCCACGGACCCTTTCCGGAACCGCGGCGGCGGGCACAAAGGGCTTGCATCTCCCGGCGGGCTCTGTTACACCCCACTCGATAGAGGAAAAAGGCACGTGATTTCCATGATCGATCCGCTGGAGGAAACAAGGGTCCTCACCGTCACCGAACTCACGGGACAGATCCGGGAGGTTCTCGAGGGGACCTTCGGGTTCCTCTGGGTGAAGGGGGAGGTGTCCAATCTCCGCCGTCCTTCCTCGGGGCATCTTTACTTCACCCTGAAGGACGATTCCGCCCAGATCCGGGCCGTCCTGTTCCGCCAGAGCGCCGCAAGGCTCGGATTCGACCTGGAGGACGGCATGGAGATCCTCTGCCGGGGGAAGATCACCGTTTACGGCCAGCGGGGGGAATACCAGATCCTCGTGGACGCCGCGGAGCCCCGGGGGCTGGGCGCACTCCAGAAGGCCTTCGAACAGCTGAAAAAGCGCCTCGAAGAAGAAGGACTGTTCGACCGGGCCCGGAAAAGGCCCCTTCCCTTCCTCCCGGAAAGAATCGCCGTCGTCACCTCCCCCACGGGGGCCGTGATCCAGGACATTCTCAACATCACGGGACGCCGCTTCCCTTCCGTGGACATCCTCGTCGTCCCCGTCCGGGTCCAGGGCGCCGAGGCGGCCCCGGAGATCTGCGAAGCCATCGCGCTTCTGAACGAGCATTCCCTGGCGGACGTGATGATCGTCGCCCGGGGAGGGGGATCCCTGGAGGACCTTCTTCCCTTCAACGACGAGCGGGTGGCCCGGGCGATCCATGCCTCCCGGATGCCGGTGATCTCGGCGGTGGGTCACGAAATCGACTTCACCATCGCCGACTTCGTGGCCGATCTTCGGGCGCCGACACCCTCCGCCGCCGCCGAGTTGGTCGTTCCCGGGAGGGACGACCTCATGAAACACCTTGTCCGGAACCGGGAGCGGCTCGCCGAAGGGATTCGGACGAAGGTGAAACCGCTCCGGGACCGCCTGGAGTTCCTTCAGGGCCTGGTCAGGAGCCCGGCAAGGCGCATCGACGAATCCCGGATCGGGCTGGACCGGCTCCTGGAGGAAATGGAAAAGGAAATGAGGGGAACGCTGGAATCGAAGACCGAACGGGCGGACAGGGAGCGGGAGCGGCTCATGGCCGCGTCCCCCCGGGGCCGGGTCCGGGAAGTCCTTTTTCAGCTTGATTCCGTGGGAAAAAATATGGTAGCGGGACTCCAGTCGTCCCTGAGGGACAGGACATCCCTCCTTCGAAAATGCGGGGCGTCCCTGGATGCCCTGAGTCCCTTGTCGGTGCTGCGGAGGGGATACGGAATCGTGCGGAAGTGGCCGGAAGGGCGCATCGTGCGGGACGCCTCCACCCTCGCGGCGGGCGACCGGGTCAGCGCGAGGCTGAACGCCGGGACGTTTCTTGCCGGAGTGATCTCGACCGCTACGGAAGACGAACCATGACGGCTTCGTAAAAAGTCCATNNTCGAAAAAGTGTTGATTTGGCTTTTACGAGTTCATCGACCATGGAAGAAATGAAATTTGAAGAGGCCTTCGAACGCCTCGAAGAAATCGTGAAAAACCTCGAAAAAGGGGACCTGACCCTGGAGGAGTCCCTCCAGGTCTTCGAAGAAGGCATCCGGCTGTACCGGTTCTGTGCCGGGAAGCTGGATGAAGCGGAAAGAAAAGTGGAAATCCTCCTCAAGGACGAGGGGGGGCCCCGGCGCGGGTCTTTTCTCCAGAAGGGCGAAAATGAGGAGTGAACCCTTCGATTCCCTGGACCGCTATCTCCTGGAGCGGAAGGAACGGGTGGATCGGGCGCTGGACGGCTTCCTCCCCGGGGAAAGCCGCTACCCCGAACCGGTCTTCCGGTCCGTCCGTTACAGCGTGTTCGCCGGGGGAAAGCGTCTGCGGCCGGTCCTGGTCATCGCCGCGGCGGAAATCTGCGGGGCGAGGGCGGAGGATGTGCTCCCCGTGGCCTGCGCCATCGAGATGATCCACACCTATTCCCTCATCCACGNNACGACGACCTGCCCGCCATGGACAACGACGACTTCCGGCGGGGGATCCCGACGAGTCACAAGGTCTACGGGGAAGCCGTGGCCATCCTGGCGGGGGACGCCCTCCTGACGGAGGCCTTCCGCCTCATGACGGACCGGGGGGCGATGCGGGACGTCCCCCCGGAGCGGCTTCTCGACGTGGCGAGAGAAATCGCCGAGGCGGCCGGTTTTTCCGGCATGATCGCCGGGCAGGCCGTGGACATCGCGTCGGAAGGAATACCGCCGGACGGGGAAACCCTCGACTTCATTCACTCCAGAAAAACGGAACGGATGATCACCGTGTCGCTGCGGGCCGGGGCGATTCTCGCGGGAGCGGAAGCCGGGGCCCTGGAGGCCCTCACCGGTTACGGCAGGCGGATCGGACTAGCGTTCCAGATATCCGACGACATTCTGAACGTGGAGGGCACGGCGGAGGCCCTCGGAAAAGGCACGGGAAGCGACGCCGCCCGGAAGAAGCTGACCTACCCGGCCCTCTACGGCCTGGAATCCTCAAAAGAGAAGGCCCGCGCCCTCGCCGGGGAGGCCGTGCGGTGTCTCGACCGCTTCGGCGACGAGGCGCAGCCGCTGCGCGCCCTCGCCACATACATCGTGGAAAGAAACAATTGACGGCTTCGTAAAAAGTTCCTATGCTGCCCCTTCTTCCCTCGTCCCTGCGGCGTACCGTCCGTACGCCTCGGTCCTCGCGATTCGGGCGTCTTGCCTCCGGAGCTTTTTACTTTGCCGTTCGAAAAAGTGTTGATTTCGCTTTTACGAGTTCATCATAAATGATCGAAACGGACATTTTCCCAATGGTTGAAGCAGGCGGGGAGAGCATCCTCGAAAGAGTGAACTCGCCGGAAGACATCCGGCGGCTGACCGTCGACGAACTGAATTTCCTGGCCCGTGAAATCCGCGCCAGGATCATCGAAACGGTCTCCAGAAACGGAGGGCACCTGGCGTCGTCCCTGGGAACGGTGGAACTCACCCTGGCGCTGCACCATGTCTTCGACACCCCCCGGGACCGGCTGATCTGGGACGTGGGGCACCAGGCTTACGCCCACAAGCTCATCACGGGACGGCGGGACCGGTTTCACACCCTGAGGAAGAAAGACGGCATCAGCGGGTTTCCGAAACGGAAGGAAAGCCCTTACGACGTCTTCGATGCCGGCCACAGCAGCACCTCCCTGTCCGCCGCCGCGGGGATCGCCGAGGCCCGTTGCTTCAGCGGGGAGAAATACAAGGTCATCGCCGTCATCGGCGACGGTTCCATGACGGCGGGGATGGCCTACGAGGCCATGAACTGGGCGGGGGACCGGAAGAAGGACCTGATCATCGTTCTCAACGACAACGAAATGTCCATTTCCCCGAACGTGGGGGCCATGTCGGCTTACCTGAACCGGGTCATGACGGGAAAAGAGATGACCCGGCTGAAAGCGGGGGTTCTTCAGTTCTTGAAAACCCTCCCCGGCGGGGACCACATGATCAAATTCACCCGGCAGGCGGAGGAATCCCTGAAGGCGTTCATCGTCCCGGGGATGCTGTTCGAGGAACTGGGGTTCCAGTACATCGGCCCCCTGGAGGGCCACCGGCTCGACTATCTGATCAGGACGTTCCAGAACGTGCGGCGGCTGAACCGGCCGGTCCTCGTTCACGTGGTGACGAAAAAGGGAAAGGGCTGCTCCTTCGCGGAGGAGGAGCCGTGCCTCTATCACGGCGTGGGACCTTTCGACGGGGAGACCGGGGCCCTCCCGTCCCGGGAAGGCGCACCGCCCTCCTACACGGAGGTCTTCGGGGAAACCATGATCCGGCTCGCCTTGAAAAACCCGAAGGTCGTCGCCATCACGGCGGCCATGTGCACGGGCACGGGCCTCGACGAATTCGCGATCCGGTTCCCCGACCGCTTCTTCGACGTGGGCATCGCAGAGCAGCACGCGGTGACCTTCGCCGCCGGGCTGGCCGTGGAGGGCCTCGTGCCCGTCGTGGCCGTCTACTCCACCTTTCTGCAGAGGGGATTCGACCAGGTCCTTCACGACGTGTGCCTCCAGAACCTGCACGTGGTCTTCGCCCTCGACCGGGCCGGTTTCGTGGGAGAGGACGGCCCCACCCATCACGGGCTGTTCGATCTGTCCTATCTGCGGTCCCTTCCCAACATGGTCGTCATGGCACCGAAGGACGAAAACGAGTTCCGGCGGATGATCCGGACTGCCGTGGCATGTTCCGGACCCGTCGCCGTCCGGTACCCCCGGGGGGCCGTCCCGGGCGTTCCCCCGGACGAAGGTCCCGCCGAGATCCCCCTGGGCCGGGGGGAATGCCTCACGGAGGGCGGCGATCTGGCCATCTTCGCCATCGGGACGACCGTGCAGGCCGCACTGGAGGCCGCGGAGGCGCTCCGGGCGGAGGGCGTCGGGGCCGCCGTCGTCAACTGCCGGTTCGTCAAACCCCTGGACAGGGAGCTTCTCTGCGCGACGGCGAGGAAAACGGGGCGGGTGCTCACCGTCGAGGAAAACGTCCTCATGGGGGGGTTCGGAAGCGCGGTCCTGGAATGTTTCCAGGAGGAAGGCCTCCAGGGAATTCCGGTGAAACGGCTCGGCATCGGCGACGAGTTCGTCGAACAGGCGACCCAGAAGGAACTGCGGCGTCTTTACGGGATCGACGGGGACGGGATTCTCCGGGCGGCGCGATCCCTCCTGCAGCCCTGAAGCGGGTCTTTCATCTTCTCCATGGCATCGGGCAGGGAAAGGCTGGACAGGCTGATGGTGGCGCGGGGGCTTGCCGAATCCCGGGAGCGGGCGAGGGCCCTCATCCTCGCGGGGTCGGTGCGCGTCGACGGCAATCCCGCCGGCAAGGCCGGAACCATGGTTCCGGAACACGCGGTGATCGAGGTCCGGACGCCGGACCATCCCTACGTGAGCCGGGGGGGCCTGAAGCTCGAGGGGGCGCTCGACGCCTTCGGAATCGACGTGACCGGTCTTGTCGCTCTGGACGCGGGCGCCTCCACGGGAGGATTCACCGACTGCCTTCTCCGGAGGGGCGCGGCAAGGGTGTACGCCGTCGACGTGGGGTACGGCCAGTTCGCCTGGAAGCTCCGCCAGGACAGCCGGGTCATCCTCCTGGAACGAACGAACATCCGCCATGTGAGGGGGGAAGAGATCGGAGAACCCCTGGACCTCGCCGTCATCGACGTGTCGTTCATCTCCCTGAAGCTGGTCCTTCCGCCCGTCCTCGCCCTCCTTCGAAACGGGGGAATGGTCCTGCCCCTGATCAAGCCGCAGTTCGAGGCGGGGAAAGACCGGGTGGGCAAAAAAGGGGTCGTCCGGGACCCCGAGGTGCACCGGGAGGTGGTGGACGGAATCGTTTCCTTCGCCCGGGACCTGGGAATCGCCGTCGAGAGCACCTGCGAATCCCCCATCACCGGTCCGGAAGGAAACCGGGAATTCTTCCTCTTCGGCAGGAAGGCAGCGGGGGAACATTCCCCCGGCGGTCCCGGGGACCGCACCCCCTGAGGGCGCCATGGGCGTGAAACTCGCAAGAACCGCCGGATTCTGCATGGGCGTGCGCCGGGGCATGGACATGGTCCTCGACATCGCCCGGAAGCGGGGGAAGGGACCGATCTACACCTACGGACCCCTGATCCACAATCCCCAGGCCATCGAGCTCCTGAAGAGAAGGGGGATCCTCCCCGTTCTGGATCCCGAAGGGATCCGCGGCGGGATGATCGTCATCCGGGCCCACGGCATCTCGCCGGACGAGCGTTCCCGGCTGAAGGAAAAGGGGATCGAGATCATCGACGCCACCTGTCCCAAGGTGGCCCGGGTCCAGGGGATCATCCGAAAGCACAGTTCCATGGGATACACGGTCCTCATCCTCGGGGACGAGAACCATCCCGAGGTCGCCGGACTTCTGGGCTATGCCGGCGGCCGGGGGAAGGTCATCCAGGGGCCGGGGGACCTGGAGGGCCTGCCGGATTCGGAGCGGATCTGCCTCGTTGCCCAGACCACGCAGAACGTGGAGGCGTTCGAGGAGACGGCGGCGGAGGTCCGGAAACGCTTCCCGGAAGCGGTCGTCTTCGACACCATCTGCGATTCCACGATGAAGCGCCAGAGGGAGGTCCGGGACATGGCCCGGACCATGGACGCCATGATCATCGTGGGCGGAAGGAACAGCGCCAACACGGAACGGCTGAGGGCCATCAGCGAGGGATCGGGCACCCCGACCTTCCTCGTGGAAACCGCCGACGAGCTCAAGGGGGTCGCACTCGATTCCTACGAAAACATCGGCGTTTCCGCCGGCGCCTCGACCCCGAACTGGATCATCAACAGCGTCCTCGAACATATCGCCAGGAACGGGAAGGACAGGCACCGCACCCTCAGGAAAACGCTCCGCTCCCTGTGGGTCTGGTCGGTGGGAACGGATCTCTTCAAGGCCGTCGGGGCCGCAAGCCTCACCCTCGCCGCGCTGGTCCTGCAGAACCGCGCTCCGGGCCTTCTCAGCCTTCTCACCTCCGCCTTCTACGTTCACGCCATGCACACCATCAACCGGATCCAGGAAAAGACCCCCATGGGAGACACCCTGGGGGAAGCGGAGAAAAGAAGGATCAGGAAACGGAGGGCCCTCCTGGCCCTGGCGACGCTCGCCCTCGCCCTGTTCACCGCCTCCCTCACGGGATTCATCTCCTTCCTCCTTCTCCTTTCCATCTCCTCCTTCGGTCTTCTCTACGACATCCCGTTCCTCCCCGCCGGATGGTCGGTGCGGAAAATCAGCGCCATCCCCGGTTCGAAGAACCTGCTCATCGCATTTGCATGGGCCACCGTCTGCGCCGTCGTCCCCCATGCGGCGGAAGCCCTGCCGGTCCGGCCGGGCATGGTCGTGGCTTTTCTTTTCGTTTTCTCGCTCGTCTTCACCGTTTCGGCCCTGTCGGACCTGATGGACATCCAGAGCGACCGGCTCGTCGGGCGTGAGACGATCCCGGTGGTCATGGGGGAGGGCAACACCCGTTTCATCCTCCTGGGAGTGTGCCTGTTTCTGGCAATTCTTCTGGTTGTGTCCTACGGAACGGGTATGGCGTCCCCCTTCAGCCTCGTTCTCCTCATATCGGTGATTTACCTGTGGATTTGTTTGCCTGTTTATGATAGAAGGTTTTCGTTTTCCGCCCTGAATGCAGAAGGGTTCCTGGAAACGAATCTGATTCTTCCCGGGATGTGCGCCGGGATATGGCTGTTTTTCTCGTAATGCGCCGGCGATGCCGCCGGATGAAAAAACCGGCCCATGAAACGGGCCCGGGGGCATGATGAGGCACAAAGGTTTCCGGATTCTTCTATTCGTCGCGACCGTCCTTCTCGCCGCCTGCGGCGGCATCCGCTACAGCCAGGTCAACCCGGAAGCGAAAGGGTTCCATCCGAAGAGCGTCGCCCTCCTTCCCGTGGATGTCCGCACCTCCTACGAAGCGACCGGCATGGCCGACGAGGTGTTCACGCGGGTCCTCAAGAAGAGCGGGTTTTTCCAGAAGGTCGTTTCCCCCACGGAAATCAGGGAGCGGATGGAGAAGGATCCCGCATTCTCGAAGGAAGTGACCGATTACGTCACCAAATTCCGGGCGGTGAGTTTTTCCGATCCGGTTCTGACCCGGGCCCTGGGAAATAGCCTGGAAATCGAGGCGATTCTGCTGGTCACGGTGGATTACTGGTATTACACCGTGGAGGGAGAGGACAAGATCGCCAAGGTCGGATTCGCCGTGGACCTCGTCGACGCCTCGACGGGCCGGATCGCCTGGAAGGCCGCCCACCACGAGCAGAAAACGTACTGGCTGATCAAGCCCGCCCTCCCCGATCTCGCCGAGTCGGTCGCCGGCACGATTACAGGAGAAATGCCCCGCTGAAACCGGAAGTCCGCCCGCCGGCATTCGCCCATCGAGGGGCGTCAAACCCGAAAAAAACCTTCAAGGAGGTCCCGTGAAAGAAAAGGTTCAGGCACTGATCAACGACATCCGTCCGAAGCTGCAGGCCGACGGTGGAGATATCGAGCTCATCGACGTGAGCGAAGACGGCACCGTGAAAGTGAAGCTCCTGGGCGCCTGCGGCGGTTGCCCCATGGCGCAGATGACCCTGAAAATGGGCGTGGAGCGGTATCTGAAGTCGAAAATGCCGGAAATCAGCAAAGTGGTATCCGTCTGATCGCACCATCGAACATCGCTTCGTTTTCCATTAGATCTCTGGAGGATAGGAAATGGCTTACAAAATCACTGATGAATGCATCGCATGCGGTTCCTGCGAACTGGAATGTCCCGTGGAGGCCATCAGCGAAGGTGAGGATCAATACGTGATCGATCCGGAAAAGTGCACCGACTGCGGGGCTTGCGCCGACATCTGCCCGGTCGAAGCCATCGTTCCCGGGGAAGACAGCAAGTAGGACCGGAGGGACTCCCCCTCCCGGCGGGCGTGCATGGGTTATTTCATCACCTTTGAGGGAATAGAAGGTTCGGGAAAGACAACCCAGATCAGAAAAGCGGCCGGGTTCCTCGCCGCGGAACGGATTCCCTGTCTTCTCACCGAGGAGCCGGGAGGCACCGGGCTTGGACGGATCCTGAGAAAAATTCTCCTCGACAAAACGGCGCTTCGGATCGGAGACAGGGCGGAGCTGCTGCTCTTCGCGGCGGACCGGGCCCAGCATGTGGAGGAAACCATCCTTCCCGCGCTCCGGGAGGGAAAGGTTGTCCTGTGCGACCGTTTCTCCGACGCCACGACGGCCTATCAGGGTTTCGGAAGAGGTCTCGACCGGGACGCCGTCCGATGGCTCAACGCGTTTGCCGCGGGATCGTTGAGACCGGACCGGACCTATCTTTTCGACATTTCCCCGGACGAGGGGCTGGAACGGGTTCGGATGCGTTCCGCGGAAAACGGGACGAATCCGCCCGAAAAGGACCGTTTCGAAGGGGAGGCCGTGGTTTTTCACAGGAAAATCCGGGAGGGATACCTGGCCCTCGCCAGGGAGGAACCGGACCGGTTCCGGGTTTTCCGTGGCAGCGATCCCGTCGATTCCCTTCACCGGGAAGTGGTCCGGGACCTGCTGGAACTCCTCCGCAGGTGACGCCGCCATGCCGTTTGACGACATCGCAGGCCAGGAAAGGCCCAAAGCGGTCCTCAGACGTACCATCGAAAAGGGACGGGTGCCGCATGCCTTCCTTTTTCACGGCATCCGGGGAATTGGAAAATTCGAGACGGCCCTCGTCTTCGCCGCGGCGCTGAATTGCGGAAGCCCCGGGGGGGACGCCTGCGGGTCCTGTCCCTCGTGCGTGAAGATGAAAGCGGGGAATCATCCCGACGTGCTCGTCTTCCGGCCGGACGGGGCCTTCATCCGTCTGGCGGCGATCCGGGAGCTTCAGCATCAGATCCAGTTCAGGCCCTACGAAGGGAAGCGGAAGGTGTTCCTCCTCGACGAGGCGGACCGGATGAACGAGCCGGCGGCGAACGCCCTTCTCAAGACCCTGGAGGAACCCCTTTCCGGAAACGTCCTGATTCTCGTGTCCTCCCGGCCTTACCGGCTCCCGAGAACCGTTTTCTCACGCTGCCAGCCGCTCCGTTTCGATCCGCTGCCGGAGGAACGGATCGCCCTTTTTCTCGAGAAAACGCATTCCGTCGGGCCCGAGGAGGCCCGCATCGTCGCCGCCTCCTCCGGGGGAAGCCTGGAACGGGCCCTCGAAGCGCTCCGGGAGGACCACCGCTCCGAGAGAAAGGCCGTCGTCGAAAGGATCGCATCGTGCATGGAAAAGAAGGACCCCCTCGACCTTTTCGCCCTTCCCGCCCTCTTCGGGGAAACGCGGCCCGAAGTTTCGGGAATCCTCCAGGAAATCGAGGGCTGGTGCCGGGACATGCTCGTTTTCAAGGAACAGGGGCCGGCGGCGCTTCTGACCTGCCCCGATCTGGCCGGATGGACGGCCCGCGCCTCCCGGCTGCTGACCGGTGAGGACATTCTGAACGCCGTCGCGGCCGTGCGCAGGGCCCGGGAGTCCATCGAACAGAATGCGAACCGGCAGTTGACTTTGGAGTCAATGCTGTTTAAACTCGTCACCCTATGAAAACCAACGAAACGGCCTCTCCCGAGGAAAAGAGGGACGCCCTTCCCGAAGAAGCGATCCCGGAGATCTGGACTGCCTGCGTTCAGATGAAGACACGGACCCAGACGTTTCTCGCCAACCTGGGAACGGAGCCGGTCCGCAAAGGGGACAAACTGATCGTCGAAACGGAAAACGGCCCGGCCATCGGAACGGTGGCGACCGCGTGGCTCTTCGATCCCTCCGATCCCATCCCGGGAAAAATGAAGACGGTTCTCCGGAGGCTCACCGAGGAAGACCTCCAGATCGAAAGGGAGAACGGGGAAATCGAAACCAGGGCCTACCAGTTCTGCCTGTCCTGCATCGAGAAGAGAAATCTTCCCATGAAACTCATCGACGTGGAGTACCTCTTCGACCGGAGCAGGCTCATTTTCTACTTTACGGCGGAAAGCCGCGTGGATTTCCGCGAACTGGTCAAGGACCTCGTCCAGGAATTCAAGACGCGGATCGAACTGCGCCAGATCTGGGTGCGGAGCGAAGCCCAGCTTCTCGGGGGGATCGGGATCTGCGGCAGGGAGGTCTGCTGCATCCGTTTTCTGAACACCTTCGCCCCCGTTTCCATCAAGATGGCCAAGGAACAGCAGATGCTGCTGAATCCCGAGAAGATCTCCGGGCTGTGCGGAAGGCTCATGTGCTGCCTCGCCTATGAATACGGCCACTACGCCAAGGCGAAAAAGAGGCTTCCCAAATGCGGGGCGGCCGTCGACACGGACAAGGGGAAAGGGACTGTGGTCCGTCAGAATCTCATGGAGGGCAAGGTCACCGTCGCCCTCGAGGACGGCAAGGAAGTGGAAGTCTCCCTTCTCGAGCTGAGAACCGAATCCACCCTCAGCCTGTGAGGAGAGTCGGGAAAAACCTGGGGGAAACGGTCCCACGGACCGCCCCGCGGAGAGAACGAACATGAAAAAGGCCTTCTACGTCACAACGCCGATCTATTACGTGAACGCATCCCCCCACATCGGTCATGCCTATACGACCATCCTTGCCGACGTCATGTCGCGGTTCTACCGGCTTCTCGGATACGACACCTTCTTTCTCACGGGTACGGACGAGCACGGGGACAAGATCGCCGAGGCGGCGGCCCGGGCGAACGAAACCCCGAAGGCCTACGCCGACCGCTACAGCAATCAGTTCCGGTCCCTGTGGCCGGAACTTTCGGTGACAAACACCTCCTTCATCCGGACGACCGACGAGGACCACGTGCGGACGGTCCGGTACATCCTCCAGAAGGTATACGACCAGGGGGACATCTATTTCGGCCAGTACGGAGGGCATTACTGCGTCGGGTGCGAGCGGTTCTACCGGGAAAGCGAACTCGAGGAGGGGAAATGCCCGGACCACGGGACCGTTCCGGAATTCCGGCAGGAAAGCAACTACTTCTTCCGGATGAGCAAATACCAGGACTGGCTCATCGGGTACATCCGGGACAACCCCGACTTCATCCGCCCCGAACGCTACCGGAACGAGGTTCTGGCCTTCCTCAGGGAGCCCCTGGAGGACCTGTGCATCTCCCGTC
The DNA here is from genome assembly GCA_002441265.1 of Syntrophaceae bacterium UBA6252. GTDB lineage: Bacteria > Desulfobacterota > Syntrophia > Syntrophales > UBA6807 > UBA6807. Next base: position 49,436 of record DJVQ01000065.1, read on the forward strand.
CCAAGACGAGGCTCACATGGGGCATCACCCTTCCCTTCGATGAAAACTACGTCACCTATGTCTGGTTCGACGCGCTCATCAACTACCTCACGGGAATCGGCTATCCCGACGACGCCCGTTTCGAAAGGTTCTGGCCCGTCTGCGAACACCTGATCGCCAAGGACATTCTCAAGCCCCACGGCATCTACTGGCCCACCATGCTCCAGGCGGTGGGAATTCCGCCGTGCCGGCACCTGAACGTCCACGGGTACTGGAACATCGACGAGGGGAAAATGTCCAAGAGCCGGGGAACGGTCATCAATCCCATGGACCTGAAGGACAAGTACGGGCTCGACGCCTTCCGGTACTATCTGCTCCGGGAAATGGTCTTCGGCCTCGACTCCAGCTTCAGCGAGGAAAGCTTCGTGCTCCGCCTGAATTCGGATCTGGCCAACGACCTGGGGAACCTCGTCAGCCGCTCCCTGACCATGGCCGGCAAGTACTGCGAGGGGAAAGTCCCCCGGGCCGCCGCGCCGGCGGAGGAGGACCGTCCCCTCATCGACAGGGCGCTGGGGCTCTTTCGGGAGGTGGAGGAATCCTTCCGGGCGCTCCAGTTCCACAAGGCGCTCATCGCCGTATGGGAATTCGTGGGCATGACGAACAAATACATCGTGGAGCGGGAACCCTGGACACTCGCCAAGGATCCCTCGAACAAAGACCGTCTGGACACGGTTCTTTACAACGTCCTGGAAGCCCTGCGGTTCATCGCCGTCCTCGTCGGCCCCGTCATGCCGGACGGCACGGAGAAAATCCTGGAACGGATCGGATGCGCCGCCCCCTCCGCGAGGAACGCCGAAGCCCTCCGTTCCTGGGGCGTCCTCGAGGCCGGAAGCCCGCTTCAGGTGGGGGAGGCCCTGTTCCCGCGGGTACGGTGGGAAAAGAAGGAGGAGAAGAAAGTGCGCAGGCTGGAAGATGTGAAGCCCGAAATCACCCTGGACGATTTCGCCAAAGCGGACCTCCGGGTGGCCCTGATCCTGGAAGCGGAGCGGGTCCCCCGGTCGGACAAGCTGGTCAAGCTGAAAATCGACGTGGGAGAAGAGCGGACCATCGTCGCCGGAATCGGAAAGGACTACCGGCCCGAGGATCTCGTGGGGCGCCGGATCGCCGTGGTGGTCAACCTGAAGCCGGCGAAACTCATGGGCGTCGAGTCCCACGGGATGCTGCTCGCCACGGACAGGGAGGGGGGGCTCTCCCTCATCGGTTTCGACGGCGACGCCCGGGTGGGCGCGAAGATCCGTTAATCGTCGAGGTCGCCCACCTCGCGGGCCAGTTTCTCCTCGGAAACGGCGGGCGCGCCTCCCGCCGGCGCTTCCACGGGAACGTCCACCGGTCGGACCCACTTCCTGAGCACGCCGGACGTTCCGGGCACATTCAATTTCCGGAACAGAAAAGCGAAACGTTCCTCCAGCTCCCCGCCGATGGCGGCGAGCGTCTCGGGGGGAAGATCCCAGAAGTCCTTTTTAAAGGGGCCGAATCCCTTTTTCCGGGTCTTGTAGAGAAATTGTTCCTCCGTGTCCTTTTCCTTTTTCTCCCCCGCGAGATCGGTCCGGATATAGTCGTAGATCCGCTCCCGCAGGGCATCGGGAAAAGCGGCGCTGTCGAGGATGATGTTCTGGAATCCCGTGGCGAGGTGGATTTCCGCCGT
>DJVQ01000065.1:51134-54131 GCA_002441265.1 Syntrophaceae bacterium UBA6252
CTGGATGCTGATCTTGCTGATCCCTCTGGCGCCCTTCCGGAGTTTCTCCAGCTCCCGGAGGTACCCTTTCATGAAAACCCGGAATTCCTCCACCGTCGTGTTCCTGCCGCCCACCTCGCCGATTTCCCCACCCACGGAAACGGTCACTCCCGGGGGCTCCAGGCCCCGGATGTGGGCGGTCAGCTCGGCGTTCACCCGGCAGTTGACCTCCTGCTGTTCCTCCAGCGTCGGCCGGTCGATGTCGACCAGCGTGGAAGCGTCGATGTCGATGTTGTAGAAACCCGCCGCGACGGCCTCCTCGATGAGGGTTTTCAGCTCCCCCACTTCCCGGGCGGGATCGGCGGCGAATTTCTTCGCGCTCAGCTGGAAGTGGTCGCCCTGGAGAAACAGGGGACCCCGGTACCCCGTCCGGATCGCCGCCGCCGTCACCGCCGCCGTGTACTCGGACGGGCGCTGGCGGGTGTAGCCCATCTCCGACCGGGCGATCTCGAAGATCACCGGACCGACGTCCAGTTTCAGAGCGGCCCGGAAGACGGCCTGGGCGGAAAGGTAGGTGATTCCCCGGAGGTTGATGGCGGGAACGGTGAATCCCGTCACTTCCCGCCGCCCCATGGCGTCATAGAGCGGCTGGATCGACGCGGGCAGGACTCCGAGAGAAGCCCCCGCCCGGCGGATCAGCCATCGGCAGAAGGCCTTCAGGTCCTCCTTCGGGGAAAAGACGGCGGTGCGGATCAGCCGGTCGATCTTCGATTCGACGAAGGTCTTTTCATCGAGGACCCCGACCTGGGTCTTTCCGATCTCCAGGACTCCCCGGAGGTCCTTCTGCAAGGCTTCCCGAGTCTCGTACGGCATGGTGCGGTCTCCCCTTCCCGGACGGCGGGTTCCTCCGGCGGACCGGCCCGCGTCCGTCCCTTTCACCCGTTCAGGTATTCCCGGGCCTTCTCCACTTCGTACCGGCTCCCGATGTAGATGGGGCTTCGCTGGTCCAGGCTTTCCGGCGTCATGGACAGGATCCGCCGGCTGCCGTCGGTGGACATGCCCCCCGCCTGCTCCATGATGAAGGACATGGGCTGGAGTTCGAAGATGAGCCGGAGCTTTCCCCGTTTCGCGTTCTTCAGGGCGGGATAGGTGAAGACCCCCCCCCGTTTGATCAGGATCTAGTTGATGTCGGGGACGAAACCGCCGCTGTAGCGCAGCTTGTACCCCTGGGATTCGAGGTCGGCCACGTACCGTGCATGGGCGTCCGTCCATTCGTTCCGGAGGCCGCCGATGCTGTAGATGGATCCCTTGTCCTTCATCCGGATGTTCTCCTCGGAAAGGACGTATTCCCCCTCCCGGTTGAGGACGAACTCGTGGGTTCCCTTCCCCGCCGTGTAGACCATGGTGATGAGGGGCCCGTAGGTGATGTACAGGGCGGCGCACATGCTTTTCTGCCCTTCCTCGATGATGGGAACCCGGTGGATCCCGATGATCGTGCCGATGGCAAGGTTCGTGTCTACCAGGGAGGAACCGTCGAGCGGGTCCGCGGTGATGAAGTACTTTTCATCCCCCTTGCCGCATTTCAGGATCTCCGGCTGCTCCTCCGATGCGTATTCCCGGACGAATCCGGAAAACTGAAGCTGGTTTTTGAGGATCTCGTCGGCCACCCGGTCCAGGGCAAGCTGCTCTTCGCCGTAGATGTTCCGGAACCCCGCGAGCTTCCGGTTGGATTCGTGGATTTTGGCGGAGATGTATTTCCCCGTGACGGCGATCTGCCAGATGAGCCGCCGGAGTTCCGTTTCGATTCCGGCCATCCACATGTGCCTGCGGAGGTCCACGAAGTACCGCGTCGGATCGGAAATGTTCGCCATGGAATCTCTCCCAGATTGATTTGATCCGTTTGTTCTCATAGCAGTTAAGGAAAGCGCTGACAAGGCCCTTTATGCACCCGAGCCTCCCGGAGGGCCGGGGCGGGCCGCCCCGGGCGGGATCATTTCCCCGTGGAGAGCGTCCAGGCGGCCTCGTAGAATTCCGCGCCGGAACCGCCGCTCGAACCGCCGGCGCCCGTCACGGCAATCCCCCGGCTCTTCTCACCGAGGGAGCGGGTGCTTCCGCGATAGATCCCCAGGCCCTTCCCGGCGGGTTCGAGATGCACGTCCCCCAGGGGAACCTCGCTTGCATAGACCACGATCCGGTCCTCCCCGAAAGGGGGAACCGCCTCCAGTTGAAACCGGTCCCCCTCCCCGGGAATCCGGTAGACCTTTCCGGCCGCAAAGAAGGCCTCCTTCCGGTAATCGTTGGGAAGAAGCTGGACGATGTTGCCCGCGGCGTCCACGTCCACCACCCGGGCGTAGAAATCCCGGTTCCCCTGAAGGAAGATCTCGATCCGCTCTCCGGCGGTGTAATGTTTTTTCGACGACCAGACCTTGACCATGAGGGGCAGTCCCGGATCCATGGCTTCCCCTTCCGCGCCCCCCTTCCTGGGCTTCAGGCTGTACTCCACCTCCGCCCGGATCCACACGTGATAGCGGGTGTTGCCCTCGATGCCCAGGTCCTTCTGCTCGAGGATCTTCACGGCGCCCTCGGCGTCCGTCCAGATGAGATCGTACGCCACCTCGAAATCCTTCACGAGGGTCTTGGACCGGATGTAGGTCCGGGCCATCTCCAGGGCCTGGCGCTTCGCCGTGGCCAGCGCGGCCGACCGGACCTGGGAGAGGGTCATGTCCTCCGAAAGATAGGCGAATCCGTCCACCTCGTGGATGGAAGACCGTTTTTCCCCGTCCGGGGCCGCACCGTCCCCGGCCTCCTGTCCGGAAAACGCCGGCGACACCGGGGCCAGCACCCAAAGGGCGATCCAACAGGCCAGAACGAGGGTCCTCACGCGGCGGCCGGATCCCATGTACGGCTCCTTTCCCTGCGAATTTCGAGCGGCAAAGTAAAAAGTCCATATGCTGCGTTGCCCATCATCCCTCGTCCCTGCGGCGTACATCCCGGTACGCCTCAGTCCTCGGGATTCGG
>DJVQ01000042.1 GCA_002441265.1 Syntrophaceae bacterium UBA6252
TCCCGGACATTGCCCGGCCAGTCGTGGGTCTTCAGAAGCTCGACGGCCTCTTCCGTCATGTATTTTTCCGGGATCCCCTCCTTCGCGGAGAATTCCTTGAGAAACCGCTGGACGAGGGGGGCGATGTCCTCCTTGCGGGTCCTGAGGGGCGGGACGTACAGCGGGATGACGTGGAGGCGGTAATACAGGTCCTGGCGGAACCTTCCCTCCTCCATCTCCTTTTCCAGATCCTTGTTCGTCGCCGCCAGAACCCGCACCTCCACATCGATGAAGCGGGTTCCGCCGACCCTTTCGAACTTCTTTTCCTGGAGGATCCTGAGAATTTTCGCCTGGGCCTTCAGGCTCATGTCGGCCACTTCGTCCAGGAAAAGGGTGCCGCTGTCGGCCATTTCGAATTTGCCCCTCTTTTTCGCCGTCGCGCCGGTGAACGCTCCCTTTTCNNTTTTCATGTCCGAACAGCTCGCTTTCGATCAGTTCTTCCGGGATGGCGGCGCAGTTCACCTCCACGAAGGGCGCCTCCGATTTTCTGCTCTGCCGGTGAATGGACCGCGCCACCAGTTCCTTTCCCGTCCCGTTCTCGCCCATGATGAGCACCCAGGCGTTGGTCGGCGCGATGATCTGGATCATTTCGCGAAGCTCCTCGATTTCCCGGCTCGTTCCCGTGAGTTCATACTCGTGCTGCATCCGGTCCTTGAGCAGCCTGTTTTCCTCCTCCAGCCGGGCCAGATCCAGGGCATGGGCGACGATGAGAACGATCTTGTCGAGGGAAAGGGGCTTCTCGACGAAATCGAAGGCCCCCAGTTTCGTCGCCTTGACCGCCGATTCGATGGTTCCATGGCCGGACATCATGATGACCTGGATCTGCGGATACCGGGACTTGACGACCTTCAGGACCTCGATCCCGTCCATCCCGGGAAGCCAGATGTCCAGGAGAATCAGGTCCGGAAGCTCGTCCTCGATGAGACGAAGGCATTCCTCCCCGCTCATCGCCGTCAGCACGTCGTATCCCTCGTCCGTAAGAATTCCTTTCAGGGAAAGACAGATCCCCTCCTCGTCGTCGACGACCAGTATGGTCTTGTACATCATGCGCCGGTCCTCACCGTGGTTTCTGGAACAGGAAGCTTGAAAGAGAGCGTCGTTCCCTTCGGCGTGTTGTCGCGAACGGTGATCGTCCCCCCATGGTCTCGAATGATGGCGTCCACGATGGCGAGACCGAGACCGGTCCCCGACTTTTTCGTGGAGAAATAAGGTTCGAACATGCGTGCCTTGTCCTGGGGCGGTATGCCCGGTCCGTCATCGGACACCTCGACGCACACCCGGTTTTCGTCGGCCAGCCATTTCGTCCGCACGTCCACCCGTCCCTCCCGCGAGGAAGAGGTGATCGCGTCGACGGCATTGTCCAGAAGATTCACCAGGACCCGCTGGATCTGATCCCCGTCGAAGGGAAACGGCGGAACGGACGGATCCTCCTCGCAGTGAAAAAGGATTGCCTTGTGGGACTCTCCATAGAGCGCGAGGCTTTCCCGGATCACCTGGTTCAGGTCGTTGGGCTCGGGCCGGGTCACGGGCATCCGCGCGAACCGGGAGAATTCGTTGACCAGGTTTTTCAAGGCGGCCACCTGGTGCACGATGGTTCCCGTGCATTCCCGGAAAACGGCCCGGTCCTCGTCCACGTCCAGGGCCTCCCCGTAGCGCCTCTGCAGTCTTTCCGCGCAAAGCTGGATGGGGGTCAGGGGATTCTTGATCTCGTGGGCCATCCTCCTCGCGATTTCCCGCCAGGCCGCGAGCCTTTCCGCCTTTTGAAGCTCCGTGAGGTCCTCGAAAACCACCACGAGCCCCATGTAATTGAGATCGTCGTCCCGAAGGACCGTCATGGCGACGAGAACGGACAGGAGCCGGTCCCGGACGTTCAGCTGCACCTGCTTCTCCAGGCTGTCGCCGCCCATTTCGTTCATTTCCTTCAGGAAGAGGAGGGCCATGTCCATGTGCTCCCCCTTGAGCACCTCCTCGTACTTTCTGTAAAGGACCTTGTTCGTCCGGATCCCGAGCATCCTTTCCGCGGCCCGGTTGATCGTCGTGATGACCCCGTTGCGGTCGACGGAGACGACGCCGGCGGAAACGTTCCGGAGAATCGTTTCCATGTACTTCCGGCGCTGATCGAGGTCCATGTTTGCCGCCCTCAGGCTCGCGCTGCTCGTGGCGAGATCCCGGGTCATCCGGTTGAAGGAGTCCACGAGAATGCCGATTTCGTCGTCGGCGAGAACGTCGATGTGGTAGTTCAGGTTCCCCCGGGCGATTTCCCCCGTCGCCTCGGCCAGGTCCTGGATGGGCATGGTGATTCCCCGGGCGAGGTAGATCCCGAACCAGGTCGCGGAAAAGATGATGAGCAGGGTCACCACGAACAGAATGACCATGTAGCTGATCTTGATCGGGTTCTTCAGAAGGGCGAACTGCCTGTACTCCTCCGAGGTCCTGGCGATGACGTTCATCTTGTCCACCATCTCCTCGGGGATGAAGTAGCTCACAATCACGGCGCCGATGATCTCGCTCGGGTTGAACGCGGAAAAAACCGGGGCGAACCCGCTGATCACGTCGCCGGCGCCGAGGGATTCGACGGTGGAAAAATCCTTTCCCCGGTACACGTCCCCCAGGGCCTTGGATTTCGATTTGAGAATCGATATGTCGGGATAACCGGATGTCCGGAAAAGCAGTTTCCGCTTCCCCTGCTCGAGATAGATTTCCACGCAGTCGATCAGGTTCATGGACTGCCGGTTCTTCACCAGGGCGTCCAGGTAGGAACGCCGCTCATCTTCATAAAGGCGGCTCGCCGTGATTTCCGATCCGAACTGCCTGGCGTACCCCTTCGCCGTGTCGGCGATTTCCTGATAGTAGTCCTGGGCGATTTCGAGGGAACTCGACAGGGCGCTGACGATCTTCACGTTGAACCAGCGGTCGATGCTGTAGGACAGGAATTTGATGGCCACGAGGAAAAGAACGATGGTGGGAATCAGGGAAAGGCTGATGAAGGCTAGGACGAGCTTGGTGCTCAGCTTCGAACCGAGGATCCCTTTTCTCCTCTCGAAGACCACCTTCACGATGTTCCGGACGATGAGGAAGATGAGAAGGAGGATGAGAATGAAATTGATGTTGATGAGGCCGAAGATGAGGATCTCGTTGGAAACGGGGACCAGTTTCTCCACCCGGGCCAGATGGCTTTCGGCATAGGTGAGCAGGAGGATGATCCCGATCGTGATGACGATGATGATCCTTTCCCGTCTTCTTCTCCTCTTTTCCCGGTCTTCCTGCGCCGGCTGCCGCTGTCCGCCTGTTTCCATGCCCTTCTACATAGCCGTCAGTAGATGAAATCCTCCCGCAGCCACGGCGTCTCGAAGTCCCACAGGGAAACGAAGAAGAAGACATATTCCATGTGGAGGGGAAGTCGGAAACGATCCATGCGGGACTTGACCCGGACGTGGTAATGCCGGCCCCTTTCCAGGTCCTTCAGGGACGCGAGGACGATTCCGTTCACATCCGACATGGCCTCCTTCGCCCCGGGGAAATTGCCGTACTGCTGCGCCTCCGAAACACCGTCTTCGCTGGAGAAAGTGACGAAAAAGAGCTTCTTGACGGCATCGTACTTGATCGTGTGCTTCACTTCCACGGAGGCGATTTCCCGGTCGAACCAGTAATTCCGCGCCCGGTACAGTTCGATGTACGAGACGAAGGTCGTAGGAATCCCCGCGAGAATGGCGTCCTCCATCTTCTTCGTGAAAGAGTTCTTGAGCCGGAAGTAAACGAGAAGGTTCTCGGACGAGTTCGTCAGAAGCAGGTCGGAAATGACGGCCCTCTCCCCGAAGGTGGGGCAGGGCAGGAAACCTGCGGCGACGATCATGACAATGAGGATGGTCTTAAAAAAGCGCTTCAATCCGCTCCTACCCCGAACCGGAGATCGCGGGAAGCGAGGCGTTCTTCCACGGCGGTTCCCCGGGATTTCACAAGCGTTTTCCTTCCTTCGTCATTCCCTGCGGCCTCAAAACGGCCCGCAGGCCGCACCGCCCTTCCTCCCTCCCCCCGGGCATCGGCCGGGCACAGGCAAGTGGGAGCGGTTCCTTGCAAAGCCGCCATCCGTAATTTGCTGACATCCTAAGAAAGGGAGGGGCAAAAAGCAAGCGTATTCTTTGGAATCTTTGCGGGTGTGTCAATCACCGCCGAAGCGGAATGGGTCCCCCGGACGGGAGGCCCGGCTTCTAAAGAAGGGTGGCGCTCTGGAGGGAAGGACCGGTGACGCGGACGGGTCCCTTTTCCCTGGGGAACGCCGCGCTTTGATCGACGACTTTCCAGCAGTCCCGGCACGTCAGGAGCTTTTCGAGAAGCATGTTGTTCAGCTTGTGCCCCGACTTCTTCGCCACGAAATGGCCGAGGATGGGCATTCCGAGCAGGAAGAGGTCTCCCACGGCGTCGAGAATCTTGTGGCGGACGAACTCGTCGGGGAAACGGAGTCCCTCCTTGTTGATGACCTTGGTCTCATCGAGAACGACCGCCGTCTTCAGGGATCCCCCGAGGGCGAGCCCCTTCGCCTGGAGATATTCCACGTCTTTCAGGAAACCGAATGTCCGGGCGGGGGAGATGGCCTGTTCATACCCTTCGGGGGAAAAGAACATGGAGTAGTTCTGGGTTTTCACAAGGGGGTGGTTGAATTCGATGGTGTAGGTGATTTTGAAGGAGGAAGAGGGGAAAAAGGCGGCCTCCCCTTCCCCGTCGGAAACCGACACGGGACGCTCGATGACCATCCATCTGCGGGGCCTTTCCTGGGATTTGAGCCCCCCGTTCTTGAGCAGCGCGATGAAAGGCCGCGCGCTCCCGTCCATGATGGGAAGCTCGCAGCAGTCGATTTCCACGACGGCGTTGTCCACGCCCGCCCCCCGAAACGCGGAGAGAAGGTGCTCCACCGTTGAAATCCTCGTTCCATTCACGCCGACGGTCGTCGCCAGGGTCGTGTCGCACACGTTCTCGAGCCTGGCTTCCACCACCGCGTCTTTCGACAGATCCTTCCGGACGAAGACGACTCCCGAGTCCGCCTCGCCGGGACGGATGGTCATGTTCACTTTTCTTCCCGTGTGGAGACCGATGCCGTGACACCGGATCTCGCTTGCCACCGTCTTTTGAAATTCCATGACCTTCTCCGTCGTTTTCTTTTTCATTCTTCTACAGCAACTTTCGTACCGCGGGAAAAGAAAACGACCGCGTCGGAAAATATTCCGTATGTCCTGTATAATCAGCTACTTGCAATGGCACGATTTCCCCGGGGCACCCCGTCCCACGGCCCGTCCGCCCCGTCCTGTATCAAATGGAACACGGTGGGATTGTAAACAGGCTTCTCCCCGCTCCTCCTCAGGCGTTCCCGCCCTTTTTCCCGTACCGTTCCCTTTCGCTGAAAAGACAGCCGCAGTACGGTTGCCGGTACATGCCCATTTCCCGGGAGGCGGCGACCCCCTCCGCCCATCCCTTGCGGAAATCTTCATAATAAAAGGGAACGCCCCACTGTTCGGAAAGCTCCTCTCCGATTTCCCGGACGAGGTCGTGTTGCTGGTACCGGCTGTAGAGGATGGTCGTCGAGAATCCGTCGTATTTCCCCTCCCGCGCCATCCGGGCCGTTTCCGTAAGCCGGAGGGTGTAACAGACCCTGCAGCGCTCCTCCTCCCTGTGAACCACCGCTCTCAGAAAGTCCTCGAAAGGGCAGGCGTCGGTGTACAGAAGCTCCATGTCGTTCCGGTCGGCCCAGGGGACAAGGGTCTCCAGACGCCTTGCGTACTCCCGGCCGGGGTGGATGTTGGGATTGTAAAAAAGTCCGGTCACCCCGACCCCCTCTTCCCGGAACCGTTTCAAGGGATAGATGGAGCAGGGGGCGCAGCAGATGTGGAGCAGGATGTTCATCGACCGTTTCCCTCCGGCCCTTCCCCGGCGGGGCGCTCCCCGGGAAAGTCCTCCTCGAAAAGGGTCCCCTGCTTCCCCCTGCGGATCTTTCCGAAGTGCCGGTAACACAATTCGGTCGCCACTCTCCCCCGGGCCGTCCGCTGAACGTAGCCTTCCTGGACGAGATAGGGCTCGTACACGTCCTCGAGGGTGGTTTTCTCTTCGCCGAGCGAGGCCGCCAGGGTGTCAAGGCCCACCGGTCCGCCGTCGAATTTCTCGATGATGGTGAGAAGGATCGCCCGGTCCATTGAATCGAATCCCCGGTCGTCCACGTCCAGCATGCCCAGGGCCTCCGCCACGACTTCCCGGTCCACCGGCTCCTTTTTCCAGACCTGGGCGAAATCCCGGATCCGCCTGAGCAGCCTGTTGGCGATCCGGGGCGTTCCCCGCGAACGCCGGGCCATTTCCTCCGCCCCTTCCCTGTCGATGGAAATGTCGAGAATCCTGGAAGACCGCTGGACGATGACGGAAAGCTCCCGGACATCGTAGAAATTCAGGCGGAAGCTCATCCCGAACCGGTCGCGCAGGGGGGACGTGAGAAGACCCGCCTTGGTGGTCGCGCCGATGAGGGTGAAATGGGGGATGGAAAGCTTCATGGACCGCGCCGAGGGGCCCTGCCCGATGAGGACGTCGATATGGAAATCCTCCATGGCGGGGTAGAGGATCTCCTCGACCACGTGGGGAAGCCGGTGGATCTCGTCGATGAACAGGATGTCGTGATCGTGGAGATTCGTCAGGATGGCCGCGAGGTCTCCGGGCCGTTCGATCACCGGTCCGGAAGTGACCTTGATGTCCACGCCCATCTCCCTGGCCATGATGTACGCCAGGGTGGTCTTTCCAAGCCCCGGAGGCCCGTAGAGCAGCACGTGGTCCAGGGGTTCGTCCCTTTTTTTCGCCGCCTCGATGAACACGGCGAGGTTTGCCCGGATCTTCTCCTGGCCGATGTACTCGGCGAGGGATTTGGGGCGCAAGGACCGTTCCAGCCCGTCCTGCTCGTCGACGGCGGAAGGGGAAAGGATGGCATCCCTTCTCCCGTCGTCTTCCATGGGGGTGGGTTTCCTCGATGTCACCATTGATTCAATTTATCCCGCAAGGATTCGAAGGGATTCCTTCAGGAGAACGTCAAGAGACGGTACGGGTTCCCCCTTCCGGAACACCTTTTCGATGGCCGTTTCCGCCAGGGCCGTTCGATATCCGAGGTTCACCAGGGCGGAGGCCGCCTCCCGGCGCATCCGCACCAGGTCCTCGTCCTCACCGGGGCGGCACGGAGCCTCCCCCTCCCCGGGGGGAAGCTTACCGATCTTCTCCCTCATCTCGAATATGAGCCGCTCCGACATCTTCCTGCCCACGCCGGGAATGTTGACGAGCCTCTTCGCATCCCCCTCCAGGACGGCCCTGGAGAGTTCCTCCCTGGAGATCCCCGACAGGATGTTCAGGGCGAGGCGGGGTCCGAAACCGGACACGGAAATGAGGAGCTGAAAAAGATCCCGGTCCCTCTGTCTCAGGAACCCGAACAGGGTGATCGCATCCTCGCGGACATGGGTATGGGTGTACAGGGCCACGGGGTTTCCTTCATCGGGGAGTTCGTAGAAGGTCGTCAGGGGAATTTGAACGGCGTATCCGATCCCGCCCACGTCGATCACCGCATGGGCCGTATCCTTCGAAAGCAGCTTTCCCGAAACCCGGGCGATCATGGCATCGATCCCCGGTGGGTGTGGGCGTGGCAGATCGCCACGGCCAGGGCGTCGGAGGCGTCGGCGGGGGGGAGTTCGGGAAGCTTCAGGATGGCCTGGACCATTTTCTGGACCTGGAATTTCTCGGCCCGTCCGTATCCCACGACGGCCTTCTTCACCTCGAGCGGCGTGTAGGGATAAACGGGGATCCCGCCGTGGCAGCCGGCCAGGATGACCGCACCCCGCACATGGCCCTGCTTGATCAGGCTTTTCACGTTTTTCCCGTAGAAAATATCCTCTACGGCCATGGCATCGGGTTTTTCCCGGAGAACCACTTCCATCAGCCTGTCGTACACCTGCGGAAGACACCGTTCCAGGGCGCTCCCCCCGGAAAACCGAATTTCCCCATAGTCCGGGCAGGTCATGCCCCTTTCCAAAAGCTCGACGATCCCGTAACCCGTCACATGGCTTCCCGGATCGACTCCCAGGATTCTCAACGGAAACCCTCGGGGGCTTCTTCCCGCCCCACCCGTTTTTTCGTCATTCCAACTTCTTGGATAACGCGACCGGCAGGTAACGTGACCGGGCGAAGCGCGCCGGACGGCCTGTTCCGGCTCGCTTTCTTCCGTTTGTCAGGCCGCGATGCGCGATCTGTAAACGTAGATCGCCCAACCAAGCGTGTCGCGCCCCCAACGCAGGTATGCCTCCTTTGCCTTGCTCACGCGCTCATCCACCTCCGCCACGTCCGGATCATCCGGATGGGTGCGGGCGTACTCGGCTGTCGCGAACCATTGGAGGCCCTCATACCTGTCCCAGTCGTCCTTGCTGCTCACGATGGTGTGAACGAGCTCCGCTCCTTTCCGCTCTCCCGCTTCCGCATTCGAAGAGTGGCTCCCGAAGGCCTCTCGCGCGCACCCGCATGCCTCCAGGTAATCCCCTGGCGGTTCCTGCCGCCAGTATGGTTCTCCCACGATCACCCAGCCGCCGGGCCTCACCATGCCGATCAGAGCTTCGATCGTATCAGCATGCCCCCCGAAGACCCAACTGGCACCGATGCATGACGCCAGATCCAGGCTGTGCGGCTCGTCCGGCTTGAAATCCGCGCCATTCATCCGAGTGAAGGTGATGCCGGCACCTGGTGCCCGCGCCTCGAGCCTTCGCTCTGCCTCGGCGATGAAGAAAGGAGAAATGTCGATGCCCGTGCCGCGAGCGTCATAGGCCTCCGCCAGGCGAATGAGGAACTCACCCTTTCCACACGCAATGTCGACCACCTGCGCGGCGGCCGGTAGGCGCAGAAGCTTCACGAGACGGGTCAGTTTCTCCTCGTTTACAGGATTGCATATCACATGTTCACGGTGAGTGATGTCAAAGAATTTCCATGTGTCCATGATTCAGTCTTTTACCCTTCTTAACTCAGTCTTTCCATGATTTCGTCGGAAATGTTGAAATTGGCGTATACGTGCTGGACGTCGTCGTTGTCTTCCATTTTCTCCAGGAATTTCATCATCTGGATCGCCTTTGGCTCGTCCAGGTCCACCGTGGTTTTGGGAACCATGGTAATTTCCGCGGCGGCGTATTTCATCTTTTCCGAATCCAGCACTTCACGGACCGCTTCGAATTCCAGGGGATCGGTGAGAACCTCGAACTCGTTCTCCAACTCTCTCAGGTCCTGGGCGCCGGCGTCGAGAACGATCTCCATGAGCCGGTCTTCCGAGACGTCGTCCTTATTGAAGGTGAACGTCCCCTTCTTTTCGAAGAGCCAGGCGACGCATCCGTTTTCCCCCAGGTTCCCGCCGTGCTTGGAGAAGATGTGCCTCACTTCCGCCACGGTCCGGTTCTTGTTGTCCGTCATCACCTCGACCAGAACGGCGACGCCCCCGGGTCCGTAACCCTCGTAGGTCACCTCTTCGTAAGTGATTCCGCCTTCGCCCGATCCGGCACCTTTCTTGATCGCCCGCTCGATGTTGTCCTTGGGCATATTCTCCGCCTTGGCCGCGAGGATGGCCTGCCTCAGCCGGGGGTTCCCCTCGGGGTCTCCGCCGCCCAGCCTCGCCGCCAGGCTGATCTCCTTGATGATCTTCGTAAACAGCTTGCCGCGCTTCGCGTCGGCCGCCCCCTTTTTCCTCTTTATGGTGCTCCATTTCGAATGGCCCGACATGGAAGCAGACCTCCCGGTCAAAAGTATTCGAATTTCGGGGAATATATCACACCCGCATCGGGACTGTAAAACGAAAAAAAAGCCCCTTTCTTTCGAAAGGGGCAATCTAATTTCGGCGGCGACCTACTCTCCCACACAGTCTCCCGTGCAGTACCATCGGCGCTGAAGAGCTTAACTTCCGTGTTCGGGATGGGAACGGGTGTCTCCTCTTCGCTATAGCCACCGAAAACCGGTTATAATTGCATGACAACTGCATATCGAAATCGGATCAGGGTAAAGATGTATAAAATTATGGCCAAGCCTCACGACCGATTAGTATCAGTAGGCTGAATGCGTTACCGCACTTACACCTCTGACCTATCAACCTCGTAGTCTTCGAGGGGTCTTCAGTCCTGATGTCTCCATCAGAAAGGGATATCTTATCTTGAGGTGGGCTTCCCACTTAG
>DJVQ01000012.1 GCA_002441265.1 Syntrophaceae bacterium UBA6252
GAAATAGCTCCGTGATCGATGAGAAGGCGGGAACCACAGGAAGAGAGGCCGGACCGTTATCTTCCGGTTCGTCAAGTGGCCGAAACGTTGTGCTGCATGAATCAGTACGTTTACACCCTGATCAAAGAAGGCCGCCTGACCGCTATCCGGATCGGAGCCCGGGCCATCAGGATTTCGGAGAAGTCGCTTTCCGGCTTCATCGAGTCGAACAAGGTGGATCCGGATCAATTCAACGTCTGATCCCGGATCCGGCAAAAGCTCCGGAAAGGAGAAAAGCAAATGAGCCTTTACGACCTAAAAACCGCAACCGTTCTTGGTGTCGAGCCCAAACCGACCCCCGAGGGATTCATACGAACCTTTTACCGGGGGGAAGAGGGTAACTATTTCATGATCGGAGAGCCCCTTGAACAAATCCCAAGCTATCGCGTTTCGGCATTGGTAAACAGCGACCGGATCAACGCCATCATTTACTTGATGGACTGGGGCCTTCATGAAGCCCTCACAAAGCACTTCGGGGAAGGTCCCGGGGGACAGCCTTCCGCTGAGAAATTCGATCCCGGGAAAGCGACCCTGCTTTTTTCCAGCGGGAAGACCAACGGATATGGATACCGGCACAACATTTACCGATCGGAAGGGGGGAAATTTTACCTTGAAGGAATCCTCGCGGAACCGGACAAGCTCCCCCCCAAGGCCGGGCGGGAAAAAAGATGGTGCATTCCCATGGGCGAAAGCGATGTGAAGGAGCTTTTCAAGTGGAAGCGCCGCCTCGATCTCATCGAGAAGGTGTCCCCGGGTAAACCCGAATCAAAGCCTTCCATCACAATCCTGAAGAGCGGTCCGATTCCCGGCGCGGATTGGCGCGAGAATGCCGGTGGAGGCCCCCCGGATCCGGATAAAGCGGCCGGAAAAGTCTCCGGGGGAATTTCCCCCGGCCAGGCCGGGAAGAAAACCGAAGAGACCGTTGAAAGTCCAATCATCCGGAACGCGATCAAGAGGACGAAGGCCCCCGGATCCGTCTCCGCTCATGACATCCGGGACGATGAAGGCCCCCTGGTGAAAGATGCCTTTCACCGGAGAGGGACCGGGGAAAATGCCCCGGGCCAGGGTGGGGAAATACCCGAAGGGACTGGTGAAAATCCCGTCCTCCGTGACGCGGAGCGGAGAAGAGGAATCGGTGGATCCTCCCCTTCAACGGACGGGGGGAATCCCCTGGTCCGGGACGCAATCCGGAGGACCCGGGCCGAGGGGAGCGATCCCGCCGAGGATGAGAAGAAGCCCGAGGAAACCGGCGAAGAGAAGAAGTCCGAAGAGGCCGAGGAAGAGAAGAAGCCTGAAAAAGACGATGAGGCCAGCCAGGACCAGGACGGGAAGGAGTCCGAGGAAACCGATCAAGCCGCTTCGGGTGAAGAGGATAAGGATCCAGAGAAGGCCGAGGAAGGCGCTGTGGTCCGGGACGCGATGAAGAGGCGGGATCGGATGACCGGGTACCCCGGAGATAGGGGGCCGGTTCTGGAGGGAATCTGATGGAAAAACTCAAGTCCATTGACAAGTACGGGAAACAGGTAAAGGGAAGGACTGAGCTCATTTCTCACCTTGAAGGGAAAAGGCTCACCTTGAGGCAGATGATCTTTGCAAAATGCTATGACTGCATGGGCTTTTTTGCTGACGGAAAGGTTGACTGCAATATCCCCGAATGCGCCCTTTACCCTCTGATGCCTTACCGGAAGGGGGATAAATACCAACTCAAGACCATTTCAGCTGATCAGAGAGCGGCCTTGAAAGAAAGGGGACGATCCCTTCCACGAAAAACCCCTTCCCTTGCAAAAGTAAACGGTTCTTACTTGGCAAAACAGAAAGAAAATCCCGGGGGCATACCTAACCCTTCCCCCGGGGAAATAGATTCTTCTTCCAAAGTAAAAACCCACTTTCCGGGGATAACTCCGGGGCTCACCCCCGGGGACCAGGCCCCGGATCCATCCCAAGCCGGGAAATCCCACAAAAGGGGCCGCAAGCCGAAGGAGCGGGAACAAATTCCGCTCTTCCCCCTCAAGGGGATACATAACCCCTATCCTGGGAGAAAAAAGGGGATTTCAGGCCGGAAACAAACGTCATCCATCCAAAAATGACGGAAGGGAGGGACGGCAGGAAATGGCAAGCAAGGAAAGCATCAGTCAGGCCAGGGCGGAGAAAAGAGAGAGGGCCGAGCATGACTTCAGGGGCTTCCTTTATGACATTCTGGAGAAAAGTCACAACGCGGAAACCTTTCTCCGGGGGATACAGGCGCTTGCGAAGGTCCTGGATGAAGACCTGGAAAAGAACGTATGGAAGCCGATTCACCTGGTCCGAATGTCCATCAGCCTTCAGAAAGTTGCTGACGAAATGGGCGACATAGCCCTTGAAGCAGAGAAATTCTTTTACGCCCACTTGAAGATCAGAACCAAGCCTATCGTGAAAACGATCGAAGGGAGGGCATGAACCATGGCTGAAAGATGGAATCCTCTCGATCTTGAGAAACTGGATCCCGGCGCGGATGGACTCAGTGAGTGCCTGGCATGGGGGATCGGATCCGCAAAGGCTCTTGCTGAAAGCCTCTATGAACTTGACCGGCAGACATCCGAAGATTCCGCAACGGAAGGCTCTGAACGCAGGGTCTTCCTGTGCAGACTGATCATAGATCGACTGTATCAAACCGAGGATTTTCTGTGGACCCTGTATGAAAAGCTGAATGTTGAGGAACGGCAGGGAAATGAGCAAAGCTCAATGCGGGATCATGAAGCAGAAATTTTCAAATCGGAAAAAATAATCGTTTCATTATCAACCAAACATCCCATTTCGATGCACGGATTGCCCGTTCTCATTGTCAACGGCTGTAGGCAAAGGCCGGATGCTGTCCTTCCCTGCGGGACTACTGCCTGGGATCTTATGGGGCAATTTCTTGAAAACCGGGATCCCGGATCCGGCACATGGGGAGACCGTACACATGAGGCTGTGAAAATGGCTGAAGTGTACATTCGGACAGCGGACCTGTTTCAATGCGAGGATCCCGGCAATAATGCCTCCGTACCGGCCATGGAAAAAAGTGCATGACATTTTTCCATGAAGGGGAATATCCTGAACGGGATTTCGCCCATGCCGGACCAATTTGAAAGACCAAATAAAACAAGGGAGGTGAACAAATCATGATTCTCAGGAAGGGAAAAACCTAGGGAAAGGGTCTGATCAAGTCAGGGGTCCGGCGAAATGAAGGAACGGAGGTAAGGTAAACATGGCGTGTGTCACAAAGAGGAATGGCCGGTACGTCATTGACTGCTATGACCAGTACGGCCAGCGGTACAGGAAGACGCTACCCAAAGGGACCACGAAGGAAGAAGCCCGGGGTCTTCTCCAGGAGATTGAAAAGAAGATCAACCGGAGGACTTTCCTTCATGAAAAGAAGGTCCCCACGTTCGGAGAGGTAGCGGTTGAATGGCTGGAGTACAAAAAGCCGCAAGTCAGGATAAGCACCTGGTCCGCTTATGAGGGCCATATCAAGAACCATTTTCATGAATGGCTGGATAAGCGGATTGCGGTCATCACAACGGCGGATGTTGAAAGGTTCATTTCCCGAAAGCAAAAACTCAAAATTAACCTTCTTTCACTCCGGAAGCTCCTGATCACGATGAACCAGATTTTTGCCTATGCCGTCCGGCACAGAACCATCGACTCCAATCCCGTGAGGGATGCCGAGAAGCCGCGGCGATCGGTGGACCTTGTTGAATCGGATAAGAAAATTAAAATTCTTACATCCGAAGAGATCAAAAAACTGCTGGAGGCCGAAGAGGATCCAAAGTTTAGGATGCTTTATCTGCTGGCCATCATGACAGGGGCAAGACAAGGGGAGATCCTGGGTTTGAAATGGAGTGATGTTGACTTCAAGGAAAAGCAGATTCACATTCAGCGCACGTTCAACCATGGGCGGTATTTCGATCCGAAATCGAAGGAGTCGGTCCGGAAAATCGATCTTTCTCCCGTTGTCGTGAAGCAGTTGGCAGCTTGGAAATTGCTGAGCGGGTCCAATGACGCGGATCTTGTCTTTCCAAGCGAAAACGGTACCCCGATTGATTGTCACAATATGATGGGGCGGTACTTCAAACCTGCATTGAGAAAGGCGGGTCTGCCGAAGACCATCCGTTTCCACGATCTTCGGCATTGCTACGCTTCGCTCATGCTGAACCAGGGAGAGAACATTAAATACGTTCAGTCACAAATGGGACACTCTTCCCCGATGGTCACTCTCAAGATTTATTCCCACCTGATGAAACCCTCCAATCAAGAGGCGGTTAAACGACTTGATGAAACCGTTTTTAAGGCGACCGGTCAAAATTTGGTCACAAATAAAAACAAGGGATCATGGTTTCAACCATAACCCCTTGATTTAACTGGTACGCCTGGAGGGATTCGAACTCTCGACCCACGGATTAGAAGTCCGTTGCTCTATCCAGCTGAGCTACAGGCGCACAAAGCGGTTGTGCCGTAAACGGTGCTGCAAGAATTGACTTTATTATCGCCTTTACGGGACCTTGTCAAGGCAATTTGCCCCCCGGGCCACCGGGATGAACGGATGCAGGATCATGGAAGCGGGCAAAAAAATTGGTCCGTTTCCGCTTTCTTCATGAAAATTTAAAATTGCTTGACAATCCTTCCGGCCCCTGGTA
The DNA here is from genome assembly GCA_002441265.1 of Syntrophaceae bacterium UBA6252. GTDB lineage: Bacteria > Desulfobacterota > Syntrophia > Syntrophales > UBA6807 > UBA6807. The sequence goes on from DJVQ01000012.1 coordinate 4,695, forward strand.
GCTTGTTTCCTATCAGGAAACATTCTCCGGCAGAATTGATATCTACAATCGATAAGTTACATACATCTTTAGTGTAATTATCGGGTATGTATACTGTAGTGAAACAAAATCCTGCCATTATTGAAGCCGACATCGGCAAGCGGATCAGGGCTTTCCGGACACAGAGACGGATGACCCTCGAGCAGCTTGCGGCGATGACGCACTTCACCAAGGGATATCTTTCGAAAGTCGAAAAATCGAAAAAGTCCCCCCCCGTCTCCACACTCGGGATCATTGCCCGCGCTCTCGGCATCAGCATCTCGGCCCTTCTCTCCGAAGAAGCTCCCCGCACCTCCCTCTCCCTCGTACGCAAGAACGACCGGCCCCTCATCTCGAGGGACGGGGCGGATTTCGGATATTCCTATGAGGCCATGGCATACAGGTATCCGAACAAGATCATGGAGCCCTTCCTCCTCACCCTTCCCCTCGTTCCGAAAAAGCGCACCTACTACCAGCATGAAGGAGAAGAGATCCTCTTCGTCATTCAGGGCACCATGAAATTCCTCCACGGCGGAGAGGAGTACATCGTCAACGAAGGCGACTGCATCTACTTCGATGCGAACCTCCCCCATTTCGGAGAGACCGTCGGCCCCGAAGAAGTGAAATGTTTCATGGTCATCTGCAACCCCGTCAACGGAGGTGAAAGGAAGGGATAGGCATGGAACTCAAGGACATTCGATGCATCGGCGTGATCGGGGCCGGCCTCATGGGGCACGGCATCGCCCAGGTCTTCGCCTCGGCGGGCTACGACGTCCATCTTTACGATAAGGACAAGGCCACTCTCGATGCCTCAAAGGGAAGGATCGAAGAGGACTTCAAGGTGTTTATTGCCCTTGGCCTGGCCACGAAGGAAGACGTCACGGGTTGCCTCGGCAGAATCTCCCTGTCTCCCTCGATCGAGGCCCTGTGCAAGAGTTCCCAGTACGTCATCGAGGCCATCCTGGAGGATCTCGACCTGAAGCGGAAGGTCTTTGCGGAAGTGGAACGGCACGCGGATGCCGAAGCCATTTTCTCCAGCAACACCTCGGCCATCAGCATCACCGAAATCGCGACCGTTTTGAAAAACAAGGAGCGTTTCCTTGGGACCCACTTCTGGAACCCGCCCCAGGTACTTCCCTGTGTTGAGGTGATCCGGGGCGGGCAAACCGGGAAAGCCGCCTTCGAGACGGTTTTCGCCCTCATGGAAAAGGTGGGCAAGGTGCCTGTCCGCGTCCTCAAGGACGTTCCGGGTTTTCTCGGCAACCGTCTCCAGCACGCCATGTGGCGCGAGGCCTTTTCCCTCTGCGACAGGAAGGTCGCCAGCGCCGAGGACATCGACAAGGTCGTCAAATACGGCTTCGGGGCCCGGATGCCTTTCATCGGTCCCATGGAAACGGCGGACCTCGCCGGACTCGTCCTGACACGGGACATCCATAAATATCTGTTCCCCTATCTCGATGCGGCCAAGGAACCGGCGCCGGTCCTGGAAAAACTGATTTCGGAGGGCGCGACCGGCGTCAAGGCCGGTCGGGGGTTTTACGAGTGGACGCCTGAAAAAATAGAGAGGGTGATCCGGCAACGCGACACGGTCCTGCTGCGAATCCTGAAGGAAATCATCGGGGGCGTGAAGGGCGTCTGACCGGAGAGAGGCCCATGCCATGAGGCATCACGCGCCGGTCACGCCGGATCAACGGAAAGGGTTAACCTCATGAGTGATTTCCCTGTCTTCTTCCTTCACGGCCTGGCTTACGGGGGCCTGCTGTTTCTTGTTTCGGCGGGCCTTACCCTGGTGTTCGGGATGATGAACGTCCTGAACTTCGCCCACGCGGCCATGTACATGCTGGGGGCCTATTTCTCCTACACGATCCTGCGGATGACAGGCCAGTTCTGGTTGTCTCTGATGATCTGTCCCCTCCTGCTGTTCGTCATCGGCGCCGTCATCGAGAGGTTCCTGCTGCGCCGTGTCCATGTGTTCGGGCACGTGCATGAGCTGCTGCTCACATTCGGGCTTGCGTACATCATCACGGAAGTGGTCAAGTGGGTCTGGGGCAACTTCCCGCTGGCCGTGAACGTCGGGGGCTTCCTGGGCGGAACGGTCGAAATCTTCGGGATCACCTACCCCCTCTACCGGATCTTCATCTTCGCCAGCGCCGCCCTTGTGGGGATCATGATGGCGCTGATCCTCTACAGGACCCGTCTCGGAATCATCCTGAGGGCCGCCGTCAACGACAGCGAAATGGTAAATGCCCTCGGGTTCAACGTACCGCTCGTCTTCATGGGCGTCTTTGCATTCGGCGCGGCCCTTTCGGGGTTTGCCGGCGTCATCGCGGGACCGCTGCTCTCGACCTATCCGGGCATGGCCAACGAAATCCTCATCGATGCCTTCGTCGTGATTGTCGTCGGCGGTTTCGGGAGCCTCGGGGGCGCCGTGGTCGCCTCGCTGATCATCGGCGAGTTGCAGTCCTTCGGGGTGCTGCTCTTCCCGAAACTTTCCCTGGCCCTGGTCTACCTGCTCATGTCCGTCGTCCTGATCATCAAACCTTCGGGACTCTTCGGTGAAAAACAATGATCGCAAAGAAGAACAGACCCTATCTCTTCATTGCCTTCCTCTTCGCCCTCGGGGCCGTGATGCCGGTGCTGCTCAGGCAGTATCATCTGAACATGCTGACGGAAATCATCGTGTTCGCCCTCTATGCAGTCAGCTACAACCTCCTGCTCGGTTATGCGGGTCTGCTCTCCTTCGGGCACGCCATGTTCTTCGGCATGGGGGCCTTCACGGTGGCGGTGTCCCTGATCCACATTCCCGGGCTGTCCCTGTGGGGCGCCATCGGGCTGGCGATCGCCATGACCACGGTGGTCGGTTTCGTTACGGGAGGCCTTCTGTTGCGGCACAAGGGGGCCTACTTTGCCCTTCTTACCCTGGCGTTCAATTCGCTTTTCTGTGCCGTGGCGACGAAGTGGCACACCGTCACGGGAGGCGATGACGGCCTCAGCGTCACGCGGCCCGATCTTTCCCTGGGCTTCACCACGATCAACATGGCGGGGCTTACGAGTTTCTACTACTTCACCCTTGTCATCATCGGGGCGGCGATCGTCTTCTGCTGGTACTTCACCCAGACGGCCATGGGGCAGACCGTTCTCATGATGAGGGAAAACGAGGAACGGATGAAGTTCCTCGGGTACAACACCAACATCAGCCGTCTGATCCTCTTCACCTTCACGGGGGCCGTGGCCGGCCTTGCGGGGGCGTTCTACACGCTGCACTTCCAGTTCTGCTCCCAGTCGGCCATCAGTGTCGACATGACGACGACGGTGCTTCTCATGACCTTCGTGGGCGGAACGGGAACCTTCTGGGGGCCGATGATGGGGGCGCTGGTCTACGTCGTCCTCCAGAACTATCTGAGCGACATCACGGACCGCTGGCCCCTGTTCATGGGGCTGATCTTCGTCTTCATGGTTCTCTTCATCCCCGGCGGGCTCACGCAGATCATCCAGTACGTCAGGAACCTGTTTTCCGGAAGGAATGGAACGGACAAATCCCTCGCTGTCAAGGAAGGGTCATCATGAGCGATTACCTGCACATCAAGGGCATCCACAAGGACTTCTCGGGGCTCAAGGTTCTCACCGGTGTCGAATTCATGGTCAGGGAGAAGGAACGTCATGCCGTCATCGGGCCCAACGGGGCGGGCAAGACGACACTTTTCAACATCATCAGCGGGAATTTCGAGGCCTCGTCGGGGGAGATCCTCTTCAAGGGCCGCGACATATCGGGCAAACCCGCCCACACCATCAGTCGCGCCGGGCTGTCCCGGTCGTTCCAGATCACCAACGTTTTCCAGGAACTGTCCGTCTTCGACAACATCCGCTCCGGCGTGCGCTCCCGCCATGGACTGCGGTACCACTTCTTCCGCAGCCCGATCACAACCAGGAAATCAACAGGCGCACCCTGGCCATCATCGAGGATATCGGCCTGAAAAACGTCGTGCACATGCCCGTCAGCGCACTGTCCTACGGCCAGCAGCGGGCCCTGGAGATCGGCATCACGCTTTCCACGGAGCCCGAACTGATCCTTCTCGACGAGCCGACGGCGGGGATGACCCGCGAGGAAACGGCCCATGCCATCCGGATGATCGACCGGGTTACGGCCGGCCGCACGCTGATCATCATCGAACACGACATGGATGTGGTGTTCTCGCTTGCCGACACGATTTCGGTCCTGCACTACGGAACGATCCTTGTTTCGGGAAAACCTGACGAGATCCGCAACGACCAGCGCGTGAAGGACGCTTACCTGGGGGACGGATAACCATGCTTGAGGTGAAAGACATCCACAGCTTTTACGGAAAAAGCCACATCCTTCAGGGAGTTTCCATGGCCCTGAAGGAAGGCGAACTGGTCTGCCTGCTCGGTCGCAACGGCGTCGGAAAGTCCACGACGCTGAAGAGCATCATGGGCCTTGTGAAACCGAGCGAGGGAAGCATCCGTTTCAACGAACAGGAACTGATCGGGAAGCGGCCCTACGAGGTCGCCCGTCTCGGCGTCGGCTACGTGCCCGAGGACCGGCGGATCTTTCGCAGTCTCACCGTGCATGAGAACCTCCTCATGGGCATCAGAAACGGGGCGAAAAAAGGCGGCTGGACCATCGAGAGGGTCTACGAGCAATTCCCCCAGCTGAAGCAACGGCGTGAAAACAAGGGCGGCCACCTCTCGGGCGGTGAGCAGCAGATGCTCACCGTGGCGAGAACCCTCATGGGAGACCCGAAGCTCATCCTGGTTGACGAGCCCACGGAGGGCCTTGCCCCTCTGATCGTGAAGGAAGTGCTGGAAATGCTCGCCGCCGTGCGGAGTTCGGGGGTGACGGTGCTCATGGTGGAGCAGAATTTCAAGGCCTCCATCAAGGTGGCCGACCGATTCTACATCATGGGAAAGGGACACATGGTTTTCGACGGCGACACGGAGGCATTGCTGGCGGCCGAGGAAATCAGGAGGAACTACCTGGAAGTCTGACGGATTCGACGACAGCCGCAAGTCATTGCCTGTGAAGCCGGCCGCTACCGCATCCGGCGAAGGGACTCATGGAGCATTTGCGGGGAGAGAAGACAAGACGAGCGTTCACGTGTTTCCTCATGGGGGGACACGAAAAGGCGAAAAGACCTTTGGTTGAAAAAACGGGAGGTAAGGGATTATGAAGAAGATTTTCGGTCTGGCGGTATTGTCTGTCCTGCTGCTCGCGCTGGCGGTGCCTGCAGTGGCGGAGGACACCATCAAGATCGCTGCAATGGAGCCACTTTCGGGATCGTTCAAGGATATCGGGGAACGTTATCTGGACGGCGTGGTCTATGCGGCGAAGGTCATCAATGAAAACGGCGGGCTGCTCGGGAAAAAGGTGGAGGTCATTCCGGTCGATTCGGAGCTGAAGCCGGACGTGGCGACCCGCAAAGCCCAGAACCTGATCCTGAGGGACAACGTGAAGTTTTTCTGCGGCGGTACGGGAAGCTCGGTGGGAGCGGCCATGGAACAGCTCGCGGAAAGGCAGAACGCCATCATGATCAGCTACGGCATGGCGGCGGCGAGCATGACGGGGGAAAAGTGCAGCAAGAATTTCTTCCGGACCTGCGGCAACACGGACCAGCAGTCCTACGCACTGGCCGCGCTGGTGGCCAAGAAGGGCTACAAGAGGGTCGCCATCATCGCACAGGATTACTCCTTCGGGCAGGAGGCGCTGGCGGCATTCAAGCGGAGGCTTGCCAAACTGAACCCCTCGGCGGAGATCGTGGCCGAACTGTACCATCCAGCGGGCACGAAGGACTTCGCACCCTACGTGAGCCAGTTGATCGCCGCAAAGCCCGATGCCATCTTCACTCCCAACTGGGGCAACGACCTGACGCTTCTCCTGAAACAGGGGCGTCCCATGGGGATGAAGCAGGTGGTGCTTTCGTATTACATCAATGACGAGTTCACCATCCAGGCCATGGGCGACGACAGCCTGATGATCGGCAATATGGGCGCCGAGGTGTACACGCTTTCCATCCCCACGGACAAGAACAAGGAATTCGTCGCCAAGTTCTACAAGGACAAGGGATATTATCCGACCTGGCTCCGCGGCAAATCCTTCATGTCGACCATGTTCTGGGCCGAGGCGGTCAAGAAGGCCGGAACGACGGACATCCCGGCCGTCATCAAGGCCTGGGAGGGCCTGACCTACGACGGCCCCGCCGGTCTTTGGACCATGCGGGCCTGCGACCATCAGGCCCAGGTGCCTTTCTGGTACACGGAAATCGTCAAGGAGAATCCGTTTTTCAAACATGCGTTCGAAGCGTCCGCGGGGATGGTTCCCGCGGAGGATGTGTCGGTTCCCTGTGCTGAAACCGGCTGCAAGATGAAGAAGTAGCCAAAACGGTTCAACGGGGCGAGGGCGGCGATTGTCCCGGCCCTCGCCCCTTATATTTTTGAGCGGCCTATGACAACCATGATTACCGGCGGGACCGGGTTTATCGGATCCTGCCTCGCAAAAATCCTCATCGACGAAGGGGAGACCCCCGTTCTTTACGACATCGCGCCGGTCCAGGGACCACTGTCGGAGCACAGCGGCCGGTTCGTTTTCGAGCGGGGAAGCCTCGAACATTTTCCCATCCTGATGGACTGCGTGGAGCGGCATGCGGTGGACCGGATCTTTCATCTGGGCGGCATGCTGTCCCTGCCCTCGGAGAACGATCCCTGGAAGGCCTTCGACGCCAACGTGGTCGGGACCCGGAACATCCTGGAAGCGGCCCGCGTCAGGAACATGCGGCAGGTCATTTACGGAAGCACGATCGCCACCTACAGCAAGGACATCCCCGGGGACACGATCGACGACCGCACCATCCAGCGTCCCTCGAGTTTGTACGGGATTACGAAGACCTTCGGCGAACTCCTGGGCCGATGGTACCACCGGAGATTCGGCCTCGACTTCCGGGGCGTCCGCCTGCCGTCCATCGTGGGGCCGGGGGCGAAAACGGCCCACATGTCCATCTATAATGCCTGGGCGATCGAGTACTCCATCAAGGGACTGCCGTACACCCTCAACTGCGAACCGGAAACGCGATGCCCCGCCCTCTACTACAAGGACGCCGCCCTGGCGCTCAACGGGCTCGCCGCCGCAGATCCCGGACGCATCCGGACGAGGGTCTACAACATCGCCGGCATCACGCCGCCCTTCTCGGCGCGGGAGCTGGTGAGGGCCGTCGAAGAGCGCATCCCCGGTGCGTCCCTGTCCTTCAAGCCCGACGCCGTCGTCGTGGAACTCCTGCGGGAACTCGGGTCGCTGAAGATCAGCGATGCCTGCGCCCGGACGGAATGGGGATGGGAGCTTTCGTATCCCCTCGCGGCGATGGTGGACGACTTCATCGAGGAATTCGAAAGGCACAGGTCGTATTTTCTCTGATGTGCCCCCGGCAGACGCCGGAGAAAAATGTACAGAAAATCCAATATGCTGCATAGAGGATATCCATGAACACGAATAAGAGAATCTTCACCGCGGCGCTGACCGGCGCCATCCATACACCGAGCATGTCACCCTACCTGCCGGTGACACCGCAGCAGATCATCGACGACGCCGTCCGCTCCTGCGAAGCGGGGGCCGCCGTCGTGCACATACATGTCAGGAACCCCGAAACGGGACTGCCGAGCGCGGATCAGAACGTCTACAGGGAGATCGCCGAAGCCGTCAGAAAACGATGCGACGTCGTCATGTGCTTCACCACCGGCGGCAAGCTCGGCGAGCCTGTCGAGAACCGGGTCCGGGTCGCCTCGAACCTCAAGCCGGAAATGACCTCGCTCAATGCGGGTTCGCTCAATTTCGCCCTGTTTCACATCAAGGACCAGGTCAAGGAATTCAAGTACGACTGGGAGGAAGCCTATCTCGACCTCACGGAGGACTTCATCTTCCCCAACACCTTCAAGACCATGCGGCAGTATCTGGAAATCATCTATGCGAACGGTGCGAAACCGGAATTCGAGATCTACGATGTGGGGATGATCAACAACCTGGCCTTCCTGCTGCAGAAGGGAATCGCGAAAAGAGCCATCTATCTCCAGTTCGTCATGGGCATCCTCGGCGGCATTCCGGCGACCCTCGAGCACCTCGTCTACCTGGTGGAGACGGCCCGCAAGCAGATCGGCGAATTCGAGTTTTCCGTGTGCGCCGCCGGGCGCACGCAGATCCCCATGTGCACGGGATCGCTTCTCATGGGGGGCCATGCCCGGGTGGGACTGGAGGACAGCCTCTACGTGGAGAAGGGGGTGCTCGCGAAGAGCAGTGCCGACCAGGTGGCCAAGATCATCCGCATCGCCCGTGAACTGGGCATCGAGCCGGCAACCCCCGACGAGGCGAGACGGATCCTGGGATTGAAAGGATTGAACGGCGTAAACTTCTGACCGGTTTTCAGGATCCTCCGGGTTTCATCCGCAAGTACGCAGAAAACCGGATGAACGAAAAAATGATTGACGAAGCCCGCATGCTTCCTTATTATGTGGCTGGTCGAAAGCGCGTAAATGCTTGAAACGCTTTCTTTCTTCGTTTCCTGAAGAAATTCGGACCTTACTTTCCTTTTGACAAATGTTTCAAGGAGGTGGAACGTGCGCGTGAAAGTGGCAATCAACGGATTCGGGCGGGTCGGAAGATATCTTGTCAGGGCCTGCACGGGCCGCGAAGACATCGAGGTGGTGGCCGTAAACTCACGGGCGAACCCTGAAATTCTGGCCCATCTGCTCCGTTATGACTCCGTCCATGGTCCCTTTTCCGGAACGGTCGAGGTCAAGGACAGCTCCCTGATCGTAAACGGCAGGGAAATCATCCTTACTTCGGTGACCAAGGATATTTCCACCCTGCCCTGGGGGGACATGGGCGTCGACATCGTTCTCGAGTCCACGGGAAAGTTCAGGAAAAAAGACGAGTGTGCCGGCCATCTGGAAGCGGGTGCGAAAAAGGTGATCATCGCCGCTCCGGGAAAAGGCATCGACGGCACCTTTGTCATGGGCGTCAACGAAAGTTCGTACGACACGGAGAAGCACCACATCGTTTCCAACGCTTCCTGCACGACGAACTGCCTTGCCCCCGTCGTGAAGGTGCTCCACGATTCCTTCAAGATCGTACGGGGATTCATGACCACCGTCCATGCCTACACCATGGATCAGCGCCTCCTCGACGGGTCCCACAAGGACCTGAGAAGGGCCCGGGCGGCCGCCATGTCCATCGTTCCCACGACGACGGGAGCGGCCCGGGCGGTGACGGAGGTCATTCCCGAACTGAAAGGCAAGATGGACGGCGTGGCCCTCCGCGTTCCCACGCCGAACGTGTCCGTTGTCGATTTTGTGGCCGAAGTGGGCCGCAACGTGACCATCGCGGAAGTCAACGACGCCCTCAAGGCCGCCGCCAAGGGGCCTTTGAAGGACATCATGGCGTTTTGCGAGGAGGAACTCGTTTCCGTCGATTTCACGAGCAGTCCCTATTCCTCCATCGTGGACGCACCCCTCACGAACGTTATCGACGGGAACCTGGTAAAGGTCTTTTCCTGGTATGACAACGAAAGCGGCTACGCAAGCAGGATGCGGGATCTTGCGATCTACATGGGAAAAAAGCTGGCCGGAAAATAGATGGTGAAACCACTCATCGCGGCAAACTGGAAAATGTACAAGACCATCGGCGAGGCCGTTTCCTTTGCCCGGGAGATGGTCGGCCAGGCCGGTTCGATGGATGACCGCGAAATCGTTCTCGCCCCTTCCTTTGCATCCCTGTCCGCCGTGGCGGAAGCCTGCCGCGGTTCGGCGATCCGGGTCGCCGCCCAGAACATGCACTGGGAAGAGCAGGGCGCCTGCACGGGAGAGGTGTCTCCGCTGATGCTCCTCGATGCCGGATGCGCGTTCGTGATCATCGGCCATTCGGAGCGGCGCCGCCTGTTCGGGGAGCGGGACGAGGGCATCAACCTGAAAATAAAGGCGGCATTGAAGCATCGTTTGAATCCCATCTTCTGTCTCGGCGAATCCCTGGAGGAACGGGAATCGGGAAGAACCTTCGATGTTGTGGAAAAACAACTGGAAAGGGGATTGAATGATATTTCTTCTCATGATATAAGGGCCGTCACGGTCGCCTATGAGCCTGTCTGGGCCATCGNNACGGCGACGCCGGCCCAGGCCGGCGAAGTCCATGGCTTCATCCGGAAATGGCTTGCGGGAAGGTACGGCGAAAGCGCCGCGCCTTCCGTAAGGATCATTTACGGAGGGAGCGTGAACGAAAAAAACGTGGAAGAGCTCATGGCCACGCCCGGCATTCAGGGCGCGCTGGTAGGCGGGGCCAGCCTGGAGGTCCGATCTTTTTTGAGGATCGTGCGCTTCGGGAATAACGGATAAGGAGACGGAAGCACTTGTTCATTCTTGTCACGGTCATTCATGTGATTATCTGCTTTCTGCTGATCATGATCGTTCTTTTGCAGAGCGGTCGTGGAGCGGATATGGGGGCGGCCTTCGGCGGCTCGAGCCAGACGATTTTCGGGAGCAGCGGCCCGACGACGTTCCTCGGGAAGATGACCACGGTGATCGCGACCGTTTTCATGCTGACGTCCCTGTGGCTTGCCTATTTCGCCGTCCACAAGGCCCCGTCCGTCATGGACGGCGTGTCGACTCCCCCTGCGGTGACAGAGAAGCTGCCGCCTCAGACGGGAGGCACGCAGGAAGGGGCCGCGGCGCCCGCCGCCGTACCCGCCCAGCCGGCTACGCCGCCTGCGGGAACCGGTGGAACCACCGGGGAGGCGAAGTAAGCCCTTTCGCAGGTCTGCACGCGTTTTCGGACACTTTTGTGTTGACAAACGCCATAAAAGAAAATAGACTTTTCGAGCGACGCCGAAGTGGTGGAATTTGGTAGACACGCTATCTTGAGGGGNNGTTCAAGTCCCGGCTTCGGCACCATATTTGAATTAAATTTCTTCAGTGGGAATGGGGATTTAGAAAACAGTCTAAATCCCCATTTTGCATTTGGGGTGCTTCGGGGGGCGATGAAATCCCGCGGCGATCCCGTGAGCTATTTCCCCTCCAGGGGAACCGCCTCGTCGATGAGCATGACGGGGATGTCCTCCTCGATCCGGTACAGGAGGCGGCAATTTCCACAGACGAGGCCGTCGCCGGCTTCGGTAAGGACGAGGTCCCCCTTGCATTTGGGGCAGACGAGGATTTCCAGAAGCTCCTTCCTGACGGCCATGGCTGTTCCTATCCTTTCTTCCTTTCTCTTCGTTCCCGCAGGAGACCCCGGACGGCATCCAGGACTTCGGCGACGGTGATGTCCTTCATGCAGGTCCTCCGGTCGCACTTCTTGAGCAGGCAGGGGCTGCAGGGAAGGTCCTTCCGGATCACCACGTGGTTTTCCCCGAAGGGCCCGGTCCGCTTCGGGTCGGTGGGGCCGAAGAGGGCGACCGCCGGCGTTCCCATGGCGGCGGCAAGGTGCATGGGCCCCGAGTCGGTGGTGACCACGAGGGCCGCCCTCCCGTAGAGTGCCGCCAGGTCCCTCAGCGTGGTCTCCCCCGCCAGGTTCACCGCTTCGGGGCACCGTTCCGATATTTCCCGGAGGATTCCGTCTCCCCGGCTTCCCGTGAGGACGACCGGCGTCCCCAGTTCCCCGGAGATCCTGCGGCAAAGCTCCCCGAATTTCTCCGTTTCCCAGAGTTTCGTGTCCCAGTAGGCCACGGGATTGACGGCGATGAAGGGATCGCCGGGGCCGATCCCGCGCTCCCCGAGGAGCCGGTCCACCCGGATCCGGTTCTCCCCGGAAACGGGGACATGGAACTCGGGGTTTTCCCGATCGCCTCCCAGGTGGGAGACGAAATCGAGATACCGCGGAACGGCATGCTTGTCCATGTCCTCGAAGACCTTCTCGTTGTAGAACCATCCGCTCAGTTCCTGAAGGCTGTCGTAGCCGAGTTTCCGCTTTCCCCGGGAGAGGAAGACGAGAAAGGCGCTTTTCAGGAGGCCGTGGAAGTCGATCACGATGTCGTAGGGCCGGTCCCGGAGGTCCTCCAGGAAGGTCTTCATTTCCTTCAGGGTCCGGCCGATCTCCTTGCCGCTCCCGAGATTCCTGAACCACGTTTTCCTTTTCGATACGAGGACCCGGTCCAGGTACGGGTGGCCGGCGATGAGGTCGGAAGCCGCTTCCTCCACGAGCCAGGTGATGTGGGCCTCCGGATACAGCTTCCTCAGGGCCGCCAGGGAGGGGAGGGTGTGAATCACGTCCCCCACCGCGCTCAGCTTGACGATGAGGAGGTTCATGTCGCTTCCTGCTCCCGGATCCACTTGACGGCGTCCAACAGGTTCGGGGCGACGTACAGGGGGAGATCCGTCCGGACCACGTTTCCCCCGTAGCCCGTCCGGACGAGTATGCCCGGCGCCCCGGCCCGGACGCCCGCCTGGATGTCCTTGATCATGTCCCCGATCATGTAGGAGCGGCCGATGTCGATGTTCATTTCCTCCGCCGCACGCAGAATCAGACCCGGCTTCGGTTTCCGGCAGTCGCAGTCCCTCCGGTAGGGGGGATTGCCGGAGTGGGGATGGTGGGGGCAGTAATAGAAGCCGTCGATCCGGGCGCCTTCCTTTTCGAGCCTGTTTTCGATCTCCCGATGCACCTCGTCGAGAAAGGATTCCTCGAAAAAGCCCCGGGCGACCCCCGACTGGTTCGTGATGACCACGGCGAGCCTCCCCATTTCGCGGATCATCCGCAGGGCCTCCGCCGTGTCGGGGAAGAGTTTCAGCTGGTCGATCCGGCTCAGGTAGCCCACTTCCTCGTGGATCGTGCCGTCCCGGTCCAGGAAGACGGCGGGATGTTTCTTCATGCAAAGGCCTCCACGGAACGGCGGTCCGTTCCCGTCTCTTTTCCTTACCGCAAGTGATCCCCCGGTCTCAACGGAAAAGATCCGTCCGGTCAGGTTTTTGCCGCAAGCAGGTCCGCCGCCGCCCGGCAGACGTCCTCCACGGTGATTCCCTCCATGCACCGGAAATCGGTGGGGCAGGTTTTTTTCAGGCAGGGGCTGCAGGACACGTTTTTCGTGACGACGACGCTTTTCTCCCCCACGGGGGAGGTGGTCATCGGGTTCGTCGAGCCGAACACGGCGACGAGTGGAATTCCGAAGGCCCCCGCGAGGTGCATGAGGCCGGAATCGTTGGAAAGGAACAACCTGCAGCGGGAGAGGACCGCCATGGCCTCTTCCAGGGTGGTCGCCCCGGCGAGGTTCGCCATGGGGGTTTTCCCGTGCCGTGCCACCGCCTCGGCCACGGGCCGGTCCGCCCTGCTTCCGAAGAGAACGGTGCGCAGGCCGAAGTCCGCCGCAAGGCGGTCCGCGGCGAGGGCAAAGCGGTCGGCGAGCCACATCTTCGCCGGGCCGTAGGTCGCGCCCGGGGCGATGCCGAGAAGAGGTGCGTCCTCTTCCATCCCGTAGCGTCCGAGGACGTTTTTCGCGATCGCCCCGTAGTTGGGTCCCGGGGAAAGCCGGATGTCCCGGCCGGCGTCTGTGCAGCCCAGGGCCCCCACCATCTCCACGTAGTAGTGGATCTGGTGCCGTTTCAGGATTTCCTTCGTCCGGCGGACGGGGTGGGTCAGCAGCAGGCGCCTCCCGTCGGTGTCGTACCCCGCCCGGACGGGGATCCCGGCGAGCCGCGCCAGGATGGCCGCCTCGATGGCGTTCTGCAGGAGAACGGCCGCCTGAAAATCCCGTTTCTTCAGGGCCTGGGCGAGGTGCCACTTCCCCTGAAGGCCCCCGTGGATTCCCGGGCTTTGGTAAATCATGACTTCGTCCACGTCGGGGCAGATCCGAAGGAGATCGGCCACCCAGGGCTTGACGAGGATGGTGATCCGGGCACGGGGGGCGCTTCGCCGGACCGCCCGGATCGCCGGCAGGGTCATGACCACGTCGCCGATCCAGTTCGTGCCTCGGAGGAGAATCCGCTCCAGGGAGGAGAAGGGAATTTTTTCGGACCCGTTCGCTCTCATTTCCCCATCGCCTCGTAAGGTTTCGTCTTCCATCGCTGGTGAGGCCAGAACCACTGGTCGGGGTACCTCCGGATATAGTGTTCCAGGACCGCCGAGTAGGCCTGGGTGTTCTCGAGGATGTCCCTTTCCCGGTTCCCCGTCCGGATCAGGGGGATTTCCTCTCCCATGACGATCCGGTACGTTCTGTCCTCCAGCCGGAAGTTGACGATGGGCAGGACGGCGGCGCCCGTTTCCAGGGCGAAGGCCGCGATTCCCCGGGTCGTCGCGGCGGGGCGGCCGAAGAAATCCACGAACACCCCCTCCCGCCAGGCGACGTTCTGGTCCATGAGAACGGCCACCATCTGGTTTCCCCTGAGCAGGGAGATGAGGGCCTTGGACGCCCCGCCCTTGGGAACCATCCGGTGCCCCGTGAACGTCCGGAACCAGAGAACCACGTTTTCCAGGACCGGGTTGTCCAGCCTGCGGTAGACGATGTTTCCGTAAATGCCGATGAAACCCATGGACGCGGCCATGAGTTCCCAGTTTCCCAGATGGCCGGTGAAAAAGATGCAGCCCTTTCCCTTGGCCATTGCATTGTCGTAATGTTCCCGGCCGGTGAACGCGACGCCGGGGGGGAGCTCGCCCCTCCGGTATGCGGGGATTTCGAAGAATTCCGCGGCCACCGTTCCCATGTGCCGGAACACGTTTCTGGCGAGCGTCCCGATTTCCCCCGTCCCCTTCTCCGGGAACGCCCGAAGGAGGTTCAGAAGGGTGATCAACCGGTGCCGGGCGGAGAAGTGATAGAAAAGAAGGAAGAGCGCCCGGAAGAACTTCTTGCGCGCCCCGAGGGGGATGACCCGGAAGGAGAGGAGGATGAATCGGGTGGACCGGCTCATGTTCATGGATTCAGTTTCTCCAGCACCATGGCTTCGAAATCCTCTTTTCCCGCCCGGAGGACCATGGAAATCCGCAGGCGGTACAGATCCTCGCAAAAATCAGGATATTTTTCGAGCCGGACGGCGTCCTTTTCCGTTGTCACGATGGCGGCGCCCGGAATCGCGGAAGCCTCCTTCCGGATCCGCTCGACGTCGCCGCCGGTGTAGCGGTGGTGGTCCGGAAAGGTCCGGCACGTAAGGGCGGTCCCGGGGATCGCCGAAAGAAGGCTTTGGAAGGACGAGGGGTTCCCGATGCCCGAAAAGACGTAAAGGGGTTTCCCCTCGAGGTGTTCCAGGGGATAGGACCGGTCATCCCTGCCCCGGAGGAATCCCTCGGCCTTCCTCGCGGCATGGAAGAGCGGCCTGTCCCGGGGGATCCGGGGGTCTTCCGGGGGCGCCGGGCCTCCCGTGCCGGGTCCCGTGAGGACGATCAGGTCCGCCCTGGAAAGGCCCTCGACGGGTTCCCGGAGAAGCCCCCCGGGGAGGAGGCGTCCGTTCCCGAAGGGGAGGGCTTCGTCGAGAAGCACGATGTCGAGGTCCCGATGGAGCCGCCGGTGCTGGAAGCCGTCGTCGAGCAGGAGAAGATCGGGCCGGAAGAGCCGGATGGCGGACCTCCCCGCGTCGACACGCTTCGGTCCGGTGACGACGGGGACGTCATCGAGGACCCGGGCCATGAGGTAGGGCTCGTCCCCCGCCCGTTCCGGGTCCAGAAGGACTGTCTTCCCGTCGGAAACGACGTTCACGGCCTTCCCGCCCCGGCTGCCGTAGCCGCGGCTGACCACCGCCGGCCGGTATCCCCGTTCCCTGAGGAACCGGGCGAGATGGATGACCATGGGCGTCTTCCCCGTTCCCCCCGCGGTGATGTTCCCGACGCTCACCACCGGGCGGGGAAGCTTCACCGACGGGATCGCTTTCCGGTCGTAGAGGGCGTTCCGGAGGCGGACGATCGCCCCGTAAAGGACGGAGGCGCCGCCGAGGAGGGACGGGCTCGCGGGGACCCGGCGCGGATCCGTCATAGGCCCCCCGCCGTTTCCTCTTTCGGTTCCCGGAACTGGAGGGCGTACAGGCGGCTGTATTCCCCCTGCTTTTTCAGGAGTTCCCCGTGGGTGCCCTCTTCCACGATCTCCCCCTCCGAAAGGACGCAGATCCGGTCGGCATGCTGGATCGTGGAGAGCCGGTGGGCGATGACCAGGGTCGTTCTTCCCCGCATGAGGTTGTCGATGGCGACCTGGACCTCCCGTTCCGATTCCGTGTCGAGGGACGAGGTGGCTTCGTCGAGAATGAGAACGGGGGCGTCCTTCAGGATGGCACGGGCGATGGTGATCCGCTGTCTTTCCCCTCCCGACAGGCGGACGCCCTGTTCGCCGAGGACGGTGTCGTAGCCCTGGGGAAGCTTTTCGATGAAGTGATGGGCGTTCGCCGCCCGGGCGGCCTCCCGCACGGCCCGGTCGTCCTTTTCGACGTCGCCGTAGGCGATGTTGTTCCGCACCGTGTCGTTGAACAGGATGGTCTGCTGGGTCACCATGGCGATCTGGGCCCTCAGCGATTCCAGGGTGATGTCCCGGATGTCCTTTCCGTCCAGGATGATCCTTCCTTCCGTGACGTCGTAGAACCGGGGGATGAGGTTGACCAGCGTCGTCTTGCCGGCGCCGCTCGATCCCACGAAGGCGACGATTTCCCCGGGCCGGACGGCAAGCCGGATGTTTCGGAGCACCGGCGTGTCGTCGTACCGGAAGGAAACCTCCTCGATCCGGATCTCCCCGGCGGCCCGGGGAATGGAGACCGCCCCCGGGCGGTTCCTGATGACCGATTCGAGATCGAGGATCTGGAAGACCCGGACGGCGCCGGCGATCCCCTGCTGGATCGTGTTGTTCACGTTGGTCAGCCGTTTGACCGGCTCGTAGAGCATGATGAGGGCCGTGAGAAAGGAGAAGAAGGTTCCCGGCGTGGAAGTTCCCTGGATCACCTGGTAGCCGCCGTAAAAGACGATGGCCGCGATGCCGAGCCCGCCGAGGAACTCCATGAAGGGCCCCGAGACGGCCCGGATGGAGGCCGATTTCATGAACAGCCTGAAAAGCTGCTCGTTTTCACGGCCGAACCGATCCCCCTCGTAGTTCTCCATTCCGAAGGCCTTGACGATCCGGATCCCCGAGATCGTTTCCTGGAGGAGGCTGGAGAGGCTTCCCAGGGTCACCTGGGTGCCCGTGGCGACCTTGCGGAGCTTTTCCCCGAACTTTGCGATGGGGTAGATGGTCAGGGGGAAGACGAAGGCGGCGATGATGGCGAGCTGCCAGTCCCGGTAGAAGATGACGAAAACGAGGCCGATGAGGGAAAAGGAGTCCTTCATGAGGCTGGTCAGGGCCTCGGATACGGCGTTCTGGATGAGGTTGACGTCGTTCGTGATCCGGGACATGAGCGTGCCCGTCGGGTGGCTCTGGAAAAAGTAGAGGGACTGGCGGTGGATGTGCCGGTGGAGATCGTTCCGAAGGTCGGTGACGATCCTCTGGCCGATGTAGTTCATGAGGACGGCCTGCCCGTAGGAGCAGACCCCCTTGATGAAGTAGATCGCGAGGATGGCGAGCGGAATGAGGTAGAGCATGGAGGCCTTCTTCTCGAAGAAGATGTCGTCCAGGGCGGGTTTGACGAGGAACGCCAGTCCCGCCGTCGAAAGGCCGACGACGAGCATGAGGAGGAGGGCGATGAGAAACTTGCCCGCGTGGGGTTTCGCCAGTCTGAGGAGCCGCTTGAATACCGCCATGGGAGAAGATGCCTTCTTTCCTTCTTTTATCCGCCTTATAGAAGATCCAGGGCGAGTTTTGCAACCCGTTTCGCCGCGCCGGGTTCGCCCAGTTTTTCCCGGATCCCGGCGAGCCGGGCGGTCATCTTCGTCCGGACCGCATGATTCGTCAGGATTTCCAGGAGTGCCCGCGAGAGCCTCTCCGGTTCGGCCCGTTCCTGGATGAATTCGGGAACGATGGTCTCCCCCGCGATGATGTTGACGAGGGCGATGGTCCGGATCCGGATCACCAGACGGCCGATGTAGCTGGAAAGGGGGGATACCCGGTACACCACGGCCATGGGGGTTCCCATGAGGGCCGTTTCCAGGGTGGCCGTTCCGGAGGCCACCAGGGCGGCGTCGGATGCGGCCAGAAGGTCGTACATGCCGTTGGGGACCACCCGGACGCCCAGGGAAAAGCGGTCCAGGATCTCCCGCACGGTCCCCTCCTCCACCGTTTCCGCCAGGGGAAGGACGAATTCCAGTCCCGGCAGGCGGCGCTTCAAAAGGACAGCCGTTTCAGCCATGAGGGGCAAAAGCCGTTTCACTTCCCCCGTCCGGCTTCCCGGGAGCAGGGCCAGGACGAGCCCTTCCGCTTCAAGGCCCAGTTTCCGGCGGGTCTCCCCCGGCGGATCCCCCCGGTGAACGATGTCGAGGAGGGGGTGTCCCACGAAGTGGACGTCGGTCATGCCCGATTCCTCGTAGAGGGCTTTTTCGAAGGGCAGGATGACCGCCATCCGGGTGACCCGCTTCCGGATGTCGGCGATTCTCCCCCGCCTCCAGGCCCACACCTGGGGGCTGATGTAATACAGGACGGGGATGTTCTCCCGCCGGGCGGCACGGGCCAGGGGAAGGTTGAAATCGGGGTAGTCGATGAGAATGACCAGATCTGGCCGCCGCGACCGGAGGGAGTCCTTCAGCCGTTTCAGGACGCCCAGAAAGAAGTGGAGCTTCCCGAAGACCTCGGTGAGGCCCACGACGGCCATGTCGGCGCAGGCGGCGTAAAGTTCCACGCCCGCCGCTTCCATCCGCTTTCCCCCGACGCCGTAAAACCGCAGCGAGGGATCCGCCGCGAGCATTTCGCCCACGAGGCGGGAGCCGTGAAGGTCCCCCGAGGCCTCTCCGGCCACGATGAGGATTTCCTTTCCCCGGTCCGCCGCGGGGGCGGGGTCACTGGACGCTGTTGACGGCATGGCAGATCTTCCGGATTTCCTCCCCGGAGAGGTCGGGACACATGGGAAGCGAAAGGACCTCCGCCGCCGCGGCCTCGCTTTCCGGGAGGCTCCTTTTCCCGGGAAGGTTCGAGAACACTTCCTGGAGGTGGAGCGGCACGGGGTAGTACACGGCCGAGGCGATCTGCGCTTTTCCCAGGGCTTCGGAGAGTTTCCCGCGGTCGGCTCCGCATCGCAGGGTGTACTGGTGGTAAACGGGCGACACGTTCGGCCGCGCCGTCGGGGGGACGATGCCGTCCCGCCGGATGCCTTCCCCGTAAAGGGCCGCATTCCTGCGCCGGGACTCGTTCCAGACGTCGATCCGTTTCAGCTTCACCCGGAGAATGGCGGCCTGGATTTCGTCGAGGCGGCTGTTGTATCCCAGAAGGGAGTGGTGGTATTTCACCGATGTCCCGTGGTTCCGGAGCATCCGGACGGTTTTCGCCAGGTCGTCCCCGGCGGTGATGACCATCCCTCCGTCCCCGTAGCAGGCGAGGTTCTTGCTGGGAAAGAAGCTGAAACACCCGCAGTCGCCGAAGGTTCCCACCTTTTTCCCCCGGTATTCCGCCCCGAACGCCTGGGCGCAGTCCTCGATGACCCGCAGGCCGTGCGTCCGGGCCAGGTCGAGAATGGGGTCCATCTCCGCCGGGTGGCCGAAGATGTGGACGGGGAGGAGGGCCTTCGTCCGCGGCGTGACGGCTTCCTCGATTTTCGACGGGTCCATGTTGAAGGTGTCCCGCTCGATGTCCACGAACACGGGGACGGCCCCGATCTGGGCGATCACCTCGGCGGTGGCGATGAAGGTGAAGGGCGTGGTGATGACCTCGTCCCCTTTCCCGACGCCGCAGGCCCGAAGGGCCATGAGGAGGGCGTCCGTACCGTTGGCCACGCCGATCCCGTGGGCGGTTCCATGGTAGCGGGCGATTTCCTTTTCCAGGAGGGAGACGTTCTCGCCCAGAATGAACTGGCCCTTTTCCAGGACTTCCCCGATGGCCCGGTCGATCTCGCCTCTCAGGGTTTCGTACTGTCTTTTCAGGTTCACCATGGGAATCATCGCTGCAGGTACTCCTCTCCCGTTTTCATTTTTTCCAGAATCATGCGGGCAAGCTCCAGAGAGCGCCTTCCTTCCTTCCCCGAGACGGCCGGCGGCTCCCGGGTGATGACGGAGCGGACAAAGGCCCGGATTTCCCGTTCCAGGGGATCGTAAGCCTCCACGTCCACCACGTTCGGCGTGATTTCCGTCTCCCCGCCGGGGACCCTTTTCCTGCCCAGGGAAACGAGTTCCCGCTTCCCGTAGTCCACCGAGTGGTATCCCTCCGGTCCGAAGAAACGGATTTTCTGCATTTTCTTCCCCGTGACCCGGCTTGCCGTGATGTTGGCGACGCACCCGTTCCGGAAGGTGATGCGGGCGTTGGCGATGTCGATCTTGTCCGAGAGGACGGGAATGCCCACCGCTTCCACTTTCCGGATGGGGTAGGGCACGTAGTGAAGGATGATGTCGAGGTCGTGGATCATGAGATCGAGGACGACGTCCACGTCCGTCCCCCGGTTGAAAAACGGATGCAGGCGGTGGGATTCGATGAACAGGGGCGTTCCGATGATGCCGTCCAGGGCGGCGATGGCGGGGTTGAACCGTTCGATGAGCCCGACCTGGAGAACGGCCCCCGACGCCTCGGCCAGCGCGATGAGTTCGTCCGCCTCCTCCAGGGTCGCCGTGATCGGTTTTTCCACGAGGACATCGATGCCCGAGGCCAGAAGATCCCGCGCCGCTTTGAAATGGTTTTCCGTGGGCACGGTGACGCTCACCGCGTCGACCCGGCCGATCATCTCCCGGGGGTCGGTGAAGAAAGGGCAGCCGTATTCCCTTCCCGCCTTTTCCGCCTTCTCCCCGACCACGTCCGACACGGCGGCAAGGGTGCACTCGTCGATTGCCCTGTATTTCTGAAGATGGAAGGACCCGAGATGGCCGATGCCGACGACGCCGATCCGGATCCTGGAACCGTTTCCTTTTTTCATGTGACCTGTTGCCTTTGCACGGGGGGATGCGCCGTTACCGGCAGATTCCCCGGGGCGCCTTTTCAATGAAGGAGACCAGTCGTTCGATTTCCGGCAGGGGCTCCACTTCCAGCCGGACCTTTTCAATGGCCGTGGAAAGAAGCAGGGACGAACGGAAGATGATCCGGTAGGCTTTTTTCAGCGCGTCGACAGCGGCATCGGAGAATCCCCTTCTTCTCAGCCCCACCTCGTTCAGGCCGAAAAGCTTCGCCCGGTTCCCTGCGGCTTTTACGTAGGGAGGGACATCCTGTGCGACGGCGGAGGCCCCCCCGATGAAGGAGTGGCAGCCGATCCGCGTGAACTGGTGAACGCCCGACATGCCCCCGATGATGGCGAAATCGTCGATGAGAATGTGGCCGGCGAGGTTCACCCCGTTGGAAAGGACGATGTGGTTCCCCAGTTTGCAGTTGTGAGCCACATGGCAGTATGCCATGAGGAGATTGCCGTCCCCGATGACGGTGGAGGCGATGTCCGCCGACGTGGCCTTGTGGATGGTGACGAACTCCCGGATCATGTTGTTGTTTCCGATGACGACCTTGCAGTCCTCTCCTTTGAACTTCAGGTCCTGGGGAACGGCCCCGATTGCGGCGAACTGAAAGATCCTGCAGTTTTCCCCGATTTCCGTGGTGCCCTCGATGACCGCGTGGGGTCCGATCACCGAGTTTTTCCCTATGGTCACGCCGTCGCCGATGACCGCGTAGGGCCCGATTTCGACGGTTTCATGAAGGTTTGCCTTGTTTGAGACGATTGCTGTGGGATGTATGGTCATGAACGCTTTTCCTTCCTGAGGGAGTCCAGCTTTTCTTCCAGTTCCCCGATCCTCTTCCGGAGGCTCGTCAGGGTTTTTCTCATTTCGGGAAGCTTGGGGAAGCAGGCGACCGTCTTCAGCCATTCCTGGTGGGGCATCTGAACGTATCCGGAGACGATCCGGCCGGCCGGAACGGCCTTGTGAACGCCCGTTTTGGCGGCCACCATGGCGTGGTCCCCGATTTCGATGTGGCCCACGACGCCGACCTGTCCGCCCAGGATCACCCCCTTGCCCAGCTTCGAGCTTCCCGATATTCCCACCTGGGCGACGACGATGGAATACTCGTCGATGATGACATTGTGGGCGATCTGGACGAGGTTGTCTATCTTGACCCCCTTCTTGATCCATGTCTTGTCGAGGGTTCCCCGGTCGATGGTCGTGTTGGCGCCGATTTCNNGTGTTGGCGCCGATCTCCACGTCGTCGTCGATCTGGACGATCCCCGTCTGGGGCACCTTGAGGTTTTCCCGTCCCGGACCGGCGAATCCGAACCCGTCGCTGCCGACGACGACGCCGGCGTGAAGGATGACCCGGTTCCCGATCCTGCAGCGCCGGTAAACCGAGACGTTGGGATACAGGACGGATGCTTCGCCGATCTCCGCCTCGTCTCCCACGAAAACGCCGGGATACAGAACGGTTCCCGCGCCGATCCGGGCCCGTTCCCCGACGTACGCGCCGGGATACACCGTCGCCCCTTCCTCGATCCGCGCGCCGGGGGAAATCCATGCCCCCGCCCTGATCCCGGGCGCCGGCCGCTTCTCCGGATAGAACAGGTCCAGGAGCCTCGCGAAGGCGACGTACGGGTCATCGGCGACGACCAGGTTTTTCCCCGGGACGTCGATTCCCTTGGGCACCAGGATGGCGGAGGCCCTCGTCCGTTCCAGAAGGGAACGGTATCGGGGGTTCGTGAAGAAGGTGAGATCCCCTTCCTCCGCTTCCTGGAGGCCCCGGATGTGGCGCACCTGCACCGCTGCATCCCCGACGACGGCCGCGCCGACGTGGGAGGCGATTTCCCCGACGGTTCTCGTCATGTCCACGCCTCCGGGTTCCTGCCCGCGAACGGGAGGCCCCTTCTATTTGTTCCCTTTTTTGAATTCCTTGTCATATTCGGCAATGACCTTGGCGGAGATGTCCGACCCCGAGTCATAGTAGGCGAGACCCGGGCTGTCCGTGTCCATCACGGCCAGGTACCCTTCTTTCTTGCCGATGGCGTTGATGATCTTGAGCACTTCGGGGACCAGTCTCTGCGTGATTTCCTGGTTCATCCGCTGCATGTCGGCATTGGCGTCCTCCACGAGACGCTTGTAGTCGCGGTACTGCTTTTCGTACTCGACCTCCTTTTCCTTCAGGGCCGCTTCGGTGAGGATGATCCGCTGCTTTTCCAGGGATTCCTTCATCTGCTGAAGCTCTTTTTCCCTTTCCTGGATTCTTATCTTGACGTTTTCGAAGGCTTTCTGGAAATCTTTGGTCGCCGCTTGTCCGGCAAGGGATTTCTGCAGGATTTCCTTCATGTTGATGTAAACGACCTTGTCCGCCGCCAGCAGGTTTCCCGTGGCGAGGAAAAAAAACGCAACCGTGAGAAGAATCACCCTTTTCATCTTTTTTCTCCTTGAATGGGATATTCTTGCTTTCTTCCTTACATGAACATTCCGATGGTGAATTCCCACCGGTTTGCCGATTCGTCGTCCTTCCGGTCCAGGACGTACCCCCACTCGAGCCGCAGGGGGCCGATGGGCGAATACCAGCGGATGCCGGCGCCCGCCGTCTTCCGCATGTCACCGATATGGTAGCCGCTTTCCCAGGCGTTGCCGGTGTCGAAGAACACGACCCCCTTCAGCCCGGCCGTCTTGAGAAGGGGGATGATCACTTCCACGTTGAAGTTGAGCATGGTGAGGCCGCCGATGAGGTCCCCCGTTTCCGGATCGGTTGGCCCGATGTCCCGGAGTCCCCGGAGCGTGGAGATGCCGCCGAGATAATACCGCTCGTAGATGGGTACGTCCTTGCCTTCCATGGGGTTGATGTATCCGATCCTGCCCCGGACGTGGAACACATATTCGAAGGGCAGGGGGAAGAACCACGCGGAATCCGCCGAGTACTTGGTGAAGGCCGCCTCTCCCCCGAAAATGGTGCCCGTCTGCTGGACGGAAACGCTGTTTTTCGATCCCCGGCTGGGAAAGAGCCAGTCGTCCGTCGTGTCCCGGATGAGGGTCACGGTGACCCCGCTGGAGGTGATTTTCCCTTCCTGCTTCTTGATATAGTAGGATGCGTCGTCCTCGAGGTTGTAAATGTCGTTCGTGGAGAGACGGTATTCGACATAGCCCTTGACGTATTCGAAGAGGGGGTACCCCAGGGCGAAGGCGGCGCCTGTCGTGTCGAGATCGTACGTGTCGTAGTCCTTATCCATCTTCCATGCTTCGACGCGGCTCCACAGGGGCATGTCGAAAAGCCAGGGTTCCACCAGGGAGAGTTCGTAATTGGTCGTCTGGGCACCGAAATAACCGTTGAGACTGAGGGTCTGCCCCCGGCCGAAGAGGTTCCGCTGGGCGATCTGGGCCATGAAAAGGGCGTTTTCGTTGGCGCTGTATCCCGCGCCGACACTGAACATACCCGTGGCCATCTCCTTGACCTGGATGTCGATGTCCATGAGACTTTCGTCGGGACCCTTCTCCGTCTGGAAATTGACCTCTTCGAAGAAACGGAGCTGGGTGAGGTTGATGTAGCTCGCCTTCATCCCATCCCGGCTGTACCGGTCCCCTTCAACGAACCGCAGTTCACGCCGGATGACCTTGTCTCTGGTTTTGGTGTTCCCCGAGATCGTGATCCGGTTGAAGTACACGGGGATCTTCTTCTCGATCCGGTAGGAGACGTCGACCCGCTGCTCCTGTTCGTCGATGAGGGTCTGCGGGATGACCGTCGCGTAGGCGTAGCCTTCGTTGTTGCACGCTTCCTGCAGGGTGTCCACATCCCTCAGGACCTCTTCCTTGCTGAAGTAATTCTTTTCCCGGATGCTCAGTTTTTCCAGAAGCCGTTCCCGGGAGACGTCGATCGTGTCCCCTTCGATCGCCACGGTTCCCACCCGGAAGAGTTTTCCCTCCGTGATGGGAATGGTGACGTAGATCCACTTCCGGTCGTCCGTGATTTCCGGTTCCCCCACGTTGGCATCGATGTACCCGTGGTTCTGGTAGAATGCCGCGATGATTCGCGTGTCCTCCTTCAACTGATCCGCTTTCAGGAGTCCCGAATCGGTGAGAAAGGCGAAGAATCCCTTTTCGGTCGTCTTCATGAGAGACCGCAGTTCCTTTTCGGTGAAGGCCTGGTTTCCCTTGAATTCGATCGACCGGATGTAGAGCTTCTCGTATTCCTTGATTTTCACGAGAACACGGATCTCTTTTCCCGTTTCTTCGATCTCGTAGGAGACTTCGGCGTTCCGGTATCCTTTGTCGTGGTATAGGGCCCTGATTTTTTCCACATCCCCCTTGACGCGTTCCAGGTCGAGAATCTGGCGGGTTTTGATGGTCATCACCGCCTCGATCTCACCCCTGCTGACGCCGTCGAATCCCTGGATGTTGATTTCCGAGATCAGGGGTTTTTCCTCCACCACGAAGGTGAGGATCAGTCCTTCCGCGCCCGCTTCCTTCTCCACCTGGACATCACGGAAGTATCCCATTTTGTAGATATTTTTTATATCATCGGCGATGCGGTTCCGGTCATAGAAGCGGCCTTTCCTGCTGCCGAGGACATTCTGGACGGCGATGCTTTCGATTTTCCGGTTTCCCTGGACCCGGACGGCCTCGATCCGCTGGTCCGGAAGGGCGACGAGAAGGATCTTCTCGCCCAGGTCCCGCGACAGGTTTCCGATCTTTTCCAGGCTCTTCCCCTGAACGAACAGGTCGCTTCGAAGTCCCGATGCGAGGTTCCAGACGGTTCCATCCATGCTGACCTCGTTCCCGAGAACGGTCACGCTTCCCGTGACGACGAAATCCGCCTTCTGTTCCCTTCCCATGGAAAGGGCTTCCCGCTCGCCGATTTTTTCTTCCGGCGGCAGGGAAAGGGAACCGGTGTCCTCCAGGACCTCGAGACCCTCCGCCGCTCGCAGCCGGGAAGTCAGGGTTTCCAGGGATGTCGTACGGATGTCCTGGGCGTCCGCGGGGCTGAACACGGCGAAAGGCACAAGCAGGATTCTCTTGACCTCCCCGTTTCCGTGGGCCGGCGGCGCCGGACAGAGGAAACCAAGCGCGACGAGGAGCATGAATACCCGGAAATGCAGTTTCTGATGCAGGTTACCTGAGTTCATAGAGAAGACCGTCCTTGATGCCGACGGAACGGGTCATTCGCTCCGCCAGTTTCTCGTTGTGGGTCACGATGACAAGGGTAATTTGTCGATTTCCGTTCAGTTCCAGAAGAATTTCCTGGATTTTTCCGCCGGTTTCCGTGTCCAGGTTTCCCGTGGGTTCGTCGGCCAGCAGAATCTCCGGATCCATGATCAGCGCGCGGGCGATAGCCACCCGCTGCTGCTCTCCGCCTGACAGCTCCCCCGGTTTGTGCGTCAATCTATCACCGAGGTCCAAGGCCGTCAAGAGAGCGGCGGCCTTCTCCCCGGCCCTGCGCGGCGACATCCGCTGGATCAGGGCGGGCATCATGGCGTTTTCCAGGCTCGTGAATTCGGGAAGAAGATGATGGGACTGGAAAACAAACCCGATGTTGCGGTTCCGGAAGATCGCCCGCCGGCGTTCGTTCCACTGGAAGATGTCGTCGCCCTTGAATAGAACCCTCCCTGTCGTCGGCTGGTCGAGAGCTCCCAGGATGTTGAGAAGGGTGCTTTTCCCAGCCCCGGAAAGGCCGACGATTGCAAGGGAATCGCCCCGGTGAATCGTGAGATTCAGTCCTTTGAGGACCTCCACCACCGTTCCGTTCTTGACGAACTTCCGGGTCAGGTCCTCGACGGCGAGAATGGGCGCGGTTTCCTGCGTCACGGGGTCACCTACTCGTACCGGAGGGCTTCCACGGGATCCAGGCGGGAGGCCCTCCAGGCCGGATACAGAGTGGCCAGGAAACTCAGGATCATGGTCACGATCACGATGATGACCACGTCCCCGTAGTTGATCCGGGAGGGAAGCTCGCTCAGGTAGTAAACGTCCCCCGGAAGAATTTTGAAGCCGAACAGCTCCTCGACGAAAACCGATATCCTTTCCAGCTTGAGGGCGACGAGAATCCCGGCGATGCAGCCGAGCACCGTTCCGGTGGCCCCGATCATGAGTCCCTGGAGCATGAAGATTTTCATGATGCCCGTCGCCGTCGCTCCCAGGGATTTCAGGATGGCGATGTCCTTCGTTTTCTCCATGACCACCATGGTGAGGGAGGTGATGAGATTGAAGGCCGCCACCACCACGATCAGGCTCAGGATGATGAACATGACCCGTTTTTCCAGACGGAGCGCGGCGAACAGATTCTTGTTCATCTCCATCCAGTTCCTTGCCCAGTAGGGATACCCGAGACGGGATTGGATGTCCCGGGCGATCTTTTCCGCTTCGTAGAGGTTTTGCACCTTGATTTCGAGTCCCGTCACCTCGTCTCCCATGTTCAGGAATTTCTGGGATTCCTTGAGCGAGATGAAGGCGAGGGACGCGTCGTACTCGTAAAAACCGGACTCGAAGATCCCGACGACGGCGAACTTCCGAAGCCGGGGCACGAGCCCCATGGGGGTCGGGACGCCCATGGGCGAAAGCACCTCCACGGTGTCGCCCAGGAAGGCGCCGATCTGGCCCGAAAGCTCCTTGCCGATGAGGATGCCGGGGGGGTCGTTTTCCCCGTTTCGCGGCCGGTTCAGCTCACCCACGTTCCCCGCCGAAATTTTCCCGAAATCGATCACCTTCCCCGAGCTTTCCGGGTCGATTCCCCGGAGGACGACGCCCGTCACCCGTTCGTCCTTTTTGATCATGGCCTGGCCGTAGATGAAGGGGGTCGTCGCGACCACGCCGGGAACCTTTGCGACCTCGGCCGCGACCCGGTCGAAGTCGCCGATGGGGCCCGCATACCGGGTGAGGATGACGTGGGAATTGATTCCCAAGATCTTGTTCCGGAGGTCCGTCTCGAACCCGTTCATGACGGCGAGAACGATGATCAGGGCGGCCACGCCCAGGAAGATTCCCGCCACGGACATGAAGGAGACGAGGGAAACGAACACCTGTTTCCTCTTTGCGCGGAGGTACCTTCGGGCTATGAAGAACTCATACAGGGGCATGGGATGCCGGGATACTCCTCAAGGGTTTCCGGTGAATCCGGTCGTGCATGCAGTGACAGGGAAAAGGTCCCCCCGCATTCCGGTCGCTACGGGGTGGTTCCCTCCTTTGCCCGCAGTTGCGGATACAGAATGACGTCCCGGATGGACGGGGAATCGGTAAAGAGCATGACTAGCCTGTCGATTCCGATGCCCTCCCCGGCGGTGGGGGGCATTCCGTACTCGAGCGCCGTGATGTAGTCCTCGTCCATGGCGTGTGCTTCCTCGTCCCCTGCTTCCCTTTCCCGGAGCTGCTGCAGGAAACGTTCCCGCTGGTCTGCCGGGTCGTTCAACTCGGAAAAGGCGTTCGCGATTTCCCTTCCATGGATGTAAAGTTCGAACCGGTCCGCCACGTCCGGTTCCTTCGAGTTCCTTCTCGAAAGGGGCGAGACCTCGATCGGGTATCCCGTGACGAAGGTCGGTTGGAGGAGCTTTTCCTCCACCGTCTCCTCGAACACGGTCATGAGGAGTTTTCCCAGGGGGTCGCTTTCTTTCACTTCCATGCCCCGCTCCTCGGCGAACCGGTACAGGCGTTCGCGGTCTTCCAGGATCGCGGGGTCCACGTTTCCGTATTCGATGACGGCGTCGCGCACGCTGATCCGCTTCCAGGGCGGCGTGAGGTCGATTTCCGTTCCCTGGTAGGTGAACCGGGACGACCCGAAGAGATCGGAAGCGACGTGGTTCAGAAGCTCTTCCGTTATGACCATCAGGTCTTCGAACGTGGCGTAGGCCATGTAAAATTCGATCATGGTGAACTCGGGATTGTGGAAGGTGGAGATTCCCTCGTTCCGGAAATTGCGGTTGATTTCGTAGACCCTTTCCAGTCCCCCGACGACCAGCCTCTTGAGGTAGAGTTCCGGAGCGATCCGGAGGTAGAGATCCATCCCCAGCGTGTTGTGATGGGTCTTGAAGGGCTTGGCCATGGCGCCTCCCGCGAGGGGATGCATCATGGGGGTCTCGACTTCGAGGAAATCCCGCTCGTTCATGAACTCCCGGATCATGCGGATGATCCGGCTCCGCTTCAGGAAGACTTCCCGGCTCCCGGGATTGACGATGAGGTCCAGGTGCCGCTGGCGGTACCGGATCTCCACGTCGGTGAGCCCGTGCCATTTTTCCGGAAGGGGACGAAGCGCCTTGGAAAGAAGCCGGACATGCTTCGCCTCGACGGTGAGTTCCCCCGTGCGGGTCTTGAAAACCGGTCCCGACACGGAAACGATGTCCCCGATGTCGAATTTCTGAAACCGCGCGAAGGACTCCTCTCCGATCCCGTCCTTCTTCACGTATACCTGGATCTTTCCCGTACGGTCCTGGAGATTCAGGAAGGAGGCCTTCCCGAAGTTCCGCAACGCCATGAGCCGTCCCGCCAGGTCGAAGGTTTCCCCCGTTCCCGCCAGTTCCTCCGGCGTTTTTTCGTCGAAACGGCGGTGAAGCGTTTCCGCCGTATCGGTCACTTTCGCGTCGTTGGGATAGGATTCGATTCCCTCACCGGCAAGGGCCTGGAGCTTCTCCCTGCGGATCCGTACCAGTTCGTCTTCCATGTCTTCGATCCTTGTGAATAAGTATAAGGCTATGATGACTATATTTTTTTCATTCAATAGTCAAGCCCGAATTGCGGAAAGGACCTCTCCGATGCAAGAAAAGAATTGACAAAGGGTGATGGAGGAAATTAGGATTCCTCATCTTTTGACGGCTTCGCCAAAAGCCCATATGCTGCGTTGCCCTTCATCCCTCGTCCCTGCGGCG
This sequence comes from Syntrophaceae bacterium UBA6252, assembly GCA_002441265.1. Classification (GTDB taxonomy): domain Bacteria; phylum Desulfobacterota; class Syntrophia; order Syntrophales; family UBA6807; genus UBA6807. Next base: position 34,500 of record DJVQ01000012.1, read on the forward strand.
TACCGGAAGTACGCCTCGGTCCTCAGGAATCGGGCGCCTTGCCTATGGAGCTTTTTGCTTTGCCGTTCGGAGCAGTGTCGTTGAACGCTTGACGGAGCGGTTCGCCTCTGGAGGAATCGCCTCCGGAAAATATGAAGGGAGCATACGAGACCGGTTCCCATGCCACGTCTCCTCGAAAAGAAAAGGGCCCAAGAGATCATCGAGCGGTTTTCCCGGTCCAGGGTGCTCGTCGTCGGCGATCTGATGGTGGACCAGTTCATCTGGGGCAAGGTCAGCCGCATTTCCCCGGAGGCGCCGGTCCCTGTCGTGGAGGTCGTGTCCGAGTCCCTTCTGCTCGGGGGGTGCGCCAATGTCCTCAACAACATCCACTCCATGGGCGGCGGGACCTCCGTCGCCGGCGTCATCGGGTCGGACGCCATGGGGGACTGGATGATCCGGGAGCTGACCGGGATGGGTGTGGACGTGGAAGGCGTCGTCATCGAGACGGGGAGGCCGACGACGGTGAAAACGCGGATCGTCGCGGGCCACCAGCAGGTCGTCCGCTTCGACCGGGAAAAACGAATGGCCGCGACGAGGGAAAGCACGGCCCGCGTCCTCGGGTATCTTCGCAGGATGAAGAAGGACCTCGGGGCGGTGGTGCTGTCGGACTACGGGAAGGGGATGGTTTCCAGGGATCTTCTGAAAGGAATCCGGGAGGAGATCGCCGGGTCCGGGGTCCTGCTGTTCGTCGATCCCAAGTCGAACGATTTCACTCTTTACGAAGGATGCGACATGATCACCCCCAACCACCACGAAGCGATCCGGGCCCTGGGGGTCGATGGAAACGACGACATCGTCTCGGTGGGACGGGAACTGCTCCGGAGATTCCATGTGGGCTCGGTGCTCATCACCCGGGGCGAGGAGGGCATGACCCTCTTCGAGCAAAACGGAAAGCCGGTTCATATCCCCGCCATGGCGAAAGAGGTTTTCGACGTCACGGGGGCGGGGGACACGGTGATCGGAGTGCTTGCGCTGGCCGCCGCTTCCGGGGCGAGCCTGCGGGAGGCCGCTGTCCTGGCCAATCATGCCGCCGGAATCGTGGTCGGAAAGGTCGGAACGGCCACGGCGTCCCGGGAGGAATTGAGGGGTGTCCTGTGAGCCGTCCCGGAAACCCCGAGCCGGTGAAGCTCGTCATGAGCCTCCTGTCCGCGGACCGGGACCTGGTCCGTTCCGCCATCGGAGAATTGTCCCGTGAGGCGGGCCCGCCCGACCTGGTCAGCGAAATCCTGCCGTTCGCCTATACGGACTATTATGAGAAGGAAATGGGCCCCTCCCTGGAACGGAGGCTGGTGGCCTTCGAATCCCTCATCGCGCCGGACCGGCTTCCCGGGATCAAACACTGGACGAACGGCCTGGAGGAGCGGAGCGCCCGGGAAGGGAAAAGAAGGATCAACATCGATCCCGGCTACCTTTCCGCTTTTCATCTGATTCTCGCAACGGGAAAGGGGTATGCCCACCGTCCTTATCTCCGGGAGGGGATCTACGCCGATCTGACGCTCCTGTACCGCGACGGCGCGTTTCATGCCCTCGAGTGGACTTATCCCGACTACCGGGAACAGGGGATCCAGTCCCTGCTTTCGGCCGTGCGGAAAAAATACATGCTTCAGAGAAGGTCGGCGTCGCCAACAAGACGGGAAACGGGGGAAAATGTCACCGCTCCGGATCCGCCGGAGAACGGTTTCGCCCGGGAGCCGGGACATCGGGAAGAGGTGAAGGAATGATACAGAGCATGACGGGGTTCGGGAGGGCCGAGACGGCCGCCGGAGGGCGCAAGCTGACGGCGGAGGTGAAATCGCTGAACCACCGCAACCTGGAACTGATGGTCCGGCTTTCGGCGCCTCTGTCCCTCATGGAGGGAGAGGTCCGGAAACGGGTGAGCGCCGTCGTTTCCAGGGGGAGGGTGGAAGTCTCCCTGCAGCTGGAAACGGATCCGGGAACGGGAATGACGGGCGTCCTGCGGGCGAACCTCCCCCTGATCGAGCGGTACGCGGGGGAAGTCGAGAAGATCCGCGAGACGTTCCGCCTGGAGGACCGGCTGACCCTGGGCATGGTTCTCGGATTCAGGGATGCCATGATTTATGAGGAGCCCGCCCTGCGGGAAGAGGAACTTCAGTCCGCCACCATGGAGGTCCTGGGAAGGGCCCTGGACGCCCTCGTCGCCATGCGGAAGAGGGAAGGGGAAGCGCTTTACCAGGATCTGCTCGGCCGGATCCGGTCCGTCCTGAAATGGGTGGGGGAGATCCGCGTCAGGGTCCCTCTCGTTCAGGAGGAGTTTCAGAGGAAGTTCACCGAACGGGTCCGGGAACTCATGGGGGAGATGCCCCTGGACATGACGCGGATTTCCCAGGAGATCGCCATCCTGACGGAAAAGAGCGACGTGTCGGAGGAACTGGTTCGTCTGGAGAGTCACGGCGTGCAGTTTTTGGAGATGATCGAGGACCGCGAGCCGGTGGGACGCAAATTGGATTTTCTTCTCCAGGAGATGCACCGGGAGATCAACACTATCGGCTCGAAAAGCGGCGATGTGGAGATCGCCCGTGCAGTGATCGAGATCAAGGGTGAGCTGGCGAAACTGCGCGAACAGGTTCAGAACGTGGAGTGACAGGGGAGAGCGGTCATGGAATCCGTCGATCCTTCCGAACAGGTTGTCCTGGTCGTTTCCGCTCCTTCCGGCGGCGGCAAGACGACCCTCTGCCGGGAATTCCTGAAGGCATTCCCGGGAGTGTCCTTTTCCGTGTCCAGCACGACCCGTCCCCCCAGGCCGGGGGAAGTGGACGGAAGGGATTACCGGTTCATTTCAACGGAGGAGTTCCGGCGGAAAATCGAAGAGGGGGCGTTCGTCGAGTGGGCGGAAAACTTCGGCCATTTCTACGGAACGTTGGCGGAAGAGGTGGAACGGCCCCGCCGCCTGGGAATGGACGTTCTCCTCGACGTGGACACCCGGGGGGCCAAGAGCCTCCGGGCCCGCTTCCCCGACGGCGTTTTCATCTTCATTCTTCCGCCTTCGATCGAGGTCTTGAAGGAGAGGCTGTCCCACAGGGGATCGGAAGGTACCGAGGCGCTTCGGTTGAGAATTTCGCGGGCAATGGATGAAATTCAGGAATCAGTGTGGTATGATTACCTGATTATCAACGAAGACCTGAGGGCATCCATCGAGGCGTTGAAAGCCGTTTACACGGCGGAGAAAATCCGGGTGAAGCGGCAGGGACGGAGGCTCCGGCCTTTTTTGAGGGAGTGAGGGAACCCCCTTCGGGGGGCCTTTTCGTGAACGATATCGAAGGATCCGCCTGAACGGCGGGTTTGTTCATTGTCAGGAGGTCGTATCTCATATGGCAAGAATCACCGTTGAAGATTCCCTGAGGGTGGCATTCAACCGTTTCGCCCTCGTCATTCTCTGCGCCCAGAGGACAAAACAGCTTCTCAAGGGTTCGGAGATGCTCATCCACGACCGGGGGAACCGGGAGATCGTGACGGCCCTGCGGGAAATCGCCGCCGCGAAGGTCCGGTTCGCCCATCCGGAGCACCTGCATACCCGGTCCGAGGAATACAAGTACGACGAAATGGACACCGAATTCGTCGGGGACGAGGATGAGCTCGATTGATTCCGGAAAGGACCGGATCATATTCGCCCTGGACACGGGGGAGCGTCTCGAGGAGGCCCTGCGCCTCGTCGATCTCCTGAAGGACCATGTCGGTCTTTTCAAGGTGGGGAAGGAGTCCTTCACCCATTTCGGTCCCCCGATCCTGTCGGAAATCGCCGCACGGGGCGGAAAGGTCTTTCTGGATCTGAAGTTTCACGATATTCCCAACACCGTGGCCCGGGCGGGGGAAGCTGCGGTCCGGTGGGGGGTGTCCATGTTCAACGTCCATGCCGCGGGGGGCAGGGAGATGATGGGACAGACCGTTGCGGCCGTCCGGAAGGCTTCGGAGGACCGGGGAACGGCGCCGCCCCTCGTTCTTGCGGTGACCGTCCTGACCAGCCTGTCCAGCGAAGACCTGCGGGAGGTCGGATTCGGCGAAACGGCGGACCGTCTCGCCATGCGCCTCGCCGTCCTGGCCAGAGACGCGGGTGCCGACGGCGTCGTCTGCTCCGCCCGGGAGGCCCGGGCGATCCGCCTCGCCTGCGGGCCGGGCTTCGTCCTCGTTACGCCGGGCATCCGGTGGGATGCCGTGTCCGGGGACGACCAGAAGCGGGTGGAGACGCCTGCGGGCGCCATAGAGGCCGGGGCGGATTATCTCGTCGTGGGGAGACCGATCCGGACCGCGAAGGATCCCGTTGACGCGGCCCGGCGGATCGGCGAGGAAATCGATCGCGCGCTGGAGGGACGAACGGTCCCGGATCGCTGATCCCCTTCCCGCCGCCGCGACCGCCTCTCCTGGAGAGAGAACGTGTTCGTCATTTATGGAAGGAACCCTGTCCGGGAAGCCCTTCTCGACAGGCGATGGGACATGAAAACCCTCTTCCTCGCGCGGGAAGGAAGGGATCCCCATCTGGCGGAGATCGTAGCGCTGGCCCGCGAACGACGGATTCCCCTGGAATACAGGGACAAGCGGGCGATGGACGAACTTGCCTCCGGAGGGGTTCACCAGGGCGTCGTCGGGTTCTGTTCCGACTACGGATACGCCGACGGGAATGCGCTGGTTTCCGAAACGGTGCGATCGGGCGGAATCCTCCTTCTTCTGGACGGCCTGTCCGATCCCGGGAATTTCGGCGCCATCATCCGGACGGGGTACTGCTTCGGGGTCCAGGGGATCCTGATTCCCCGGGACCGGTCCGTCCGGGTTACGCCGACGGTCATGAAGGCTTCCTCGGGGGCGCTGCTCCAGGTGCCCGTGGCCTCCGTGGTCAATTTCGCACGAACCCTGGACGGGATGAAAGAGGCGGGGTTCTGGATTTACGGGACCGATGCGAAGGAGGGAAAGGATCTCCGGTCGGTCGATTTCCGGGGACCGGTGGGGATCGTTTTCGGGAGCGAGGATAAGGGCATAAGGCCCCTCGTCCGGAAGAAATGCGACGCTTTTCTGACCGTGCCCATCTCCCGCCCGTTCGATTCCCTGAATGTTTCCGTAGCCGCGGGAATCGTTCTTTATGAAATCTGCCGGAAGCGGGCGGAGTCCGCGACGGGCACCCGCGGGTCGGGATGATTTCCATGACAAGGCAGCAGACGGGGTGAATCATGGCGGTTTATCTCTGGGAAGGGACGACGAGGCGGGGGGAACTGCAGAAGGGGGAACTGGAAGCGGAAAACGATTCGGCCCTCCGGATCGTTCTCCGAAGGCAGGGGCTCACCAACGTCAAGATCAAGCAGAAACCGAAGGATCTTCTCGAATACATCCCCTTTCTCCGGCAGCGGGTCAAGGAAAAGGACGTGGTCGTCTTTTCCCGCCAGTTCGCCACGATGATCAACGCCGGTCTGCCCATCATCCAGTGCCTCGACCTTCTGTCCGCGGAGGAACAGAACCGGACCTTCAGCCGGATCATCGCTTCGGTGAAAACGGACATCGAGCAGGGGCATTCCCTCACGGACAGCCTGAAGAAACACCCCGCCGTTTTCGACGAACTCTTCGTGAATCTCGTGGCGGCGGGGGAGGCGGGCGGAATCCTCGACGTGATCCTCAACCGTCTTTCCAGCTACCTGGAAAAGGCGATGAAGCTGAAGAGCAAGGTGAAGGGGGCCATGGTCTACCCCGCTTCCGTCCTGACCATTTCCATCGCCGTCGTGATTCTGCTCCTCTACAAGGTCGTGCCCGTCTTCGACGAACTTTTCCGCAGCATGGGGTCCGCCCTGCCCGGTCCCACCCAGTTTCTCGTGGATGCGAGCCGCTTCGTCCAGGGGAACATCCTGTACATCTTCGTCGCCCTCATCGCGGGCGGGTTCGCCTTTCAGCGGTATTACAGGACGAACCGGGGCAGGTACCAGGTGGACAAGCTCCTTCTCAAGCTTCCCATCTTCGGCATTCTTTTCAAGAAAGTGGCGGTGGCCAAGTTTTCCAGGACCCTTTCCACGCTGCTCGGCAGCGGCGTCCCCATCCTCGAGGGGCTGGAAATCGTCAGCAGGACCGCGGGCAACCGGGTCGTGGAGAACGCCCTTTTGGAAACCCGGAAGAGCATCAGCGAAGGCAAGACCATCGCGGAGCCCCTCCTGAAATCGAAGATTTTCCCCTCCATGGTGGTTCAGATGATCGGCGTGGGGGAAAGCACGGGGGCGCTCGATGCGATGCTCGCCAAAATCGCCGACTTCTACGACCAGGAGGTGGATGCGGCGGTGGACGCCATGACGTCTCTCCTGGAGCCTGTGATGATGGTCTTTCTCGGGGGAATCGTGGGAGGGATGATCGTCGCCCTCTATCTTCCCATCTTTTCGATGGCCGGGGCGATCGGGGGCTGATAAAAAAATGGTCGGGATGGCGCGATTCGAACGCGCGACCCCTGCGTCCCGAACGCAGTGCCCTACCAGACTGGGCCACATCCCGACAGGTCCCCTCATTATATAATTTGCCGCGAAAAGTCCAACCTTTTTTTCACAAAACCTTTTTGAAGCGGGAGGTTCCGGACATTCCGGTGTGACGCCGCACCACCCGGTTTCGTGGGGAAACGGGCGAATCCCGCGCCCGCGGGACCGTAACGGTTCGCGACGGGAATCAGCCGTTGAGATCCGTGGATGGATGTGGTAATATTTGTAACATCTTCCGACGGGATTTCAGGAAGATGGAGAGGTGATCCGTTGATTATTTTCGATCTTCGATGCGCCGGAGACCACCGATTCGAGGCATGGTTCAAGGACGCCGCCGCCTTCGAAGAACAGAGGAAGGAGCGGCTCATCACCTGCCCTGTGTGCGGGAGATCCGATATCGAGCGGATTCCTTCGTCCGTGTCGGTCATTTCCCGTTCCCGGCCGTCGCCGGGAAAGGCGGAGCCTCCCCGGGAGACGGACCCGCGCGTGGCGTTGAAAATGCTTCATGATTTCCTGGATCGTCATTTCGACGACGTGGGGGACCGGTTTGCCCAGGTGGCCATGAAGATCCACAAGGGCGAGGAGGAGAAGCGGAACATCCGGGGGACCACGTCGAAAGAGGAGGAAAAGACGCTGACGGAGGAAGGCGTTCAGTTCATCAAGGTGCCGATGTTGAAACTCGACAGCTGAATCGTCCCGCGAGTCCATCGGGGGCTTTAAGAAAGCCCCCTTTTTTCGGTGAATACGGATGCAGAAGGTTTACGGCAACATTCTGGACCTGGTGGGGAATACCCCTCTCGTAGAGATCCGCCACCTCGCCCCGGGCGGGGGGGTGCGGATTTTCGCCAAGCTCGAATGCCACAACCCCGGCGGTTCCATCAAGGACCGGACGGCCCTCTACATGATCGAGCAGGCGGAGAAACGGGGGGAGTTGACGAAGGACCGGACGATCCTGGAGGCGACGAGCGGGAACACGGGCATCGGCCTCGCCCTGGTCGCCGCCGTGAAAGGGTACCGGCTCGTCCTCGCCATGTCGGAATCGGCGAGCGAGGAAAGAAAAAAAATCCTGAGGGCCATGGGGGCGGAACTTCGCTTCACCCCGGGGGCCCTCGGCACGGACGGCGCCATCGAGTACGTCTACAACCTCCACAGGGAACGGCCGGAGGAGTATTTCGTTCCCGACCAGTTCAACAACGAGGACAACATCAACGCCCACTATCACGGGACGGCCGAGGAGATCTGGCGGCAGACGGAGGGCCGGGTGACCATGGTGGTGGCCACCCTGGGAACGTCGGGGACGGCCATGGGGATTTCCAGGAGACTGAAGGAATACCGGGAGGACGTCCGGATCGTCGGGGTCGAGCCCTACCTCCGTCACAAGATCCAGGGCCTGAAGAACATGAAGGAGTCCTACCGGCCCGGTATTTTCGACCGGAACCTTCTCGATGAAAAGGTGAACATCCACGACGAGGATGCCTTCGCCATGGCCCGGAGGCTTGCCCGGGAGGAGGGGATCCTGGCGGGCATGAGTTCCGGCGCCGCCATGCACGTGGCCCTGGAGAAGGCGAAGGAACTCGAGGAGGGATGGATCGTCGTCGTCTTCCCCGATTCGGGGGAGCGGTACCTCAGCACGGAACTGTTCGCCGACGTAAGCGACACGAATCTGAAGATCTTCAACACCCTCTCCCGGAAGAAGGAGGCCTTCCGGCCGATTCACGCCGACCGGGTCCTGATCCATTCCTGCGGCCCGACGGTTCACGACACCCCCCATCTGGGGACCTACCGCCGGTTCGTCGTGGCCGACATGATGGCCCGTTACCTGGAGATGAAGGGTTTTCAGGTTTCGCTGGCGTCCAACATCATCGATCTCGCCGACCGGTCGATCCAGAGGGCGGACCGGGAGAACGTGGAACTGAAACAATACACGGAGCAGTATGTGGACCGTTTCCTCGGGGATCTGAAGAAACTCCGGATGCGGGAGGGAACCCTCTACCCGAGGGCGAGCGAGAACGTGGAGCCCATGGTCCGCATGACCGAGCGCCTCGTCGAAAAGGGGTTCGCCTACGAGAAGCTCCGGTCCCTCTATTTCGACATCTCCAAGCTGGACGACTACGGGGTCCTGTCCAATGTCGATCTGAAAAAGGGAATCCGTCAGAAAACGATCGACCAGGACGACTACGAGAAGGACAGCCCCGTCGATTTCACGCTCCTCAAACGCTCCAATCTGGCGGAACTGAAGCGCGGGATCTATTACAAGACCCGGTGGGGGAACGTCCGTCCAGGCTGGCATCTCGAGTGCGCCGCCATGGCCATGAAGCACCTGGGGGAGCGGTTCGACATCCACGCGAGCGGATCGGACATCCTCTTCCCCCATTGCGAAAACGTCATGGCCATCGGGAAGGCGGCCACGGGGGGGCCGCTCGCCAATTACTGGATCAACACGGAACTGGTCATGCTCGAGGGGAAGAAAATGTCCCGGTCCCTGAAGAACGTGTGCACCCTCGAGGACCTCGAAAAAAAGGGGTACGAGGGCAGGGAGATCCGGTATTTCCTCCTTTCCTCCCATTACCGGAAACCCCTGAATTTTTCCTTCGGAGCCCTGGACACGGCCCGGAACACGGTCCGGCGGCTCAACGGGTTTCTCCAGCGGCTTTTCCGCCTGACCCCGGGAGCGGGCTTTCCCGACATGGACCAGTATCTTTACGATGTCCGCAAGGAATTTACCGACGCCATGGACGACGATTTCAACATTTCGGGCGCCCTGGCCGCCCTCTTCGAGTTCGTCCGGAAGGTGAACGTCCCGCTGGCGGAGGACCTTCTCAGCGAAAAGGAACGGGACCGGGCGCTTCGGGAGCTTGAAACGGTCAATTCCGTCATTTCCGTCATGGATTTCGAGCCGAAGCGTCTTCCCGGGGAGGCGGAGGGCCTTCTGAAAAGGAGAGAGGCGGCGCGGCGTGCCGGCAACTGGTCCGAATCGGACCGGATCCGGCGGGAACTGGAGGACATGGGGATCAGGCTCCAGGACACCCCGGAGGGGACCCTCTGGACGATCCACTGAAAAAAAGTTTTCGCGGCTCTTTCCAGGTCCGTTACGGCCTGCAGAACGAAGAAAGGGGGGGACCCTGCGATGACGACCCTGTACCGCATGGAGGAAATCTTCCATCATGTGCGGGCAAACGAGGAAATCCTGAGGAAATTTTTCGCGATCGAGGTGGAAATCCTCACGGTGACCACCTTGAAGGACCTTTTCGAGCGGCTCCTGACCCTGGTGGAGCGGGAATTTTCCATTTCCCACGTCTGGATTTCCCTCATCTCGGAGGAAGCGGGGCGGTTCCCCGTCGATGAATTGAAGCCTTCCCCCTTTCTGAAGGAACGGCTGAACCTCGTCCCCAGGAAGACCTTTTTCTCCCTGGCGGGGCGGGAGGACATGCCGAAGCTGGTCAACCGGGACCTGAAACCCTATTACAAGCTTCTGCCGTACCGTCAGAAATGCATGGTCAAATCCATGGCCCTGTGTCCGCTGTTTTTCCGGGACGGGATCATCGGGAGCCTCAATCTCGGAGATTACTCCGAATCCCGTTTCCAGCCCGAGATGGACACGTTTTTCCTGTCCCAGCTCTCCCTGATCCTCTCCATCGCCCTGTCCAACGTCCTCGCCCAGGAGGACCTGCGGAAGCGGGTGACCCGCGACAGGGCGACGGGTCTTCCGAATCATTCTGAAATGGCGGATTTCCTGGAGCGGCAGGTGTCCTTGGCCCGAAAGCGCCGTTTTCCCCTCTCCGTTGCGGTCTTTTTTCATGAAAGCTACGACGGGTCGGAGGAAAACGCAGACCCGGCGGTATCGGACGCCCAGGCGGAGCGGCTTGCGGGGGAGATCTCCCGGGCCATGGGAAAGGAGGACGCCCTCTTCCGGTCCGGCGAGAACCGGTATGTCCTTTCCCTTCCCTACAGGGACCTCCCGGAGGCCAGGGAATTCGCCGACAGGGTGGCAAAGGCCGTGGGGGATCTTCTGTCCGATCCGAAGGATTCCGCATCCACCTTCCTGGTCCGGGTGGGGGTGGCTTCGACGGAGGAGGAAGGGGTCGTTTCCGGCGAAACGCTGGTCGCCCGGGCCTTCTCCCGGATCGATGACCTCCCGTCCGCCGCCGGAGGCGACGGGGAAGCACCGTCGCCCCCGGGGAGTCCCGGGGTTTCGGAAGGAGGGGTCCGTTGAAGGTCGCCACCGTGGAGGAAATGCGCAGGCTCGACCGGGAGGCGGGAGAGCTGTTCGAAATCCCCGAAAGCCTGCTCATGGAAAACGCGGCCCTGGCGGTGGTCCGGGCGATGGAACGGTCGGGGCCTCTCGCGGGGAAACGGGTGGTCGTCCTGTGCGGCGCGGGCAACAACGGCGGGGACGGGTTCGCCATCGCCCGAAAGCTCCTCTCCCACGGGGCCGTGCCGGCGGTTTTCCTCGCCGGCGACCCGGAGAAGCTTTCCGGCGCCGCGGGAATGAATTACGGGATTCTTCTTCGCCTGCCCGTCCGGGTCGAGCGGCTCGATTCGATGGAGGCGTTCGCCGCCGAGGTCGGCCGCTCCCATCTGATCGTCGACGCCCTCTTCGGGACGGGACTGGCCCGGGAGGTGTCGGGGGTCCATCGGGAGGCGATCCTGGAGATCAACCGGTCGGGCCGGACGGTCTACAGCGTGGACATCCCCTCCGGGGTGAGCGGGGACACGGGGGAGATCCTGGGCGTTTCCGTCATGGCGGACCACACGGTCACCTTCGGGCTTCCCAAAAGGGGGAATCTCCTCTACCCCGGGGCCGGCCGGGGCGGAAAGCTCCATGTCTCCCACATTTCCTTCCCGCCGTCCCTGTCCGGGGACGGGCGGATTTCCATGGAGATCAATCTTCCCGTTTCCCTTCCGCCGAGGAGGCCGGACGGCCACAAGGGGGATTTCGGCGAGGCCCTCTTCGTGGCTGGAGCCTCCGGCTACTATGGGGCCCCCTTCCTTTCGGCCATGGCCTTTCTCAGGGCGGGGGGCGGATATGCCCGGCTGGCCGCGCCCCGGTCCGTCATTCCGGTCCTTGCGGCGAAGGGCGGTGAAATCGTGTTTCTTCCCCAGGAGGAAACACCCGGGGGGTGTCTTGCCCGCAAAAGCAGGGAAAGCATCCTCGGAACGGCCCGGAACATGGATTTCGTCGTTGTCGGACCGGGCCTGTCCCTGGAAGGGGAAACGGCGGACCTTGTCCGCGATCTCGCCAGGGAGGTGAAAGCGCCTCTCCTGATCGACGGGGACGGAATCACGGCGGTGGCGAAGGATCCCGGCATTCTTCCGGAACGGCCCGGACCCACCGTCCTGACCCCCCACATGGGGGAAATGGCCCGGCTCACGGGGCGGCCCGTGGGGGAACTGGAACGGGACCGGGTGGAGATCCTCCGGGAGACGAGCGGGAGGCTCCGGGCGTTCGTTGTGCTCAAGGGCGCCCATTCCCTCGTGGCCGACCCCCGGGGGAGGGTGTGGATCAATCTTACGGGAAATCCGGGAATGGCCACCGCCGGTTCGGGGGATGTCCTGACAGGGGCCATCGCCGCCATGGCGGGCCTCGGGCTTTCCCTGACCGACGCGGTCCGCATGGGGGTTTTCGTGCACGGACTGGCTGGAGACCTGGCGGGGCGCTCCCTGGGTGAGGACGGTCTCATAGCCGGGGATCTTCTCGATCATCTCCCCCCGGCCATGAAGGTCATCCGGGAGAAGGGGGCGGCCCCCGGCGGGGAATGGGAGTTCTTCCCGGAAGTTCTTTAAGGATGCCCGGACGAAGCCGCCGTTTCCTGCTACACTGCGACACCGTCCCGCGCCCTTCGACGGCGATTCTCTGCGGTAAAATCCCGGTGGATGATAAGAAACTTCTAATGTAGCCCGGGGCTTCAGCCCCGGTCGGGACGCGGATGATCGGATTGGTGTAGCGGCTCTTCGGGGTCGCGGACGGTTTTCCGGCTCAGGAACCGCTTTTCGACGGTTCCAATTTCTTGATGCACTGGCAAAGGTCTGAGAAATATCATGGACGGCAAAGGAAAAAGCTCCGTAGGCAAGGCGCCCGACTCCCGACGACTGAGGCGTAATTTGGGTACGCCGCAGGGAGGAAGGGCAACGCGGCATATGGACTTTTTCCGAAGCCGTTACATTTTCCGTTTCAGGATGTAGTCCGAGAGGGTGGTAAGGGCGGTTTTCGCCTTTCCCTCGGGGAATCCGTCGAGAAAGGCCTTCCCTTTGGAAAGGATGTCCCGCGCCCGGTCGAGGGCATAGGGGATTCCCCCGTACGTCCGGATCAGCGATATGACCTCCCCGAGGTCGTCTTCGGCGATATCCGCCGTCCCGAGGAGCGCCCTGACCCGGTCCCGCTCTTTCGGGGTGCAGGCGGAGAGCGCCCGGATCAGCGGGAGGGTGATTTTCCCCTCCTTCCAGTCCATGCCCATGGCCTTTCCGAATTCCTTTTCGTCGCCCATGTAGTCGAGAATGTCGTCGGTTACCTGAAAGGCGTTGCCGAGGCTCCGCCCGAAAGCCCCCAGGGCGTTCACCGAGGCGTCGGGAAGATCCGCGAGGAGGGCGCCCGAGGCGCAGGCGGCGGAAATCAGAAGCGCCGTTTTTTTCTCGATGATGGAAAGATACTCCTCTTCCGTGATGGCGAGGTTTCCCGTGGCGATCAACTGGGCCGTCTCCCCCTCTACCATGAGCAGGGTGGTCGTGGAGAGAAGCGACTGGATCCGCGGGTCACCGTCGTCGATGATCATCTTGAAGGACCTGGAATAGAGATAATCCCCCACCAGGACGGTGGCCGAGTTCCCCCAGACCCGGTTGGCCGCTTTCTTCCCGCGCCGCGTGTCGGCGTGATCGATCACGTCGTCGTGAAGAAGGGAGGCCGTGTGGATGAATTCGATGGCGGCCGCGATGGCATAGCGCCGTTCGCCCCCGTACCCGCACAGATCGGAGGCGATCATGAGAAGCAGGGGCCTCAGCCTCTTTCCGCCGCTCCGGATGATGTAGCCGCTGATGTCGGGAATGAGGTCGACGTACGAACGCTCGTTCTCGTCAAGGATGGTTTCGACTTCCTTCAGGTCGCCTTCATAGGCGCGAAGAATCTCCTGGATTTCCATAAGGAGGGCCCCGTACAGGAGTTGATCGACGTTATTTAGTGTAATCGACCGGAAAAGTCAAACGGTTCGTGGATGTCGCCCCGGATCCCCCGGTTCGACGGGGTCGATGCACGCGGGGGAGTCGTGGGCCGGCAGGTTCACGTACGGGGACACGGGGTAGGCCGAAAGGTCCCCTCCCCGGTAGGGCCCGAGGAGGGATCGGAGGAAATCCCCCCCGCCCGCGGAGGGCTCGATCCATCGAAGCGCTGCCTCCCCGGTGAGGATCACCGGCATCCTGTCGTGGATGCGTTCGACGGCCGGGGCCGGCTCGGTGGTGAGGATGGCCACGCCCGGTGCCTCCCCGGGGGCCCGGCGGTTGAAGATCCCGGCGAAGGCGAAAATCCGTTTTCCCGCGAGATGGATGAAATAGGGGATTTTCGTCTTGCCCTCCTTTTTCCATTCGTAGTAACCGTTGGAGAGGACGAGGCAGCGCCTTTCCAGGAAGGATTTCCGGAAGGTCGGCTTGACGGCCGCCGTCTCCGCCCGGGCGTTGATGAGCGTCTTGCCGGAAGAGGCACCCCCGGTCCAGGGCGGCGGGTAGCCCCAGAGGATGGGGACGAGTTTCCGTATTTCGTCCAGGAGAATGACGGACACGGGACCGCCGGGGGCGATGTTGAAGCTTCTCCGGGGAGTTCCTGAGACCTCCTCGACGGGAAAGGCCCCGGTCACTTCGGCGAGATCGCTGATCAGGACGAACCTTCCGCACATGGCGCCGTTCCTGGTCCGTTTTGCGCAACGGACCCGTGAAATAAGGGACCCTTTCCCCATATCACAAAAAGCCGTTTCCGGCACGCCGGGACCCCTCCCGGAGCCCACGGAACAAGGCTCGCCGTACGGGTTTTTCCTTCCGGTTTTTCTCTTGACAAAATCAGGGTTCCATTATAACGGTACATCGGGGCAGGATTAACAATCTTTAGGCGCGCAGTACAGTGATGCACTCTTTTTTATGAGGCATTTCGACAGGATTCACAGTCCTCAAGTTCGTTTCCCCATTTCTGCCGGTGTACGGGAAAGGCGGATGACCTTTTCAGTGCCCAGTGCGAATCAAGCGACCGCTCACGGCATTTCCCGGGGTCCGGAGGGACCTTGTCTGCCCAGGAATTGGCATCGTCTCCTGGGAGTTCTGTAAGAGGGGACGGCAGCCAAAAAAATATAGGAAAAGGCTTGAAAGGAGGGAGAAACGTGTACTTTGCACAGGAACTGCTGGATAAGTCCAGCGAAATGAGGAAAAAGTGGGAAGATGAGGTCCGGAAGACCGTCTCCAAGTGGCCGGACCAGAGGGAGCGATGGTCCACCGTTTCTGATCTGGAGATCAAGCGCCTCTATGGCCCGGAGGACATCAAGGATATGGATTTTGCCAAGGACATCGGTTACCCCGGCCAGTTCCCCTATCTCAGGGGGAACCAGGTGACTGGGTACCGCGGCAAATACTGGACCTTCAGGATGTTTTCCGGGATGGGGAGCGCCAAGGACACGAACGAAAGGTGGCATCTGCTCCTGAAGGCGGGACAGACGGGCCTCAGCACCGCCTTCGATTTTCCGACCCTCATGGGGTACGACACCGATTCCCCGAAGGCCCGGGGAGAGTGCGGTAAGTGCGGCGTCGCCATCGACACCCTCGAGGATTTTCTCGTCCTGGTGGACGGCATTCCCATGGACCAGATCACCACGTCCATGACGATCAACCCGCCGGCGACGGCCCTGTGGGCCATGTACTGCGCCGCCGCCCAGATGAAGGGGGTTCCCCTGACCAAGATCGGCGGGACCATCCAGAACGACATGCTCAAGGAATTCATCGCCCAGAAGACCCTCATGTGCCCCCCCGAGCCCTCGGTGAAGCTCATCAGCGACACCGTGGAATTCGGCACGAAGTTCGTCCCCCGGTGGAATACGATCAGCATCAGCGGCTATCACATCCGGGAGGCGGGGTCCACGGCGGTCCAGGAACTGGCCTTCACCATCCGGGACGGGGTGGAATACGTGGACGACGTGATCAAGCGGAAGGGGCTCCCGGTGGATGAGTTCGCCCCGAGACTGTCCTTCTTCTTCAATTCGCACATCGACTTCTTCGAGGAAATCTGCAAGCTCCGGGCCGCCAGGAGGCTCTGGGCGAAGCTCATGCGCGACCGTTTCGGCGCGAAGGATCCCCGTTCCTGGTGGATGCGCTTCCACACCCAGACGGCGGGATGTTCCCTCACGGCCCAGCAGCCGTACAACAACGTGGTACGAACCGCCACGGAGGCCCTGGCGGCGGTCCTCGGTGGAACCCAGTCGCTCCACACGAACTCCCTCGACGAGGTCTGGTGCCTGCCTTCGGACCACGCCGTGCAGATCGCCCTTCGGACTCAGCAGCTCATCGCCGAGGAGACGGGGGCGGCCAACACCGTCGACCCGCTGGCGGGGTCCTACTTCGTGGAGGCCCTGACCAACGAGATGGAAGAACAGGCCTGGGACTACATCTACAAGATCGACGAAATGGGCGGAATGGTGGCGGCCATCGAAAAAGGATTCCCCCAGCTCGAAATTTCCGACGCCGCGTACAAGTTCCAGCAGCAGATCGACTCGTGCGAGAAGATCATGATCGGCGTGAACAAATATGTCAGCGAAGACAAAGGCGAGATTCCCTTCCTGGAAATCGACGACGCCGTGGAGACCCAGCAGATCGAAAGGCTTGCCGCCGTCCGCAGGAAGAGGGACGGCAAGGCCGTGAAGAAGAGCCTTGCCGACCTCAAGGCGGCCTGCAAGAAGGGGGAGAATGTCATGCCCTATTGCATCGAGGCCGTGAAAAGCCTGGCGAGCGTCCAGGAGATCTGCGACGTCTATCGCGATGTCTACGGCGAATACAGGGATCCGGGACTCTACTAGGAACGTGGAAAGGGAGGGAATCGACATGGTGGACAGGAAGCTTCGCGTGATGGTTGCCAAGCCCGGCTTGGACGGGCATGACCGGGGGGCGAGAGTCCTCTCCCGGTGTTTTCGGGATGCGGGTTTTGAAGTGATTTACACGGGTTGTCACCAGACACCGGAACAGATCGCCACGTCGGCGATCCAGGAGGACGTGGACCTGGTGGGACTGAGCTGCCTTTCCGGCGCCCACAGGTATCTTTTCCCGAGGGTGGTGGAAATCCTGAAGGAACAGGGGGCCGATGACATCACCGTCATCTGCGGCGGCATCATTCCCGACCAGGATTTCAAGGGCCTTTACGATGCGGGGCTGAAGGCCATCTTTACCCCCGGCACAACCCTCGATTCGATCCTGGACTGGATCCGGAACAACGTGAAACCGAGATAACTCTATCGAAGGCGCGGCGGAGGCCGGGGACATTCCATCGTCCCCGGCTCCTGCTCAGACAAGGACAGGCGAAAGATGGAAAAAGTCAAGAAAATCAGGGAAGGGGACGTTCGAACGGCGACGCGGGTCATCCGCAATCTGGAAGACAATATCCCCGAGGCGAAAACGACAATCAAGCACATTTTCCCATACACGGGAAAAGCCCATGTCATCGGGGTGACGGGGTCGCCCGGTGCCGGAAAGAGCACCCTCATCGACTCCATCATTGCATCGTACCGGGAGAAGGGAAAAACGGTGGGAGTTCTGCTGGTCGATCCCACGAGCCCGTTCACCGGCGGGGCCATTCTGGGGGACCGGATCCGCCTCCAGCGCCATACGGAGGATCCGGGGGTGTTCGTCCGGAGCCTGGCGACGCGGGGGGCGCTGGGAGGTCTTTCCAAGGCCGTAGGGGATGCCATTCACGTCCTCGACGTCATGGGAAAGGATGTCGTGATCGTGGAAACGGTGGGCACGGGCCAGCAGGAGGTGGAAATCATCAACCACGCCCACACGGTCATCGTCGTTCTGATTCCCGGGATGGGGGACGAGATTCAGGCGATCAAGGCGGGGATCATGGAGATCGCCGATATTTTCATCATCAACAAGGCCGACCGGGAAGGGACGGGAAAACTGTACAGAGACATCATGATGATGCTCGACATGGCGGGATTTTCCAAGAACGACTGGCGTCCTCCCATTCTGCGGGTGGAAAGCATCTTCGTCCCCGAGACATTCAAGGAAAAAGTGAAGGAAGTGTCGGAGACCATCCAGCGGCATTATGACTATCTGCTGGAGCGGGGGCTTCTGGGGAACCGCGTCCGGAGGAAGACGCTTCACGAGTTGAACGAGGCGCTTCGCGCGTGCATCCTGGAACCCATCCTGAACCGTCTGGTGGCGGACGGGGAACTGGAGCGAATGGCCGACCGATGTCTGAAAAAGGAGACCGACCCGTACAGTTGCGCTGAGGAGGTCGCCGCACGCTGTCTCAAGGATCCTGCGGCCTGATCGAAAGCCGTCATCCATTCGTGGTCGTCTTGAAAAACCCGGGCAGATCAGGTCGCCCTTGGTCCCCGGGTTTTTCATGAAGAACCGCCCATCGGGAAGGACAGGAGATCCGACATGGAAGAAATCCTGGAAAAGTACCGCAGAGGAATCGTCATGGTTCTGACCGGGGACGGGAAGGGGAAGACGACGGCCGCTCTCGGCCAGGCCCTTCGCGCCCTGGGCCACGGCATGGCCGTTTTCATGGTTCAGTTCATGAAGGGGAAAAAATACGGCGAAGTCCTGGCGGCGGAAAAATATCTTCCCGGCTTCGAGATCGTCCGTTCCGGTCTGGACAGCTTCGTCATGCGGGGAAACCCGGCGCCGGTGGATGTGGAACTGGCCCGGAAGGGGCTGGAGCTTGCCCGGGAGGCCGTTCATTCCGGGAAGTACAGGATGGTCATCCTCGACGAAGTGAACGTCGCCCTCGACTTCGGACTCATTCCGCTGTCCGGCGTCATCGAACTCATCCAGGGCAAGCCCGCTTCTGTGGATCTTGTCCTCACCGGCCGGTACGCCCCGGAGGAGATCGTCGATCTTGCCGACATGGTGAGCGAGGTCAGGGAGATCAAGCACCATTACGCGAAAGGGATCAAGGAGCGGGAGGGCATCGAGTACTGACGGCTTCGAAAAAGTTCCCGTGCCGGGTTGCCCTTCATCCCTCGTCCCCGCGGCGTACGAACCGATATGTCCCGCTCCTCGGAATTCAGGCGCCTTGCCTCCGGAGACTTCCCCCCGGCCGTCCGGAAAAGCGTTCGGGTTAAAGAACGGGATAACGGGAGAAGAGCATGATCAAGACCCCCCGGGAGGAATTGACGTTCCGGACCGGGCTGCTTCAGGATCTTCTCGACGAGCAGGGGATCGATCTTGCCCTGATCGTGCAGAATGCCGATCTCTTCTATTTCGGCGGGACGATCCAGCCGGGGTGCCTGTGTGTTTTCCGCTCCGGAAATCCCGTCTATTTCTCCCGGAAGAACCTGGATCGAACGGCGAGGGAATCCTCCCTCGAGACGATCGTTCCCGTAAGGGGGTTTTCCGATCTCCGGGAAAGGCTCGCCGATCTCGGGCAGGGGACCGTCCGGCGGGCCGCCATGGAACTGGACGTCCTCCCGATGAATCTTCTGAACCGTTACCGGGAGATCCTTCCATGCCGGGAAGTGGTCGATCTGTCCCCCCTTGTACGGACCATCCGTCAGGTCAAATCGGAGTATGAAATCATCCTGCTGCGGCAGGCCGCCGCGCTTTCCGACTTCATGGTGGAAACTACGCGCAGGTTCCTCCGGGCGGGAATCCCGGAAATCGCCCTGGCCGCGGAAGTGGAACGGGCCGCCCGGCTGAAGGGCCATGAGGGTTTTGTCCGGATGCGGGCCTTCAACCAGGAGGTCTACTGGGGGCATCTGGTTTCGGGGGCCGAGGCTGCGGAACCGTCCTACGTTCACTTCACCACGGGGGGAGGGGGGCTCAGCGCCGCATTCGCCGGCGGATCGGGATTCCGGGTGATCCGGGAAAGGGAGCCCGTGCTTTTCGACCTCGCCGCGGTCATGAACGGCTATCACGCGGACCAATCGAGGACCTTCGCCGTAGGCGGCCTGCCGGAGGTTCTGGACCGGGGCTACCGGGTTTCCCTGGAGATCGCCGGGGTTCTGGAGGAAGCGCTGCGGGCGGGCGTGACGGCGGGCGACCTTTACGGGAAGGCGGAGGCCGTCGCCCGCCGTGAGGGATTGGGCGATCACTTCATGGGATCGGGCAGGGACCGGGCCGGATTCTGCGGCCACGGCCTCGGATTGGAACTGGACGAGGAGCCGGTGATCTCGGCGGGAAACCCCGCGCCCCTCCGGCCGGGGATGGCGCTTGCGCTGGAGCCGAAATTCGTTTTTCCGGAGGCGGGCGTCGTCGGGGTGGAAGACACCTATGTCCTCCGGGAAAAGGGATGGGAAAAGCTGACATCTTCGGGATACGAACCGGCAGTGGAGGCATCATGAGCGACGCGGGCTACGGCTGCCCCGCGACGGTGGAAAGGGATCTCCACCGGATCGGAAGGGTTCTCAGGGAAAACGGCGCGGACGAGACGGCCGTTCTCGCGGCGGCGGATGTCCTTGTCGACGACCGGGTCCGGCTCAAATGCCAGGTGCCCCTTTGCGACAGTTACGGGAGAAACTACACCTGCCCCCCCCGCGTGCCCCCTCTTTCCGAGATCCGGGCCGCCCTGGCCCGTTACGAAACGGGCCTGTTGGTCCTGGTGAATGATGCGCTCGAAGGGGAGGACGGCGATCCCTTCCGTGGAGCGAGGCGGCTCCACGAGCTGATTCATCTCGGGGAGAAGGAAGCCTTTACCATGGGCTATCGGTTTGCCATGGGACTCATCGGCGGATGCTGCCGCCTCTGTGAGACCTGCGCGGCGGTGACCGGGGAGGCCTGCCGGTTTCCGTTCCGGGCAAGGCCGTCCATGGAGTCCATGGGAATCGACGTGGCGGGCACGGCGGAAAGGGCGGGGATGTCCATTGCGTTTCCCGTCCGGGACAGGGTTTCATGGATCGGGCTCCTTCTCGTTTATTGAAGGAATACGGGATTTATGGTAACGGAACGACAGAAAACTTAAGGAGGGACTGGGATGGCTGTTCAGGATGACAACGCGAGGAAGGAAAAAGTGGAAGCGATCAAGCAGCGGGCCCGGAAGAACTTCACGCTCGGATACAATTGCGCCGAGTGCGTGATGGAGGCCGTTCTGGCCGTTGCGGACACGGGCCTTCCCCCGGAAGCCAAGAAGGTGGCCACGGGCTTCGGGGGCGGCGTCGGACTTTTCGGGGACACCTGCGGGGCCATCACGGGCGCCGTCCTGGCCGTAGGGGCCGTCCACGGCAGGTCGAAGCTCCCTGACGGCGAGGGGAAGGAAGCCGTCAAGAAAGCGACCGAACAGCTCTACGGGAAGCCGGGACTGTACCGTCTTTTCAACCAGATTCCCAACACCCTGGCGGACAAGTACGGCAAGACGCTGTGCCGGGAGCTGACCTCCCAGTGGCAGGACACGTGGCTGTGCCGGGATCACGCCCTGTTCTGCAGGGAACTGATCACCGATGCGGCGGCGATTGCCGCGGAACTGGTCTTCACCGATCAGGATGATGCGGCGTCCAGACCGTTCAAGAGAAACGTGGAAAAACTGAAAGACTGACGGTTCGAAAGAAGGTCCGACAAGGCCCGGCCGCGGAATCTCCGGGGGCGGGCCTTGTTCTTTCCGGGGGAAGTTCTTTTTTCCGATTTGACACACGGTGAAAAAGAGATAAGAAGCGGGCATCCCCCTGCGGGTCAGAGATCGGGAAACCCGTCGCCAAGGAGGCCGGACATGCTGAAGCACATCGTTCTCATGAAGTTCAAGGAGGGGGCCGCGGAAAAAGACATCCGCGACATGGAGGAGGGGCTCGCCGGGCTTCCTCCGAAGATCCCCGAAATCCTCCAGTACGAATTCGGCCGGGACGGGCGGAAGGAGCGGTCCTTCGATTTTGCCCTCGTATCGGCATTCCAGGATATGGATGCCCTGAAGCGGTATCAGACCCATCCGGACCATGTGGTGGTCCTGGGGAAGGTCAGGGCGATTTGCGAGAAGATCGTGGCCGCCGATTTCGAAACCGGGCGGCAGGCGCCATAGCGAAAAGCGGGGCGTGATTCGAGCCGAAGGAGGGGGGCTCCCGTCGCAGGATGGCGGAGACGGCGGGGTGCCGTTTCACCTTCCGGTCGATGAAGTTCCGGACCCGGTTCCGGTGCCACCCCGAGGGGTGCTCGAATTCCTGGTACAGAGCAAGGTCTCCCGCATAAAAATCCCTCGTCCGGAGGGCCTCCGTCTCCGGCCCGTGGACGGGGAGATTGAACAGGGCGAGGTTCAGGAAGCCGATGCTTTCCCCGTGGCGTGCGATGAAATCCAGGGTCTCCTGCGCGCTTGCCTCCGTTTCCCCTGGGGTGCCGAAGAGAAAGTAGGCATAGGGGATGATTCCGAAGCGGTGCAGCGTGGAAAGGACGCGGGACGCCGTTTCGAGACGGATCCCCTTCTCCAGGGAATCCAGCACGTCCTGGCTTCCCGATTCGATTCCCAGCTTGAGCATGACACAGCCCGATTCCCGGAGGCACCGGGCGAAATCCTGATCGGCCAGTTCCTCCGTGACCCGGGCGAATCCGTACCAGGGCCTGGGGGAACCTTTCCGGGCCAGGGCGCCGAGAAGGGACGGGGCAAGGGCGTTGTCGACGAAATGGACGAGCGCGGGGTCGCAGGTCCGGCAAAGTTCCCCGACTTCCTCCAGGACCCGGGTTTGCGGGAGGGGCCGGAAGGTCCTCTTCTCCGCCCTTTCCGGGCAGAAGGAGCACCTGTTCCAGTAACAGCCGGTGGAGGCCGAATAGGGGAGGATCAGCCCGGGGGAAAGGTAGTCGTTCAAGGGAAATCCGTTCAGGTCGGGCGGGCAGACGGGCTCCCCGGTCCCCGGCTTCCCCGCCAGGGCGAGAAGGGGGCCTTCGCCGGGACCGGAAACCAGATGATCCGCCGTTCCGGCGAAAGGATTGTTCCAGCCGGGCCGCCCGGTCCATGACGTGACAAGCCCCCCGCCCAGGACGATGGGAATGCCCGGCGCTGTTTTCCTCAGAAATCCCATCATGGCGAAGGTCGTGAGCCCCTGGCTCAGGTAGTTCAGGGAAAATCCGACGAGGGAAGGGGTGTCCCGTTCCAGGATCTCCGGAAGACGTCTTCGGAAATACGGGTAAAACGGATTCCGTTCCGGTGACGCGAAAGCGGTCAGGAGATCGGCCGAACGGACCGGGGAGAGGTCCCGGTCGGCGCAGTTCTGCAGATCGACCCGGCAGGTCCCCCCTTTCGCCGATTCCTCGAGGAGCCGGTTCAGTTCGTGGACGGCCGTTCGATACCTTCCGGCGTTTCCGAAGCCGTCCCACGTCCGGAGGGCCCGCAGATTTTCAGGCAGATGGCGGGCCGCCCGTTCCGTCCGCCGGTCTCCGGCGGTTCCCGGGGGGGCCGATAGAAGATGGAGCAGTCCCTCCAGGTTGGCATCCAGCAGGACATGGGGAACGCCGTTTGCGCGGAGGCACCCCGAGAGGCGGGCCAATCCGGCAGGGGGCTCGGAGGGCCGGGTCGCGGGAGGATGAATCAGGAGGATCATGAAAGGGGGTGGGAAGCCGCCCGGAGACGGGCCCTCTGGTACATCGCCCGGAGCATGCTGTTCGAGAACACGGCCATCCCGGTGTTTCGGACGATCCGCCGGACATCGTCCCGGCTGATTTTTGCGGGTTTTCCGGAAAGAGGGGACCGCTCCCGGTTCATGAGGCCCAGCGTTTCGACAGCCATGAAAAGGGGCCACAGGCAGAACAGCCGGAAACGGAAAACCCTCCGCGGCAGGGCGAGCGTGTATTCCAGCGCGTCGTCGAGACAGGCGAGGGCCATCCTGACGAGTTTTCCATGGGCGTCCGGGAAGGCGGACCGTCCCTCGGGAGAGGAAGGGTCGACGGGGACCGCCGGCGGGCCAGGGAAAAACGAACGGGGGACGTAGCACCACCCCCTTTCGCGGTCCGCTCCGAAATCCTTTGCGATGTTGGTGAGCTGGAGCCCCAGCCCGAAGGAGACGCACCGGTCCTCGAGGGTCCTTCGTGCGGCGGGGGAGAGGGGGGGCGCGTATTTCGTGAAGATCCCCGTAAGCATGATTCCCACGGTTCCCGCAACGTAGTAGCAGTATTTGCGGAGATCCTCCTCGTCCCGGAGAAACGAGATCCCCCCGTTTTCGGCCCGTTCCTGGAAACGGGCCATCCCCTCCGCCATTTCGCGGACATGACGGGAGACGAGTCTCACAAGATCCGCGGGAAGCTTCACGAACTCCCGGAGGACGCGGCTGCCGTTGTGGAGCAGCATCAGATCGTCCTCCCCTTCCCGGAATGGAATTCCCTCCAGGAAGGATTCATAGCGGCTTTCATAATCGCCGGAAGGGGGGAACAGGGAAGCGTACTCCGCCAGTTTGGCGCGCTTTCCCGCAGGGGGAAAGGAGGGATCGTCCTCCACCGTGTCGGCCATGCGGCACAGGAGGTAGGCGATCAGAACGGCCCGGTAGGCTTCGCCCCGGAGGACCCGGATGTTGACGGCAAATGTCCTCGAGACCTTTCCCAGGGAAACCTCGCAGAAATGAAGATCATCGGATCGTTCCATGTTTGATGAAGTCGTAAAAAGGCCGATTCAACACTTTTTNNTTTTTCGAACGGCAAAGTAAAAAGCACCAGAGCCAAGGCGCCCGAATCCCGAGGAATGAGGCGTACTTATGGTACGCCGCAATGACGAGGGAAGAAGGGCAACGCAGCATATGGGCTTTTTACGAAGCCGTCATGTTTGGCGAAACCGCAATAATATCTGAACGACGCTTCCTCGAACGGCACCGGACGAAGGGCTTTTACGAGGCCGTCTTTCTGTGGAACAACATAAGAAAAATGGATTTTCAAGTCAAAGGAAATGTGGGACCGGGGACCGGCGCCGCTTCCGCTTTTCGGAACGGATTGTCGTCCTCCTATCCGGTGCAATCATTTTGTCCTTTGAAGTCGATCCATTATCACTTGGAAACCTTCCGGACCCCGACAATATTGTCGTTTTCCCGCATCCCGCCCCCCGGGACCGGCCGGTATCGCCCTGTTTTGAAAAACGCACACTTGTATGGTAAACATGCGGATGGAAGCGTGCGTGCATGCGGCAGGCCCCTGGAATTGACAAGCATTTCCTGCACATTTGCAATCTTCGTTGAAAGCGGTTATCGTTTGAAAGTACGCCGGTTCGGCCGACGGCCCCGGTGCGGGGGCGATCCCAGTTGATCTGGCACGATACTTGCCTTTCAGGATGCCGAACACCCGAAAAGGAGAATTCGTTCATGAAAAGATGTGTTCTCTGGATATGCGCCGTTGTCCTGTCGGTTGTCCTCGTTCCTCCGCCCCTTTTTGCGGAGGAACCCCCGCAGATGGAAAGGAAACTTCCGACCCCCTTTCACAACGGGGATTCGTCGTGCAAATGCACGCCCCTTTCCCAGATGGCCCTTACGGATGACCAGAGCAGGGACATCGATCAGATCGCCATGCGTTACAACCACAGGATTCTCCAGCTTCGCAGCCAGATCATGCTGAAACAGCTCGAATTGATCGTTCTCCTGAGGAATCCGGATGCCAGGGACAAGGACATTCTCACGGCGGCGACGGAGATCGGCGCGATTCGAAGCGAACTGGAAGTGGCCGGCGTCCAGTGCCAGCTTGAGATCCGGAAACTTCTGACGCCGGAACAGATCCGGGTCTGGTGCAACCTGGAAAATCCATCCCTGAAGAAGGTCTGGTAAGGAAAGGGATGATTCAGCCGAAACAGCCACGGGACAAACAGGTCCGGCCGTCCTCCTTTCGGGGGCCTTTCCTTCACCCCCTGACCATGACGGTGGTCATTCTGATCGTCACGGGCCTTATTCTCGGCCTCGGCTTCATGTCGCTGAAGCGGCTCGACAAGACGCTGAAGGACTTCATGGTAAGCCGGGGTCTCGACACGCTTGCCACCGTGGAGAAGGTGGCTCAGGAAAACCTTCGCTCCATGTATCAGGCCTTCCGGAAGGAAGAGGGGGGTAAGAATTTCGTTCCCCTGTCGAGCGAGGCCTTTTCCCCCCAGGAAGCGCTGGTCCGTTCCCTGGTGGACATTTCCAGGGCCATCGACATGAAATGGCAGACCGAGGGGATCCGGGACGAGGACCTCACGGCGATCGCGGAGCGGGAAAACATCTGGCTCATCGCTGTCCTGGACAGAAGAGGCGAGATCGTTTACCAGAGCCGGAGAACGGAGGGACAGGAATCGCGCCGGTCCCCCCCCGTCTTTTTGAGCCACGAGGACATTCTCATCGATCTTTTCAACCGCGTCGGGGGAAAGCCCGACGAAATCGGATATATCGCCGTGCGGCGGAAGGACGGGAGCGGAACGATCATCACCGCCCTGGACGACAAGGGGCTGCGGAAGTGGTGCCTCCGAATTTCCCTGGATCGCGCGATCGATGAGGTAGGCTGGGGAAGCGGCATGGCCTATCTCGTGATTCTGGATAAGAACGGCGTCGAAATCGCCCGATCGGGACCGGAAGATCTGCCTCCCGGGGCCGACCCGTTGCTGGTTCAGAGAATCTTTGCGGAAAAAGCTCCCATTCCCACGGGAAAGGGGGAGTGGAAGGATCATCCCGTTCTGGAGGTGCTCGCGCCGGTAGATCTCGACGAACAGGTCGTCGGATATGCCCGGATCGGGCTGTTCAACGACAAGACGAACGAAATTCTGAGGGAGAACAAGAACCAGGCCATTATTTCCACGGTGTTTTTCATCCTTATCGGCGTTCTTTCCATTTACGCCCTCTATCAGAACCAGAACCGCCATCTGATAAAGATGGAGGAAATGGGCAGGAAACTCCGCCAGGCGGAGAGACTGTCCGCCCTCGGAAAGCTTGCCGCCGGCGTGGCCCACGAGATCAGGAATCCCCTGAACGCCATCAGCATCGCCGTACAGCGGATTCAGCGCCAGTTTCCCCCCGAAGAAGAGGAGAAGAAGTCCCAGTTTCTGAAAATCATGGGCATTCTCCGGGAGGAAATCCGAAGACTGAACGGCATCATCGAGGAGTTCATCGTTTTCACGAGGAGCCGGAAGCTGAATTTTCAGAGGCAGTCCATCGTCCAGGTCCTCCAGAAAATCACGGAACTCATGGCCGAGGAGGCCCACGCGAAAGGCATTCAACTGCTCACCGTATGGAACGGTTCCCAGGCCATGGTGTCCATGGACGAGGACAAGATGAAGCAGGCGCTGTTGAACATACTGAAAAACGCGCTCGAGTCCATCACAGGGGAGGGTACCGTCACCGTATCCGTTCAGAAAAACGGCGAGCAGGAAGTCCGGATCCGGATCGCCGACACGGGTTCCGGCCTGACGGCGGAGCAGATGGAGCATATTTTCAGCCCCGAGTATACGACCAAGGAGAAGGGCCTGGGGCTTGGCCTTCCGCTGGCCTACGAGATCATCCGGGGCCATCAGGGGGAAATCCACGTGGAAAGCCGGGTGGGCGAGGGAACGGTCTTCGAAATCCGGTTGCCCGTGGAGCGAGGGATTGAAACGGCGGACAAAAGAACCGGAGAGTGAACGAACGAGGCCGCCGATGCGCGATCTCCGGAAGGGGTATGGAGAGGTCCATTAAATGACCAAACTGAATATTCTCATTGTGGAGGACGGCCAGTCCCAGAGGGAGATGCTGCGGGATTTCATGGCCTCGGAAGGTCATTCGGTCCGGGAGGCCCAGAACGGCCAGGAGGCCATCGACCGGGTCATGGCGGGCCATGTCGATCTCGTGCTCCTCGATTACAAGATGCCCGGGATGGACGGCATGGAGGTCCTGAACCGCCTGAAATCCATCAACCCCGCCATAGACGTCATCATGATCACCGCCTTCGGAACCATCGAAACGGCCGTGGAGGCCATGAAGCAGGGCGCCCTCGACTACATCACGAAACCCGTCGACCTGGACGAACTCAGCATCCTCATAGACCGGATCGCCGAACGGAAGGTGCTCATCCGGGAAAACGAGATTCTCCGGCAGAAGCTGTGGAAAAAGGGGAGTTCCTCCGACCAGATCATCTACAGGAACCGCCGGATGGAGGACCTCATCAACATGGTGAGCCGGGTGGCCCCGAGCCGGGCGACCGTCCTTCTCCAGGGGGAAAGCGGAACGGGCAAGGAACTCTTCGCCCGCCTGATCCACACCATGAGCCCCCGGTCGGAAAAACCCCTGATCGTGGTCAACTGCAGCGCCATCCCCGAAACCCTGCTGGAAAGCGAGCTGTTCGGTCATGAGCGGGGGGCCTTCACGGGGGCCGCCGCGAGAAGGATCGGGAGGTTCGAGGAAGCCGACGGGGGGACCCTGTTCCTCGATGAAATCGGAGAGCTTTTCCCTCCCGTTCAGGTCAAGCTCCTTCGCTTTCTCCAGGAACGGGAGTTCCAGAGGCTCGGCGGGAACCAGGTCATCAAGGCCGATGTCCGCATCATCAGCGCCACGAACCGGGACCTGGAAGGCAAGGTCCGGGAGGGCACCTTCCGGGAGGACCTGTTCTACCGGCTAAACGTGGTGGTGATGAACATCCTGCCCCTCCGGGAAAGAAAGGAGGACATCCCCCTTCTGGTCAATCATTTCATCGAACGCTTTTCGAGGGACAACGGGAAGGAAATCAAGGGGGTGAGCGTGGAGGCCATGGACGTCCTCCTCAAGTACAACTACCCGGGGAACGTGCGGGAACTGGAAA
>DJVQ01000013.1 GCA_002441265.1 Syntrophaceae bacterium UBA6252
CTCGACCACCTTCTGCGCCGGCGTGCTCGATCCCGCGCCGGACCCGTCCCGGGCCCCGCCCAGATCGTTCACCACCACTTTCGCCCCGCGTTTCGCCAGCTCAAGGGCGTACACACGGCCCAGGCCTCCGCCGGCCCCCGTCACGATCGCCACGCGGCCGTCGAAACGGATCTCGTCCTTGGGAATGTCGCCGTATTCGAAAACGCCGTTGTCGATGACGATGTCGCCGTTCTTCGGATTGACCACGCGCCAGACCGCCTTCCCCTCGCCGGTTTTCCAGATCTGCGTCTGAATCTGTTCCCCGGGGTAGAGGGTCTTCGTGAACCGGCAGGCGAAACGGCGCACCTTTTCCGGCTCTCCCGCAACCAGGCTGGTCATGAGCGCCCGGCAAGCGTATCCGTGCGTGCACAGACCGTGCATGATCGGTTTTTCGTAACCCACCATGCGGGCGAACTCGGGATCCACGTGAAGCTGGAAGACGTCTCCCGACAGCCGGTAAATCAGCGGCTGGTCGGCCGACGGAACGGCTTCCACGACAAAATCAGGCTTTCTGTCGGGGTATTCGACGTTCACCGGCGGCGCGTCCTCGCCGTTGAAACCGCCGTCGAGCCTTCCGAAGAGGGTGATGATGCTGGTGAACAGCTTCTTTCCGTTCGAGTGGAAGGTGTCGCTTTCGGCGACCACGAGGGCCCCCTTCTTCCCCTTGTCGTAATAATGGGTGATTCTTCCTTCGGTCGTCAGGGTTCCCTCAGGGGGGATCGGGTTGTGAAAAATGAGATCCTGCTCGCCGTGAAGGATGCCGGCCAGGTTGATGTTGGATGCCGCAATCACTTCGCCGGGGAAGTTCACTATGGCCGCGATCGAATAGCTGGGAATGACCTTGAGGTCCTTCTCGTAGACATAGTTCAGCTCATCGAAGCCGGCCCCGACGCCCAGGGCGTAAAGGACCACATCCTTCCAGTCGTAGGTCTTGGTCAGCGGGCCTATCGTCTTGCCGATTGCATCCAGATTGAGAGCCATCTTTGTTTCTCCCTTTCTCCGATCTTTTTTTTTATCTTTTCCCCCCCGGGTGCGGAACCGGTTCCATTCCCGGAGTTCAATAAATTGATTCAATCAAATGATGGATTTTAAATACCACAATTCCTGTCATTGTCAAGTAAAAATAAATCGTGCCGGAAAATATTTTTCCATCGCGGGCGTGCCGGCCCGGAATCCGTTTTCCCGCTTGAGAAACGGGCACCCGGCCCGCCGGACGCGCGGGATCCCCGCCTACCCCGCTCCGAGCATTCGTCCCGCCGCCGCCGTCCGCCGCGCCGCTTCCGAAGCGATTCTCTCCAGGAGATCCCTGCACGCCGGAATGTCCCTGACGAGCCCGACGGACTGCCCCACCATCAGGGGCGCGTTGTCCACATCGCCCGTTTCCCAGGCCCTGCGGATCCTCAGGCCGGACAGAAGCGGGGCCAGCTCGTCGAATCCCCCGCCCCGCTCCTCGACGGCGGCGATCTCGCCGATCATGCGGTTCTTCAGCGCCCTTCCCTGCATCCCCAGCGACCGGCCGAAGAGAACCGTGTCGTATTCCTGCCTTTCCACGAGATGCCGCTTGACGGCCTCGTGAACCTCGCATTCGACCGTCGCGATGAACCGGGTGGCCATCATGACCGCATCGGCGCCCAGGACGAGGGCCGCTGCGAGGGACCGCCCGTCCGCCATGCCGCCCGCGGCGACCACGGGGATCCTCACCGACTCGGCGATTCTCGGGACGAGGACCATGGCGGTGACGTCGTCCATGAGCGGATGTCCTCCCTCTTCGAGTCCCGCCGCGTAGACGCCGTCGTAACCCGCCTTTTCCGCATGGACCGCGTGGCGGACGCTGCCGACTTTCTGAAAGATCCTGACGCCCGCGTTTTTCAGGAACCCGACGGTTTCCCTTCCGAAGGCCGTGTCCACCGGAGTCCCCGAAAACTCGATGCCGGCCACCCGCTCCTCGCCGCAGACCCTGATGTACATCTCGTGATGCCATCGGGTGAGCCGGACGGAAGGATGGAGGGTGATGTTCACCATGAAGGGACGGTCCGTGTACGACCGCACCTCGCCGATGGCCCGCCTGAAGTCCTCTTCCGTCTCGTAGTTTCCGGCGGTGAGGTTTCCCATGCCGCCCGCCTCGGAAACGGCCGCGCAGAGCCTGGGCGTGCAAAGCCACATCATCCCGCCGCAGATGACGGGATATCGGATTCCGAACATTTCCGTGATTCTCGTCCTGACCGGTTCAGTCATCCCCTGCCTCCCCCGCCGCCGGGGAATCCACCCGGAGCGTTTCGTAGATCATGGATTCCCTGTCGAAGAACCCGCAGCCGCCCCTCTCCAGCGCCCCCACGACGATGATGTATCGCTCTTTCCGTTCCAGCCTCAGCCTGGCCCCGGTCTCGACCCGCTCCCTGCGGATCTCGCCGGACCGCCATCGGAAGAGGACGGGAACATGGCTGTGGCCGCAAAAGACGATCCGATAATCGGTGTTGCGGAAAACGGACGCCGCTCTCTCCGTTCCGCCGTCGTCGACGGGCTCGTAGACGGACCGGATGCCTCCCCACGGCATGGAATGGGTGAAGCACAGGCCGTCGAATTCGCGGACGAACGGCATGTCCCGGAAAAACCGAAGAACCATGGTCCCCGCTGCGGCCGTTCCCGCAAGCTGTCCCGCCATGCCCCGTTCGGCCTGCAGCTCGTTGTTCCCCTTGACCGCCCGGACCCCGCTTTCCTCGAGAAGCCGGACCATGGGCAGCATCGTTTTGCACTTCAGGAAATCGCACGCATCCCCGAGATGGAAGAGACCGTCCGCCTTCAGCCTGCGGAAGAGGGCGATGGACGACCGGGTCCTCTCCAGATCCCCGTGGCCGTCCGCCATGATTCCGATCCGCCGCGGGAAATCCCCGATGCCTTCCGCCGGTCCGCCTGTCCCCCGATCCTTCATGGGATCATCGTAAAAAAAAGGACCCGTTCCAACCCGAGATTGGAACGGATCCTCGTTTGTCGGGTTTCCTCCTCCCGGTTCATTCCGTCGTGTTCTTCGCCGTCCCGTTCCTGGGACGCCTGGGCGCCCGCAACTTCTGGCCGTTTTCCTCCCAGCCGATGAACGGGGCGATGAACATGGTTTCCAGGACATCCTTGGTCATCTTCACATACTCCGCCTTGTCGATCTTGATGAGCGGCCGGAAGAAGGTCTCGCCGGAAATGAAGTTGTGGATGGAATTCATGATCACCAGGACCTGCATCATCGCGAAAGGCGGAACGTCTCTCTTGTCCTTGCTCAGCCCCATCGATCTCGCGATGTCGCCGGTGAACTCGGGAACCTTGAAATCGAGTCTGGTTTCATGCCGCGTCTTGCTGAAATACCTCATGAGCATGAGATTCGAGATCTCCGGGTGTTCGAAAAGATAATCCGTAATCAAACCGAAAGAGATCTTCAGGCGTTCGGGCAGCGGTTTTCCGTGGATGACCTTCTCCACGTACCGCAACACCTGCCCCAGGTCCCTGCTCATGTCCAGGATCACCGCCTCGTAGAGATCCCCCTTCTCCCCCCAGTGGTAGTGGAGGGTGGATATGTCGATCCCCGCTTCCTTGGCAATCATCCTGGTCGTCGTGCCGTGAAACCCGTATTCGCCGAAAATCCTGCGGGCGGCGGAAAGAATCCTCGCCTTCGTCGATTCCGGGTCTTTTTGTGCCTTTTCTAATGCCCTCATTCCTTGTTAAATTCCTCCCTGAATTGATTGAATCAATCGAAGGAGTATGACACAGAATCACAGCCAAGTCAATGATAACAAATCAGAAATGTCACAAATACGCTTTTTTGTACGTCAAAGGGCAAAGCTCCCGAGCCGGGGCGCAAGAATCCCCAGGACCGACAAGCACTTAAGGCAGACCTCAAAACCTTCACTCCACCTTGAACCACACATCCCCCATCTGTACGGAGGGTGCGTAGCCCGGTTTCCGCTTGCGTTCGATATGGGAAATCACGCCGTCGGTGAAAAGCTTGAATTCCCGTTCCGCCCGGGCGGGATCGATCACGGCCATGGCGGAAATTTTCCCGGAGAGGATCGCCCCGGTGATTCCGAACCCGAAAGCGGGCTCCACGAATCCCCCCAGCGTCCCCGAAAGGATGAACCCCTTGTGAAAGAGCCTCGGCCCCTTCGGCGTCTGTCCCCGGAACCGCCGCCATTTTTCGAAGGATCTGGACTCGGAGGCCTCCAGGATCCCTTTGAACGCATCCAGGTTTTCCGCCGGGACTTCCTTCCTGGCGAAGAGAAGAACGTACCAGATCCCGTTCATCGCCGCCGTGTATCCGTATTCGTTGGAAAACGAGCCGATGTAGGTCCCCGCCGACACGACATCGTCCTCGATCTCCGAGTATGCCCAGTACCCCGCGAAGACGCTGGATTCGAGACCCAGCATGGCGTACATCTCCGGCGAAAGCCCCGACGACAGGATCGATCCCTCAGGCAGGCGTTTCAGATCCTCCTCTCCGATCATCTTCCTGAAATCGAACTCGACGCCTTCCTTCTCCGCGATGCGGAAAAGGCGGGAATCCAGCGACGTGGGACGATTCCCCCGTTCCGTGTTGTACACGCGGTATCCCATGCCCTTGAAATCGATGTACCCCGCATCCTGACCGCCCACGGACAGCCTGCAGATATCGCTGGTGTCGACGAACGCCTCGCCAAGGTCGATTCCGATGTAATCCCACAGCCCCGGGACGGCCACGGGCGTCGTGTGCACCGAGGGGTGCCAGCCGGGTTCCCCTCCTACGCTTACCTGCCGTTCCTTTACGATGACCCGGAATCCTTCCCGGTTCAGATTGATGGCGGCGACCAGTCCGGCCGGACCGGCCCCGACGATTTGGATTTCTTTTCTTGACATGACCCTTCCTTTGCTGTCGCGGCGAAATCGTCAAAAGTCCGGGCAACGGTGCGGACCTTCACGAAGCCGTCCGTCATGGATTTTGGGACGGAAACACTCCCGAATCCTTCGGATCGGGAAGTGTTTCCGTCCCACGAAGAAAAAACCTGTTCCCCTGCCCTTCCGTCACATACCGGTCGCGTTGAGCGAACCGGGCTCGAAAGCGGCGGGCGTGAGTTTCGAGTTGTTCAGATTCAGGTTCCGGATGAAATTGCCGACCCAGGTCCCCGTCTTGAAATCGGTGATCGAGTTCCCCGTGTTGAACGGCCCGTGATCCCCATCCGGCAGATCGAACCGATGGAAGGTGTTCATGCAGCCTTTCCAGAACTGACCGTTCTTGTCAAAGGTTTCCGAGTACACCACCCAGTAGGACTCCTTGATGACCCACACATGCCGGAACTTCTCCGGATAGCGGGGGTCTTTCGGCGTGATCTCCACGAGGTAGGCGTCGCGGATTTCGTAGTTGTCCGAAAGAATCGGGTGGTGTCCGTCCACGTCAAGCGTGCTCTGGTTCATGATGGCGAGAATCTTCTGCTCGCCCAGCAGCTTGTAATCGAACTCCATGAGCTTGCCGTCGAAGCCGTAGTAGTCGTCCCAGGTCGACGTGGTTCCCCTGACGGGGTTGGACCGTTCCCTGGAAATCATTCTCAGGGTTCTTCTCATCGTGGGAAGATACGTCCACATGTCGTCCGGTTTCGTCGGATCGGTGTAGCGCCAGATCAGCGTCACCATCCCCTTCCATTCCGGCGGAGACAGGGAATCGAGCGTCATGGCCCACTCGAGCCCGTGGGGGTTCGCGATTTCCGGTTTGGGATCGACATCGGTCCTTCCCGTGAAGCGAAGGAAATGGATGTCCGCCTTGCCGATGGAGAGCTGACCGTTTTTCCGTTTCCCCGGGACCAGAAATCCTCCCGGATAGGTGAAATCGTCGCCCCTCCAGCGGTAGTAGCTGTTCCACATGATCTTCAGGGCCTTGTTCGGTTCCTGGGGATCGGGGAAGGGAAGACCCGCCACGTAGCCCTCCAGCCTGCCGTCGGGCAGCAATGTAACGCGGGTGGCGTTCTTTTTGCTTTCTTCCATGTAGTTTTTCGGCGGAGGATTCGGGACGGGGGCGACCACATGGACGGTGACGGGGGATTCAAGCTCCCACCCGTCGGTGATCCACCTCATGAAGTGGGGGGGAAAGTAATCCTTTGCCTTGTCCGCGTTGCTCTTGTCGATCACATCGCCCGGCTGGACCTCTCCCGCCGGTGCGAGCGCGACGAACCCGAGCAGCAGCAGCACGACCATGGCGACCTGCATCAGGACCCTTGATTTTCTTTTTCGCTGCATCTGTCTCTCCTTTTCCATACTCTCAGAACGACCATTGCGAGGTCAGAACGACCATGTCCTTCTGTCTGAACAGACCCAGGCCCTCGTAATCGGAATCGCCGAATATGTTGATGTATTTAAGCTCGAAACTGAAGGCCTTGTTCATGAAGTCGGGTACGAATTTCACACTCGGCATCACGGCGCCGTGGTCCTGCGTGTTGTAGATGACGGTGATCCCCACGGAGTACCTGTTGTAGTCGAAGCTCGTGCCGAGGTTCAGGAGGAACTCGTGATCCTCCCGCCGGATCGGCGTCAGGTATCCCGCCACATTGAGGTAGTCCGTATCGCCCAGAACCCAGCTTCCATGATACTCCAGGTTGATGTCCACCGTGCCCGTTTCCGTGAGCGGCCTACACATGGTCTGGATGTCCCATGCGATCAGATACTGGATGTTGTCCCTCTTGACAAGTGCGTCCTCGTCGGACGGGTCCAGCGTGTTGTAGGATCTTCTCGGTCTGTAGGTGAATTCACCCCTCAGCACGCCCAGGGGCATCTCCTTGTTCACGTATGCGCCGAGAATGTTCACGTCCGGGAAGATGGCGTAGTATTCCCGGTTGGGAACGACCCACAGACCGGGCACACCCAGGATGGCGAGACCGAGATCGGTCGTGCCGTGGGTGGTTGTGGAACGTTCGAGGAGAGGCGTATACTCCTGCGTGTGCCAGAAGAAAACGCCGAAATTGTATCCGCTCATGGTGGTAGAGGTGCGGAACCCGTAACGAACATCATTGTTTTCGGGATACTTGTATGTCAGGCTGGGAATGTCCACGGGATAATACCCCGCCGGAAATCCCGGGATGAACGGCAGCGGATTGTAATAGGCGAACGATCTCGCAAGGGACGGACCGACGATCACGCCGTCGGCGTATCCGCTCGGGGTCACCGAGTACGGGTACTCGAGCCGTGTTTCGGGATAAATCGCGAACCTCCATCCCGGCTTCCAGCCGGTCGTCGTCGCATACGCCGACGTCGGTTCCGCAAAAATCGTATCCACGCGATATTTATCCTGCGTGATCGGCGGATTCACGATCCACTCGAAGGAACTCCGGATCCCGGTCAGATGATGCACGCCCCGGGCCATCCACTGGGGAATTCTCGTGTCTTCGAGATTGGCGAAGCTGAAGGCGAAACGCGCGTCCTGGGGGTTGATGACGTCCCCGACCCGAAACGCAAGGGACTCGCCCCACGTCACGATCTGCCTTCCAACGCGGATGATGTTGGACGACGTCGGCTTCCAGGTGAAGAACACTTCCCGGACGTCCAGTTCGTCATATTCGTTCCAGTTGGCCGTGCTGCCTTCTTCGATGCGGTATTTCGGCTCATAGATCCCCTGGGTCACGAGACGGAAGCTGAACGCCGGATCCAGCGTCGTGTCGAGCTTCAGCCGCACCCAGTTCCGGCACGTGGCCAGCTTGTCGTTGTTCTCCGTGAAATCCTGATTCCCGGTGAATATCCCCGTGTTGTTTCTCAGGAATCCGGAAAGCTCCGTGTTTT
This sequence comes from Syntrophaceae bacterium UBA6252, assembly GCA_002441265.1. Taxonomy (GTDB): domain Bacteria; phylum Desulfobacterota; class Syntrophia; order Syntrophales; family UBA6807; genus UBA6807. The sequence goes on from DJVQ01000013.1 coordinate 7,816, forward strand.
CGCTCAACTGCACCGCGAAGGACGGACCCGGGAAACCCACCAGAATCCATCCGAGGGCCAGCAGGCAAAAACAAAGGCTGCAAATGGCTGTTGACCTTAACCTGCGCACATGATCCCCCTTTCCTATCGTTTCTGTTTGTTTACGAACACCTCTCAAAAACCCCCTTGGACATCACGCATAGGATTCCTTTAATGGCTTTTCCCCCACCTCCTTCTTCTTCCTTTTTGCCCCTCTCGATATAAATGCAGGTTTCAACAGGATCAGCACCGTCGGCAGCAGGAGAACGCCCATGAGCATGTTCACCATCATCAGGATCGCGAGAAGGAAACCCGTGTCCGCCTGAAACCGGAGCGGTGAAAACCACCAGAAAAAGACACTCAAGCTCATCATCGTCGCCTGGTAGAAGACGGATCTCCCCGTCGTCTTCACCCCCTCGACGATCGCTTCTTCCCAGTCCATTCCCGAAACGATCAGTTCCCGGATGCGGCTCACGATGTACAGGCCGTAATCGACGCCCAGGCCGACCCCGAGACACACGACGGGAATCGTATTGATGTCGAGGCCGATCCCCGACCACGACATGTAGAAGAAGGCGAGGAAGTTGGCCTGTATGAGCGATACCGTGAAAATGAATCCCGCGCTGATGGACCGGTAGATGATGGCACAGCACAGGAACGTGAAGCCCAGGATCCCGAACAGAAGCGGGTAGTGGGCCTTCTTCAGGAGTTCGTTGGCCGCGTACAGGATTCCGCCGAGCCCGCCGGCGGGCTGGAACTCGATGAGTTCGCTCACATTTTTCGGATCGCTCTTGAATGCGTAGACGCCATCGATGACGTTTTCCAGGGTCTCGCTCTTATGGTCGGGGAGAAACAGGCGGACGTTCCCGTTCCACCACGTGTAGTCCATCCATTTGTCCATGTCCTCGGGGGCCGTCCCCATCTGGTACACGGCGAAGAGCATGACGATATCGTTGATGGTCGTGGGGATGATCCCGAACTTCGGGTCGTTCCCGTGAAGAAGGCTGTTGAAGCTCTTCACAAAATCCGCCGAGGACGTTCCGAACGGAACCAGTCCCTTCGACATGAGATCGTTCTGCAGGTTCTCCATCTGGCGAAGGGTGTCGGGCATGAGAAGGGCGCCGTATTTCTTCGCCGCGACGACGATATACATCTGGTCGACGCCGGGAAACCGTTTCCCGATGGCTTCGACGCTCCGGTTGTATTCGGAATCGGGCCAGAGGATGGGAGAGCCGGGATTGGCGTCCCCGATCTTGACGGTGACAAGCCCGTAGGTGCCGATGACGAACAGGATGATCGCAAGAATAATCAACGGCGCCTTGCCCCGGCCCAGCCCGAACCGCGCCATGGCCACCATCATTTTTGTAATGGACGGCCGGTGCCGCAGTTCGCCGTTGACCCGCTTGGGGGCAGGCAGACAGGACACGGCGGCGGGCAGAAAGATGACGACGGTGAAGATGGCCGTCATGTCCCAGAAGGACCCGATGAACGCCAGGTGCTTCAGCGTCGGGATGGGGATGAAGGCGACGATCAGGACCCCCGCCGCGCCCGTCATGATCCCGATGAGGGCGGGATTGAAGAGCGATTCGCCCACCTTGGCGCAGACCTGCTTGAAGGTTTCCGGTCCCTTGTATTCCTCGGTGAACCGGTTGATCCACTGCACGCCGTGACTCATCACCCGCGCCGAGAGGAGGAACGGGATGACGATGATCAGCGGGTCGAACTGGTAACCGAGATAGGACGCGAATCCCAGCCCCCAGATTGCGCTGATGGCGGCGCACACCAGGGGGATCCACCAGTAGGGCTGGCGCCCGATGTAGAAATACAGCAGAAGAATGATCAGAACCGTGCTGATCACGAAGATGAGCGTCATTTTGGGAACGTAATGATAGATCCATCCATAGAGAATAGGTTCGCCGGTGAGATAGATGCGATGGTTCTGATCCTCTTCTGCCTTCTTGATGGCCATGAAGTGGTTGTAGAGATCCTCGAAATCGATTCTTTCCTCGATGAACGTCGCGGAAACACTGAGCGCCTTGCAATCCCTGGAAATCAGGTTGCCGAAAACGGCATTGGAAAACACCTTCTCACGGAACGCTTCCATTTCCTCGGGCGTCGCCGGAATCTCCGGCATGAGCCGTTCCATGGCGAACCCCCCGGGGATTTCCCTGACGTCCTGAACGCGGGGGCTCGCAAGGGAGAATATCTGGAAGGGGTTCACGCCCGGGATGAGGTTGATCGCTTCCTGAATGCGGGAAATCTTTTCAAGGGTCTCCTTGTTGAAGACATTCCCGTTCTTGACTTCGAGGACGACCGTCGCGACGTGGGCCCCTCCGAAATTGTTCATGAATTTCTTATGGATGACCACATGCTGGTGCTTGTATGGAAAAAGATCCATGAACTGGGTGAAGAAATCCATCCGGGCGATGCCGAATATGAAGAAAACGGTCAGGAGGAAAAGGCAACCGAGCACGAACGGCCGGAAACGCATCACGAACCCGATGATCTTCCGGTCCAGGTAGTGCTGAAATTTGTCTTTCGGGTCGATGATGGAAAGAGGGTCGTCGAGCAGCCTCTCCGCCTTGATGATTTCCTTTTTTGTTTTCCTGCGCCCGAACAGCGTCAGAATGAAGCCGATGATCCGCCCTATTATTGCCATTTCTTTCCTCCATCCTCCGTGACCAGAATCGTCCCACTGTTCCCGACGATCAGGCCGTGTCCGTCCGCGCGCAGGGATATTCCGCAAAACCAGCAGTAATATGCGAGATCCGGGGCCGCATCCCACGTCGCCCCGCCGTCATCGGTGCGAAGAATGCAACCGTTCAACCCGACGGCCATGCCGCTCGACGGGTTGAAGCAGGCTACCTTGAGGAGCGTTTTCTTTCTGGGCAGCTTGTTTTCGGCGCTTGTCCACGCTTTACCGCCGTTCGTTGTTCTCAGGATCACTCCTTCCGTCCCGACGGCCGTTCCCGTCGACCCGTCGGTGAAGCAGATGCCGAAGAGGTTTCCCGCCTCCGTCCTGTGCTGCGTCGTCCAGGTCTCCCCGCCGTCCGACGTGTGAAGAACGGTGCAGAACTCTCCGGCGACCCAGCCCTCCCGTTCGTTGACGAAATAAACGTCATTGAGGGTGACGTCCTCCGCATAGGGAAGCTTTCGCCACGTCACGCCCTCGTCGGCGGTGGTGATGATCGTACCCTGCGTCCCCACGGCCCATCCCCTGGCACCGATGAAAAAGCTCTTCAGGAGGTGCCTGTCCGAAATCCCGCTGCTCTGGGGGACCCAGTCCCGGCCGCCGTTGCACGTGTGGAGAACCGTCCCCAGTTCCCCCGTGATCCATCCCTTCCGCGAATCGGTGAAGAAAACGGAAAAGAGGCTTACCGCCGTCCCGCTTTTCTGCGCTTCCCAGTCCCGGCCGTAATTTCCGGAATGGATGATCTTTCCGCCGTATTCCACCGCCCAGGCATTTCCGTCCTCGCACAGGTAAACATCGAACAATCTATCGAAAGCGAGCACTGCCGGACCGCAGGCTTCCGGCGCCGGCTGATCCTCGCCCGCGGCGGTGCCGCCGCAAAGCAGAAGGAAAAAGGGAAGCAGCAACAACAGCGCCTTTCCGGCCGCCTTTTCCCGCAACATCCGTCTCAATAAGGCACGCATCTTTCACTCCTTGGCGCCGAAATGCCGGCCCCCGTTTTTCGGTATTGAAAAAATGGTTCCCCTGTGGTTATAATCCGCCTAAAATGTGGGTCAATCGCGTTATTCGACAACAAGATTCAATCAATTGATGGATACCTTCCAACAAAAAATCAAAATTGTCAACGAAAATATTATACTTGCCGTTCATCCCCCCACCCATCCGACCGGCAGGACCGTCCTTTAAAACCACCTCACGGGCTCCCGAACGGCGTTTTTCAACGCCGGGTTCCTCCAGCAGTCGTAGCGGGCCTTCAATATGGACAGCCGCAGGAACATCTTGCTGAAGGGAAGCTTGTCCATCTTTTCCTTCCTGGCCAGTTTCGCCTTGAAGCCCGCCGTGAACTTCCGGAAATCCTTTTCCGCCCTTTCGGGGTCCGTATGAAGCAGGCCCGCCACCTTTCCCGACAGAAGCGCCCCGACGACCCCGTAGCCCCAGAAGGGCTCGATCATCCCGCTCAGGGTACCGGCAAGGATCTTGTCCTCCCAGTGGAGCTTCGTTTCCCGGGGGAAGAATCCGTTGAAGGAATGCCAGTTGTCGAATGAAAGATGCTCCGTTTTCTTGAGGACTTCCTTGAATTCCTCGATCTTTTTCTTCTTCAGGGGAGTCCGCGAGAAAAGGAGAACGTACATGAGGCCGTTCATCGACGCCGAGTAGCCGTAATCCACGCTGTAGTCGCCCATGTAGAGGGCGCCCGTCGACTCCCCGGGATGACAGGGCGCCGAGGCCATGTATCCGTAAGTCGTCCCGCACTTCACACCCACGAGGTCGTAGATCTCCCGGTACAGGCCCGTCGCGATGATGCTTCCCGCCGGGGCCGCCCTGAGTTCGTCCAGGGTCAGGTTCCTGTTGAAGATGAACTCGACGCCCTCGCGCAGGGCGATCTCGTACAGTTTCCTGTCGAGCGATCCTTCCTGGGCGCCCCTTTCGGCGTTCCATGCGGTATTGTTCTTCACATAGGGAGGCAGGGTGAGCCGTTTCGTGTTGTACCAGAAATCCGGATACTTGTCCGTCCTCTTGAAGCAGGAGGACAGGTCCATTCCGATATAGTCCCAGGTTTCCTCCGGCTGCAGCGGCGTCGTATGGATCGACGGATGGATCTGCTTCGATCCGCCGATGCCGTCCTCCCTGTCGTACACAACCGCCTTGAACCCGCTCCTGGCGAGATGGATCCCCGCCACCAGCCCGGCAAGGCCCGCACCGTAAATCGAGACCGTCTTCCCCATGTCGCTTCTCCTCACCGCGCCGTCAACCCGCCCTCTGTCGAGATGAGGTAGTAGTTGCACTGCGACGTCGATACCGTGTTTCCCGTTTCATCCGTCACGGCCATGTCCAGGATCCAGTCCCCCCTGCCCTTTTCCTCGACGGGCCGGATCCGGGCGGCGGCCTCCTCCTCGGTCAGGGTCAGCTCGCAGGTCAGATCCGTGGAGGAGGGTTTCAGATAGCGGATCGACATCCCCTTGTTGATCGGGATGAACCGTTCGATCCCGTAGGTCGTCACAAACAGGGCGGCGCCCGCCACCTCCATCAGCATGAAATGCGTCCCCGCATAGACGATCCCCACGTGGTTGAGATGCTTCTCCCTTACGGGAACCGACAGCCTGACCCGGCGTTTTTCGAAAACGTCGACCCGGATGTCGCTCATCTTCACCCAGGGAATCGTTTCTATGAGGGAAGCTTTCAGGAATTCCATGTCCATGTCCGGACTCTCCTTTCGTTTGATCGGTGCGGCCCGTTACCGGCAGGGGTCACGCCCGGCGAACGCGTAGACAATCAAAGCAACACTTTTTCGAACGGCAAANNCGAATCCCGAGGACCGAGGCGTACTATTGGTACGCCGCAGGGACGAGGGAAGAAGGGCAACGCGGCATATGGACTTTTTACGAAGCCGTCACGCCATTTCTTCCAGCATTTTCCTCAGATCCTTCTTCAGGATTTTTCCGATGCCGCTCATGGGAATCTGTTCGAGGAAGATCACCTCGCGGACCTTCTTGTAATAGGCCATCTGCTTGTTCACGAAGTCCATGACCTCCGCGGCGTCGGCCGTTTGCCCCTCTTTCAGCTCCACGAACGCCACCGGCACCTCGCCCCCCTTCGGGTCGGGCTTTCCGACGACGGCGCACTGGCACACCGCCGGATGTCTGTGGAGGATCTCTTCGACTTCCCTGGGATAGACGTTGTAGCCCTTGTAGATGATCATGTCCTTTTTCCGGTCGGTGATGAAGAAATACCCGTCCTCATCCTCCCTGCCGATATCCCCCGTGTGAAGCCAGCCGTTCTCGAGGACCCCCTCCGATTCCTCCGGTTTCTGCCAGTAGCCGAGCATGACCTGGGGGCCGCGGATGCAGATCTCCCCCTCCATGCCCGCCGGGAGATCCTCACCGGTGGACACGTCCACCACCTTGCATTCGGTGTCGAAAAGCGGAAGCCCCACCGAGCCCACCTTGATGCCGGAACGGAAAGGCGGATTCATGGTCGCGGCGAGGGTGCACTCGCTCAGGCCGTACGCTTCGCACACAACCCCCGAAATGGCATTGAGCATCTCTTCCAGGATGACGACGGGCAGCGGCGCCGAACCCGACCCGACGACCCGGACGCCGGACAGATCGTACGAATGAAAGTTGGGAAGATTGACGATGGGCACGAAGAGCTGGGGAGCGCCCCCCAGGACGGTGGCCCGGTATTTCTCCACGCCGCCGACGTACTCCCTCGCATCGAACCGGGGATAGAGGACCATGGTGATCCCTGAAACCACGTTGCCGTTCAGGTAGGCGATGGTTCCCATGGAGTGGAACCAGGGGACCACCACCAGGGCCGTTTCCTTGTCCAGGACGAGGAGCCTGTCCTTGGCGGGATCGATGTCCCCGGGATACCGGAAGCGAAGGATGTCGTCCGCAAATTCCACCGAGGTGCCCCCCATCCAGCAGGCGAACTGGAGGACGCTGGCGACGACCGAGCGGTGGGTCAGCATCACCCCTTTCGAAACGCCCGTCGTTCCCCCCGTGTAGGCGATGTGGGCGAGGTCCTTTGCGGCATCGATGGCGACCGGCTCCGCCAGGGGCTCGTGCTCCTTCAGAAGGGCCGCCATGTCCAGGGTTCCCGGGAGTTCGAATTTCCCCAGGGGCTTCAGCGCGGAGATCACGGCGCTGTAGCAGTCGGCGATGCTCGTGGTGATCACCCGTGTGACGGGCGTGGACGAAAGAATGTCCATGACATTCGGGTAAAGCAGGTCGAGAACGACGAGCGTTTCGGCACCCGAGTCGCAAAGCTGTTTCTTTACCTCCTCCGCCGACAGGAGGGGGCTCACCGGGGTGAACACCCCGCCGGCCTTCAGAAGACCGTAGTATGCCACCGCGAACTGGGGCGCGTTGGGCAGGTAGACGGCCACCCGGTCCCCTTTCGACACGCCGAGGGACTGGAGTGCGGCCGCGAACCGGTTGCTCAGTTCCCTGAGTTCGCCGTAGGTCAGTTCCATTCCTCCGAAAATGACGGCGATCCGGTCAGGCACCCGGGCCGCGGTCTGGTCCAGAAACCCGTAGACGGGCATTTCCGGATAATTCAGCGTTTTCGGCCAGCCGTCGGGCCAGCATTTATAATTTTTCGTCATCGAAGTTCTCCTCTTTTCCTCCCGAATCCGTTTGACTCAGGGCATCAGACGCATGATGACCTCGCAACAGGTCTCGAAACATTTCCGGGGACGGCGATGTGACACTCCGGAGGCGATACGCCCGAATCCGGACTTCTCACGAAGCCGCCAGATGCTTGGACAAACGCCGGGCCAGGCTGATGATCGTCAGAACCGGGGGAAGGCCCCAGGGTTCCGGGATGACACTGCCGTCCACGACGAACAGGTTTTTGAACTGCGTCTCCAGATCGGAATTCACGATGTCGCCGATCCGGCAGGTTCCCCCGGGATGGGCGGCGGCGTTCAGGCTGTACCAGATGTCCTTTGCGCCCGCGTTCATGAGGATCTTTCTCGAAATCGCCCTTCCCATGTTGAGTTTGTGCTTGTCGTTGAACGTGAGGGGTTTCGTGATCCCCCCGGTGACACTGATCAACCCGTCGAGATCGTCGCTCACCTTGGTCATGAGACTGACGAGCCCGCGGGTCTTGAACATCCTCAGCAGTTTCATCTTGGAGGCGGCGTAATACGCGTACATGGACCAGGGAGTGGACATGTCGGTGATGAAAAGACCGTCACTCTTGAGATGAACGCCCCCGGCCATGGGAATCTCCTCGGGAAGCCGGCGGTCCAGGTAGCCGTATGTGATGACGAAGGGATCGAAGAAGAATTTCTTCCCCGCATCATAAATGCCCGACCGCTGGAGGATCGTCGGGGAGCCCACGCCTCCCGACGAGACGACCACCTTGTCGGCGCTGATCTCGTACGGCTGCCCGCCGGGCCCGGTGGCCCGGATGCCCGTCGCGACCTTGTTCTCGACGATCACCTCGTCGCAGAAGGTGCCCGTCAGGAGGACGGCCCCCTTCCGCACCGCCTCCAGGGCCCAGTCACGGGCCTGCCACTTCGCCCCGCTCTTGCAGCCGAAATAGAATTCCTTGACGGTCGGCTTGCCCTTGGCCGGGTCCACGAACTTGTTCAGCTTGTTCCAGTCGTACCCGAGATCCCGGGCGGACGCCATGATGGCCTTGGCGCCGTCGCCGAAAAACTCGTCGGGGAAAGGCTGAATCTTCAGCTCCCGCTTGATCCCTGCCGTCTCCTCCGGGTCCAGGTCGATGCCGTACTTCGCGAAGGTGTCATAGGGGGGGTCGAAGGCGCTCCCGAGATACATGAGCGTCGTTCCGCCGAGGGTGATGCAGCGGATCATCATTACGAACTCGGGGGTTATCATCATGCCCTTGCCGAAGCCGCTCAGCCCGCCCATGTACTTGCTTGCCGCAATCATCGTTCCGGTGGGCTTGTTGTCTTTCCCCCATTCGACCAGGATCACTTTCTTCCCCTTGAGCGTCAGATCCCTGGCTACCGTGGAACCGCCCGGGCCGGACCCGACGACGACGACGTCCGCTTTCATCTTCTTCACGTTGCGCATGGTGTCTCCTTGTTATCCAATCGGGAGCATCCCGTTTTGTCAAAGTCATGGGCCCTGACGGAGCCCTTTCAGAATCCAAGTTTCCTCATGATTCCCGCAACGGCCGCGTTCGCGGGAACGTCGTCGGGAAGATCCAGGAAGGACTTTCCCTCGACGTCCTGCCGGCGGAGCCGCTCATCCTCGGGAACCCACCCGAAGAGTTCCAGGGACGTTCTTTCCATGACCCCTTTTGCCTCTTCGCCGTCGCGGACCCGGTTCAGCACGAGACCCGCCCGGCTGCAGGCCACGGCGTTCTGTTCCCGGACAAGATTCCAGAGGGCCTCCGCGACCCGTACGCCCTTGGCCGACGGATCGGAAACGAGGACGAGGTCGTCCACTTCCTTCATGACCCGCCGGTTGACCTGCTCGATCCCCGCCTCCCCGTCGATGAGGACGACGTCGAAGTCCGCCGACAGCGACTCGATGATCTCCTTCAAAAGGTCGTTCACCCGGCAGTAGCACCCCTCGCTTTCCGGCCTCCCGATGGCGAGGAAGGCAAAGTTGTTCCCTTCCGTCAGCGCGTCGAACAGCTTGTAATCGACCGCTTCCGCAAGTTCCTGCCTTGCGATTTTCTCCCTGTCCCGCGACTTCTCGATAATCTCGTTCCTCAGGTCGTTGACCGTCTTCTTCACGTTCACGTCGAGCACCGAGGCGAGCCCGACGGCCGGGTCGGCGTCCACGGCGAGGATCTTCAGGTCCTTCCTTCCGGAGAGGTGTTTTAGCATGAGCGCCGTCAGGGAGGTCTTCCCCACCCCGCCTTTGCCGCACACGGCGATCCGCCTCGTTTTGCCGTCGTTCTTCATCTCTTTCTCCGCTCCTTCCCGAGGCTTTCCCGCATCTTCTTCAATGCGGTGACCTCGTCGCACACGGGCCGGTATTCGCATTCATCGCAGTCCATCTGCGGTTCCTCGAAAATTTTCGACATCGCCCCGACCAGCATGGCCGCCTTCCCGGCGATCGCCTTCAGCCTCCGGACGTCTTCCTTGGACGAGGTGATGAACAGCACCTCGGCTTTACGGACGTATTCGATCTTCTTCAGGCGGCCGATCAGCGCCCCTCCGAGCGTCCGGAAGGTCAGGCCCTTTTGAAGGGCCTTCCGGCTGATGCGGATCCATTCCCTCTGGTACAGGGACGCGGCCCGGATCATGTATCCCTCGAGATCCACGTCGTACCGGGCCCTCTCAAGTTCCCGGTAACGGTCGTAGTCGTTCTTCCCGTCGAATCCCCCACCGGCGACCATGACCACCTTGCCGTACGGGAGGTCTCTGCCTCCGGGTTCGCCCAGGTCCGGACCGATCAGCGTGATGGCGCCGTCCCGTACCGCATGGTCGGACTCGGACCACAGGGCGAAAGACACCGATTCTTCCCGGGGGCTCCCAAGCTCGACACCGGTATCGGCCGCCAGGACCAGGTTCCCGTTACCGCCGGACGGCCAGCGGTCCGGGATGTCCCGGCTTTGGAACTCCCTTTTCCCTTCATCTGGAAAGGCCTTCACGAATTCCCTGACGTCGTGAAGAACCTCCTCGAACATACCCATGACGATTCTTCTTTCCCCGGCTACTTCTTTCCCGCCGCTTCTCCGGCAAGAAGCGCGGCGCCGATGGCCCCGTTGAGCTGGGGGTCGCATTTCACCTCCGCCAGCTCCACGCCGAGAACTTCCTCCATGGCGGAACGGATGCCCTTGTTCTTGGCCACCCCGCCCGCCATCATGACTTCCTTTTCCAGCATGCCGATTCCCCTGACGAGGGACGCGATCCGGCCCGCCATCGCCTTGTGAAGCCCGCTCACGACGTCCCGGATTTCCTTCCCGCCGTTGACGAGGGAAATCACCTCCGTCTCGGCGAACACCACGCACTGGCTGGAGATCCGTACCGGCGCGTCGGACTGGAGCGAGAGGTCCCCCATCTCCTCCAGTTCGATCTCCAGGGCGTCCGCCATGATTTCCAGAAACCGGCCCGTGCCGGAGGCGCATTTGTCGTTGTACTCGTACTTCACCACGCTGCCGCCGGCATCCAGCCGGATCGCCTTTGCGTCCTGCCCGCCGACGTCGATGACGGTCCTGACCGAGGGCAGGACCCAGTGGGCGCCCTTTCCGTGACAGACGATTTCCGAAAAGGTTTCGTCGGCGAAGGGGATCCTTTTCCGCCCGTAACCCGTCCCGACGCTGTACGCAACGTCCTTGAGGGCGAGATTCACCTTGGAAAGGGCCTCGTTCATCACTTCCACGGCCGCCTCGTCCGGCCTGGACCGGACTTTCATGAGGTGGCTCGATATCATTTCACCGTCCTTGAAAATCACCGCCTTCGCGGTGAGGGATCCTATATCGCAGCCTGCAACGATCATTGTTCACCGCCCCCTTTCCGTCTTTCGCCGGCGATGACGGCGGCCCCCAGCGCTCCCACGGCCTGCGGGTCGAACCGGAGTTTCTTCACCCGGATGTCCAGCAGCCTTTCGAGGCCCTTCACGACCCCCTTGTTCTTGCTGACACCCCCGGTCATGCAGACGTCGTTCTCCACGCCCACCGTGTTCGCAAGGATCACGATGCGGTTCGCCATGGCATTGTTGACGGCGCAACCGATGTCCTCCACGCGCTCGCCCTCGTTGATCTTCTGAATGACCTCCGCCTGGGCCCACACGGTGCACGTCGAAGCGAGGTTCAGCTGTTTTTTCGCCCGCCCGGAAAGATCCCCCAGTTCATCGAGGCCCACGTTCAGGACCCTCGCCATGACCTCCATGAACCGGCCCGTTCCGGCGGCGCATTTGTCGTTCGTGGCGAACTTGACGATCCTGCCGTCCCGGTCGAGCTTCATGACCTTGCAGTCCTGCCCGCCGATGTCGATGACGGTCCTGACCGAGGGGAGAAGCCACAGGGCCCCCCTGGCGTGGCACGCGATTTCGGAGACGGTGTCCCCGGCGAAGGGAACCTGCTTCCCCCCGTATCCCGTCCCGATGCTGCATTCGATATCCTTCATCTGGAGGCCCGCGTCCTTCAACGCTTCCTCCATGATCTCCCTGGCCGAGATTTCCGGCCTGGATTTCACTTTCCCGATCCGCACCGCCAGGACCCTGTCGTCTCCCAGGATCACGGCCTTCGCTGTCAACGATCCAACATCACATCCCGCGACGATCATTTCCAGACAGCTCCTTTCCATCCCCGAATGTCCCGCACCCGCAGGAACTCGTCGATCTTTCCAAGGAACGTATCCACCGGTTCGATCCGGTTGTCGAAGGAATCCGCGTAGAGGATGAGCGCGGGATATCCCAGTTTCTCCATGTCCCTTGTGATCAGCTTCACCATGCTCCAGGTGTTGCGGCAGCCCATGGTGCCCATGAAGGCGAGGAAATCCGCCTTCATCAGGTTGGCAACGCCGACGGTGTCGTCCAGCCACATGTGCGGGGCGTCGTAGGGCCCCCGGATCTGCTTGACCATGGGCATGCGGGAGGACTGGGCGGCCAGCGAATCGATCATGGAATCCAGGGAGGAGAGATCCATCCTGTACCCTTCCTCCTCCCGGCCGCGGGCGTAAGGAGCGTTGGCCTGCCAGAAATCCGTCATCATCGTCCCGATGTGGCTGATTCCGTTCTTCTCAAGCCATCTCCAGTATTTCATCTGGATGCAGTAGTGGTCGATGTAGTAGAAAAACCCTCTCAGCCGCTCCACCCCGTCTCCGGCCACGCCTCTTTCGGCGTTGTCCTTCACGATCTCCAGCATGGCCTCCAGGATATCCGTCCCGTCCTTGATCCCGCTGAAGAGGACCTTGATGTCGTAGATGAAGAGGTTGAAAATCCCCGGCACGGGGCAGGGAACCAGTCTCTGATAGTCCTGGATCTCGCAGATGATTTCGTCCTGCTTGATGATTTCCTCGCAGACTTCCCGCATCTTGTCCACGTCGACTTTCTTTCCCGTCTGTTCCTCCAGGAAGGAAAGCATGTTCCGGAAGTCCGCCCGGTGGTACTCCACGGCCCGCTCGTCCGTCAGCGTCGGCGGGTAGTTGAGCTGGCAGAAGGGCACGTCCAGGTACGCCGACGCGAAGGCGAAGGCGTTCGCGTTGGAGTCGCAGACCCCGGGGGTGCTGCAGACGATGAAATCCGGCCGCTCCGCGAGTCCGGCCAGGACCGGCCCCAGGGCGACCCGCTGCCCCGAGCAGGAGGTCTCCGTAAAGCCGACCTCGCAGCAGTAATCGAGGCTTTCGTAAATGCCCCTGTTCCAGGCGGCGGCGTAGAACGCCGACATCCCCTCCAGGCAATAGGGCACGACGTCGAAGGCGAACAGGACCGCCGGCGAGAAATTGTAGGTGATGAGGCCGATTTTCTTCCCCCGGCTTCTTGCGGTCAGGATGTTCTCGAAATATCGGGCCGTCGCCTTCACGAGCCTGTGGCCGGCCTTGCCGGTCGTGCTGAGTTTCCCCGTGGTCGCCCGAAAGGAGGGCGTGTACGCCATGGTGGATGTGAATTCCTTCTCCGTCGCATCGAACAACTTGCTCGCGTTGTCCAGGATGCTCCAGAACCTCCAGTCGTAGTTATATTCCGTCAGTTCGTTTCTCATGGTCGCACCTCGTCAGCGGCTTCGATCGGCCGAAAGGGCACGTCTCGAACCGCCGCCGCCGGCGCCGATTCTTTCGAGAAGTGCATCGATTCTCATCCGGACCCGTCCCTCGTCTCCGAGGGGTCCATACTCCCGCTCCATCCGGAGACAGGGGATTCCCGCCGCCTCGAGGTCTCTCTCGAAGATTCCGTTTTCCGAACCGTGAAGGTCGCAGAAACGGATGTTCTGAAGAATGACGCCTTCCGCCCCGGTCTTCTCCGCCAATTCCTTCAGAAAGGCGAACCTCCTCTTGTAATCCCCGAACATGCGGGGACACTTGACGGAGCCGAGATATCTCTCGGCGAGGGCGGCCACCGGGTCGCCGTCCTCACGCACCAGGTCCGTGCGGTCCTTCGACCCGAAACATACCGTATCGGCCACGATGACCGCACCGGCTTCCTCGATGGTTTTGAAGAGGTCGATGTCGTCGATGACGCTTCCCACGAGGAGAAGTCTCCTGCCGGGAAGGGCGTCTTTCTTCTTTTTCAGGCCGCCCAGGACATCCTCCAGGAGGGCGTTGAAATCGGCCGCCGGCATGGCCGTGCCTGCGATGAAAATCGCCATGGCGTCCGTTCCCGACAGGAAAGCGTCGGGACCGCTTCTCATGGCGTCGAGGTCACCCAGGAGGGTCCGGCTGCGGTTGTATTCCGCGATGGCCATTTTCAGCTTGTCGTCGGAGACGGTTACGCTGAAATGCTTTTCAAGGCTGTCGATAAGTTTCCGGATTTCCCCGGCGAACCACTTGACGCTGTAGTCCGTCACCTTGTGGGGGACCGCGAAATGCGCGAAATAGGAGGGAAGGATCCCGGGCATGTCGTCGTTAGCCTTCCTCCAGCAGTCATCGAGTCTCCGCATCGTGTCGCAGCCGTTGCACACGACGGCGCCGTCGAGAAACGCGTATTTCCGCTCCCCGGCGATCTGCAGGATGCACTTCGGGAAACTGCACACGACGGGACCGTAGTAACTGCTCCCGATGGAAGTCGACACGACCTCCATGGCCCTCAGCCGGAAAGGAAGCATTCCCGCCGCGGCGATGACTTCCACGGGCATGTAGGAACAGGGATATCCGACGATCCGGCCTCCCCCGCTTTTCCATTTCATGACGTACCGGTTGGCCAGAACGGTGACGGCTTCTCGAATTTCCTCTCTCATCACCGGCCTCCTTTCTTCGTCATGCGGCTTTTCAGCAGGGTCAGCGCTTCATCGATTTCGGAGTTGTCCTCCCCGGGATCGGGCGTCAGGATCTCGGAGAGTCCCCTCAGCAGGGCGGGCATCGCCCCGCGGATGACGGGCTTCAGGCCCGCGGCGACATCTCCGACGATCCAGTCCGCGGCCTTTCCGATTTCCTCCCCGTCCAGGGTGGCGGAAAGCGCCGCCAGGTGCCGGGCGGTGATGCCGGGCCGGGAGGCCCGGATCCGGTTCGCGAGCCGGACGACGGAATTGATCATCTCTCCCATTTCCTGAACGTCCAGATCGGCGAGACCCTCGGAAACGCGCTCGTCGAGTTCTTCCTCGGGAAGGTCCTCGAGGAGGCGCATCCGCCTGCCGGCGGCCCGAAGCGCGGGGTTGCGCAGCGCCGAGTACGCGGAAAGGGTCTCCAGGAACGCTTCCGGATGCTCCCTGACGGCCTCCGCTTTGGCGGCTACCGCCGCTTCCCGGTTCTGTGCCAGGGCGATCGCGGCCTTCCGCATGAGGACCGGATCGAGTTCGGAGAGGATCTCCTTCCATTTGTTCGCAACGACGGCCTGAAAGACCGATTTTCCCCCTTCACCGAGGATCACGCTTCCCGTGTGGATCTTTCTCAGCAGTTCCGCGAGGGCGTTCACGACCGCGCCGGCCTGCCTGCCGTCGAAGGAATCCACGACGGCGAAGATCAGATCGGCCATGGATTCGGGGGAGGCGTTCTCCATCGGTTTCAGCATTGCCCTCACGGCCCTGACGCCGATGTTCGTAAGGGTCATGCTCATGATTTCGATGCAGGCCAGCTTTCCCGGGAAGTCCCACAGGGTCTGTCCCGCCATTCCGGCCAGCGCGACGATGCCGTCCGCCGAATGGTCCAGCGTTTCCTTGAGTTCTCCGAAGTCGGTGTTCCGGAGAAATTCAGCGAAGGGTTTTTCCAGCATGACGGCAAGCGCCGCCGGTTCCTCCGCCTCCAGGGCGGAGACGTTCCTGGCGACCTGTGTCAGCAGGCGGCCCATCTGTCCGAAATCCACCTGTTCCACGGCGCCGCGGATCACGTCGAGCTGCTCCCTGGGGGACATCCGGCTCATGGCCGATTCCATCTTCAGGAGGCAGACCGTCACGGCGTTCGTCGCCATCGAGAGACCCGAGATCAGGGCGGGCATCGTTTTCTCGTCCGACCAGATGTCCGCATCCCCCACGGGGGGGCCCTGCAGGTCCCCCGCCATGGCGACAATCCGGTCGGCGATTTTCTGTTTCAGGAAGCTGTCCCCCGACCAGCCGGACAGGATGTTCCTCATGGCCTCCGCGGCGATTTCGTTCATCGCCGGGCTTTTGGCCATCTCGGCAAGCGCCTTTCCGAGCAGTTCGAAGTTCCCTTCCTTTTCCGGGGACATCGTTTTTTTCTCCATGATCGTTTCCTGTATGGATGAAACTTCCCGATGATCCTTCATAAACCGAAACACACCCTGCCACGGATGCTTCCTGGGGGAAGGATGCGATCCCGGGTTTCTTCTATTCCTCCTGTCCGGACTCTTTCATGGACGAGTCCGGAATGACGCCACCTTTGTCCCTGAATGCCAGGCCCGCAAGAATGTTCTCGTGCATGTTGAGGATCCTGAGCAGGCCCACCACGAGAAAGGGTCCCATGCACATCGTTCCGATCATGGCGACATCGGGACGCTTCAGGATGATGACGGAAACGCTGAAGAGCATGAGAAAAAGCAGGAAATACAATCCGACGGGTCCGTACAGGGTCAGGAACGGGGAATGATTCGTCCTGGGGCCGCGGATCTTGATGAGCCGGCAGACCAGTTGGCAGACGAACGCCGTGATGAACCATCCGACAAAATTGCTGATCGGCACGCCCCCCGCGATGTACGGAGTATAGGGGCCGCCGTCCCGCCAGACCCACCATCCCTTGCTCACGGCGAAGGGATCCATCATCATGTCCCAGGCCGTCGTCGCCACGCCCCCGATGACCGCCAGTCCCAGCCAGAGGAGCATCTTCTTCCAGAAAGAGTCCTTTGCCCTGACCGGGACGAGGATGTCGGTCATGTAAAAGGACGCGAACAGGATCGGCTCCCACGCCAGGGCGACGAGAATGGGGACGCCGAAGACCTGGGGCCCCAGGATGTCCGGGTAATAGTAGTTGCCGAAGATGATGCCGGTATTCACTCCCAGGGCCTCGGCGGTGAAGGCGATGAGAAACGTCAGGACGAAGGCCGCCATGCTGGTTTTCCACCCGCAGACCAGCACCGAACTCCAGCCGATGAATACCAGGAGTTCAACGACGAACAGCAGGACTCCGATTCTTAGAAGATTGTTCCCATGTTCAGTGGCCAGCAGAGCGTTCGTGTCGATGACCGTGTAGAGGGTAAGGAGAACGGCGGCATTCATTACGATGAGAAACAGCAGGTACTTGAATGAACCTTTTCCGATCGACTGTCCAGTCATGAACTCCTCCTGTCGGATCGGCGGGCCGATCCGTCATGATTCCGCGGGTTTCCCCGCAGCGGTCAATGGGAAAAAGACGCTGCAGCCATAACGTCTTTCTCCGGTATTTCCCAAAAAAGTGCAAGAGAGCGATCCGGACCGCCTCAGGGTCCGATTCCGTCGGGCGCTTTCCTATGATCCCGCGGGAAGTTCCCGCCAGGCGCGCCGGACGGCAATGATGAACACCACGACCACGGGAATCGTGATGAGCCCGAGCGTGACGATCCCCGGCCGGTTCTGCACCCTGAGCGAGCTCAGGACCGAACCCACGGCATACCAGATGAATATCGAGAACGCGGGATAGAACTCGATGCGATTCCTCCAGAACCTTCTCCACGACTTCATGCCTACCACCCCTTTGGAATCTGCACGACCGTTTCCAGTCCGAATTGATGTAGAATGCCGCCCGACACGAGAAACCAGACGACGTAAATGAAGAGGGCCACGAGCACCGTCCCGCTCGTGCAGACCGTGAGAAAAAGCGCCGACGAGCCCGTCCGTCCCCATTTCCTTTCCATGTCAGGCAATTTCTCCCAGATCACGGCGAACAGGAAGATCAGGAGAAACCAGCCGATGAAATTGTAGAAGGGAATTCCGAAGAAGAGGAAAAAGTCCCCTTTCGCCCACACCCAGTTCATCAGTTCCGGCGACGTCGCCACCGGGTCGGCCCACAGGTCGGTGCCCATGGCGATGAGCCCTCCCACGACGGCGCGGCCCCACAACCCCATCCGCGGAAACACCTTGCCCGCAACCCAGACGCAGCTGTAGGCGATGGCGAACCATCCGAGACAGGCGACCAGCGGGGTCTCGAAGAACCAGAAGCCGCCCTTCGAGAACCAGTAGGTGCCGAAGAAGGTGCCTCCCGGGTTATGTTCCAGCAGGCCGCCGAGATAACGGCCGGTCAGGATCCAGATGCTCTCCTCGAGACCCGTGAAAATGAACGATCCGATGAAGAAGCACGAAGCCATCCAGGACCCGAAATTCGCGCGGGCGTGAATGAAACAGAACCAGGAGACGATGATCATGAACAGATCCGTGGCGAACTGCGCCGTGAGATCGCCTCCCTGGGGAACGCCCTCTTTCAGGACCTGCCGGCGCTCCTCTTCCGTCATCCGGTCGTAGATGGCCGTTTCCTCAAACGCGGGATGCTGCCATGACGCCACGTTCCTGTTGTCCGGAACCGAAAGGATCCAGGGATGGACGTGGTGGATATAGGTCGATATTCCGATGATCAGGTACAGGAAGACATACGCCCACGTTATGAACGCTCCACCAGTGGCGTTTTTTCCCGTACGGTTTCTTACGTCGTTTGCCATAGCCCCCGCCCCTTTCAAACGACTGTTTTTTTTAATCTGCGGGCAATTCTTTGTATGTCTTTACGAACGCGATCGTGATCAGCAGGATGGACGGGATCGTGATGAGCCCGAGGGTTACGATCCCGGGCCTGTTCTGCACGCGAAGCGAACTCAGGAACGATCCGACGAACCAGAAAAGATAGATGGAGAAATACGGATAGAATTCCACTTTGTGCTTCCAGATTTTACGCCACATGTCTGTCTCCTTATTCGTTATGCCGCCCCCGGGACTACCACCCGGGCGGTATCTGCAGCCCATGCTGAAATCCCATCGCCACCAGGATGCCTCTCAGAGCCCGGCACCAGGGATACTGAAACGCAAGAACGGCCAGGTCCGCGGCGATGACGACGATGAAGAAATACCCCGTCGCCTTCGCCCTTCCCAGGCGTTTTTCCCACAGCGGGAGCGTTTCCCAGAGGATGGCGAACACGAAGATCAGCAGAAACCACCCCAGGAAGTTCGTCTGGGGAATTCCGAAAATGCGAATGATGTCGCCCGTCGCCCAGACCCAGCTCATCAGTTCGGGCGACGTCGCCACCGGATCCATCCAGAGGTCGACCGTCATGGCCAGCAGCCCGCCCAGCACCGCCCGCTTCACGAGACCGGATTTCGGCAGGGCTTTCGAGGCCATCCAGACACACCCGTAGGCGACGTAAAACCATCCGAGGCACATGGACACGGGGGTCTCGAAAAACCACAGGCCCCCCTTCGTGAACCAGTACGTCCCGTACACCTGCTCTCCCAGACCCACCATGGCCGAGGTTCCGGTGAACCTCCCGTAGAGGATCCACATGGATTCCTGAAGGCCCGTGAAAACGAAGGAACCGATCAGGAAGCAGAAGGCCATCCATTTTCCGTAGTGCTTCCGGGCGTGAAAGAAACAGAGCAGGGCAACGAGGATGCTCGAGATGTCCAGAAAGAGGATATCGCCCAGGGTGTTTCCGGGAACGCCCTCCGCGCGGACCTTTGCCCGCTCCGCGTCGCTCATGCGGTCATAGACGCAGGTCTCCTCGAACTTCGGATTCGTCCACGTCGAAACATCCGTATTGGAAGGCACCCTCAGGATCTGGGGCCTGAAATGGTGCAGATAGGTGGAATACAGGACCACGATGATCAGGATGACGGAAACCCACAGAACGAACTTGTTGTCGTATCCCGGAATCGCCGGGGGTGGGAATTTCATCTCATGTTCCATGGTCTCCTCCTACCAACCCGGGGGAATCTGAAGTTCCGACACACCGAAAAGATGCAGGACGTTTCTCACGAAATACGTGTTGTAAACGACCAGGAAGATCAGCATGGCCACGTCGGTGAGCAGCACGATCCCGAAGAACGCGATCGTCGCCTTCGCGCGCCCCCACTTTCTTACCAGCGCAGGCATCCATTCCCAGAGGATGGCGAAGAGGAAGATCAGGAGGAACCATCCGACGAAATTGCTGTGATTGATGCCCAGGACCCGGATCAGGTCGCCCTTCGCCCACAGCCACATCATGAATTCCGGGGACGTGGCGACCGGGTCGAGCCACAGGTCGATGATCATGGCCGTGAGGCCGCCGATGGTGGCCCTGCCGAGGACCCCCATCCGCGGAAAGACCTTGCCCGCCGTGAACACGCAGGCGTAGGCGATCCAGAACCACGAAAGGCAAACGGCCACCGGCGTTTCGATGAACCACAGGACTCCCTTCGTGAAAAAGTACGTGCCGTGCGTAACCTGCTCGGCCGCGGCATAGGCCTGGCCGGCGGTGAACCTCCCCAGAAGAATGGCGATGGATTCCTGCAGCCCGGTGAACACGAAGGACCCGATGAGGAAGCACGAAGCCATCCAGAAACCGTAATGCTTTCGAGCATGAATGAAGCAGAGGATCGCAAAGATGAAGGCGGTCAGGTCTCCCTGGGAATCGAAGAGGACCGGAAGGATGCCGGTGCCGGGGACTCCCTTCTCCCTCACCTGCGCCCGTTCCGTCCCGGTCATCCTGTCGTAGATGTTCGTCTGCTCCAGGGACGGGTTCTTCCAGGCGGAAATATTGGCGTTGTCTGGAACCTGGAGGACGTCCGGCCTGCCATGGTGAAGGTAAGTGAAAAACACGATGAGCAGGATCAGAAGCCCGTATGTAATGAAAGCGAATTTTCTGTCGAACGAAGGATCGGCGGAAACATACAGAGAATGAGATTGCATCTGTCCCTCCTTCAGACCCGCTTACCAGCCCCAGCTTGCGGGCGGGATATGGAGCCCCTCCGGCAGCGGGAACAGCTGGTTCGCGATCCCGCCCCAGGTGATCAGTATGGTGAGGATGATGACGTTGGAGCAAAGGAGAAGCACCAGGAACGCCGTCATGCCGAGCCACCCCCCCAGCCGTTTTTCGAAAACAGGCAGGTACTTCTCCCAGAGAATGGCAAAGACGAAGATGAGGAAGAACCACCCGATGAAATTCCCGTGAGGGATGCCCAGGATGCCTACATGATCCCCTTTCGCCCAGATCCACTTCATGTGTTCCGGCGACGTGAGCACCGGGTCCTCCCAGAGGTCGATCACCATGGCGATCATCCCCCCTGCGAACGCCCGGCTCCACAGCCCGGCTCGGGGGAAGACCTTGCCCGCGACGGTGACGCAGCTGTAAGCGATCAGGAACCAGCACAGGCAGACCCACACGGGAGTTTCCAGAAACCACAGGATCCCCTGGGGAAACCAGTAGGACCCCCACACGTTGGGGTCCAGAAGGCCGCCCCCCATCCAGAACCTGCCGCTCAGGATCATCAGCGTTTCCTGAACGCCTGTAAAGACGAAGGATCCCACGAGAAAGGCCGTCGCCATCCAGAGGCTGTAGTGCTTCCGCGCGTGCATGAAGCACATCCACGTGCCGAACAGCGACAGGAGTTCATAGAGAAGAAGGTGAAATGCATCGGTACCCGGAACGCCGTTCTTCCGGATCGTCTCCCGCTCCCCTTCCGTCATCCGGTCGTAAATCCACGTTTTCTCCAACGGGGTCATTTTCCAGGTGGAGACGTCGGTGTTGCTCGGTACCTTGAGGACGTCCGGCCGGAAATGGTGAAGGTAGGTGGAAAAAATGATGACCGCCATAAGGAGTGACAAGGCAACGACGGTGAACTTTTTTCCGAACTGTTGATCGGAGGATTTAAAAGCAACGTTCATGCGGGATTCCCCCCTTAAGAGTGCGTCATATGGCCTGACGAGGCTCTCAATAATTGGATTCAACCAGATGATTCAATCAAATGATTGAATGCATACCATCTACTGTACTGTATGTCAAGTATAAAAATAAGCCCCTATACACCTCCATTTCACGGCGTTGTCACAGGATCATCAACTCGTGGAGAAACTCGCCGGAAGCTGATGACGGCACGCCGTCGACTTCCAGGTTCAGGTTATAATCCGCAAGAAAACGATAGTAGTACTGGTCCCAGGGATGGGCCTTCGGCATCCTCATGAACTCGATGGTGCGGGTCGTCCGCACGTCGAGCGACAGGACGACGCCTTTCGCGTCGCAATCGAGCCGGAGCGACTTCATGTACTGCTTTCCCGTCCTCGTGTCCGTCTCGGGATCCGCGAGTTCCGCCCGGAGCATGTTCGTCGAAAGGACGATTTCGCCTTTCCTGGCAATGAGCAGGGGAGAAACGACGGGGGCCGTGGGGTCCTGGGGAATGACCCAGCCGTACACGAGGGTCCAGGACTCGTTGTGAATCCGGCCCCAGTACCAGCTGTGGAAGGTCTCGTGAAAACGGTAGTTCCCCCAGTTGTGGTCGTGGTAGCCCGTCCCCTTCACGGGAATCGTCTCGTCCCCGATCCGCAGTTCGCCTTCCACCTCCCCGTGGGGCACCGGGACGACCCAGCCCGATATCCGGCCCGACGCCTCATCCCGGTAAAGATATCCCGTGGCGGCCTTCCATCCCGGCACACGGTTCGTAAAGCGGAGACTGACGGAAGCGTCCTTGATGGCCATGAACAGTTCGTAGCCGTCCCCGCAGTCCCTCACCCAGTTCCTTCCCATCCGCACGTCGCAGAATTCTCTTCCGGCGCTGATTTCGTCGTTGCCGCAGGCTTCATAACGGGCCACCTGGGTGCCGTCGGGCCTGTAGATCATGAATTGAACCGTGGGAATCATGGGCCTCAGGAAGGTGTTCCTGTAATGGAAGGTGACCACCGCATGATAGCCGTTGTCGAAGGAGGCGTCGTAATACCACCACTCGTAGGCGTCCTCCCCGTTGTCCGGATGGGCCCCGTCGTCATCGCGTCGATAGTTCTTCGGGTTCCGCTCGGCGCCCCACCGACCGTTCCAGATGGCAAGATAGTTCTCTTTTGGCAGTCGTTCCAAGAAGTAGCCCCCTTTCGATGGTGTCAGCCCCTGTCGACGGTCCCTCCGTCCCCCCCCTTGGCAGAATTCTTCGCATGGGGAGAACTCCCGTGACAGGAAATTCATAGAGCATATTTCGTGCCGTATGGCAACTCACGAGATCCAGCAATCAGGCGGATTTGAACACGGCAACTCCCTTTCGTCCCGGGATTTCCTGTTCGAATCTCGACATCCGTTCAATAATTGACACTTATTGACACGAAAATCCGCCCGACCGGCACCCCCCGGCCGACCTGGAGTCTTATCCACCGGACCGCACCGGAAGCTTAGAAGAAGGCTTCGGGCACGTTTGCGGCGGTCAGATCTTCGATTTCGAAAAAGGATTCCCTCCCTGAAACATTGGGGAGGTAATTTCGCAGATAGTAACGGGCCGTGGCGACCTTCCCGGCGTAAAAATCGCGGTCCGCCTCGCCGCATTCCGTCGAGGCCTCCATGCGCATCGCAATCTCCGCCTGTTCCAGGAGAAGATGCGAGACGGCGACCTCGCCGCAGCAGTCGAGAAACCGCGTAGACAGGAGGGGAACCAGGTCGTTCTTGCCTTCCCTGACGTATTCGCCAAGACGCCCGCTCAACCGGGAGATCACGCCGACCGCTTTCTCCAGAAGCGCCGCGTCGCCGGAAAGTTCCCCGATTTCCCTGCATCGGTCGATGAAGCTCCTGATCTCGTGGACCCACTCCCTGAAGACCCTGCCGCCGTCCATGGACAGCTTTCTTCCCACAAGATCGATGGACTGGACATAATTCGTGCCGTCCCAGATGGACAGGATCTTACAATCCCGGGCGTACTGCTCCACGGGATATTCCTTGCAGAACCCGTAGCCGCCCAGGATCTGTATGCCGTCCCTGCAAATGTCGAAAATCCTGTCCGAACAGTACGCCTTCACGATCGGAGTGAGCAGTTCCTGCCTGTCGGACGCCTTTTTCCTTTCCTCCGCGTCCGGGCACGCCCGCGCCAGATCCTCCATGAAATACGCCTTGTACACGAGCGCCCGCATTCCCTCCGTCAGGGCCTTGATGTTCATCAGCATCCTTCTGACGTCGGCGTGTTCGATGATCCTCACGCGGCCGCCCCCCCTTCTGCCGAAGGGCGTCCCCTGGACGCGGTTTTTCGCGTACTCGACCGCGTTGGCGTAAATGTTCGCGCCGAAGGCCACCGATTCCAGCCCCACGGCCATCCTCGCCAGGTTGACCATGTCGAACATATAGGCCAGTCCCATGCCGGGCTTCCCGATCAGATGGCCCCGGCAGCGGCCGTTCTCGCCGTACTTGATGACGCAGGTCGCCGAACCGTTCAGGCCCATCTTGTGTTCGATGCCCGTGCACTGGACGTCGTTCTCCTCTCCCAGGGTCCCGTCGTCGTTGACCCGGATCTTGGGCACCGCGAAAAGGGACACCCCCTTCGCGCCCTCGGGCGCCCCCTCGATGCGGGCGAGAACCATGTGGACGATGTTCTCCGTCAGGTCGTGATCCCCCGAGGTGATGAAGATCTTCGTGCCCTCGATGACGTAGTCGTCGCCGTCGGGCCGGGCCTTCGTCACGATCATGTGGGCATCCGAGCCGGCGTCCGGTTCGGTCAGGCACATGCAGGCCCCCCACTCCCCGCCGTACAGCTTCCTGACGAAGAGATCCCGCAGCTTCCGGGTGCCGAACTTCTCGATCATGACGCCGTTTCCGGCGCCCATCCCCGAATAGCAGCCGAAGGAGAAGTTCGCGCTCATGAAGAATTCCTGCACGGCCTCGGACACGATCACCGGAAGCCCCTGCCCGCCGTATTCGGGGCTGTTCACCAGGGCGAACCAGCTCCCTTCCCGGAAAAGGCTCCACAGGCGGTGAAATCCTTCGGGGGCGTACACCTTGCCGTTCTCGAACCGCGCGCCCCCGCGGTCCGAGTCCTGAAACGTCGGGGCGATCTCGTTTTTCGCAATGTCGTTGGCATACTCCAGGATCATGTCGATGTCGGACATGGTGAAGTGCCGGTACCGGTCGTATTGAAGAAGCCGGTCGATTCCGAGATGTTCCTTCAGAACGAACCGCACGTCCCTGTCATCACGTTTGTAGAAATTGACGCCCATTCCGATCCCCCGATCCTGATCACCTGTTCG
Source organism: Syntrophaceae bacterium UBA6252 (assembly GCA_002441265.1). Taxonomy (GTDB): domain Bacteria; phylum Desulfobacterota; class Syntrophia; order Syntrophales; family UBA6807; genus UBA6807. Next base: position 32,700 of record DJVQ01000013.1, read on the forward strand.
AAAACGCAACGGCCGCCGCCGCACGGCAGGCGCCGGCCTCCTTCCCCGCCGGGAACGCGGCGTTCGCCGTCCCCTCCGCCAGAACGGACCACCGGTCCTCCCCCGCCTCCTCCATGATACGGATACCCAGCCGCGCCCCGTCGAGATCCAGCGCTGCGAAAGTGGCCGGCGTACTCGACCCCCTGTACTGGTTTCCCGGGTTGCACAGGACGACGCCGTCGAAGCATCTCAGAACCGCCTGGTGGGTGTGCCCGAAAAGGACGAAGGAAACATTCTCCCTCGCCGCCATCCCCGCCATGTCGCGAAAGTGCCTGTCCCACTCTTCCTCGGAATGATAGGGGTTGATCTCCATCTGGTGCCCGTGGAACAGGAGAAACGACCAGCCCTCCGAGGCGACCAGCCGCCGATCGGGCAACGTCATCCCGTAATCCTCGTTCCCCGTGACACCGTAAATAGGGATCTCGAATTCCTCCGAAATGTTCATCCCGTCGCGGACGCCGTCCCCCAGATGGAACAGAACATCGAAAGGCCCCTCGTTCCGGACGGCGCTCCGCATCGCGTTCCGGTGGCCGTGGGTGTCGGAGAAAACGGCGATCCTCGCCCGCGGCGAAATCGGTTCCGCCGGGCTCCGCCGGGGCCGGTTGTCTTTCATGTCGAACTCGCAAACCTTCTTGAAATCATTCATGTGAAACGGGTTCGTAAAAAGCCCGGCAGGCGGGTCGCCCGAATCCCGGCGGCCGCGGCGCATGCTGCCACGCGCCGCGGGAAGAAGGGACGAAGGGCGCAGACGCATGCAGACTTTTTGCGAAGTCGTTCTTCATGCGGGTCTTCGCCCCACGAGGGCCCTGGTCGTGTACACGACCACGTCCTCGCCCCGCTGGTTCCTGATGCTGTTCCGGCAGACGATCACACCCCGGGCGGCGTCCTTTTCCTCCAGGCCGATGACTTCCGTCTCGCAGTGGATCGTGTCCCCGATCTTGCAGGGGCCGACGAAGCGCACCGAATCCATGCCGTAGAAGGCGATGAAGGATTTCGGAATCGCCACGTACGGACCCAGGCGGAACGGGAGGGCGCTCCCGATGCACAGCGTCAGCATCCCGTGGGCGATCCTTTCCTTGAAGGGCGTCTTTTTCGCGTACTCCACGTCGGTGTGCAGCGGGTGCCAGTCTCCCGTCAGACCCGCAAAACCGACGATGTCCGCCTCGGTCATGGTCCTTGCCGGGGAAACCATCTTCTCGCCGGGCCGGTAATCCTCGAAGTATTCCTTTTCCATTTTTCTCCCCCGTTACGTTCTTACCGCACCGGCCGGAAGTGCCGGATGTCCAGGATGTTTCCCTTTCTGTCCTCCTCGAACACCGGTTCGAGCCGCATCCCGATCCGCAGTTCCCCGGGATCGGCTTCCCCGATGAAGTGGGCCGTTCCCGTGTCCGCGCCGTCCAGGCGGACGATGCCGTACACGAAGGGCGCTTTCCGCGGATGCACCGGCTCGGAATAGCGGACCGTCGTATAGGTTTCCAGCGTTCCCAGGGGACCGATTTCGACGAGGCGGTCCTCGCCGAGAAGGGAAAAACACTTCCCGCAGGTCTGCCTGGGCGGCCAGTACACCTTGCCGCATTCTTCGCAACGGCTGCCGAGGATTCTTTTCCGGTCCCGGAGTTCCGTGTAGAACCTGCTGCCGATCCTTCCCGCGTAGTACGTGCTGTGCGCGCGGATGCGCTGGTCCACCTCGAACGGACCGTACACTTTTTCTTCCTCCATGACCCCTCTCCTCACTTCCCCGGTTTTTCCTGCCCTTCCAGGGGCTCGAAATGGATGATGTCGCTCAGGTCGCCGATCCGTTCCTCCCGGGGCCGCAGGACGACGCGCACCCGCATGCCCACCCAGGCGCTGTCGTAATCGTCTCCCAGGCGGACGATGTGATCCAGGTTCGAATCCGCCCCGTCCAGCCGCACCGAGCCGTACGTGAAAGGCGGCTCGTGGGGTTCCCCCGTCGTCGGGTCGGTGAGCGGCAGGTACATGACCGTGAAGGCCGTCAGCGTCCCCTCCAGCCCCAGTTCCACCCATTCCTCGTTCCTGACATGACAGGGGGCGCAGACGATCCTGGGCGGCAGCTGCACCCTCCCGCAGGACGGGCACCGGATGCCGAAGAATTTCCCGTTGTCCCGAAGTTCGATGAGGAACCGCGACATATAGTTCCCCGCCGCGAACCGGTAGGGAACATCCACCGTGATGGGAATGCGGATCAGTTCCTGTTCCGCGGATTCATGCGACATTTCGTTCTCCTCTCTCGAAGCCGTCAGTCCCGTCAAACAAGTAAAAAGCCTGTATAACGCTTTTTTCGAACGGCAAAGTAAAAAG
>DJVQ01000007.1 GCA_002441265.1 Syntrophaceae bacterium UBA6252
CGTTCGAAAAAGTGTTGATTTGGTCATTTTACGATTTCGTCAAACGTCCCCTTTTAAATAGCGCTTCCGCAGCGGTTCCGGGAATTTTTCGATGGCGTACCGGAGCATGGTCCGCGGCATGACCCGGCAGTGCTCCCTGAGAAAGGATTCCTCCGCCGGCCGATCCCGCTTGCCGATCTCCCGGAGCATCCAGCCGACCGCCTTGTGGATCAGGTCCTCGGGATCCCCGAGCAGCATCCCGGCGATGTGGAAGGTATCGGAGAAGTCCCCCCGCCTGATGAAGTGAAACGTCGCCATAACGGCGATCCTCCGCTCCCAGAGCAGGTCCGACGACGCCAGGGCGTAAAGCGTCTCCCTGCCCCCGTCCGCCAGATGGGCGCCGACGATATGCTCGGCCGACAGGTCGACCAGGTCCCAGTTGTTGACAAACCTCGTATGCTTCAGGTACGCGCGATAGACCCGCCCGCGGACGGAAGCGTCCCCCTCCCCGTACCTGCGAATGAGGACGAGGAGCGCCAGAAGCCTCGCCTCGTGGAGGGGGGACCGAAGCAGCCGGATGACCCCGGGAAAGTCGAGGGACCCATACTCCCCGGCAAGTTTCCTGATTTCGGGAACCCGCAGCCCGGCAAACACGTCCCCCTGCCCGTATTGATCGGGACCGGTCTTGAAGAACCCCCGAAGCACCCGCGCCCGTTCCGGGTCGCCGAGCGCCCGGAGCCTTTCAACGATCTCCCGGGCGGTCGCGGGGCACGGCTTCCTCGAGGATTCCCGATCCTCCCGCACGAGGGACCGGCCCCCCTTCCCGGACGGATCACGACCCGCCGGACGTCTTTTGTTCCGGTCCGGCATACCGGCGCGGCATTTGATTTTTCGACTCATAGGGCGTACGATTCCGTGGACATCGTGCAAAGAAACCCAACCCGTGAAAGGTGACGGGACTCCGATTATGGGCCAGGGGCCGGATGAAGTAAAGAAACAATACGACATGCTGGCGAAGGAGTACGGGGACGCCTTTGCCGGCGAGCACGAGAAAAAGCCGATGGACCGGGAGGTGCTGCGCAGGTTTTCCCGGGAAATCGGGAAAGGCCGGCCTGTCTGGGATCTCGGCTGCGGTCCGGGTCAGACCGCAAAATATCTGAAGGATCTCGGCGTCGAAATCTCGGGGATGGACCTGTCGGAAAAGATGCTGGATGAGGCCGTGACCCGTTGCCCCGGGATCCCCTTCCGGAAGGGAAATCTCCTCGACCTCGAATTCGAGAACGACTCCGTCGCCGGCGTCGTGTCCTTCTACGCGATCATCCATTTCAAGAAGGAGCAGGTGGAAACCGCATTCCGCGAAGTGTTCCGGGTGCTGCGGCCGGGCGGCCTGTTTCTTCTCGCATTCCACGCGGGCGAACGGACGATCCACGTCGAGACGTTCCTCGGAAAGAAAACGGACCTCCATGTCACGTTCTTCACCACCGATTTCGTCGCCCGCTGCCTGGAGAAGACCGGATTCGCCGGCATAGAGGTCATCGAAAGAGCGCCCTACCCCGGCGTGGAGTATCCCAGCAGGCGGGCTTACGTGTTCGCCGCGAAACCGCTCCCGTAAGAATATCCCCGCAGGCGGCGCGTCCGGCCGTCTGTCGCGCGGCGGGGCAGGATTTGCCGAGGGTCCGGGCAACTTTTACCCCGACGCACGGGACACCTTCCTTCCAAGGGACCCTGTCGCCGGCGGCGGCCCGAATCGCCGTTGCCGCCGCGCAGTCAGCCCCGGAATCGCCGGAACCGGAAATTCATTCCAAAATACAAGCACATGGAGCGCGGGATGGGAAATGCCGTCAAGCGCCTCCGTTCCGCGGTTTCCCCTTTTCATTCCAACCCGTCTTCTTCCCGGTCCTTCAGGCACGGTCCTTGCGATACATGGAGGCCGTACGGCCGTTTTGCGCCGTACAGCCGTCCGGCGGTAAATCATTGCGAGGGGGCGCCGGCGGGAGCACATTCAAGACGGCCGGCCGCGCCTGCGGCCAAAGGGCCGTAAAAAAACGGAAGGAGGTCATGCAGAAATGGGCATCGGTTCCATCAGCGACTATTTCAATCAGGCAAATGCGCTCGCTTCCCGCACTTCCCCTCCCCCACCGCCGCCGCCCGGACAGGGAGGCCAGGGGCTGACATTCAGCGAGGTGCTGTCCAAAATGGACACGGACGGCAGCGGAACGCTCAGCGCCGACGAGCTGAACATCTCCGAGGAAGCCTTCGCCCTCGCGGACAGCGACGGCGACGGCGCGGTGACCCAGGAGGAGTTCGAGAACGGCGGCGCCCGGGCAATCGGCGATTATCTCCGTTCACAGGAGACCCAGCTCGTGGGAACGGCCGTTCAGGGCTCGTCGTTCGACGAACTGCTGTTCGAATTGGATTCGGACGGCAACGGCACCCTGAACATCGACGAACTGAATGTCACATCGGAAGTGTTCGCCGCGGCCGACACCGACGGTGACGGCGAGGTAAGCCAGGAGGAGTTCGAGAACGGCGGCGCCCAGGCGATCGGGGATTACTTCCGTTCGCAGGGACCCGCGTCTCCGCAGGGGGGCGCCGCTTCCTTCGACACGGCCGGCGCTTCTTCCGACTCCGGCGTACAGGGGGACACGTCCGATTTCCTGAGCAAGATCGCCATGTATCTCAACAACATGCAACAGTTCGATTCCCGCTCGGAAAACAACTTTCCCATGAATGCGACCGGACGGGGACTCCATCGAATCGCCTGACGGCGGCGGGCGAAGGTTCCGCCGTCCCGGTCCGAACCGGCAGCGTTCCGACGGCCGGCGGGAGGAAGGACGGGACGGCGGTTCAAACCTCCTGTTGAAAATCGATACGGGATCGAGCCGCCTCGACGCTCCGGGGCGGCTCGATCCCGTGATCCGGGGACAGGAGGGATTTCAGTGTCCTTCCGGGGGCGCCTCCCCGTCCATGATCCGCCGGATGGTCCAGGCCAGGCTGTCGAAGGAAACGGGTTTCATCATGAATTCCCGGACGCCGATTTTCATCGCCTCCTCTTCGCTGATCCGCTCGCTCGATCCGGTGGTCAGGATGATGGGAAGCCCGGGCCGGACCTTCAGCATCTCCCTGGCAAGGGCGGCGCCGGTCAGGCCGGGCATGGTCATGTCCGTGATCACCAGGTCGAAACGGTCCGGTGCGTCGAGAAAGGTCTCCAGGGCGTCGTTGCCGCCGAGCCGGACGGAAACGTCGTAGCCGAGGGACGTCAGCATCTCCTTTCCCACAAGGGCGAGGGGCTCCTCGTCGTCCACGAGGAGAATGGATTCCTTTCCCCCCGGCATAGGGGCGGGTACCTGCTCCCGCCGCGGGGTTTCCACTTCCACCAATGGCAGGCAGACCATGAAACGGGTCCCCCTGCCCACTTCGCTGTCGACGGCAATGAACCCCCCGTGATTCTTCACGATGCCGTACACGACGGACAATCCCAGCCCCGTTCCCTCCCCTGCGGTCTTGGTGGTGAAAAAAGGATCGAAGATCTTGTCCCTGATGGAAGGATCGATCCCCTGGCCGTTGTCGGTGATCGTGAGCCGCAGGAAAGGCCCCCCCCTCCAGTCCGGATCGTACAGGCGGCCCTCGGGAAGCGCGTCGCACCGGTCGAGACGCACCTCGAGCACGCCCGACCGATCCCTCATGGCCTGAAGGGCGTTGGTGCACAGGTTCATGACGACCTGATGGATCTGTGTGGGATCGGCCAGTATCGTATCGTCGCCGCTCGAGAAGTCAAGCCGGATCTCGACGGTCGACGGGAAGGACGACCGCAGCATTTTCATGGTTTCCTTCACGAGGGGCGCGACCGCGATCGGTTTCTTCTCCGGTTCCTTGTGCCTGCTGAACGTGAGAATCTGGCGGATCAGGTCCCTCGAACGGCAGCAGGCTTTCAATACCTGCTCCAGGTAGGGATGGATCGTCATGTCCTTCGTCCTGAATTTCGCCAATTCCGTATATCCCATGATGGCCCCGAGAATATTGTTGAAATCGTGGGCGATGCCGCCCGCCAGCGTGCCGATGGCCTCCATCTTCTGTGCCTGGCGGAGCTGCGCTTCAAGCCTGATCGACTCGCTGATGTCCCTTTTCAGCGAAATATAGCCGGTGATCTCGCCGTCCGCGCCGAACAGCGGACTGATGGTCACATCCTGCCGGATGAATCTGCCGTCCTTTCGCCGGTTCGTGATCTGGCCCTTCCAGAGGTTCCCCCTTTTGATCGTGTCCCAGAGTTGATTATAGAAATCCGAATCGTGAACGCCGCTCCTCAGAAAGTTCGAGGTTTTCCCTACGGCCTCCCGCCGGGAGTACCCCGTCGTCCTTTCGAATGCCGGATTGACGTACTGTATGATTCCCGCCGGGTCGGTGATGACGATCTCGTCCGTGACCTGCTCGATGGCGACGCTCAGGCGCCTCAGTTCCTCTGCCGTCTCCCTGCGGTCCGTATTGTCCAGCACCGATCCGATCACGGCGGGCCTTCCCCTGTACAGGGTCCTGGAATGGTAGAACTCGACGTGCCGGATCTCTCCCCTTCTCGTGCGGATCCTGATTTCGCGGTTGGAATGCCGCTCGCCGCAGTTCCGCTCGCGGAGGCTCTCGGCGAGCACGGGCAGGTCTTCCTGGTGAACGACGTTCTCCAGGCTCAGACGACCGATCATTTCATCGGCCCTGTACCCGAAAATCCCGGCGAATTCGGAATTCACGTACTCGAAAAGACCGTCCTGGATCAGATAGATGCCGACCGTGGATCTTTCGGCGGGAGCCCCGAACCCGTCCCGCGGCGCCGCCGGGGCCTCTTCGTCCCGCCATGGCCGAACATTCCCCCGCACCGTCTCCGGCAGGTACGGCGATCCGCCCCCGTCACCGATCACGGGAGCCCCGTTCTGATGAACAGCATGAGGGATGCGGTCCCGGCGGACCGTTCCCGTTTCCTGCAAACAATCGGTAGTCGTCATGGTTCGTTCCCCGTTCGTAGAAGAATGTCGTTCGTCCCAGCCGCCGGCCGTTCCGGAATGCGCCGGGCGTCGCCGGAATCCTTCCCGGCAAAGGGACGGAACCCGGCGGGGGAATCCCGCCGATCATGACGGCGGGGGTGTTTCAGGCACGGCGCCGGTCGATCCAGAAACTGCTTCCCGGCATCATCTTGGCCTTCGTCTTGACTTCCGATGCCACGGACACGAGGTGCGGATAGGACTCGAACACCCTGTGCCTGTTGCTCACAACGGCAATGGAAAGGGACAGGACGGGAAACTGTTCCACGTTTCCTTTCCGGTTGACGCTTTCGTAGTATCCGCGGGCCACCGTTTCATCGTCGTGAAAGCGCACGATGCCGTGATCGAATTTCTTCAGGATCTTCTCGCACAGCTTGTCCGTGTCGCCGGGATGGCAGACGGCGACGAAGTCGTCCCCCCCGATATGTCCCAGAAACGCCTCGGGGTCCCAGCGAAACACGGCCTCTTTCAACAGGTCGGCCAGGAAACGGATGATGTTGTCGCCCCTTTCGAAGCCGTAATGGTCGTTATAGGGTTTGAAATTGTCCAGATCGAAGTAGAGGGTGGAAAATATCGCATTCGACTGGAGCCGGGTTTCGATCTCCTCCTGGATGATGTGGTTGCCGGGAAGTCCCGTCAGGGGATTCGCCTGAACGGCAAGGTTGATTTTCTGGTCCGTGATTCTTGCAAGGATGTCACGGACGTATACCATCCCGACGTAAACGCCGTTTTTCGCCACGATCACGGCGTCGTAGATTTCGGCGTCGCTGCGCTCCAGGGTCCGCAGGGACGCGTCTTCCAAAGGCGTGTTGAACTCGAACACGAGCGGGGTTTTCATGACCGACCGTACCGGGCGCCTGGTGTACACGGAAAAGCCGAACTGCTGTCCCAGCTTGAAAAACAGGTGATTCTTGTGAACGATTCCGACGGGCCTGCAATTTTCGACCACGGGCAGCGAAACGAGGGTGCTGTCTTTCTTGAACGCCTCGATGGCGTGAGACACGGATTCCTGGGGCGGCAGCGGCCGGACCGGCTGCGCCAGGGCGCCGATGAAATTGTGATTCTGGCGAACCCCCCGATACTGGGATCCGCTGAAACTCAGAATGCATTTCCGCGCCTCCTCCGAACATTCCTGAAGTTTTTCATCAGGCCTGGCAAGACAGTAGCCCTGGGCGAAGTCGATCTTCATGTCCATGACGACCCTGAGCTCCTCCAGTTTTTCGATGCCCTCGGCGATGACCCTGGCGTTGACCTTGTGGCAGAAATTGACGACCGATTCGAGGAGCAGGCGCTTCAACGTGGATTTATGAATGTCCGTGACGAGAAGCCGGTCTATTTTCACGATCTGCGGTTCCACCTGCAGCAGCATGTTGAGACCGGCGAAACCGCTGCCGAAATCGTCGATGGCGATGACGAACCCCTGGCTCCGATAGTAGTTCAGCGCCTTCCTGAAGACGCTGTTCTCCTCGCAGGAAACCTTCTCCGTCAATTCGAGGACCACGTTGCCCTGCGACTTGAAGAATTCCCGGGCCAGGCTCGCGGTGCTGCCGCTGTCGTAATTGGGCATGTCAACGACGCGGGGGGTGATATTCAGAAAAATGTTTTTCTGAATGCCGATCTTATGGGCGGTGTTCATGGCGGTGTCCTGGCAGAGCCGCTCGAGCTCCGGAGAGAGTTCCCATCGTTCCGCCGCCTGGAAAAGTTCCCGGGGTCCCGGAAAGATCGACGGTCCGACGATCCGGCTCAAGGCTTCGTAGCCGTACACCTCCGTCGTCTTCAGGGAAACGATGGGCTGAAAAACCGTTTTGATCCTTCCGCCCTTCAGGATATCACGGAGTTCCCCGTATTCCTTCCCGTCGGATTCCCGGAGTTCCGCGCTCGACGTACCGGGAATCGCGATCCGCGTTCTCTGCTTGTCCGACGACTCCAGAAACAAAAGATGATTTTCCATTTCCCTTCACCGTCCCTCCGTTTTCGGGGCAACAGGGGCGGAAGACCCGATTGCGTTCCTGTCGCGGTTCCCGCCCGGAATCGTCTCATTTCCGCATTGCCTCCGCCGGGCGGTCCGGGTTCATCCGTCGCCGGCGCCTTCCGTAAACTCCCTATCGGGAAAAGGTTAAGAAACGGTGACGGATTGATAAACATTGAATGAACATACGGCCGTCCCCGATGTTTGACGGCTTCGTAAAAGTGTTGCATCGGCCTTTTTACGACTTCATCATGTTTCGGGACCCCCTCCATCCCGTCACCCGCGGGAAAGGAATTCCATAACCCCCGTCAACGTGATATCCTGCACCGGAAGTCGATTCCCCGGGCCCGCGGCGGCCCCCCCTTCAACGCAACGCATCCCCTTCCGGGGCAAAACAAAGGAGCAGACCCCGTGTACGAGACAATGACCGACATTCTCAGGCTGGCGCGGAATTTCATGGAAAGCCGCATCCTGCTTACGGCGGCCGAACTGGACCTCTTCACGATCCTCGGCGGTCCCCCGCTGCCGGCGGGCGCAATCGCCGAGAGGACCGGGGCCGACGTCCGGGCGCTGACGGTCCTCCTGGACGCCCTTTCCGCAATGGGGCTCCTGGTGAAGGAAGAGGGGGCCTACGGGACCGCCCCGGCGTTCTCCCAGGTCCTGTCGGCGGCGGGCCGGGATTCGGTCCTGCCCATGGTCCTTCACGCGGCCCATCTGTGGGAACGGTGGTCGCGCCTTACCGCCGTCGTCCGGGGGGAGTCGGTGCCCCTGGAAGGATTTTCAAGGGGAAAGGGCGAGGTGGGGGCCTTCATCGGCGCCATGCACGTCGTAGCGGATCCCGTCGCCCCCGCCATCGTGGATGAGGTCCGGCCGGGTCCGGCAAGGAGACTTCTCGACGTGGGCGGTGCGTCGGGGACCTACACCATCGCCTTTCTGAAAGCGGTCCCCGAAATGAAAGCGACCCTTTTCGACCGCCCCGGGGTGGTCGAGATGGCCCGCAAGCGTCTTCTGGAGGCGGGGCTCCTGGAACGGGTGACCCTCGCCGCCGGAGACTTCAGCCGCGACGCCCTTCCGGGGGGACACGATCTCGCCTTCGTTTCCGCCATCATTCACCAGAACAGCCCCGAAGAAAACCGGCGCCTGTTCGAGAACGTGTACCGGTCCCTCGCCGGCGGCGGAAGAATCGTCATCAGGGACCACGTCATGAAGGACGACCGCACCCGTCCAAGGGAGGGGGCGCTCTTTGCGGTCAACATGCTTGTGGGGACCGAAGGCGGGGGCACGTACACGTTCGAAGAGATCCGATCATGGCTCGAGGCGTCCGGCTTTTCCGGCGTCCGCCTTCTCCGGGAGGGGGAACGGATGGACGGCCTCGTGGATGCCTTCAAGCCGGCCGTTTCCCCTTGAAAAGCATTCCTCCCCGTTCCCGTCCGGGACCGGGGAGCGTCCCCTTCCACCAAGCCGCGGGGGGATCCTTCCTCCCCCCCGCGCGGCATCCCGTATTTTTCGACAGACCCGTGAAAAAGGGGAAAACGGCGTTTTCGAACGGCGGCGCGACAGGCCCCGCCGTCAAGGCGCCCGAATCCCGAGGCATGCGGACCACTTAAGGCGTGCCGCAAGGACAAGGGGCGGCGGGCGCCGAGGCGCGGAAAGTCTCCGCGGGGCCGTCATTTTTTGACGCCCTTCCTTGACACGGCAGGGGTCGATTCTTATATTAGGCTCAACATTATAGAATCTTGCGTTATCCCTGAATATTTGTCGAAGGAGGAACGGCCGGACGGAGATGGAAGAGATTGTTCTCAACGCTTTCCGGGAGAGCGCCCATGTAAAGGAACTCTTCGTTTCGGAGAACGCGGGGAAAATCGTGCGCGTCGCGACGGCCGTCATCCGGGCCCTGAAAGAGGGAAAGAAGATCCTTCTTTTCGGAAACGGGGGAAGCGCGGCGGACGCACAGCACATTGCGGCGGAATTCATCAACCGTTTCATGATCGAACGGCCGGCCCTGCCCGCCATGTCCCTCGCGGCGGACAGCTCGGTCCTGACGAGCATCGGGAATGATTATGAGTTTTCCGACGTCTTCGCCAAGCAGATCCGCGCTCTCGGACAGGACGGGGACATCGCCTGGGGGATCACCACGAGCGGCTCCTCCCCCAACGTCATCCGGGCGCTCGAAGCGGCGAAGAAACTGAACCTGGTGACGGTCGCCCTGACGGGAAAGGACGGGGGACAGGCGGGAAGAATCGCCGATCACGTAATCGCCGTGCCGTCCACCAGCGTCCCCCGGATTCAGGAAGTGCACATTACCGTGGGTCATATCATCTGCCAGCTTGTGGATTACAGGCTCTTCCAGAAACCGGAGCCCTGATCGCCCCCCGAGGCGCACCGTGACCCATAGAAAAAGGGAAAGGATCGACCAGAGGATGAGTCATCTGGAGGACGAGAAAAAAATGCAGCCGGCCGCAGGGGAAACGGCGGAAACCGCGAACGGCGGGGAAACGGCTTCCCCGGCGAACGGGGAGCCGGCCGTGGACGAACTGGAGAAATACCGGAAGGAAGCGGCCGAAAATTATGACAGATATCTCCGGGTATCGGCGGATTTCGAAAATTACAAGAAGCGCATGGCCCGGGACCGGGCGGACCTGATTCAGTACGGAAACGAAAAGCTCATCCGGGACCTGCTTCCCGTTCTGGACAGCCTGGGAAGGGCCCTGGATCACGCGGCGGAACCGGACGAGGCTTCACCCCTGATCGAAGGCCTCCGTCTCGTGGAAAAACAGTTTCTGAGCGTCCTGGGAAACAACGGCGTTCAGCCGATCCAGGCCAAGGGAGAACGGTTCGACCCCAATTTCCATGAGGCGCTGTTCCAGGTGGACACGACGGAGGGAGAAAGCAACCTCGTAGTGGACGAACTCGAAAAAGGCTATCTCCTGAACGGAAGGCTTCTTCGGCCCTCCAAGGTATCCGTCTCGAAGAACGTTTCATGAGAAATGCAACACTTTGCACAAAGTTCAGATAAAGGAGGATTTATTCCATGGGTAAAATTATAGGGATCGATTTGGGAACGACCAATTCCTGCGTCGCTGTCATGGAAGGGGGGGATCCCCTCGTTATAACGAACCAGGAAGGAAGCCGGACCACCCCCTCCATGGTCGCCTTCCCCGAAAGCGGGGAACGGATCGTCGGCCAGGCGGCCAAAAGGCAGGCGGTGACGAACGCTGAAAACACGGTATACGCCATCAAGCGCCTCATCGGAAGGAAGTTCGGTTCGAAAGAGGTGCAATACGACAAGGGGGTCACCCCTTACAAGATCACCGAATCTACGAACGGCGACGCCCAGGTGACGGTCCGCGGGAAGAATTACAGCCCCACGGAGATCTCCGCCATGGTTCTCACCAAGATGAAGCAGACCGCCGAGGATTACCTGGGCGAGAAGGTGGAGGACGCCGTCATCACCGTGCCCGCGTACTTCAACGATTCCCAGCGCCAGGCGACGAAGGACGCCGGGAAGATCGCGGGGCTCAACGTGAAGCGGATCATCAATGAGCCAACGGCGGCGGCACTGGCATACGGCCTCGACAAGAAGAAGGACGAAAAGATCGCCGTCTTCGACCTCGGGGGCGGAACCTTCGATATTTCCATCCTCGAACTCGGCGAAGGCGTCTTCGAGGTGAAATCGACGAACGGGGACACCCACCTGGGCGGGGAGGACTTCGACCAGAAGCTCATGGATTACATCTGCGACGAGTTCCGGAAGGATCAGGGCATCGACCTCCGGAAGGACCGGATGGCCCTCCAGAGGATCAAGGAAGCGGCGGAGAAGGCCAANNGACGCCTCCGGCCCCAAGCACCTGACCATGAGGCTCACCCGGGCGAAACTCGAAATGCTCGTGGAGGACCTCATTGCCAAGGTGGAGAACCCGTGCCGGACGGCCCTGAAGGACGCCGGTCTCACGCCCCGGGAAATCGACGAGGTGGTGCTCGTGGGAGGAATGACCCGGATGCCCCGGGTTCAGCAGAAGGTCAAGGAAATCTTCGGGAAAGAGCCCCACAAGGGCGTGAATCCCGACGAGGTCGTGGCGGTCGGCGCCGCCATCCAGGGCGGCG
>DJVQ01000011.1 GCA_002441265.1 Syntrophaceae bacterium UBA6252
ATGGGCTTTTTACGAAGCCGTCAGGAATGAATCGAAGGAGGTGCTCAGGGAATGCTGAACAAGAAAACGGACGGGGACGTCGTCGCGTTTCTGGGAAGGGGGACGGAATTTTCCGGCAAGCTGATTCTGAACGGTTCCATCCGGATCGAGGGGGTTTTCAAGGGGGAGATCGTCGGCGGGGGCATCCTGACGATCGGGGAGGGGGCCAGGATCGAGGCCTCCGTCACCGTCGGCCACCTCATCGTCCACGGCAACGTGGAGGGGAACCTGGAGGCGAAGGAGCGCCTGGAGATCTGCAGCAGCGGAAAGGTCCAGGGGAACATCCGGACGCCCGTCCTGGTCATCCAGGAAGGGGCGCTGTTCGTCGGGGACTGCCAGATGGGGGCCGTCCGGGCGGCGGGGAGCGAGGAGCCGAAACGGGAGTAAGGAGACCTTACCTCCCGGAAATCCCCCTGTTTCCCTTGAAATACTTCGCGGAGGGGAGGCAAAAAATGCTTGACAAGGGTGGTCAGTTGTGGTTAGTAGTGCCCGGTTTTCAGGAATCCCTTTCACAAGGACAGCACGGTGAGCACAGCAAAGTACCAATCCAACTGCTATGTTCTGCGCAAAAATGCCGTTTTGGCTCCTGAAAGGGGGATAGAATCTCCAGGAAACGAACCGGGTGGGACTCTGCACACTCGGTTTTTTTTTGTCCTCATGGGCATTCCATTGAAATAAGGGGTGAAAGCCAATGGTTGAATTGAACAGTTCGCTTTTGATCCAGCTGGTGAATTTCCTGGTGATGATCTTCCTGCTGAACGCCATCCTCTACAAGCCCATTCTCGGGGTCCTGGAGAGGAGGAAGAAGCACCTTCAGGATCTGGATGAAGAAGTGAAATCCCTCGACAAGACCGTTCAGGACAAGGTGGCTGCCTACGAGGACAAGCTCCGTCTTGCGCGGCAGCAGGCGATGACCGAACGGGAGGGGATCCGCAAGAAGGCTTCCGACGAAGGGAAGGCCGTCACCGACAAGGCGAGGGGTGAGATTTCCGGAATGATGGAGGAGCTGAAGGCGAAGATGGCGGCGGAAATGGAGGGAGCCAGATCCGTTCTGAAGTCCCAGGCGGAAAAGATTTCGATGGAGATATCCGAAAAGGTGCTGGGGAGGACCATTCAATGAAAGGGACATTTCGTGAGAAACTGTCGAAATCGTTCATCCTGGGGACGCTCCTGCCGGCTTTGGGGATGATTCTCCTTGTTGCCGCGGTGGCTTACGCTTCCGGCGGCGCGGAAGGGGAGGGGGCCCACGGGGGCGGCAAGCTCATGGATTTCGTCTGGCGGGTCGTGAACTTCGTCATTCTCGCGGCGATCATCTACAAGCTTGCGGCGAAGGGCGTCAAGGGATTCTTCACGGGCAGGCGGGAAAAGATCCGGGAAGCCATGGAAAGCGCCATCTCCATGAAGGAGGAGGCGGAGAGGAAATTCAAGGAGTACGACGCGAAGCTGACCAAGGCCACCGGGGAGATCGAGGCGCTCACGGCCATGATCAAGGACCAGGGCGAGGCGGAGCGGGTGAAGATCCTCGAGGACGCCAAGGCCACGGCGGAAAAGATGAAGGAAGACGCCAAGACCCGGATCGATCAGGAATACAAGAGGGCGAGGAAGGAACTCAGGGAGGAAGCGGTGGCGCTGTCCGTCCAGTTGGCCGAGTCGATCCTGAAGAAAGAATCCAAGAAAAGCGATCATGATGCCATGGTCTCTGAGTTTATCGACAGGATGGGGAGGCTGAATTGAAACGGAGCGAGATTTCAAAGCGATATGCGAAGGCGATCTTCGACATCGCCCGCGAGGAAGGGAAATCGGAGGAATACTTCGCCGAGCTGAAGGGATTCAACGATCTTCTCGAGCAGAACGCCAGCCTGAAGGGCTTCATGGTCAATCCTGTTTTTGCGAAGGCCGACAAGATGATCGTTCTTGATCAAGTCGCCGACAAGGCGGCCCTGTCTCCCATCATGCGCAATTTTTTAAGAATACTGATAGAAAAGGGCAGGATCGGCTCTCTCGCTGAAATCCAGGACTGGTACCAGGAGTCGCTGGACCGGATTTCCGGACGGGTGCGCGTTCAGGTGGTCACAGCCTACAAACTTTCAGCGGATCTCGAGGAGAAACTCCGGCTGAAGATGGAAGAGGTGACCGGGAAGCAGGTGGAAATGAACGTGGAACGCGACCAGTCCCTCATCGGGGGCATCGTTGTAAAGGTCGGGGATACCCTGTATGACGGGAGTATCCTGGCCCAGCTCAACAGTATCAGGGAACTCTTAAGGGAGGAGATATAAAGGATGGAAGCGATCAAGGCAGAAGAAATAACCCAGATCATCACCAAACAGATCAAGGATTATGAAAAGAAGCTCGACGTGAGCGAGGTGGGAACCGTCCTCTCCGTCGGCGACGGGATCGCCCGGATCTACGGGCTCGAAAACGTCATGGCCATGGAGCTGGTGGAGTTCCCCGGCGGGATCCTCGGAATGGTGCTGAACCTCGAACGGGACAACGTGGGTGTGGCCATTCTCGGTGAAGATATCCACATCAAGGAGGGCGACATCGTCAAGAGGACGGGAAGAATCGCCCAGGTTCCCGTGGGGGAGGCCGTTCTGGGCCGGGTCATCGACGCCACCGGGGCGCCCATCGACGGAAAGGGGCCCATCGAGGCGCAGGAATTCCGCAGAATCGAAATGGTGGCCCCCGGCGTGATCCACCGCCAGCCCGTGAAGCAGCCCATGTACACGGGGCTCAAGGCCATCGACGCCATGACGCCCATCGGACGGGGCCAGCGGGAACTGATCATCGGCGACCGCCAGATCGGGAAAACGGCCATCTGCATTGACGCAATCATCCGGCAGAAGGACACGGGCCTGAAGTGCATCTACGTGGCCATCGGCCAGAAGAAGTCCACCGTCGCCCAGGTCGTCGAGGCCCTCCGGAAGAACGACGCCATGAGTTATACCTGCGTCGTCGCCGCATGCGCCAGCGACCCCGCGACCCTGCAGTACATCGCCGCGTTCTCCGGCTGCGCCATCGGGGAGTATTTCCGCGACAACAAGCAGGACGCCCTCATCATTTACGACGATCTTTCCAAGCAGGCTGTCGCCTACCGGCAGATCTCCCTTCTGCTGCGCCGGCCCCCCGGACGGGAAGCCTTCCCCGGGGACATCTTCTACAACCACTCCCGCCTGCTCGAACGGGCGGCCAAATTGAACGACGAACTCGGCGCCGGGACCCTGACGGCCCTGCCCATCATCGAAACCCAGGCCGGTGACGTGTCCGCCTTCGTACCGACCAACGTGATCTCGATCGCCGACGGTCAGATCTTCCTGGAATCCGACCTGTTCAACGCAGGCATCCGCCCGGCCATCAACGCCGGTCTGTCGGTGTCCCGCGTCGGTGGTGCGGCCCAGACCAAGATCATCAAGAAGCTGGGCGGCGGTATCCGTCTGGCCCTGGCCCAGTACCGTGAGCTGGCTGCCTTCGCGCAGTTCGCCTCCGACCTNNCCGACGGCCAGGTGTACCTGGAACCGAGCCTCTTCTTCGCCGGCATCCGGCCCGCCATCAACGTCGGCCTCTCCGTTTCCCGCGTCGGCGGCGCCGCCCAGGTGAAGGCGATGAAGCAGGTTGCCGGAACCCTGAAACTCGACCTGGCCCAGTTCCGGGAACTGGCGGCTTTCGCCCAGTTCGGAAGCGACCTGGACAAGGCCACCCAGGCCCAGCTGGACCGGGGGGTCCGCCTCGTGGAACTCCTCAAACAGCCCCAGTACAAGCCCATGTCCCTGGCGGAAGAAATCATGATTCTTTTTGCGGGCGTCCGCGGGTTCATCGACAAATATCCCGTGGACCGGCTGAAAACCTACGAAGAGGAACTTCTCCGATTCATGTATTCCAAGTACTCCGACATGATGACCGAGATCAACACGAAGCAGGAAATCAGCGCGGATCTGGACAAGAAAATCCGGGGAGCCCTGAAGGAATTCGATTCGGTTTTCGCGGCGGCCTGACAGGCCGGTCCGGTCAGACAGATCAGGGAGATGGTTGAATGGCGGCGTTAAGAGATATCAAACGAAAAATACAGGCAGTCCAGAAGACCAAGCAGATCACGCGGGCCATGAACATGGTCGCTGCCTCGAAACTGAAGAGCGCCCAGGTGCGGATGGAGAATTTCCGGCCCTATTCGGAAAAGTTCATGGAGGTGCTGAACAGCGTTGCCCTCAGGGTCAACCCGAAGATGCACCCCCTGCTCACCGTCCGGGAGCCCAAGCGGATCCGTGTCGTGGTCTTCACGTCCGACCGGGGACTCTGCGGCGGCTTCAACTCCAACGTCATCCGCGCCGTGGAAGGCTTTATCCGCCATCGCAAGGCGGAGGGAAAGGAAATGTCCCTGATCACGGTCGGAAGGAAGGGTCGGGACAGCTTCCGGAAGAAAACATCCGTCGTCGGGCAGTACCTCGATGTTCTGAGGCAGTTTGACATCTCGCTCGGCGGAAAGATCGCCGAAGAACTCGTGTCCGCCTTTGTGAAGGAGGAGTACGACGAGCTCTACATCGCGTACAACGAATTTCGGAACATCGCAGTCCAGAGGGCCCGGATCGTTCGGCTCCTTCCCATCGCACAGACGGAGGCCGTGGAGGACCTGCCCCCGGAAAGACGGATCGATTACATCTACGAACCTTCCGAGGAAGCCCTCATCGACGTGCTTCTCCCGGAGTACCTGAAAATCATGGTTTTCCGGTCCCTCCTGGAGACGTCCGCCGGGGAGAACGGCGCCCGCATGGTCGCCATGGACAACGCCACGAAGAACTGCGAGGAGATGATCTCGAATCTCACCCTCCGGTTCAACAAGGCAAGACAACAGGCGATTACGGCGGAACTCATGGATATCGTCGGCGGCACGGAGGCCCTTGCAAAGGGATAGGGGCATGACGGCACAGCGGGCGGCCCCTCGGGGGAGCGCCCCGGAACAAGCAATCAACCTTCGAAGGAGATGGGCATGAATATTGGAAAAATCGTACAAGTAATCGGACCAGTCGTGGACGTCGAGTTTGAGGAGGGAAAACTGCCGACCATATTGACGGCCCTTTTGGTGACGAACCCCGCGATCAACAAAGAAGAGGACAACCTGGTCATCGAGGTCGCCCAGCACCTGGGAGACAACGTCGTGCGGTGTATCGCCATGGACATCACCGACGGTCTCATCCGCGGTATGGCGGCCAAGGACACGGGGAAACCCATCACGGTTCCCGTCGGCAAGGCGGGCCTCGGGCGGATCCTCAACGTGGTAGGCAGGCCGGTGGACGGTCTCGGCCCGGTGGACCTCTCGAAAATGGCGCCCATTCACAGGGACGCCCCCACCTTCACCGAGCAGGACACGTCGGTGCACGTCCTCGAGACGGGCGTCAAGGTCATCGACCTGCTCGTTCCCTTCCCCCGGGGAGGCAAGATGGGCATGTTCGGCGGCGCCGGAGTGGGAAAGACCGTCGTCATGATGGAAATGATCCACAACATCGCCATGCATCACGGCGGAATCTCCGTGTTCGCCGGCGTGGGCGAGAGAACCCGCGAGGGGAACGACCTCTACCTGGAAATGAAGCAGTCCGGCGTTATCGGCCAGGCCGCCCTCATTTACGGGCAGATGACGGAACCCCCCGGAGCCCGCGCCAGGGTGGCCCTGACGGCGCTTGCCGCCGCGGAATACTTCCGCGATGAGGAAGGGCAGGACGTGCTTCTCTTCGTCGACAACATCTTCCGTTTCACCCAGGCCGGGTCCGAAGTTTCGGCCCTTCTGGGCCGCATGCCCTCCGCCGTGGG
>DJVQ01000024.1 GCA_002441265.1 Syntrophaceae bacterium UBA6252
GGCGTACTGATGGTACGCCAAAGGGACGAGGGAAGAAGGGCAACACAGCATATGGGCTTTTTACGAAGCCGTCAGGCTTGGGGCGGGAAACGATGTACGGGGCGGTTCAGATCGATTCCCCCAGGTAGGCCTTTTTCACCCGTTCGTCCTCGATGAGGTCTGTTCCCTTCCCGTCGAGGACGATCACCCCCGTTTCGATGACGTACCCGTAATCTGCGATCTGGAGGGCCGCCCGGGCGTTCTGTTCGATGAGGAGGATGGTCGTTCCCGTGTCGTGAATCTTTTCGATGACCCGGAAGACCGCCCGGATGAGAAGGGGCGCCAGCCCCAGGGAGGGCTCGTCGAGCATGAGGAGTTTCGGCCGGGACATGAGGGCCCTGCCGACGGCGAGCATCTGCTGTTCCCCTCCCGACAGGGTGGCCGCCTTCTGGTGAAGCCGTTCCTTCAACCTGGGGAAGATCTCGAAGACATGGCCGAGGTCCTTCTCGACCCCGTCCCGGTCCATCCTCTGGTAGGCCCCCATGAGAAGATTCTCGTAGACGCTCAGGTTGATGAACACCTTCCTGCCTTCCGGCGCGATGGCGATCCCTTCCTTCACGATTTCATGGGACGGTTTTCCGAGAAGCTCCTTCTCCCCGAAGCGGATGGAACCCGAGGTGGCCGGCACGAGACCGCTGATGGCCCGGAGGAGGGAGCTTTTTCCCGCCCCGTTGGCGCCGACCAGCGTGACGATCCTTTTTTCGGGCACCTTCAGGCTGATGCCCCTGAGGGCGTGGATGCCGCCGTAATGAACGTTCAGATCCGTGATGGTGAGCATCTCACCCCTCTCCCAGGTAGGCCTCGATGACCCGTTCGTTCTGCTGGATTTCCTCCGGCGTTCCGGAGGCGATGGTGGTCCCGTAATCGAGAACCTGGATCCGTTCGCAAAGCTGCATGACGAACTTCATGTCGTGTTCGATGAGGAACACGGTGAGACGGTATTTTTCCCTGAGGCGGAGGATCAGCTGGAGGAGGTCCTGGGTTTCGTTGGGATTCATGCCCGCCGCCGGTTCGTCGAGCAGGAGGAGCTGCGGCCCGGTGGCAAGGGCCCGGGCGATTTCCAGCCGCCGCTGCATTCCGTAGGGAAGGGAGCCCGCCTGCTCCCGGGACAGGTCCTCCAGCTCCACCTCGCGGAGGAATTCCATGGCCCCCTCGTACATC
Source organism: Syntrophaceae bacterium UBA6252 (assembly GCA_002441265.1). GTDB lineage: Bacteria > Desulfobacterota > Syntrophia > Syntrophales > UBA6807 > UBA6807. The sequence continues at coordinate 1,201 of DJVQ01000024.1, forward strand.
TGCTTTTCCTCCCTCCGGTAAAGGGGGAGACGCAGGGCGGCCCCGAGAAAGGTGGAACGGAGCCGGCAATGGTAGGCGATCATGACGTTTTCCACCACCGTCAGTTCCGTGAACAGGCGGATGTTCTGGAAGGTCCTCGCGACTCCGGACCGGGTGATTTCGTTCGCCTTCTTCCCGTTCAGTAGTTTCCCCTGGAAATGGATCGTCCCCGATGTGGGGGCGTAATACCCGGCGATCATGTTGAAAACGGTCGTCTTCCCCGCCCCGTTGGGTCCGATGAGCCCGACGATTTCCCCTTTCTTCAGGGTGATGTCGAAATCGTTGACTGCCACGAGGCCGCCGAATTTCATCGTCAGGTTTCTTACGGTGAAAAACTCCATCAGCTTTCCTTCGCCGTTCTGTGCGTCCACGCGCGTATTTTACGGAAAAGGCCATTCCAGGTGAACTCCCGGGTTCCCATGAGCCCCTGGCGGGCGAAGATCATGACGAGGACCAGGATCAGGGAAAAGAGGACCATCCGCATTCCCGGAATCCCGGGGATTTCTATGAAACCGAGACGGATCGGCTCCTCGACGACGCGGAGCGCCTCCCCTCCCCAGGTGATCACGACGGCCGCGATGACGGAGCCCGTGATGCTTCCCAGCCCGCCGGCGACGATCATGATGAGGAGGTTGAAGGTCAGGAAGAAGGTGAAAAGGGTGGGGGAGATGGTGGTGATGAGGTGGGCGAGCAGCCCTCCTCCGATTCCCTCGAAAAAGGCGCTCGTGGTGAAGGCGAGCATCTTGTGCTTGAAGGCGTTGATGCCGATGGACTCCGCGGCGGCTTCGTCGTATTTCACCGCCTTCATGGCCATGCCGTAACTGCTCCGGACCAGCCGGGCGATGTAGAAGACGGTGAAGGCGGCGATTCCCCAGGACCACCAGAGGTTGGTGTAGTTGGCCAGCCCCTTGAGGCCGAGCGGGCCGTTGGTGATCGTCTGGGTGTTGTTGGCCACGACCCGGACCACTTCCCCGAAGCCCAGGGTCACGATGGCAAGGTAGTCCCCGCGGACCCGGAAGACGGGAAATCCCATGAGAAAACCGAAAAAGGCCGTGACGACGCCGGCGGCGATGAGAGAGAGGAAGAATGGGACGTGAATGACGCTGAGGGGCCAGATGATGGGCTCGATGATGAAGGCCATCTGCTTTTCCGCGGGCGTGAGGGTGAGAAGGGCGGAGGTGTAGGCCCCGATTGCGACGAAAGCGTTCGGTTCCAGGGAGAACTGGCCCGTGACGCCGTTGATCAGGTTGTAGCTGACGGCGAGGATGATGAAAAGGGCGATGTTGTTCAGGATCCGGATCTGGTAATCGTCGGCATAGAGATGCATGGAAAGGAGGAAGAGGAACAGGCAGGCGACGGCGATGATGGAAAAGATCTGGTTTCTGCGGTGGTGCTCGTCCAAGGGAGCGGTCCTCTACTCGGGCAGTTTTTCCCCCATGAGACCGGTCGGTCTGAAGAGGAGAATAAGAATGAGAATGCCGAAGGCGATGGCGTCCCGGTATCCCGACAGGTCGGGGCGGATGGCCACGAGGAGAATTTCCGCCATCCCGAGGATGAGCCCGCCCAGCATGGCCCCGACCACGTTGCCGATGCCTCCGAGGACCGCCGCCACGAATGCCTTGAGGCCGGGGATGATCCCCATGAGGGGGTTGATCTGGGGGTACTTCATGGCCCAGAGGATCCCTCCCGCGGCGGCCGCCGCGGAACCGGCGGCGAAGGTGATGGCGATGATGCGGTTCACGTCCACCCCCATGATGCGGGTGGTCTCCATGTCGTAGGAAATGCAGCGCATGGCCCGGCCGACCCGGGTCCGATACACCAGGAAGAGAATGCCGGAAAGGAGCACGAGGGCGATGAGGGGCACCCAGATGGACAGTCCCAGAAAGCGGATGTCCCCGAACGTGTAGATCCCGCCGAAGATCTCCGGCCGGGGGAATCCCTTGGGACGTCCGCCGAAGACGACCAGCCCCAGATTTTCAAGAAAGAAGGAAACGCCGATGGCGGTGATGAGGGCGGAGATCCGCGGGGCGTTCCGGACGGGCCGGTAGGCTCCCCGGTCGATGAGGATGCCCAGGAAGGCCGTGAGGACGATGGCGATGGGAAAGGAAAGCCACCAGGGCATGGAAAAGATCATGATGCCGTAGAAGGCGAAGAAGCAGCCCATCATCATCACGTCGCCGTGGGCGAAATTGATGAGCCGGAGTATCCCGTACACCATGGTGTACCCGATGGCGATGAGACCGTAAAGGCTGCCGAGGGAAACCGCGTTGATCAGCTGCTGGGCGATCAGGCTGAAATCCAAGAGTTCTTTCTTCTCCTTGCTTCGCTCCGGAAGCCTGCGTTTCAAGGAAACAGGGGGGAACTCCGTTCCCCCCTGTCCCCATTCATGCCGTCCTTTTTTATCGCGCCGTTACGGATTCACCGTGGCCAGGTACTGGAACTTCCCGTCCTTCACGTGGAGCAGGACGAGGCTCTTCACGGCGTTGCCGTCCGGTCCGACGTTGATGATTCCCGACACGCCATTGAAGTTCTTCGTGTTGGCGAGGGCTTCCCGGACCTTGGGGCCGTCGGTCGACTTCGCGCGGGTCATGGCGTCGAGAATGAGGAAGTAGGCGTCGGCGCCCAGGGCGTCGAATCCGCTCGCTTCCTTACCCGTTTCCTTTTCGTAATTGGCGACGTACTGCCTGGAAAGCTCCGTCACCGCCGCTTCCTTGGCGAAATGGGCCGTCAGGATGACCCCTTCCACGTCCTTCCCGCCGATGCTGAGAAGTTCGGGCGCCTGGGCCCCGTCGGCGGTGAACACGGGCACCTTCAGCCCCAGTTCGTTCGCCTGCTTGCAGGTGAGGGCCACCTCGGTGTAGTAGTTGGGCAGATAGAGGACATCCGGTTTGGCGGCCATGATGGTGGAAAGCTGGGCCGTGAAGTCCTGGTCCCCCGTCTGGCAGTAGGTCATGGCGACGATCTTGCCGCCCTGCTTGATGAAACTCTTTGCGAAGAAGTTCCCGAGACCGACGCAGTAGTCCTGGCCGATGTCGATCATCATGGCGGCTTTCCGCGCTCCCAGGACGTCAAAGGCGTATTTCGCCGCCATCTCCCCCTGGAAGGGGTCGATGAAGCACACCCGGAACACGTATTCCCGGTTCTGCGTGACCAGCGGGTTCGTGGCCGTCGGGGAAACCATGGGCACCTTGGACTTGTCGGCGATGGGGCCGCCGGCCAGGGTGTTGCCGCTGATGGCCTCGCCGATGATGGCTTTGACCTTTTCCTTCTTGATCAGGCGGTCGACGGCGTTGGCGGCTTCGATCTTATCGCTCTTCGTGTCCACCAGGAAAAGCTCGATGGGCCTTCCGAGGACGGTCGGCTGCATCTTGTTCGCCACGAGGACGCCGGCGTGTTCCATCTGGCCGTAAGCGGCGACGCCTCCCGTCATGGGAAGGTACATGCCGATCCGGACGGGCTCCCCCTTCTTCTGCGCCGCCGCGGGAGTTCCCATCACCGCGAAAGCAAGCGTGAGAACCAACAAAACGACCAATAATCTCTTCATAGATCCTCCTTTCTTTCTTTGCCCGATGGTTTCAATGAATTAAGACCTCGAAATAATCGAGGTTTTTAGCATGGAAACCATGAAGAGTCAATGGGAATCTTCTCGAACCTCACTTCCGGCCTTCACGGGCCTTCTTCCGGAAAATCAGACGGATGGGAACCCTTCCCAGATCGAAGGCCTCCCGGATCCGGTTTGCCAGGTACCGCTCATAGGAAAAATGGACCGCCGACGGGTCCCGGACGAAAAAAACGAAGGACGGCGGCTTCACGGCGAACTGGGTGCCGAAGTAGACGGGATTGCGTCTTCCCCGGAGCAGGGGAGGGGGGAACGCCGCCGTGATTTCCTCCATCTTCCGGTTCAGCTCGCCCGTGGGGATTCGCTTCGTGTATTCGCCGAAAACGCCGTCGATGACCTCGAAGATCCGAAGCACCCGCTGGCCCGTGACGGCGGACACGGAAAGGATGGGGGCGAAATCGAGAAATTTCAGGGTGTCCTTGATCTTGAGGGCGTATTGCCCCATGGTCCTTTCGTCCTTTTCGACCAGATCCCACTTGTTCACGACGATGATCGGGGCCACGCCCCGCTCGAAGGCTATGCCGGCGATCTTCGCGTCCTGCTCGGTGATTCCCTCCTGCCCGTCGATCAGGAGAAGGGCGATGTCGCTGCGGTTCAGCGCGGCGATCGCCTCCATGACGGTGTACTTCTCCAGCTTCAGGCTGATCCGGCTCTTCCTCCGGATGCCCGCCGTGTCGATGAGAACGTACTTTTTCCCGGACAGTTCGAAGGGCGTGTTGATGGCGTCCCGGGTCGTTCCCGGCGTTTCGCTCACGATGGTCCTCTCGAAACCGAGAATCCGGTTCACCAGGGAGGACTTTCCCACGTTGGGCTTTCCGATGACGGCGATCCGGATGCGGTCTTTCTCCTCTTCCTTCCCTTCCGCCTGTTCCCTCGGAGGGAGGGCGTCCACGAGATCGTCCATGATGGGGGCGATGCCCAGCCCGTGCTCCGCCGACAGGGGATACAGCCGGTCCGCGCCGATCCTGTAGAAATCGAGAAGCAGCGGGTCCTGCTTCTCCGTGTCCATCTTGTTGATTCCGTACAATACGGGTTTTTCGACTTTCCGGAGCATCCCGACGATTTCCAGGTCCGCCGGGGTGAGCCCCTCCCGGCCGTCCATGAGAAACACGATCGCGTCGGCCTCTTCCATCGCCAGAAGCGCCTGCTCCCGCATCTGGACGAGGAGGGCGTCCCGGGAGACCGGTTCGACCCCCCCCGTGTCGATCATGATGAATTCCCGGTTCTTCCACTTGCAGTCCCCGTAGTTCCGGTCACGGGTCACTCCCGGTTCGTTGAGAACGATCGCTTTCTTCGCCGTGGAGAGACGGTTGAAGAAGGTCGATTTCCCCACATTCGGTCTTCCCACGATGGCAACGAGGGGTTTCATGGAAAAAGGTCCTTTCTTATCTGGTCCGGGTGTATCCGAACTCGCGGAGCATCCGTTCGTCCTCCGGCCAGTCCGGGGTGACCCTCACGAAGAGTTCGAGGAAAACCCGTTTTCCGAAGAAGGACTCCATTCCCAGGCGGGCCTGCCGGCCGATCTCTTTCAGCATTCTCCCCCCGCGGCCGATAAGGATTCCCTTCTGGGAATCGCGGGCCGCGTGGGCGGTCGCCTGGATGACGACGAGATTCTTTCCGGGTTCCTCGCGGAAGCTCTCGATGGTGACGGCGATGTGATAGGGGATCTCCTTCCGGCACAGAACGGTGATCTTCTCCCGGATGATCTCCGAGGCGATGAACCGCTCCGTCCGGTCGGTGATCATGTCGCCGGGGTAGAGGGGCGGACCTTCGGGAAGGCAGTTCCAGAGGAGGTCGAGGAGCCTGTCCACGTTGAATCCCGTCCTTGCGCACAGGGGAAGGATTTCGCGGAAGCCGTAAAGGGCTCTCATCCCGTCGATCCTGGGGAGAAGGGCCTCCTTAGGAACGAGGTCGATCTTGTTGATCACAAGGAATACCGGCGTCCGGGTTCCTTTCAGGACGTCGATGATCTTTCCGTCCTTTTCGTCCGGTTCTCCCTTCGCCTCGACCATGAACAGGAGGACGTCCGACTCGTCGAGGGTGCGCATGGCCGCCGAGACCATGTGCCGGTTGAGCGTGGAATGGGCCGGGTGGATTCCCGGGGTGTCGATGAAGATGAACTGCCCCCGGCCGGTGGTCCGGATCCCCATGATCCGGTCCCGGGTGGTCTGGGGCTTTGCCGTCGTAATGGCGATCTTTTCCCCTACGACGCGGTTCAGCAGGGTGGACTTCCCTACGTTGGGCCTGCCGATGATTCCGATGAATCCGGAACGGAACGTCTTTCCGGGATCTTCCATGGCCGTCATGCGTCCTCGCTTCCCGGCGCCTCGAGCGCCAGGGACAGGCTTCCCCTTTTCATCGCTTCGTCTTCCCGAACCCCGATGTTCAGCAGGGGGAAAAGTTTCTGAAGGATCTTCAGGTTTTCCTTCCGGACTCCCCGGAACGACGATCCGTCCGCCGGGGAAACCCGGAACACCGCCTTTCCTCCCTCTGTTCCGGGTGGAAGGTCCGCCAGGAGCCCTTTCGCCCTTTCGAGGAACCGGGCCGATTCGATCACGTGCCTGAGGGCGGGGTGGTGGGGGCCTGCGATCAGTTCCTCCTTCAGGGCTTCCGTTTCCTGAAGGCCCACTCTTATCACAGAAATGCCCGCCCGTTCAAATCTTTCCATGGCCAGGGAGCACCGGCCCGCGGCCTCTTCGAGGGAGAGGGGGACATAGGTTCCCGAACGGAAGGCCTCCGCCAGGGCCGTGTTCCGGAAGACCAGGACGGGGTGGACCCGGACCGTGTGGGGGCGAAGTTTCTCCACCTCCCCGACCGTCCGGAGAAAGTCCTCCTCCCTCTCGCCGGGAAGCCCGGTCATGAGGTGGACGCCCGTTCGGAATCCATGGGCCAGGGACAGCCGGACGGCCTTCCGGACGTCGCCGGCCGTGTGTCCCCTCCGGGCGTTCTCCAGGACGGCGTCGACGAGGGACTGGGCCCCGATTTCGATCGTTTCCACGTGATTTTCGGAGAGAAACCGGAGCCGTTCCTCCGTGATCGAGTCGGGCCGCGTGGCAACGCGGACGGACCGGACCTGCCCGCCGGCGACATAGGGACCGGCGAAACGGAGAAGACGGCTTTGCAGGGAATCCTCCATTTCGAGGAAATTCCCGCCGTAAAAGGCGATTTCCGCGTCTTTCTTTCCCCCGCCCGTGCGAAGGTGCTTCTCGACGGTTTCCCGGAAAAAGTCCTCCGTCAGGTCCTGCGCCCCTTCGCCGCCGGTCACCCTTTCGCTGCAGAAGATGCAGCGGTGGCGGCACCCCCGGTTCCGGAGAAAGAAAGAGATGATCATGGCGGCGGGGAAGCGTTCCTTTCCGGGACGTCAGAGGGGTGTCCCGTCCATGCCCTCGATCCGTTCCAGGGCCTTTCTCGCGGCGTCCTGCTCCGCCTCCTTCTTGTTCCTGCCCGTGCCGGTGGCGGTGAGGATGTCGGCGACGGTGAGGCGGACGTGAAAGATCTTGTCGTGGTCCGGGCCGTATTCGTGGAGAAGCATATACCTCGGAATGACCCGGAAACGGCTCTGGCAGGCCTCCTGCAGGTTGGTCTTGTAATCCCGGTACAGGGGGTCCGGAAAGTCCTTCTGCAGGAGGTGACTGAAGACCCTTTCGATGAAACGGTACGCCTCGTCGAATCCCCTGTCCAGGTAGACGGCGGCGAGGATCGCCTCGAAGGCGTTTGCCAGGATGGAAGGTTTCGTCCTGCCGCCGGAGGTCTCCTCCCCCCGGCCGAGGAGAAGGTAGCTTCCGATGTCGAAGCTCTCGGCCATCGTGGCCAGGGGCTGTTCGTTCACCAGGGAGGCCCGGAGCTTGGAGAGGCGCCCCTCGGAGAAGTCGGGGTGCATCCGGACGAGGAGATCGCTGACGCACAGTTCGAGGACGGCGTCTCCCAGGAATTCGAGGCGTTCGTTGTCTTCGCGCGGGGGGTCCTGGTTCTCGTTGACGAAGGAGCGGTGCGTCAGGGCCGTGTCGAGAAGAACGGCATTTCCGAAACGAATGGAAAGGTTCCTCTCCAGGTCACGGAGTCTTTCTGTGCGCTCGTCGAGCGGGGGCTGCGGCCTGTCCAACCAGAACACCTCCTCTCAGTTCTTCCGGGATCACCGTGACGGCCCGTCCCACGGGAACGTCCCCCCGTCCCCGGATCAGGCAGGGGATGTAGTTGCCCGAAAATCCACGAAATTCCCCCGTTTCACCGTCCTTTTTCCCCTCCACCAGGACGGAAAGGGGTTTCCCGATGAATTTTACCGCAAAGGCCGTTCTTTTTTCCACGGAAAGTGTCCTGAGTTCCGCCGCCCGGGCCTTCTTGACCTCCTCCCGGATATGGCCGGCGAAGGAGGACGCCGCCGTTCCCGGTCTTTTCGAATAGGGGAAGATGTGGAAATAAGCGATGGGAAGCTCCCGGAGAAGCGCCGCGGTGTCGCGGAAGTCCTCCTCCGTCTCCCCGGGAAATCCCGCCATGACGTCGACGCCGACGGCCATGTCGGGCACTGCGTCGACGAGGGATTCGACGAGGTTCCGGAAAAAGGCGCGGTCGTAGGGGCGGCCCATCCTCCCGAGAACGGCGTCGCTGCCGCTCTGGAGGGGGATGTGGACGTGATGGCACAGGAGGGAAGACGTTTTCCAGAAGGAGACCAGGCCGCCGGTGACCTCCGCCGGCTCGATGGAACTCAGGCGGAGACGGCCCGTCCCTTCCCGTTCCTCGATGCCCCTCAGGAGGTCGAGGAGATTCGTCCGCGGGTCGAGATCTTCCCCGTAGCATCCGAGGTGAATCCCCGTGAGGACCGTTTCCGCGAAACCCGCCCCGGAAAGAAGGGCCATGCGCCGGTGCACCTCGTCCGGCGGGAGGCTCCTGGAGCGTCCCCGGGCGCGGGGGACGATGCAGTAGCTGCAGCGGCCGTCGCACCCGTCCTGAATTTTCAGGAACGCCCGGGTTCTCCCCGGGATGCCGGCGACGGGAGGGGAGAAGCAGTCCCTTTCCCGTTCCATGTCTTCCACGTGGATGACGGTTCCCTTTGCCGGAAGGTCTGCGATCCATCGGTTGAGCCGGGGCTTTTCACTGTTTCCCAGGACCAGGGCCACCCCCTCCAGGGCGGCCAGGTCGTCCGGGTTCGTCTGGGCGTAGCATCCCGTGACGACGACGGGGGCGTTCCCTCCGCTCCGGCGGATCCGCCTGACGAGCTGGCGGGACTGGAAGTCCGTCTTCGCGGTCACCGTGCAGGTGTTGACCACGTAGAGGTCCGCCGGTCCCGGGAAAGGCACGATTTCGTGCCCCTCCTTCCGCAGGAGTTCCGCCATGGCGGCCGAATCGTGATGATTGACCTTGCAGCCGAGAGTCGCCAGGGAGATTCTCATTCCTCGTCCACGCTCCGTTCGATCCACCCGCCTCCGAGAAGGCGGTCTCCGGCGTAAAAAACCGCTCCCTGTCCCGGGGCGACCGCCTTCTGGGGCCTGCGAAACCGGACCAGGACCGACGAAGGGGGATCGTCGTCCCCGATTCGTTCGATCGCGCAGGGGACGCCGGGATGGCGGTAACGGATCTTCACTTCCAAACTCTCCTTTTCCGATTCGCCGGGGAAACCCCCGTGGAACGTCAAGCCGTCGATCACGAGTCCCCGGGAATACTGGTCTTCCTCCCGTCCCACGATGATCGTGTTGCGGGCCTTGTCGATGCGGACAACGTACCAGGGCCGGGTGGAGGCGATTCCGAGCCCCCGCCGCTGCCCCACCGTGACCGTGTGGATGCCCCGGTGGCTTCCGACAACGTTTCCGTCCCGGTCGCGGACCGGTCCGGGGGGGGACGGGGACCCGCCGCACCGGGCGTTCAGGAAGGACACGTGGTCGTCGTCGGGGATGAAACAGATCTCCTGGCTTTCCCTCTCGGAGGCGGGGAGACGCAATTCCTTCCCCAGGGCTCTCACTTCCTCCTTGGTCCGGTCGCCCACGGGAAGAAGGAGCCGGGCAAGGTCTTCCCGGGTCACTTCGAAGAGAAAATAGGACTGGTCCTTTTTGCGGTCCCTCCCTTTCAGGAGAACCGTCTCCCCGTTCTCGAGCCGTTTTGTCCGGGCGTAGTGGCCCGTGGCGATCCAGGGGAACCCCCGCCGGTTGGCCTCTTCCCGGAGCGCGGGGATCTTGATTTCCCTGTTGCACCGGATACAGGGATTGGGCGTCCGGCCCGAACGGTATTCTTCGACGAAGTACCGGACGATTTTTTCTTCGAAGGGACGGGAGACATCGATCCGGTTGAGGGGAATTTCGAGCGCGCCGGCCACGCGGGCGGCGTCCTCCGCCGGGGAAAGGGGGAATCCGTTGTGCAGAAAGATCCCTTCCACATGGTATCCCTCTTTCTTCAGAAGCCAGGCGGCGACGGCGCTGTCCACGCCTCCGCTCAGGCCGACGATCACCTTTTTTTCCTTCATGGCCATCGAGGGGGACGGCCGCAGCCGCCGCCGTCCCGCGCCGCGCGTCCCGGGTCTCCCTTCGTTTCCGTTACGGGTCCCGACGGCGTTCGGGATCCTTTTCCCCGCGGAAGGACGCTCTCGCCGGGGTGGTTCAAGTTAGCCCCTGGACCCCGTCCTGTCAACCCCCCGTGAAGGGGGTTTCAGGCGCCCGCGGCGGGAATGCGGGAATGCCCGAAACGTGTGCAGTGCCCCGTTTCGTTTTGACTTTCCGTGTTGACAATGATATGGGGAGTGACTATCATTACCGTTGAAATGCGAGAGTGGCGGAACTGGAAGACGCACTGGACTTAGGATCCAGCCCGCGTTCGCGGATAGGGGTTCGAGTCCCCTCTCTCGCACCAAGCCGGAAGCCCCAAGGGGGTGACGTCCTCCTGGAACGGCGGTCCATCAGGGTTTCCCTCGAAAGAAAGATCCCTGGCAAAGGTTTTTTGACAGGCACTGTGAAGCGGTCGGGTTTCCCGGCGGGAACTCAACGGTCCCCGGAGGAAAAAAAGGCCTTACCCAAGGCCCCCTGAGTGAAAACTGGTTAAGGAGAATGGTGGAGTGGAAATCGAGAACGTTGTGAAGGTCGAGGATGTAAGTCCGGTCGAAAAGAAGCTTTCCTTTGAGATTCCCTGGTCCGAAGTGAAGACGGAGTTGGACAGGTCGTACCGCACCATCGGCAAAAAGGCGAATATCAAGGGTTTCCGGGCGGGGAAGATCCCCCGGCACATCCTCGAAAAATATTTCAAGGAGGAATCGGAACAGGAAACGGTGATGAACCTCCTGAACCGCTATTATTTCGAAGCGCTGAAGGAGAAGGACCTCCGGCCGGCCGGCGAGCCCTCCATCGACCAGAAGGGGATCGCGCCGGAAGAGAACTTCGTCTTCACGGCCACCGTCGAAGTGGAACCCGACATCGAACCCGTGGATTACGAGGGTCTCGACGTGGAGAAGGAAGACTGGCAGATGACGGACGAGGAACTGGAGAAGGGACTGAAACAACTCCAGCTCATGCACAGCACCCTCGAGGCCGTCGAGGAGGACCGGGGGGTAGAAAAGGACGATTTCGCCGTTCTGCGTTTCGAGGGAAAGGTGGACGGCGTTGCGAAGAAGGAACTCTCGGCGGAACACCACATGGTCCAGGTGGGATCGGGGTCGCTCATCCCCGGTTTCGAGGATCAGCTCCTGGGAATGAAAAAGAACGAAACCCGGCAGGTGAAGGTGACCTTCCCGGAAGATTACGCGAACAAGGACCTGGCGGCCAAGGAGGCCCTGTTCGAGGTGGAGCTGAAGGACATCCGGCAGCGGAAGCTTCCCGAGCTGAACGAGGAATTCGTAAAAAATTTCGAGAAGTACCAGAGCCTGGACGAATTGAGGGACGACCTTCGAAAATCCATCGTCGAACGGAACACCACCCGGGTCCGGGAGGACATGCGGCGGGAGATCGTGAACCGGCTCATCGAGAAGAACGACGTCCCCGTTCCGAATGTATACGTGGAGCGGGAGAAGCGGTTCATCATGACCGACGCGGTCGAAAAAATGACCGGCGGCGGCGTGCCCCGGGAGCAGGCGATCGGGGTCGTTTCGAATCTCCACGAGGAATACGGGAAGCAGGCGCTCCGCATGGTCAAGGCCACCCTCGTTCTCCGGAAGGTCGCGGAGAAGGAGGGGATCCGCGTGGAAGACGGGGACGTGGAGGCGAAGCTCCGCGACCTGTCGGAGCGGTACGGCAGGGATTATGAATCGGTGCGGGCCTCGTTCGAAAAGAACGAAAATCTCATGACGCGGCTGGCCGACGAGCTTCACGAACAGAAGACCATCGATTTTCTCGAAGGGAAGGCGAATATCCGTCTTGTCAAAAAAGAGGCCGGGGCGGGGGAGGAGAAACCATGACCCTCATTCCCATGGTAATCGAACAGGACGGGAGGGGCGAACGCGCCTTCGACATTTACTCCCGTCTTCTGAAGGACCGGATCGTCTTTCTCGGCACGGCGATCAACGACGAAATCGCGAACCTGATCATCGCCCAGTTCCTCTATCTCGAATCGGAGGACCCCGACCGGGAGATCTTCTTCTATCTGAACTCGCCGGGCGGCATGGTGAGCGCGGGCCTCGCCATTTACGACACCATGCGGTACATCAAGCCGCCGGTCGCCACGGTCTGCATGGGCCAGGCGGCGAGCATGGCGGCCATCCTTCTCGCCGCGGGGGCGAAGAAAAGGCGTTTCGCCCTGCCCCATGCCCGGATCCTGATCCACCAGCCCCTGGGAGGATTCCAGGGCCAGGCGACGGATATCGGCATCCAGGCGAAGGAAATTCTGCAGTTGAAGGAGAACCTGAACGGCATTCTTGCGGATTTGACAGGTCAGCCTCTGGACAAGATTGAAAAAGACACCGATCGTGATTATTATATGAGTGGCGATCAGGCCAGGGAATACGGAATCATCGACGAAGTGATCGTGAAAAGGTGAAAAAATCTGAAAGGGTTTATGAATGACACGACGCAAGCGGGATTATGACGGGAACGAGCTTATGAGATACTGTTCCTTTTGCGGTAAAGCCCAGTACGAGGTGAAGAAGCTGGTCGCCGGCCCGGCCGCGTTCATCTGCGATGAGTGCATCGAACTGTGCAGGAACATCGTGGAAGAGGAAGCGGGGATCCGGGTGTTCGAGGACGGGGAACGGGCCATCCCGGAACCGAAGGAAATCAAAAACTTCCTCGACCAGTACGTCATCGGCCAGGAAAGATCGAAGAAGATTCTTTCCGTTGCCGTTTACAACCATTACAAGCGGCTTTACTCGAAACACCAGGGGAGCGAGGACGTGGAGCTCCAGAAGAGCAACATTCTCCTCATCGGCCCCACCGGTTCGGGAAAGACCCTGCTGGCGAAGACCCTGGCCAAGATTCTGAACGTTCCCTTCACCATCGCCGACGCCACGTCCCTCACGGAGGCGGGATACGTGGGCGAGGACGTGGAAAACATCATTCTGAGCCTCCTTCAGAACGCCGACTACGATGTCCGGAGGGCGGAGCGGGGAATCGTCTACATCGACGAGATCGACAAGATTTCGAGGAAATCGGGAAGCCCGTCCATCACGAGGGACGTTTCGGGGGAGGGGGTCCAGCAGGCCCTCCTGAAGATCATCGAGGGAACGCGGGCCAACGTGCCCCCCAAGGGGGGAAGGAAACACCCCCAGCAGGAATTCATCCAGGTGGACACGACGAACATCCTGTTCATCTGCGGGGGTGCCTTCAACACCCTCGAGGACATCATCCGGAAGCGGACCGGCGTGAGCGCCCTCGGTTTCGGGGCCGACATCCGCAGCAAGAAAGAGAAGAACATCGGCGACATCCTCGCCGAGGTGCGGCCGGAGGACCTTCTCAAGTACGGGCTCATCCCGGAATTCGTCGGGAGGATCCCCGTCATCGCCACGCTTCACGACCTTTCGGAGGACGACCTCGTCAGGATTCTCGTGGAGCCGAAAAATTCGAACACCAGGCAGTATGCGAAAATGATGGAGATGGAGAACGTGAAGCTCACCTTCTCCGAGGGCGCCCTTCGGGCGATCGCCGAACTCGCCATCGAGAGGAAGTCCGGGGCCAGAGGGCTCCGGGCGATCCTGGAAGACATCATGCTGGAGATCATGTACGATGTCCCGTCGAGAAACGACGTGAAGGAGTGCCTCATCAGCGAGGAAGTGGTCCGCAAGAAGGAAAAGCCCATATTGATTTTCCAATCCCAGCAGGAACCTTCTCAGGAAAGCTGGAGAAAAAAAACGAAAAGTCGACAATAGAGGAATATGTTCAGCTTCGGGAAAAACAAGGAAAAAACTCAGGAATCGGGCGTGACCATGCCCCTTTTGCCCCTGAGGGACGTGGTCGTGTTTCCTCATATGATCGCCCCCCTTTTCGTGGGGAGGGAAAAGTCGATTCGCGCCCTCGAATCGGCCATGAAGGATGACAAGGGTATTTTCCTGGCCACGCAGAAACTGGCCCAGAAGGACGATCCGACACCGGAAGACATCTATGCGCAGGGGACCATCGGCCAGATCATCCAGCTGCTCCGTCTGCCCGACGGCACGGTGAAGGTGCTGGTCGAGGGGAGGAGCAGGGGGGAAATCCTCGAATACCTGCCCCACCCCGATTTCTTCCTCGTCCGGGTCGAGGAGCGCCAGGATGCGTTCGAAGCCAGGGAAATGGTGACGGCGAAGGCCCTCATGAGAAACATCATCGACGCCTTCGAGCAGTATGCCAAACTGAGCAAGAAGATCCCGAGCGAGGTCATCGCGAACCTGGCTTCCATCGAAGAACCCTCCAAGCTCTCCGATGTGGCCGCGTCCCATCTGAACGTGAAGCTGGAGGAAAAGCAGAACATCCTCCAGATCGTGAACGTCGGGGAACGGCTGGAGAAGATTTACAGCCTGCTCATCTCGGAGGTGGAGATCCTCGAAGTGGAGGAGCGGATCAAGCGGCGGGTCAAGAAGCAGATGGAAAAGACCCAGAAGGACTACTATCTGAATGAGCAGATGCGGGCCATTCAGAAGGAAATGGGCGAGGAGGACAGTTTCAAGACGGAAATCCGGGAGCTGGAGAAGCGCCTGAAGGAGAAGAAGCTGTCCGAGGAGGCCCAGAAGAAGGTCCGGAACGAGGTCAAGAAACTGAAAATGATGGCCCCCATGTCCGCCGAGGCGACGGTGGTGCGAAACTACATCGACTGGCTCCTGGACCTCCCCTGGTACGAGAAGACGGACAACACGAAGACCCTCAAGGATTCGGAGGCCATTCTCGAGGAAGACCACTACGGCCTGAAGCAGGTCAAGGAAAGGATCCTCGAATACCTGGCGGTTCAGAGCCTGCTCGGGAAGAACAAGGGGTCCATCCTCTGTCTCGTGGGACCTCCCGGCGTGGGGAAAACCTCCGTCGCCAAGTCCATCGCCCGGGCGACGGACCGCAAGTTCGTCCGCCTCTCCCTGGGCGGCCTCCGGGACGAGGCGGAGATCCGGGGACACCGGAGAACCTACATCGGCGCCCTGCCCGGAAAGATCGTCCAGCTGCTCAAGAAGGCGGGCTCGAACAACCCCGTGTTCTGCCTGGACGAGATCGACAAGGTGAGTTCCGACTTCCGCGGCGATCCCGCGGCGGCGCTCCTGGAAGTGCTCGATCCGGAGCAGAACAAGGCGTTCAACGACAACTACCTGGAGGTGGACTACGATCTTTCGGACATCATGTTCATCACCACGGCGAACATTCTTCAGACCATCCCGGCCCCGCTCCAGGACCGGATGGAGGTGATCCGGATCGCCGGGTACACCGAGCCGGAAAAACTGAATATCGCGACGAAGTACCTGGTTCCCAAGGAACTGGAGGCGAACGGCCTGAAGAGGGAACAGACCGACTTCGCCGAGGCCGCCATCCTGAGAATCATCCGGGAATACACTCGGGAGGCGGGGGTGAGGAACCTGGAAAGGGAGATCGCCTCCATCTGCAGGAAGATCGCGAGAAAAATCGTGACCCACGGCTACAAGAAGCCGGTCCGGGTTTCCGCCCGCTCCGTGGAGCGGTACCTGGGCGTTCCGAAATTCCGGTACGGCGAGAAGGAAGGGAAGGACCGGATCGGCCTGACCAACGGGCTCGCGTGGACGGAAGTGGGCGGGGAGCTCCTCGCCATCGAGGTGTCGGTGATCCCGGGAACGGGTAAGGTCACCCTGACGGGGAAACTGGGGGACGTGATGCAGGAGTCCGCCCAGGCGGCCCTGACCTACGTCCGGTCCCGGGCCGAAAGCCTCGGGCTGTCCCCGAATTTCCACAAGGAGGTGGACATTCACGTCCACGTTCCCGAGGGGGCGATTCCGAAGGACGGGCCTTCCGCGGGGATCGCCATCGCCACGTCCATCGCTTCCGCCCTGACGAAGCGTAGGATCCGGAGCGATGTGGCCATGACGGGCGAAATCACCCTGAGAGGGCGGATCCTGCCCATCGGCGGCGTAAAGGAGAAGCTGCTCGCGGCCCACCGCGCGCTCATCAAGACGGTTATCGTTTCCAGGGAAAACCGGAAGGACCTCGCCGATGTGCCGAAGAACATCCTCAAGGATCTGGAAGTGATCTGCGTGGAAAATATGGACGAAGTCCTTGCGGTTGCCCTGAGGGCAGAGACGGAATCCTCACGGGTTGAGGAACCGACTCCCGCCCCCGTGTGCCGGGTTGCGGAAAGCAGCCCCCAGGCGGGTGCGCACATGAATTGAAATTGTTCTTGACAAGGGCATGTGATCCGTATACATACCGGTCACATTCCGCTGGGAACAACAGGGGCGGATAGCTCAGTCGGGAGAGCGCCACGCTTACACCGTGGATGTCACAGGTTCAAGTCCTGTTCCGCCTACCAGGGAAATAGGAATCACCCGATTCTTTGAAACGATACGTAACGATGGGGTCGTAGTTAAGATGGTTATAACGCCGGCCTGTCACGCCGGAGGCCGTGGGTTCAAGTCCCATCGACCCCGCCAGTAAATAAGAGGGGTCAGCGATGAAAAGCTGACCCCTTTTTCTTTGTCCCTCGCACTATCCCCCACATGCTGAAGGGTTTTCCGTAGATAAAAGACAGGACACACCTATGAAAACTTCTGGTGCTATGATTTAAGGGGGAAGATAGGCTATCCACGTTGATCTCCGGAGCCAAAGGTGGGAGATCTTTGTTGAGCCAACAATGTGGGAATGTCTCGATGGATCTTCTTTACCAGGAGAAAATTTTTCGGGGGACAACTTCAGATTGTCAGTGGATCCGGGATCCTCATCTCAAATAAATCAGTTTTGGCTTATAAGAGAGATGTGTGGTTGTTATCCTCTTTTTTTCACCTACGAATCTTCAGCGTTAAGCTGCTGATTAAAATAAGCATTTCCATTTGAAATCAGGCACGCCGCATTCGAATAATCAGTACCCCGGCCGCTATCGTCAAGAGAAATAGTACCATCATCCCCCATCTACTCAGAGCGGGGATGTTGGCGGGCTTTAATAGGGACACCCTCCCGCGAGCCATGACCAAGTGTTTTCCAGCACCTGTTTCCGGGTTATAAAACTCGAACCTGTAATTGAAACTATTGCCGAACACCTCATAGTTATCGTTATTCTATTTTTTGGTAACTGTTCAACTTGGGCATGACGAAGGCACAGCCATTACCGGAGGACTTTATGGAAGAATCCGTGTCTGATTCGATTTTCGAAAGCAGCCGTTACAGCCCCGGCAGGCCGTCCAGCATCATGTTGTCTGCCGATGCGTTTAACTGAAATCCGGCAATCTTACGGTCCGATGAATAGACGATGTAAGTGGCGCCATGGATATCTCCGGAAAACAAATCTGAGGGCATACCGACCACCTTTTCATGAGGTTTCATGGAAATGGTTTCTGCAGATACGATGTCGCCTCTGTCATTGTATGCGGTCAGGTCCACGGAAGCCGGTGAATCCTCCACATTGACAAAAGCGATCCCCGTCCACCCGTCTTTTTCGATCTTTGCGAAGATTCCACTTGTATCGTCGATGCCGACGCAATCGTATCCCCCCAACTGCTTACCGTCATTTGTGCCGAACAGTTGAAACCCCGTAACAGGGATGTCGGCTTCGAGCCTGAACCATGCCGTTCCGGCAGGAAAATTCAAGTTCCCTGCCGTGCCGACATATTTTCCCTTTCCGGGAAGGGTAATAAGCTTGGGAGGCAACGAGGTGCCGTCATCCCTATAGGGAAGGATGTTGAGGTTACAGGAAATGCCCGAAGGGTTATATGCGACGATTCCCGTCCACCATCTTGAATCGCTTGCCATATGTGGATAATAGATATTGAATGACGCTTTGTTGCTTAAGAGGATACCGCTCAGATAACTGTTTCCGCTTTCCTCGGTACTGCCAAACAATGCGAGCCCTGCCATACCGCTGCAGTTCCTTGCTGTCGCGGAATGTATGCCTGGCTGCATCACCCCTCCGAACAGGTTTCTGATGGTGAATGCCTGATGCTCATAGGGGCCGATGGTTCTGGTTACTGTGCTGCCGTTGTCAAAGTCTATAACGATGTCTTTAGATGATGGAGTCGTGTTGACGATACTGATTCCGGTCCACCAGTTTTCGTCCGATGCAATGTGCGGGATATAATTAACGGTCGGAACGTCGTCTGCAACAGCCGGCAAGGCGACTCGACATTGTCCGTCGATATAGAACTTGGTGTATCCCGTAACATGATTCGAGTCGGCGAGAAAGATCAGGTATCCGATATCGGTGCCAGGATAGGCATCCGAAATTAAGCCTTCCCACCGGGCATTTGGTAAAAGGTAGAAGACGGTTACCGGATCGACAAGCTCACCAGAATCGGTGTAAGCCAGAAGACTCCCTCTGAGCATTTTCTCTTTACTGGTATTGATAAGGCTAATCTCCGTTTTCCAATTGCCGTCGCTTGCGACATGGGGGAACACCAATGATGCGGATTCCGCGGAAAGTGCAGCACAGAAGCTTGGAAACATGGTGGCAACGGTCAGGGTCGGTGGATTATACATCATGCACTCAGTGTAAGCGCCAAGATTCCCGTACACGTAGAGTCGATCACCGACGGTCATCGGACCGATATTGAAGGTTCCCGTCTTGTGCCTGGTCGCCTCTTTGAAGCCGCCCAGATATTCATACTGGGCGCCGTCGTGCAAGGAAAACCGATTGACAGGGATTCCATCCTGCGACGGTCTGCGGGCTGTGATGTTATAGGGCCAGGTGCGGGACGGAATCGTACTGTACCGGGACGTCAAATGCGCAGGAATGATATAAGCAGAAAATTCCACATCCGTTGTAGCCCTGGATCGTCCAGCGATGGCAAGATTAAAGTATGTATAGTCATGCATGTAATCCAGGCGTACGTCAGCTCTTTGGTCCCTGTGGCCGGTCAATTCATAAATTGCCACCCAGTGCCATGTGTCTTTAACGTATTGAGTGTCTCCTATGATCAAGGGGCTCCAACTGGCTACCGTCCCCACGGCACTTGCCTGTGCGACAATGGTTTCATTTATGACATCCGCATAGTTGTTCCACTGGGATATACCTGGGCCGTAAATATTCCCCATCGGGTTTACACTGAACCAGTCCAATACGGTGCCTGTCAGGCCCGTAATCATGTCTGCTATCGACACCCCTGAATTGAGAGGGTCATATGGAGCAAAAGGAGGATCTGGAGGATCGAACCTGGCGTCTTCTCTTGAGATGCTGCCGATTAGTTTGAGCTGTGCGCTCAGCGTTGAGGCAGGCAATATGAGGAGCATGAGTGCAGTGAGAATTGTGACGAATCTCGCTCTTTTCATCGCTCTCCCCCTGAATGCCTTTAAAAAGATAATTTTTTTCACGACCCCATGGTCATGCAACTCATTTGTGAAAATCCGTTTTGGTGAAAATAATTGTTCATGGGCCTCGTTCGTCGCCGGACTTCACGGAAGGCCCTTTGTTAACTACGCTTCGATTAGGACGAACTCCATCATTGCCTGACTCGACTGGCGAATCCTTGCCTAACCGATGGCTTTACCTTGCAAAGTACAAAAAACCCCGCTTCTTTTGAGAAACAGGGTTTCAACAATCTCTCCATGACATCACTTTTAAACAGGGTTGGAGTACTTGGCAACCGATTGATTATAATCCACTGGTTTTATTATCGGACCTAAGGCGTTAGAAAGTCAATAAGATACTTCGTTGATTATCACTTGAAGGGGGGAAGGTCCGTCAAAATGACTGTGGCCTAAATTACAGGAAGGAATAATCTCTCCTGAACAAGATTTTATCAGCTTCACTTGGATTGTTTGAAGACTTTTAACTTACCTGGAAAAGTTAGGCTCTTTCCGCACAACATAGGGGAGATAAGTTAATGGCAGTCAGTCTCCTCTTCGGTTAAGATGGTTTTCACCAATAGATCACTCGATCGAAAGATGGCATTGACATGGGAAAAGGGGTCAAAAAAGACTTGACCCGGCCCCTCGCAGAAAGCTCATCGGTTGATCGCCGTCATCTCATCAGGGGAGTACCGGTCACCCAGAACCTTGTCGGCCAAATGATCGAGCACACCCCGGTCTTCATCGGTTAGCCGGCAGTCAAGCGCTCCCAGATTGGTCTCCAGATTGGCGAGCCTGGTTGTGCCGGGAATGGCGACAATGTGATCCCCCCGGCTCAACACCCAGGCCAGGGCAACCTGCGCCGCAGCGCATCCCATTCGAGCGGCGACTTCTTTGACTGCCTCCACCAGTTTGAGGTTGGCCTCGATATTGCCCGGCTGAAATCGAGGCTGCATCCGGGCCCGGAAATCCGTCTCGTCGGTAGGCCGCTCGCCGGCCGAGTTGTAGCGGCCCGTCAACATCCCCCGGCCCAGGGGCGCGTAAGCGACCAGGCTGATGTTCAGCTCCACGCATGTGGGGAGGATGTCCCGCTCGATATCCCGGCTGAAAATCGAATACTCGGTCTGAAGGGCGGCGACGGGATAAACGGCGTTCGCCCGCCTGATCGTCTCAGCCGAAGCCTCCGACAACCCGACAGCCCCGATTTTCCCTTCTTCAACCAACTTCGCCATTTCTCCCACCGTCTCTTCGATCGGGGTGGATGGATCCACACGGTGGAGATAGTACAGATCGATCCTGTCCGTACCCAGCCGCTGAAGACTCTTTTCGCAGGAGCTGCGGACATTGGCCGGCGAGCCGTCCACCCCCACAAAGGCGCCCGTGGCCGGATCCCTTTTGGGCCCAAACTTGGTGGCCAGCACGATTTGCCCCCAACGCCCGGCAAAAGCCTTGCCCAGCAATCGCTCATTGCGCCCCTGGCCGTAGATTTCAGCGGTATCAAAGTGGGTGACTCCCAAGTCCAGCGCACGGTGGAGTAAATGAATGGCTTCCGACTCCTTCGCGGGCGGCCCGTAAAACTCGGAAAGACCCATGCAGCCAAGTCCGATGGCCGACACTGAAATCCCCGATTTCCCAAGATGACGCGTAATCATATATCCTCCTTGATTCTTACCCCCGGCCTCGATCCCGGGACCGCATGCCGCCTGACGATGAATATACGCAATACGCTTTTCCCTGACGCTTATAAAATAATCCATGCGATACTTCGTTAATTTTGTAGGAGGATTTAAATTTTTTGTCAAATGATAGTGAATCGTTCGGAACTCGCCGTTTATTGTCAGGTATCGCTTATTCCATGTAACACAGGATTTTGTGCAATCGGTCCCGTGAGATGGGACACTTTTCGGATTGCCGCAATCGGGAAAAGGTCCTTTTACGGATGGGAAAAGAAAGCAATGACCCAAGTCGGCTGTCAATACAAAATTCACCCGGATGTGGATGTATCTTTGCGTTCAGGTTATAATCAGGCAAAATCAGTAAGGAGATTATTATTATGAAGTACGCATTGATAACGGGTGCAAGCGCAGGAATAGGAAAAGCGTTAAGCTATAAATTTGCGGAAAAAGGACATAATATTATTATCACTGCAAGAAGGGTCAATGAACTTGGGAATACAAAAAAAGATATCGAATCAAGATTTAAGGTTAACGTAATTGTCAAAACGGGCGATCTTGCGGAAGATGGCGCCGCATCAAGGCTGTATGATGATTTAAAGCGGTACGATATCAACATTCTTATTAATAATGCGGGTTTTGGCGATTTCTGCATGCCCTGGGAAATAAACCTCGAAAAAGCGAATAGAATGCTCAACCTCAATGTCAAGGCATTGACCGAACTTTCATTGAAATTTGTCAGGGATCATGTGGAAGAAGACGCAACACTGATAAATGTGTCATCTGTCGGTGGATACTACCTGTTCCCGATCGCGGTAAGTTATTGTGCAACGAAATTTTATGTTTCGTCTTTTACCGAAGGAATCGCGGCCGCAGTGAAGATGGAAGGCAAAAAGCTGCGAGCAAAGGTTCTCGCTCCCGGACCGACGGAAAGTGAGTTTTTGATAGCTGCATCAAAAGATGCCGTTGTAAACGGTAAAGATTTTTTTACCGATAAGAATGCCTTCATTACCGCCGAACGGCTTGCAGATTATACATACAGGCTTTATGAAAGTGATAAGGTTGTGGGAATTGTGGATGGAGAAAAAAAGCTGATTTTGAAAGATCCCATGTTTCAAATATTTACATCAGACACAAAACTTGCTTGAACGAAATAATTCTTTTGATATTAATTAATTATTGATTCGGAATCCTTGACGCTTCAAGCGTCTCACCGGAGCAAACGGTCAGACCGCATGCTCACTCAATGCAGGCGATTGCCGCCGTCGACATCGAGAACGGCACCGGTCGTAAAGGTATTGCGGATGAGAAAGCGCAACGCCTCCGCGATTTCGGCGGGACGTCCCACCCGGCCCACCGGAACTTGGCTGCCCATTTGCTGAAAAAACCTCTCTTTCTCCTCCCCCGTCATCCAGTCATACATCGGCGTATCAACCAGGCCCGGCGAAAGAATGTTGACACGGATCGGCGCCAGCTCTCTGGCGAGAGTGAACGCCATCGCTTGAATTGCGCCGTTGACCGCCGCCACGCCGGAAGTATTGGGAATGGCGGAACGGCACGCTCCACCGATTGTGAAAGTGATGGATCCGTCTTTGCGGAGCTGCGGAAGGGCAGCCTGAGCACAAAGAAAATAGCCATAAAATTTATGGTCGAATGCAGTTCTTAATGCCTCGATTTTGAGGTCGCGAAACGATCCCCAGGCAACCTCTCCGCTGCCGGCAAGGGCAAGATGATCGAACAGCCCGGTATGGGCGAAAAAGTCTTTTTACTTCCTGTATTGAGGTATAGGTATCGTTTATATTAATTATGAGAATACGGCAAGGGGTTGATTTAGAATCATGCCGCACGGTCATGCATCAGGATAGTTCTTCCGCTGCAACGGATTGGCGGTCAATCGCTTCCGGAACCGGGGAAGGTGACGACCGGCTGCGTTTTGACGTCGGTCCGCCGCCGCCGGTCCCGGCAGGCTCAATTTATAAAGTCACTGCAAATGGAAACAGACGAAGGAGGAACGTGGTGTTGTCCTTCGGGTAAAGATATATGCGTACATTCTTTCAGTTCAGCGCCTTTCCTGCCGATATATTGACTTTGAAGAACAGGATTTGACGGCGCGGAATCCGGGCCATAGAAACGGAATTTGTCATCAAGCATGAACGTTGTTCTGACTCGTGGACGAGGGGGAAAAAGGAAAGCGTATGAAAATCATCGAGATGGTTCTGGTGAAAATGATCGTCGGCATCTGCGGTATCTGTTGCATGTTGTCTCTTGGGGGCTGCAGCTCCGATTCGTTCTCTTACAGTGCAACGATTGCGGAAGGACGGGCTGCGGCGGCGGAAACCATCGAAAAGACCGGCGCGTCATCCATTTCACTGGCTCTTGTCGAAGGGGATAGAGTGGTGTGGGCGGAGGCTTTCGGTCTGGCGGACAAGGAGTCGGCGACCGCCCCCGGACCGGAGACCATGTACTGCATCGGCTCGACCAGCAAGATGCTCGCCGCGATCGCCGCCATGAAGCTTGTGGATCAGGGACGGATCTCCCTCGATACGCCGATCGAGAACTACATCCCCTCGTTCAGCATGCTTTCCCCGGAATACGGGCAGGTCACGGTCAGGATGCTGCTCGACCACGCGTCAGGGTTCCCGGGCACCGACAACCGTAATTCCGAAACATCCTCCCCGCTGCCGTTTGACTTTTCCGCCCAGATCCTGGAAACCCTCGGGACGCAGAGACTCAAGCATCCCCCCGGTTATCTCAGCGTCTACTGCAATGACGGCTTCACGATGATCGAGCAGCTCGTTCTGGCGGTTACGGGCAGGAGCTTTGCGCAGTTCGTACAAGATGAGATATTTGATACGCTTGGCATGAATCACAGCCGGTATCCCCTGGACTATTTCCCGGACGGAAGCTATGCGAAAAGGTACGATGAGGAAGACGCGGCCATGCCGCAGATGTTCCTGAACGCTTTCGCCTCCGGCGGGCTGTACAGCACACCGTCCGATATGGCGAAGGTTGCCATGATGCTGATCGGAGGCGGAAAACTCGGAAACGTGCGCCTCCTTTCTCAAGAGGCCGTTGCCGCAATGGGCGTCGACCAGACCCTGGAGAGTTTCAATCCCGTAAAGGCATATTCGACAAGCTATGGCCTTGGCTGGGACACGGTGTGCCAGCCGGGACTGGGAGCCGTCGATGTGCTGGGCTGGCAGAAGGGGGGAGACGTCACCAAGTACGGCTCCGTCATGACCATCGCGCCGGAGGAAGGATTGGCGGTTGTCGTCATGGGGGCTTCCGGCAGTTTCACTTCAGGCAGCGCCACCACGATTGCGGAGCGGGTCCTTTTGAGGGCGCTCGTGGAAAAAGGGTGGATTCCGGCGATGCCGTCTCCGCTGAAGCTTTCGCCCGGCCCGGAGAAGACGCCTACGGAGGATCTTCTCGATTCGGTGAGGGGCTATTATGCGAACAACAGCGTCTTCCTCCGGGTGTCCAGTCAATCCGGTTCCTTGAATGTCGACAAGTATGACACCGGTTCAAACGGCTGGGAGACACTGCTGGCGGATCTGAAACTGCGTGATGATGATCGTTTTACCAGCGACGAAAATCCTTCCCAGTCCGTTTCATTCATATCCGCCGAGGAAAGGATGTACATGGTTCTTCATTATCTCGGGGGGTACGGCCATTATCAGGATCTTACGATACAATGTGAGAAGCTTGTCACTCCTGCGGGAGTGCCGGCCACGTGGAGCGGCCGGCTGGGCAGGAAATGGCTGATGACCAATGAACATCCCGATTCGGACACATGGAGCACCCCCGTCATGGCGTTGCTGGTTGTCGACAACCTGTTTTTTGCCGACTGGCTCGGACTGGAAGTTGTGAATCCGTTTTTCAGCGATGACCGGGCGGGCATGATGCTGCTGATTCCTCAAATGAACGGAAGGGACCTGAATGATGTGGTCATCGAAAACCGCGATGGCGGGGAATGGATCCGCTTCGGGAGCTATCTCTTTCGCCCTCGTGAAACAGTCGTTGTGCTGAGCGACGGAGACAATGCCGTGGAAATCGGCGCGGAAGGATCAGCGGAATGGCGGGCGATCGATGCCGCCGGAACGAAATCGGTGACGATCGCTCCCGCCGCCCCGGATGGCCGCTGGAAACTATACAACAATGATCTCAAGCGGATTGAATCGGGAGAGGGGGCGGAAAGCGTAACGCTTTCCGGCGGAAGGTATTACCTGCTTTTATTCAGTGATGCAGGAGTGCATGTGGAGTGAAGGTGATCCGGAGTCGATTTTGACGTTTTTCTATCCGTCGGCGGATCGGTCGTGCGGCTTGATGATGACCTTGACCGACTCCCGGCCGTCCGACACCAGCCGGAAGCCCTGGGCGATGTCGTCCAGGGCGAGGCGGTGCGTGATGAGATCGTCCACGACAATGTCACCGGATTCGATCAGACGCATCGCCTCGGCGATGTCGGGAGGCCCGCAATAATAGGATGTGAGGATGGTGATTTCCTTCATCCAGAAATCGTTGACGGGGACCACGACATTTTTATCGGGTCCCGGCACGGCGAACAGCACGATCACGCCGCCCTTGTCCACGCATTTCCACGTCTGCTCCAGGGCCTGCTGCGCCGCCGTGCATAATAATACGACATCCGCCTTCTTGCCGGTTTCCGCAATCAACCGGCCAGCCACGTCGTCCGCGGCGTCGATGACGAGATCGGCGCCCGACCGGGTGGCGTAGTCCAGTTTCGTTCGATTGACATCCACCGCGGTGACGTTGCATCCTTTCGCTTTGGCCAGCTTCACGTGCAGCAATCCGGCCATGCCGCAGCCGATCACCATCACGGAGTCTTCTTTTTTGATCCCGGCCAGCCGCTGGGCCCGGACCACGCAGGCCAGCGGTTCGATGAACGTGCCTTGATCGTACGTGACGGTTTCCGGCAGCAGGTAGGTTCCGTTTTCCACCAGTGCCGGGGGAACCAGAATGTATTCGGCAAAGCCGCCGGGCAGCCGTTCCTTGACTTCCGTGCATTGAGGGAAGTGGCCCCTTACGCAGTAGAAACATTTCCCGCAGGGTACCTTCGGAGCGATGAACACCCTGTCGCCCGGTTTGAATCCTTTTACGGAACCGCCGACGGCCACGACCTCGGCGCCAACCTCATGCCCCTGCACCAGCGGCGCTCGCGGAAGCCGGTACCATTCGACGATGTCGCTGCCGCAGATGCCGCAGGAAATCACCTTGACCAGCATTTCGCCGGGGCCGGGCGCCGGCGTCGGCACTTCCTCGATCCGGATGTCCCGATTGTTGTACCAGTAGGAGACTTTCATTTTTCTCTTTTCAAGGTATTGTAGAGATCGAAAGCCCGGGCCGGAGTTTCGTTGTCATGGACGACGGCCCTCACGGCCTTGATCATGGCGACCGGCGCGTCCGACTGGAAAATGTTGCGTCCCATGTCCACGCCTGAGGCGCCTTGCTGCACGGCGTTGTAGGCCATGGTCAGCGCTTCTTTCTCCGGTATTTTCTTGCCGCCCGCCATGACGATCGGCACGGGACAGGATGCGGTGACGGTCTCGAAATCCTTCTCGACATAATAAGTCTTGATGTAATGGGCGCCAAGCTCCGCGCAGATCCGGCAGGCGAGCCGGAAGTACTGCGCGTCGCGGGCCATGTCCTTTCCCACCGCGGTCACGGCCAAGGTCGGAATGCCGTAACGGTTGCCGATGTCCACCATCCGGGTCATGTTGATGATGGACTGTTTTTCGTATTCGCCGCCGATGAATACCTGAACGGCCATGGCGCAAACGTTCAGGCGGATGGATTCTTCAATGTCGACGGCGATGTCCTCGTTGGACAGCTCCTTGAGAATGCTGGCGCCGCCGGAAACCCGAAGAACGATGGACCTGGAAGTGGAAGGCGGTACGACGGTGCGCAGAATTCCCCGGGTCAGCATCAGGGTGTCCGCATAAGGGACCAGGGGAAGAATGTTGATATCGACCCGTTCCAGGCCGGTGGTCGGTCCCTGAAAATATCCGTGATCGATGGCCAGCATGACCGTCCGGCCCGATGCAGGACTGAAGATCCGCGCCAGCCTGTTTTTTATTCCCCAATCCAGCGAACCCGAACCTTTGAGGAAAAATCCCTCCGTCTGCTGCGGTCTGTCCGTATAAAACAATTTGGCTTCCTTGATTCCATCGGCATCCGGCATCGGTTGCATTCTCCTTTCCAAATGGGCTGATGTTATTTTAATTCGGGATCGAACGGGATTACCCGGTTCACATGTTTTTTGATGCGTCTCTCATAAAAGGCCGTTTTCAGGCCATGGACCTTATTTGAAGCACAAATTCATGTTCTTTGCCATGGGCACCCGTTTTTGCATCCCTGTCCCGGGAAGTTTCTCCCGCGCCCCAAAGGTCCTTGAATTGATTCCGGGTTCCACCTTGAAAGAACGGCGAAGGGCTTACGATCAATATACCCGCTTGTTTCTCCTCGATCTTTCGGCCAATCCTACTTCAATTCAGCGACAATGAAAAGAGGCAATCGCCTTTTTGCATCGGCACGGTCGGGATTTGATTCGTGATTCGGGGCCGGGCCCGGGCCCGGGCGACCTGTTCAGTCCTCCCGGTCCATCTGTCATAAGAGGGCGATTTCAAGCTCCGTGCGCATCCTTTCAGACCCGGGACCGCCGTCGCGGGATTCGACCGGTTCCCGAAGGGTGCGCAAATTCATGCCGTCCAGGGGTCATATTTGGCACCCTCCGTGTCAGAACCCTCTGGTTCCCGATGCCGCCAGGGCCGGCAGGAATGTGCCGCCGTGAACATCCCGGGGGAAAAATGTCTTGACAAATGAGGAGAGTTTCAATAAGGTCCTAATTTACCTACTAAATATACGTGCAGAATTGGGCACCGAGCCTCCACGGTGATGCATGTAGTTAGTTTTGACAAACGTGTAAAAAAGCCAAATCAATGCTTTATCGAACGGCAAAGTAAAAAGCTCCATAGGCAAGGCGCCCGAATCCCGACGAATGAGACGTACTTATGGTACGTCGCAGTGAGGAGGGAACAAGGGCAACACAGCATATGGACTTTTTACGAAGCCGTCATTTTTGGTTCAGATCCCAGTACAACACCCAATTCCCGGTCATCACGCCGTTCCATTATTTATGTCCATCAATTAATCCGAGATTCTGATAAGATTACAGAAGACTTGCGTCAAGGGCTTCGGGAGGATTTCTCATGCCTCGAATTCTGAGTGAGACAGAGCTTAAGAAGTTGTCACTCGAGGCCGAAAGGGAGACCCGTCTCCGCAAGATGGCCGAGGATGACATGAGCGGGCTGGGTTCCCACTACAGCGCGTTCATTCACAGCTTCCCGGAGGGCATTTACCGGACGGAGCATATCCCCCCCGTTCCCACGGATCTTCCCGAAGAGGAACAACTGCACGCAATCTTCAACAACGGAATCGTGGCGGATTGCAACGACAGCCTGGCCCGGATGTACGGGTATGAGAAGGGGGAGATGATCCGGGGAGTCAAGCTGACGGAATGGACGAACATCCAGGATCCCTATATCCGGAAGGTCTATCTCAACATCATCCGGTCGGGATATCGACTGGCGGACTTTGAGACGCGCGAGAGAGACCGGAACGGAAGGATGCACTATTTCCTCAACAGCGTGGTCGGGATCGTGGAAAACGGGATGATTCTGCGTACCTGGGGCACCCAGCGCGACATCACCGAACGCAAGGAAATGGAAAAGAGCCTGAGGAAGGCGCTTGCGGAACTCAGAATATTGAAGAAACGCGTCGAGCAGGAGAGTTCCTTCCTCCAGGAGGAACTCAGGGGCACGCACAACTTCGAGGAGATCATCGGCGAGAGCATGGCGCTGAAACAGGCCCTGTACAAGA
>DJVQ01000027.1:0-3168 GCA_002441265.1 Syntrophaceae bacterium UBA6252
ATGGGCTTTTTACGAAGCCGTCAAACTTGATCCGCAAATTACGGGATCGCCGTATCCGCCGCCGTTTCCCGTAGACGAACCGGCGATCTCCGGGAAACGGCCATAAATGACTTGACAGAAAAGGAATTGAAGGGCTATCTATCGAGCACTTCCTCCGTTCATACGGATGCGAATCCAAACGACGTATTCGTCAAAGGAGAACCATCATGGAAACCTGGGTGTCGGAATTGCGGAACATGGTCAACACCCTTGAGAGGCTCAGGGAATTCATACGGGTCTCCCCGGAGGAGGAAGCGGCGATCAGTACGCTGAAGACAAAGTGGGGCACCACGCCCTATTTCGCCTCCCTCATGGATCCCGATGATCCGAACTGTCCGATCCGGAGACAGGTCATCCCCTCCCTGAAAGAAAAGGAAAACCGCTACGGGATTCCCAACTACCTCGTCTGGAAGGAGAACCGGGCAACGGAGGAAGTCCGTCCCGACTGCATCGCCCGGCAGTACCACGACCGGATCGCCTTCACCGTCACCGACACGTGCGCCAATTACTGCAGGCATTGTTTCCGGAAGGAACTCGTCGTCGACCGCGATCTCCAGCTCCGGTTCGACTGGGAGGAAGGCCTCGAATGGATCCGGGAACACGAGGAGATCCGGGACGTGCTCGTCACGGGCGGAGACCCCTTCATCCTTCCCGACGAGAGGATCGGCTACATCATCACCCGCCTCAGGGAGATTCCCCACATCGAAATGATCCGCTTCGGAACGAGGACCCCCGTGGTTCTGCCCGACCGCATCACGGAGGGGCTGAAAAACGTCCTGAAAGGCTATCACCGGATCCCCCTGTGGGTGAATACCCAGTTCAACCACCCGAAAGAAATCACCGAAAAATCAGCCCGGGCCGTCTACGAACTGCTTACATGCGGCGTCAACGTGGGCAATCAGGCGGTTCTCCTGAAGGGCATCAACGACGATGTCGAGACCTTCCGGAAGCTTCACCAGAAGCTCCTGTCCATCCGGGTCAGGCCTTATTATGTTTTCTACTGCGAACCTGCTCCGGGCATCGATCACTTCCGGACCCCCGTCGAAAAGGGCGCCGAACTGATCCGTGACGGCATCCGGGGGTTCACCACCGGCCTGGCCCAGCCCATGTACGTCATCGCGACGAACATCGGAAAGATTCCCCTCATGCCCGATTATTACATCATGGAAAAGAACGAAACCGAGTACACCTTGAGAAATTACGAAGGCCGGTATACAAAAATACCGAACATCCCGGAGTAGGAAGGATTCCTGCCGGGCCGGAAAGATTCGGGGGGGTTCAGACACGGTTCCGAATTCCTGAGGGCGGACAATTCAAACCTTCTGCAAAGGCGGAAGAAAGGAAACGGGGAGGTAAGAATGAAGAAACTGCTCGCAGCACTTGTCATGGTGGCCTTCGTCATGACCGGCATGGCCATGGCGGAGTCGAAAGTGATCATCGTGGGATGCGATACCAACTTCATGCCCTTCGAGTTCAAGCAGGGGGACAAGTATGTGGGATTCGACATCGATCTGTGGGACGCCATCGCCAAAGACCTGGGCCTGAAATACAAGCTTCTGCCCATGGATTTCAACGGCCTCATCCCGGCCCTGCAGACGGGGAACATCGATGTCGCCATCGCGGGAATGACCATTAAATCCAAACGGGAAGAGGTCGTGGATTTCGCTTACCCCTATTACAATTCCGGTCTTCTCCTCATGGTCCCCGCCGGCGACGCCTCCATCAAGGGGGTCGAGGATCTGGGGAACAAAATCGTCGCGACGAAGCTGGGAACGACGAGCGCCGACTTCGCGAAAAGCCTGAAGACAAAGGAAGTGAAGCTCTACCCCAACATCGACGGCGCCTACCTGGAGCTTCAGGCGGGCGGTGCCGATGCCGTCATTTTCGACTCGCCGGCCATTCTCTACTACATCAAGACGGAAGGTCAGGGAAAAGTGAAGACGGCGGGCCCCCTCTACCAGGGCCAGCCTTACGGCATCGCGTTCCCCCAGGGAAGCCCCCTGCGGGACAAGGTCTCGGTGACCATCCTGAAATTCATGGAGGGCGACGTCTACAAGAACCTGTATCGGAAATGGTTCGGTTCCGACCCCAAATAGCGTTTTCCCCCGTTTGACACGCAGCACACAATTCGGGAGGCAACCGGTTGTCGAAGCCGGTTGCCTCCCCGGTTCAGAAGGATCCCATGGGAGGTCATTTTCAATTCAAGTACAGCGTCATCTGGGAATCCGTCCCCATTCTCCTCGTCGGCATCAAGCTGACGATCTTCATCACCATCTTCGGTCTCATTCTGGGGTTCTCCCTGGGAACCCTCGCGGGTCTGGCGAAGTCCTCGAAAAACAAATTCCTGAACCGCCTGGCGGGTGCCTACATCGAGAGCATCCGCGGGACCCCGCTCATGGTGCAGGTCCTGTTTCTCTATTTCGGGCTTCCCCTGGCCATCGGCGTCCGGGTCCCGCCCCTCGCGGCGGGCATCGTGGCCATCGGGTTGAATTCGGGTGCCTACATCGCCGAAATCGTCCGGGGGGCCATCGAGTCCATCGACAAGGGACAGACGGAGGCCGGCCGCTCCATCGGACTGTCCCATTCCCAGACGCTTCTCTATGTCATCTGGCCCCAGGCATTCAGACGGATGATCCCCCCGCTCGGCAACCAGTTCATCATCAGCCTGAAGGATACCTCCCTCCTCGTGGTCATCGGCGTGGGGGAACTGACCCGCCAGGGCCAGGAAATCATCGCCACGAATTTCCGGGCCTTCGAGGTCTGGCTCACGGTGGCGGTCATGTATTTCGTCCTGACCATGAGCATCGCAAAAATGCTTCAGTACTTTGAGAGGAAAATGAAGATCATCAAATGATCCGGATCAGCAACCTGAGAAAGAATTTCGGAAGCCTGGAAGTCCTGAGAGGGGTCAATCTCCATGTGAAGCCCGGCGAAGTCGTCGTCATCATCGGCCCCAGCGGCTCGGGGAAGAGCACCCTGCTGCGATGCATCAACGTCCTTGAGGAGATCACCTCGGGGACGGTCGTCGTCGACGGCTTCGATGTCACCGACAGGAACACCGACGTCAACTATGTCCGGGCGGAAACGGGCATGGTCTTTCAGCTTTTCAACCTGTTCCCCCACATGACG
>DJVQ01000027.1:3210-15043 GCA_002441265.1 Syntrophaceae bacterium UBA6252
CAGAAACAGCGGGTGGCCATCGCCCGTTCCCTTGCCCTGAAACCCAAGTGCATCCTTTTCGACGAACCGACGAGCGCCCTCGATCCCGAACTGATCGGGGAGGTCCTCGACGTCATGAAGGACCTCGCCCGGGAAGGCATGACCATGATCGTGGTGACCCATGAAATGAATTTCGCCCGGGACGTGGCCGACCGCGTCATCTTCATGGACGAGGGGCTGATCGTCGAGGAAAACAGCCCGGCGGAACTGTTCTCGAATCCGCAGCATCAGCGGACAAAAAGCTTTCTCGCCCGCATCTGACCGTTTCAGGGATCGGTCAATTTCTCCTCCAGGGCCTTCATGGGAGGAATCGACGGCGGCTCATAGAGGACGTATCTCTGAACGGGGTATCTCGTGCCTTTCTCGTGGGTTTTTCTGAGCCCGTCCAGAATCGGCCCGGCGTGCTTCGCCGGGAACGTGAAGAGCATCTCGCAGTCGTCGGTTCCCGCCAGCATCCGCTCCCCCCTTCCGGGGTGGACGAGGGCGGGCCTGCCGGAAAACAGGGGTTTCAACGTCGAAAGACAGGAAAGACCGAAGCCCGTCGTCACGGATTCGACGGGTTCCCCGGTGTGGTACAGCCAGCCGGCGGCCAGGCGGGCCATCTGGGCGGGCGTTCCGTAGATCACGATGAGATGGGGATCTACGGGGGCCGCCTCGAGAGGGAAAAAGGCCGCCGCCCCGATTTCCCCCGGCGGGATCAGTCCCAGGGCCTCCGTCGCCCGTTCGGCAAGTTCGAGGTTTTCGAAATAACCCATGTCGATGAGATACCGGGCGAGGTGGGTTCTTTCCCCAAGCCTTTTCAAGCCGAGGGCCGCGAGACAGGGAGTGCAGTTGATGTCTTCCGCCGTCGCCCCGGCAACCCGGCCCCACCGCCTCGCCAGGGCGATCCACTGGCACAGGGAAATCCTGATCCCGTATTTCGCGGGCCTTACGGCCTCCTTCGGAAGCCCGCCGGGATCGCGGAACAGTGTGACGCCCAGGGGAAAGGACTGGGGGCGGATCAACCGGGAGACCTCTTCGGAATACGATCGATAATCCATCCGTTCCTCCTTTTCTCTCAATCGGACGAACGCTTAAGATGATGAAGGGCCTCCTCAATCAGTTCGAAAGCCGCCTCGTCCAGGGCGGTAACCCCGTCCCGGCTTGACCCCGATCTGTCCCGATCATCAATAGAATTCAGGACAGAAAATACGTTGACGGCATGACCGTCGATGTCAATCCGGCCAGGGACATTCCCTATGAAGATCTTCCCCGCCGGAACACCCGACGAAAGCTTCGTACCGGGTCCGCGTCGGGACGACACACCCCTGGAATTTGGAATACCGTCATTCCCGCAGTAAGTCAACGTATGCAGTGATGTGAAACGGCCTTTTCCATGGAAACGGAATCACCGGATTCATGGATTTCCGCCGACTCCATGACACACCGTTTCCGTAATCAATGCCGGTTTCTGAAAACACAGACAAATGCCATTCTCGCTCCAGGAAATAATAAAACAGGATCGAGAATAATCGCTTGCATATTGTGATCGAACAGGTAAAATAATTACCTGTAGTGAATCATTTTGTCAACTGGTTGGACCACCGTTCAGTTGACGTTTCGGTTTGATACGGGAAAGATTGTTATCCATATGAGCACTGAACGAAAACGACAGAGCGCGGATTTCTTTGCCAGCCATCCGGTATTTTCTCTCGACGAGGCCGTCGCATCCATGAAACTGAATAAAAAACGGGCAAGCATCGTGGATCGGCTCAAGTATCATCTCAAGACCGGCAGATTGAAACGCGTAACCCGGGAGATATACGCAGTCGTACCACCGGCGGTATCGCCGGACGATTTCCGGCCCGATCCTTTTCTGGTAGCAAACACGATGAAACCCGCCGGTGTATTCTCGCACCACAGTGCCCTGGAGCTTCTCGGGGCTGCGCATTCCATGTGGAATCAATGCACCCTTTATGTAACGCGGCGCCGTCGTCCGCTGCTTCTGGATGGGACCATTCTTCGTTTCCTGGAATTTCCCCGCCTCATGCAAATCGGCTCCCCCAGACAGCTCGGAACGCGGCGGATAGAACGCCTGGGGAGATTGCTCGAGGTTACCGGTCCTGAGCGCACATTGGTCGAGGGATTCAGCAGGCCGTTCCTGGCCGGCGGCCTGGAGGAACTGGTGCATTCCGCCGCGGGGTTCACAACCCTTGACCTCGATCTGTTGGAAAATGTGTTATGCCTGTACGACTTGTCAAAGCTCTGGGCAGCGACCGGTTGGTTCCTCGAGAGGTTTCAGAAAAGTTTCCATGTGCCCGATGCTCTTCTGAAACGCATGGAAAAGCGCCGCCCGGGTTCCAGATCATACATCGAAAGAGGACGGAGGGGCGGCATTCTTGTCCACCGATGGAATCTGATTCTCCCGAATGATCTTTTATCCCTGGCCGAACCGGATGAACGTTAGTCTGGAATACCTGCAGCGCTGTTCGGAACAGAACGGGTATCGAATTGAACCGCTGGAAAAAGTGGTCCGACTCGGCGGCATGGCGGCGGACCTGGCGAAACATCCATTTCTAGGGTCCGTGCTCGCGTTGAAGGGGGGCACGGCGTTCAACCTCTGTTTCAGCCCCCCGAAAAGGCTCTCCATCGATCTCGACTACAACTACATTGGACACCTCGATCGGGCTGCCATGCTGGAAGCCCGGCCTGCGGTGGAACAAGCCGTCGCCGACCTCGCACGGCGCCATGGATATCGCGTGCAGCAATCGGCCGATGCCTTCGCAGGACGCAAGTTCTATCTGTTCTATCGGTCCGTCCTGGGACCGGAGGAGCGGATCGAAGTAGATCTCAACTTTCTCTTCAGGATGCCGATTGCCGGAACCGAAATGCGCGATCTGTGGCAGCCCGGCGAACTGGATCGCCCCTTCATCCGGGTGGTCTGCATGGAGGAAATTCTCATCGGCAAGTTCCTGGCCCTTCTCGATCGCGGAGCGGTGAGGGATGCATGGGACGTGGCCTATCCGCCACAAGCGGCATCAGACGTGCTCAAGACCAGCCGGTTCAGACGCTGGTTCCATGCGCTCTCCTCCATTCTGGAACATCCGTTGACGACTTACGTGCCCAAACGTCTCGAATCGGGGGTTACTGACCGGGACGTCAACGAACGGCTTGCACCCCTGCTGGCGGGCGTAACGCCCATCCGGGAGGAACTCATCGCGCGCGCCTGGAATGCCTTGAACGGATTGATGACCCTGGAACCCAACGAGGAAGCGTTCATAGACGCCATACAAAAGGGGAAACTGCATCCGGAGCTTCTTTTTCCAGACGAACCGGAGGAGGCAGCTCGTATCCTCGCACATCCGGCCATCCTGTGGAAAATGGAAAACGTGCGCAAGCACCTGAGCAGTAAGGAAAAAGGCGCAGGCCCCGGCAAACGGCGCAAAGCTTGAGTCTGTCCTTAATCACCGGCTTCCAGCTTTCCTCCTTGAAAAACCGAGTGTTGCAGCAGCGGCCAATTTAACTGTCGGTTCAACTGAAAGAAGCAGGCTTTTGAGTCACACGCTTGAGCTGCTTCTTTCTTCCCGCAATCAATTTTTTCTTTCCGAACATCAGGCCGAAGTTTAACAGTTGACGATAAATAGAATCGTAATTTCGGCACTATATGGCCTGTTATTTTTCTCTCGGCACCGCATTTCGCTCTTTGACAGTCTGATGAGCATCCTGGCGTCACTTCCCGGATTACCTGGGGAATGGCGACCCTGACGGCCTGGAACACCTTGCCGCAGACACACCTGCACTCGGTCCTGACGGAAAATTTCCTTCCATTCTCCTCAATGGTGATCTCATCAAGTGCTACCGGCTCCATTTTGATGTCGGCCCATTCGAAGACATGGCCCTGGATGGATTCATCCGTCCGGTGGAAAACAGACCGCGTTTCCAGAAGGCTCTTCATCTCCCGGAAGACCTGCTCCATGCAGGGGTTTGAAAAAGTTGGCGATCCGGGTTGGCAGTCGCCCGCCCGGGGGCGGGGGGGAACCGTCCGGCGGGAATCCGTCCGCAGGCGGGCTCCCGTCACTGAAGAGAGATTCGGAAAATACGGAAGGGGACTCTATTCACCGCTGCGGGAAGGTGCACTCCCCCTCCCCGAGATAAAGCCCGAAAAGATACGGCTTCTGTGACTGAAACGCCATGGCCTGGCGGTGCACCTCTTCCTCGGCGAAGTTCACGCTGTACCGCCAGGTCTGGTAATCGAAGGTGAGGCTCCTTGCGAAATAGAGGGGCTTGAGGACGTTGATCATCTCCTGTCTCGCCGATTCGTGGGCCCCGTCGAACAGGTACAGCAGGGTGTAGACCACCTGGGACCACAGCATGATGTCCACGTCGTAGTTGTCCATGCGGAACATGTTGTCGAACCGCTCGTACGCGTAAGGCGTCAGGTATTTCCGGACCAGGTCCCGGTACTGGCCGTACTCGTTCCGGCAGTCCCTCTTCAGCTTCAGGATGTCGATGGGAAGCCACTGGGGGTCCTGGAGCTTTTTCATGCCCGTGCGGTTCACCGGCACCTCCCGCGTCCGGGGGATCTTCCCGGCCCCGCCCCGGGCCCATTGCTCCAGCCACTTCGACCGGTGGGAGACGATCGCGGAGAAGAGGGAGTGGATGACCTCCTCGAACATCCGTCCCAGCTTGGGGGAACTGGCCTTGTGGATTTTCGTCCCGAGGCCGGCCTCGCAGATCCTGAAATCGCCGAAGACGGTGTTCAGGGACATGAAGATGTCGATTCCGAACTGCCGGACCCTGTCGGTCCACGGAAGGGAAAGCCAGTAGGAACACAGTTTCGGGGAAAAGGCGAAGTCCCCCCCG
The DNA here is from genome assembly GCA_002441265.1 of Syntrophaceae bacterium UBA6252. GTDB lineage: Bacteria > Desulfobacterota > Syntrophia > Syntrophales > UBA6807 > UBA6807. Next base: position 8,092 of record DJVQ01000027.1, read on the forward strand.
ATGGGCTGGCGGAGGTTGTATCCCGTCAGGGAGTACACCAGGGGATAGCACAGATGGTTCGTGATCGTCCCGTCGAACTGGTGGCGGGAATAGTAAGGGGCGACGAAATCGTATCCGCCCTTGAAAACGGGAAACCCGAGGTATCTGATCCATTCCGGGGTGATCGACCGGAGGTCGGCGTCCACGACGACGGCGGCCTTCGCCTGCACCTTTTCGATGAACCGGAAAAGATTCCAGAAGTTGTTTCCTTTCCCCACGACCCCCTCCGGCGTGGCGAGATACTTCCGGTCCACGCTTTTCGGAAAGGGCGCCGAGAAGAAGGCCTCCTTCGTCCCGTCGGTGCTCCGGTTGTCGCAGTTGACGACGACGCCGCGCAGACCGGGGAAATAACGGTCCAGCCCCCTTCCCGCGGCCTCGGCCACGTGTCCTATGGTGTCCACTTCATTGTAAGACGGGATGCCGACGACGATGTCGTAGGTTTCGCTTCTGCCGCTCATCAGATCCTCCGACGGTAGAGTGGCTTCACGGGGAAAACCCGGCGGATCTCCGGGCACCCCGGAGGGTGTTCGAAAGAAGCATGGCGATGGTCATGGGGCCGACCCCCCCGGGAACGGGGGAAATGAAGGACGCTTTTTTCACGACCTCGGAAAACGCCACGTCACCGACCAGTCCGCCGCCCGCGGGGCGGTTCGTTCCCACGTCGATGACCGCGGCCCCTTCCCGGACCATGTCGCCCCGGATCATTTCGGGGCTCCCCGCGGCTGCGACGAGGATTTCCGCCCTGCGGGTCACCCCGCCCAGGTCCCGGGTCCGGGTGTGGCACAGGGTGACGGTGGCGTTCCGTGAAAGGAGCATGAGGGCGAGGGGCTTCCCCACGAGGTTGCTCCGTCCGACGATGACCGCTTCCTTCCCTTCGATGGGGATATGGTACCGGTCGAGAAGCTCGACGACGCCGGCGGGCGTGCAGGCCCGGTGAAAGGGCTCCCCCTGGAAAAGCTTCCCCGCGTTGAACGGATGAATTCCGTCCACGTCCTTCCGGGGATCGATCGCCTCGAGGACGGGCTCCGGTTTCAGCGGTTTCGGGAGAGGAAGCTGGACCAGAATCCCGTGGATCGCCGGGTCCCCGTTCAGGTCCCCGATCAATCGCAGCAGGGCTCCCTCGTCCACGTTCCCCGGGAGGAGGTGTTCCCTGGAGTGAAATCCCGCTTCGTCGCAGGCCTTCCGTTTCATCCGGACGTACATCTGCGACGGCGGATCCTCTCCCACGAGGACCACCGCCAGTCCCGGCCGTACGCCCGCCGCCGCGAACAGTTCCGCGGCCCCTTTCCGGACTTCCTCCCGCACGTCTGCGGCCACCCTTTTTCCATCGATGATCACTGCCGTCATAAAGACACTCCTGTCGGCTTCGCAAAAAAGCCCCTCCGGCCGCGGCGCACGTTCCGGCACGCCCCGCTCCCCGGGACGGGGTACCCTGTCGGGGGAGCTTTTTGCCCCGCCTTTCGAAAATGCGTTGCTGCAACGCTTAACGAAGTCGTATAAAAGGCCGATTCAACACTTTTTCGNNTATGGGCTTTTTACGAAGCCGTCACGCTTAAAAGTCTGTCATCCTCACTCCGACTGGAGTTCGACGGCCAGTTTGACCAGGGACTCCACCTGGTCCGCGGGCACCTTCCCCCGGATAATCGCCCTGCAGACCCGGTTCTTGTCGAGAAGGACGGCGTTGGCCGTGTCCTTCGCAAGTCCCCAGGCATTTCGGAGCTTGGCGTCGTAGTCGAAGAGAATCACCGTCTTGTATTTCTTTGCCTTGTCCCCCGCAATGGCCCTGATGAGAAAATTCGGCTTCCACGTGGCGGCGCAATCGACGATCCCGATGCCCCTGTAGGTTTCCTCCTTCAGGAGACCCTCGTCCTTGGCCTTTTTCATGGCATCGGTGAAATGCTCGTTCAGGTCCGACTCGTCGGGATCCACGTAATTCACGAGGAGGACCCGGCCGGGCCAGGACTCCATGGTGAACGAGGCGCCGTCCGCATCGGGGAACGACCAGTCGGAAGCCTTCATTCCCACCTGCAATTCCTCCGCGGCGGCGGCGACGCCCCACAGAAGAACCCCCAGAACCAGCAACAGAACGACTTTCTTCCTGTTCATTTCTTCCCTCCTTTGTTCCACGGAAATGAGACCAGTTACCCCGATCGGGGCCAGGTTGTCAAGGCCGGGCGGGGAAATGGGAAACGCCTTTTCCCCAGCGACATTTGTATTGAAACTCCATACCCGTTGTGTTATGGTTTGTTGGCCCTGGAGGGAGGTTTTTCCTGATGGAATATGCTAACTTAGGCAAAATGTTGGAACATTCGGCCAAGCGCTATTCCGGCAGTACATCCCTGATTTTCAAAGACCTCAGAATTTCCTACGACGACCTGAACGAGGCCGTCGACGCCCTTGCCAACCACCTCCGGAGCATTTCCGTGAACAAGGGGGACAAGGTGGCCCTCCTGCTCCCCAACTGCCCGGAATTCGTCATTTCTTACTTCGCCGTCGCAAAGCTCGGAGCCGTCGCCGTCACCCTGAGCATCTTTTCGACGCCTTACGAGCTGAAGCATCTTCTGAACAACAGCGATTCCAAGGTCCTCATCACGACGAACGCAGCGTCGAAGCGGTTCGCCGAAATCCGGGAGGAGGTTCCTCTGTGCAGGGACGTCCTTCTCACGGACGGGGCGTTCGGTCCCTCGCCCTTCCGGGATGCCCTCGCGGGCAACCGGGGGCGATTCGAGTCCCCCGACATCGGGGAAAACGACCCGGCGGTGATGATCTACACCGCAGGGCTCACGGGAAGACCGCTGGGCGCCGTCCTCACCCACGGGAACATGACCACCCAGTTCACCCTCCTCCGGGACATCTGCGAGGGGCGGGAAGGCGACGTGGGGCTTTGCCTCATTCCCCTCTTCCACGCCTTCGGGGCGGCCGCGAACATGGTGAGCGCCGTCGAGCTGGGCGCTTCCGTGGTCATGATGGACCAGTTGAACATGGACGGCATCTTCGAGGCAATCGCCAGGGAAAAAATCTCCTACATCGCCGCCGTTCCGAGGCTATACCTGGGAATGCTCCTTCACGAAAACGCCGACCGGTACGACGTCAGCTCCCTCCGGCTCTGCATCACCGGGGGGTCCTCCATGATCCCCGAGTTCATCCCCCCCTTCCAGGAGAAATTCTCCGTGAAGCTCATGGAAGGATACGGCCTCACGGAAGCGTCTCCGGTCAGCTCCTTCAGCAGACCCTGGATGACGCAGAAGCTGGGGTCCATCGGGATCCCCATCCCGGGGGCGGAGGCGCGGATCGCGGACGACGCCGGCGGGGTCCTCCCGGCGAACGGCGAAGGGGAGCTCCTGATCCGCGGGAAAAACGTCATGGCCGGATATTACAAGGACGTCAACGCCACGGAATCGGTCATCCGGGACGGATGGCTCTACACGGGGGACCTGGCAAAAATCGACGAAGACGGATACATCTTCCTCACGGGAAGAAAAAAACGGATGATCATCACGAGCGGGTTCAACGTCTATCCCCGCGAGGTGGAGGTCGTCCTCGACATGCACCCTCTCGTGGAAACATCGCGGGTGATATCGAAGCCCGACATGATGCGGGGTGAAATCGTCAAGGCACGGGTTGTACCGAAAAAGGGAAAGACCATCGATGAGAAGGATCTCTTCCGCCACTGCAGGACCTACCTTTCCCCTTACAAGGTGCCCCGGGAAATTGAAATTGCGGAACACCTGGAAAGTTGACATTTCTTTCCCGGCATTTCACTTCCTGCGGTAAACGGCACTGAACCGAATTTCCGGAACGGTCAAGGCGCCCCCGGTGTTCATCACCGGGTTATGGGTGACTGTCCCGGAAACGAGTAAGGATATTCCGCCGAGGAATAAACCACAAAAAAAAGGAGAGAACGCATGGCAAAGGTTCCGCAGAAATTGGACACAACCAGGGCCGGATACTACAAGAACGCACCGATTGCGAAATTCGGTGAAAGAAAGGCCCCCACAACGGGAATGGGTCGAAAGATCAAGAATACGGCAAAAAACTTCCGCGAGGTGGTCTGCGTGGAAGCGTGCCGGACACCTTACGGCGTGTTCGGGGGGTCCCTCCGGGGCTTTGACGCGCCCCAACTCGGCGCGCTGGCCATCAAGGAGTGCCTGAGGCGGACCGGCGGCAAGGTGAAACCGGAAGATGTGGACTACGTCATCATGGGACAGGTCGTCCCGGCGGGCTGCGGGCAGGTTCCGAGCCGGCAGGCGACGATCCTGGCGGGGCTTCCCGAGTCGGTTCCTTCCATCACGCTCAACAAGGTCTGCTCCTCGGGGATCAAGCCCCTCGATCTGGCGACCCAGATGATTCAGACCGGAAGGGCCGAAATCATCATCGCCGGGGGCCAGGAAAGCATGAGCAATTGTCCCTACTCCCTGCCCGACATGCGCTGGGGCAGCCGGATGGGCCTCCCCAACGGCCGCACCGTGGACCTCATGGTGTACGACGGGCTCTGGGACGCATTCTACAACCGGCACATGGCCATCCACGGCTCCGAGGTGGCTGACGAGTTCGGATTCACCCGGCAGGACCAGGACGAGTGGGCCCTTCTTTCCCAGAGCAGGGCCGTTGACGCCATGAATGCCGGCAGGCTCGACGACGAGATCTTCCCCGTGGAAGTCCGGAAGGGAAAGGAAACGGTCGTTTTCGACAAGGACGAGGGTCCCAGGCCGGGAACGACCATGGAAGGCCTCGCGAAGCTTCCGCCGGTCTTCAATCACAAGAGCACCGTCACGGGAGAGCCCGGAAGCGTCACCGCGGGCAACGCCCCCGGCGTGAACGACGGCGGGGACGTGTGCCTGATGATGAGCGGTGAAATGGCGAAGAAGCTCGGCATGAAACCCCTGTTCACGATCCTCGACTACGCCGAGGTCTCCCAGCCGACGAAGGACATCGCGACGGTGCCCGGCCTTTCCATCAAGAAGATCCTGGATCAGAACGACCTGACCCTGGACAAGATCGATCTCATCGAGATCAATGAAGCGTTCGCCGCCGTGGTTCTGGTAAGCGCCCGGACGGTCCTGGGCATGTCGAAGGAAGACATGCTGAAGAAGGTCAACGTGAACGGGAGCGCCATCGCTTACGGCCACCCCATCGGGGCAACGGGGGCCAGGATCGCCATGACCCTGGCCTACGAACTCCGCAGGCGGGGCGGCGGACTGGGAGTCTGCGGAATCTGTTCCGGTCACGCCCAGGGCGACGCCATGCTGATCAAGGTCGAGCCCTGACACGGAGGAACCCGTCCCGGCGGGCAGGAGCGTGTCAAGAAAGCAACCGTCCCGGGACGGAATGTAAGCCCGTGACGAAATAACTTCATCATGAAGAAAGGAGAAGTCGATTATGAAGGATGTAGTCATTGTCAGCGGCGCCAGAACCGCCGTGGGTGAATTCGGAGGCTCCCTGAAGGGCGTCTCTGTTGTCGAAATGGGAAAACTTTGCATGAAGGAAGCCATCAAGAGGGCCGGCCTTCGTCCCGCCATTAATGATTTCATCAAGGCCTGCCGTCCCAATGCGTTCGGCGAATTCGACATGACGGAAATTCAGAAGAAACACTACGACTACGACAGTTCGCTGAAGCCCGTCTACTTCGACGAGGTCATCTTCGGGAACGTTCTCACCGCCGGCCAGGGGCAGAACCCCCCCCGGCAGTCGGCCATCTATGCCGGTCTCCCCGAGGAAACCAATGTCGTCACCGTGCAGAAAGTCTGCGCTTCGGGAATGAAGGCGATCACACTCGCCGCCCAGGTGATCCAGTGCGGCGACGCCGACATCATGGTCGCCGGCGGTATGGAAAACATGAGCAACGTCCCCTATGCCCTTGCCGACGCCCGGTGGGGGTATCGGATGAATATGCCCTTCGGCAAGGTTACTGACCTCATGGTCCATGACGGCCTGTGGGAAATCTTCAACGCCTACCACATGGGCTTCACGGCGGAGAACATCGCCGAGAAGTACGGCATCTCCCGGCAGGAGCAGGACGAACTGGCCTACGAGAGCCATCGCCGCGCCCGTGCCGCCAACGCCAGCGGCGCCGTGGCCGACGAGATCGTCCCCGTGGTGATCCCCCAGAGGAAAGGCGATCCCAAGGTTTTCAAGGTGGACGAGCGGCCCATGGACACGACCCTGGAGAAGATGGGCAAGCTGGCACCGGTCTTCAAGAAGACGGGAACCGTCACGGCGGGAAACGCATCGGGCATCAACGACGGCGCCTGCGCCGTGGTCGTGGCGAGCGCCGACAAGGCGAAAGAGCTGGGACTCAAGCCCATGGTGAAGATCAAGGGCTTCGCTTCCGGCGGCGTCGATCCGGCCTACATGGGCCTCGGACCGATCCCGGCCATCCGGAAGGTCATGAAGAAGCTCAATCTGACCATCAAGGACTTCGACCTCTTCGAGCTGAACGAGGCCTTCGCCGTCCAGGCGCTGGGATGCATCAAGGAACTGGGGATCCCCCTCGACAAGTGCAACCTGAACGGGAGCGGAATCTCCATCGGCCACCCCATCGGATGCACCGGGGCCCGGATCACCTACACCCTGGCAAACCAGATGGTGAAGAAAAACCTGAACCTCGGCGTTGCGTCGCTGTGCATCGGCGGCGGCCAGGGAATGGCGATAGTGCTTGAAAGGGTATAGCCGAACGGAGCATACATAAAAACAGAATGTGGATATCCCCTTGACTCAACCAACCCCTATATGTTGTGTTTTGGGTTTTGGCCCCCTCGTGTGCGTAACGAGATCCGAGTATCGCACAGGGTCAATAACCACTGCTTGCTGAATAAGCAGGTAAATGGGATACTCCTCCATGCCCTGGGATACTATATCTTGTACTTGGTTGAGTCAAGGGGATATCCCTACCCCAAAATAGACATTGGTTTAC
>DJVQ01000038.1 GCA_002441265.1 Syntrophaceae bacterium UBA6252
GGGGTTCTCCGCCGGGTCGGCGGTCACGACGGGCTCCCCTTCGGAACCGTCTCCGTCTTCGCCGGCGCCGGAGCCGGGACCGACCACGATCACCGACGGTCCGGAGGCATCCGGGGAACCGCCGGCCCCCTCCCCGGAATCTGCGCGGACCGTCGATGCCGCAAAGACAAACAGGAAGAAAACGCAGGCTATCAGGAAAACGGCGATGCTCCCTCGGGACCGGATGTTCATGGAACCCCCCTTTTGCGAAAGAGCTCCCCCGGGCCGCTTCCCCCTCTTTCGGGGAGGGGAGGCCCCCCTGGGAAGGGGCGGGCGGCCGGGGTGCGCCGTCCTATAGAGCAAGAGCCGTGCCCATGGTATAACTATATGACAATACAGGGGATACTCCGAAATTTTGGATACGGAAAAAGGCCCCCGATTGGCAGGGGTTCGTTGGCGGCCGCCCGTCCGCATGAACCCGGACGGCGTGAAAAGGTTGCCGTTATTGAAGATCCGGGAAGCAGGCGGGACCGGGCGGAATAATGCAACCGGTTGGCAGGAGGTGCCAACAGCGGCAGTTGCGGGCCGGCCCGTCAGGACGAAGATGGCCGGGGCAAAGGGCGTGCACGGTGTCAACCGGGGCGGGATGCCCTGGTATCAACCGGGGCTGAAGCCCCAGGCTGCAATGGCGGGATTGCAGACGGCGCCCATTCCCGGCGCGGCAACGGGCATCCGTTGCCGCGCCGGACGCGGGCCGCGCAATCTGACCTATTGTGTATTGTTGCAAGAAGGAAAATTATCTTGACACGTTGTCCCGGATGATATACGATGCCTTCGTTTTATAGGAATCAACCCCTTCCTTAAACTAAGGAGTTCCATAAGCTCTTAAAACTACCTGATTCAAACACCCTCAGCGTCTCCCGGCATGGCGGTCCTTTCCGGCGGCGGTCGTTTCGGGCTGACAGCGCGAATGCGGGCGAAAACCGCTCAGCGATGTCCTGTACCCATGGGGAGGACGGGGAGTCCAATCAAGAAGGAACAGTCATGAACATTGCGGAAATCAAGAAGCACAACATCGGCGAACTCACTGAACTGGCAAAGGAATTGAACGTTTCCGACGCCACCGGGATGAGGCGGCAGGACCTCATTTTCGCCATTCTCCAGGCCCAGGCGGAGAAAAACGGTTCCATCGTCGGGGAAGGGGTTCTGGAAACCCTTCCGGACGGATTCGGATTTCTCCGGTCCGTCGGGTACAACTATCTCCCCGGTCCCGACGACATTTACGTCTCCCCGTCCCAGATCCGGCGCTTCACCCTCCGGACGGGGGATACCGTTCTCGGGGACGTCCGGCCCCCCAAGGAGGGGGAGAAGTACTTCGCCCTTCTGAAGGTGGACTCGGTGAATTTCGAGCCCCCCGAGGCGGCGAGGGACAAGATCCTGTTCGACAACCTGACGCCCATCTACCCGGAAGAGAGGTTTAATCTCGAATCGGACCCGGAAAACTACTCCACCCGGGTCATGAACCTCTTCACGCCCATCGGGAAAGGCCAGAGGGGGCTCATCGTGTCCCCGCCCCGGGCGGGCAAGACGGTGCTCCTCAAGGACATCGCCAACAGCATCGCCAAAAATCATCCCGAGGCCATCCTTATGGTCCTCCTCATCGACGAGCGGCCCGAGGAAGTGACGGACATGGAACGGAGCGTCCGGGGGGAAGTGATTTCCTCCACCTTCGACGAAACGGCCAACCGGCACGTCCAGGTGTCCGAAATGGTCCTCGAGAAAGCCAAGCGCCTGGTGGAGCACAACCGGGACGTGGTCATCCTCCTGGACAGCATCACCCGTCTCGCCCGGGCCTACAACACCGTCGTGCCGCCCAGCGGCAAGGTCCTCTCCGGGGGCGTCGATTCCAACGCCCTCCACAAGCCGAAACGGTTCTTCGGGGCCGCAAGGAACATCGAGCACGGCGGGAGCCTGACCATCATCGCCACGGCCCTGATCGACACGGGAAGCCGGATGGACGAGGTCATCTTCGAGGAGTTCAAGGGAACGGGCAACATGGAACTCCATCTGGACCGCAGGATCGCAGACCGGAGGATTTTCCCCGCCTTCGATCTCATCCGTTCGGGAACGCGGAAGGAGGAACTCCTGATTCCCAAGGAGCACATGAACCGGATCTGGATTCTGAGACGGCTGCTCCAGGAAATGAACCCCGTCGAGGCCATGGAGTTCATCATCGACAAGATCCGGAAAACCGACACGAACGAGGAATTCTTCGGTTCCATGAACCAGTGACGGTGGAAAAAAACTTCTTGAAAATCTCCGCAAAAGAGGATAATCACACAATTTCCGAAGATTTCTTTTCCGAAGGAGGATCCGAAAGGAATGAAAAAGGACATTCATCCTGCCTATAACGATACCACCATCACCTGCGTGTGCGGCAACGTCATCCAGACGAAATCCACGAGGAAGGACATCAAGGTGGAAATCTGTTCCCAGTGCCACCCCTTCATGACGGGGAAACAGAAAATCATGGACACCGCGGGCCGTGTGGAAAGCTTCCGGAAGAAATACGCCGGTCTGGAGAAAAAGGAAGCCTGATTCGAACCGTCCGGCGCACGCCTCGGCCGGTGTTCTCCGAATTCCCTTTCTCAAACGCTTCAGCATGTTGAAGGTCAAGGGCCCGGCGTGTCCGGAGAGGCGGGTCCCTGTGCCGTACCCTCCGTGCCTGCCGGTCCCCGGGATCGGGAGCCCCGTCTCCGGGACGTTTCCCTTTGCCCTTCGAAAATGCGTTTTTTGATGTTTCGAGTTTGTCATGTTCGATAAACTGAAAGAGATCGAAAAGAGATACGGCGACCTGGAAATGCTTCTCAGCCGTCCGGAGGTCCTCGGCAACCGGTCGGAATTCCAGAAGTATGCCCGGGAGCACTCCGAACTTTCCGATATCGTCGAGACCTACCGGGAATACGGGCTGAAGCGGACCCGTCTCCGGGAGGACCAGGAACTCCTGAAGGAGGAAGGGGACGAGGAACTGCGGGAGCTTCTGAAGGAGGAGATCCCCGTTCTGAAAGAGGAGATCGCCCGCCTGGAGGACGCCCTGAAGGTCCTTCTCCTTCCCCGGGACCCGAACGACGGGAGGAACGTGTTTCTGGAAATCCGGGCCGGAACGGGAGGGGACGAGGCGGCCCTCTTCGCGGCGGACCTGTTCAGGATGTACGCCCGGTATGCCGAATCCAGGGGATGGCGGATGGAAATCGTGAGCGCGACCCAGGGAGGCGGCGTGGGGGGATTCAAGGAAGTCATCGGGCTCATCGAGGGGAAGGGCGCCTTCAGCAGGCTCAAGTACGAAAGCGGGGTCCATCGGGTCCAACGGGTGCCGGTGACGGAAGCCCAGGGAAGGATTCACACCTCGGCGGTCACCGTGGCGATTCTCGCGGAAGCGGAGGAAGTGGAAGTGGACATCGACCCGAACGATCTTCGGATCGACGTCTACCGTTCCACGGGCCACGGCGGCCAGAGCGTGAACACCACCGACTCGGCGGTGCGGATCACCCANNGCCAGGATGAAAAATCGCAGCTGAAGAACAAGGTGAAGGCCATGAAGGTTCTCCGGGCCCGGCTCCTGGACCGGATGCAGGAGGAACAGAACGCCCGGATTTCCGAAGCGAGGAGAAAACAGGTGGGAAGCGGCGACCGGAGCGAGCGGATCCGGACCTACAACTTTCCTCAGGGGCGTATCACGGATCACCGGATCGGGCTCACCCTCTACAACCTGGAAAAGGTGCTCGACGGCGACCTGGACGAGTTCATCGATGGACTCATCACGCACTACCAGGCGGAAGCCCTCAAGTCCGCGGCGGCGCTCTGAGGGACCCCGCCGCCTTGCCGCAATGCCTCTCCCTCGGAACCGCCGGCCGGATCATGCGCCCGCAGAAAGTCCGATGAATCGTGAAGCGTCACCGCCGACCCTGAAGACGGTCCTCCAGGAAGGGACGGCCCTGCTGCAGCGGTCGGGAAGCCCCTCTCCCAGGCTCGACGCGGAACTTCTCCTGGCCGGAGCCCTGAAGCGGGACCGGGTCTTTCTGTACCGGGAAAGCGGTGCGGCGATGGAGAAAGAGGCCCTGGAACGCTACCGCGGCCTCATCGGCAGGAGACAGGCGGGGGAGCCCGTCGCCTATCTCCTCGGGAGGAAGGAATTCTGGTCCCTCGATTTTATCGTCGACCGCCGCGTTCTCATCCCGAGGCCGGAAACGGAGGTGCTCGTCGAGGAGGTGATCCGCCTGTTCCGGGATACGAATGACGGGACCCTTTCGTTCATCGACGTGGGAACGGGATCGGGAGCCCTTGCGGTGACCCTGGCCCGTCTGTTCCCCGGCGCCCGGGTGGCCGCGTCGGACATCTCCCTGGAGGCCCTGGGGATCGCCGCGGCGAACAGCGAAAGACACGGCGTGCGCCACCGGATCGATTTTTTCTGCGGGGATCTCCTGGATGCCGTGAAAGGCCCCTTCGACTGCATCGTTTCCAATCCCCCCTACATCGATGCCGGGACTTACGTCCGCCTGGACCCGGGGGTCCGGGATTTCGAACCCGCCGGGGCCCTCCTGGCGGGTCCGGAGGGGATCGAATGCCATCGGGCCCTGGCCGTCCAGGCGAAGGCCCGCCTCAGGCCGGGGGGGTGGCTCGTCATGGAGGCGGGCGAGGGCCAGGGAGACCGGATCCGCGGCCTGCTCGAGGCGTGCGGGGCCTATGAAGACATCTTTTTTCGAAGGGATTACGGCGGCCGGGACCGGGTGGTCGCCGCCAGAAGGAGTTGATCCATGGACAAAATGGTGATCTGCGGGGGCGAAAGACTCCGCGGGGAGGTCCGGGTGAGCGGTGCGAAAAACGCCGCCCTTCCCGTTCTCGTGTCCTCTATCCTGGCCGACGGCTGGAATACCTATCGTTGCGTTCCCGACCTGGTGGACGTACGGACCGTCAAGAAACTGCTTTCCGAACTCGGGGCCACCGTGGAGGGGACGAATCCCCTGAGGATCCATACGGGAAACCTGAACCAGTTCCAGGCCTCCTACGACCTGGTGAAGACCATGCGGGCCTCCGTTCTCGTTCTCGGGCCGCTCGTGGCCCGTCTCGGAAGGGCCCGGGTTTCCCTGCCCGGCGGCTGCGCCATCGGCGCGAGGCCGGTCAACCTCCACCTGAAGGCCCTGAAGGAGATGGGGGCCGACATCGATCTCAGGGAGGGATACATCGAGGCGAGGGCGGACCGCCTCAGGGGCGCGAGGATCTATTTCGACATCTCCACCGTCACGGGGACGGAGAACGTCCTGATGGCCGCCGTCCTCGCCGAGGGCACCACCATCCTCGAGAACGCCGCCCGGGAGCCGGAAGTGGTCAACCTGGCGGAGGTCCTCATCGGGATGGGGGCGAACATCGAGGGGGCCGGGACGGGAACGATCGTCGTCGAGGGGGTGAAAAGCCTCCGCCCCGCTTCCGGGACCATCATTCCGGACCGGATCGAGGCGGGGACCTTCGCCATCGCCGCGGCCATGACCGGCGGGGATGTCCGTGTGCTCGACTGCATCCCCGTCCATCTGGACGCCCTCACGGCGAAGCTTGCCGAGGCGGGGTCGGTGATCGAGAAGCTGGAAAACGGCATCCGCGTCCGGGGACCGGAACGGATCGCGAGCGCCGACGTGATGACCCTCCCCTATCCGGGCTTCGCCACGGATCTGCAGGCCCAGTTCATGGCGCTCATGACCCGGGGAACGGGGACGAGCGTGATCCGGGAAACAGTGTTCGAAAACCGGTTCATGCATGTCCAGGAACTGGTCCGCCTGGGTGCGGACATCCGGATCGACGGAAACAGCGCCATCATCCGGGGCGTCGAGCGCCTGACGGGGGCCCCCGTCATGGCCACGGACCTCCGGGCCTCGGCATGCCTGGTCGTGGCGGCGCTCGCCGCGGAGGGCACGACGGAGCTGTCCAGGATCTACCATCTGGACCGGGGGTACGATTCGCTGGAAAAGAAGCTTTCCGGTCTCGGCGCAAACATCAGGAGGGTCAGGGGGTAACGTGAAGATCATCGATACGGCGCAGCGGACCTTCGAGGAGGAATTCCGGCGGATCCGGATGCGGAAGGCCGATTCGGACGCTTCCGTGGAAGAGACGGTGCGGGGGATTCTGGAGGACGTCCGGGAAAACGGGGATGAAGCGCTTTTCCGGTACACGGAACGGTTCGACGGCGTCCGCCTTTCCCGGGACACCGTCGAGGTCCCCCGGGAGGAGATCGACCGGGCGGTCCGGGACCTGGACGGGGACGTCCTGAAGATCCTGGAAACGGCGGCGGAACGGATCGAGCGGTTCCACCGGAACCAGATCCTCCATTCCTGGCGGATGGAAGAGGAGGACGGCGCCGTCATGGGCCAGGAGATCGTCCCCCTCGGCCGCGTAGGGGTGTACGCGCCGGGCGGCCTCGCCCCGTATCCCTCGACGGTCCTCATGGGGGCCGTCCCCGCCCGCGTGGCGGGGGTCCGGGAGATCTTTCTCGCCACGCCGGCGAAACAGGGGGGGGTGAGTCCCCTCCTTCTTGCCGCCGCCCATGTCGCCGGGGTGACCCGGGTGTTCCGGATGGGAGGGGCCCAGGCCGTGGCGGCCCTCGCCTACGGTACGGAATCGGTGCCCGCGGTGGACAAGATCGTCGGGCCGGGGAACCTCTACGTGGCCACGGCGAAAAGGCTGGTCTTCGGGGACGTGGGAATCGACATGATCGCAGGGCCGAGCGAGATCGTGGTCGTCTCCGACGGAACGGGGGATCCCGAGGTCATCGCCGCCGACCTCCTGTCGCAGGCGGAGCATGACGAGATGGCCTGCGCCCTCCTTCTCACCCCGGACCGGGAACTGGCCCGGAAGGTGTCCGCGGCGGCGGACCGCCAGCTCGGGGACCTTTCCCGGGGGGCCATCGCACGAAAGGCGATGGAGCGGTTCGGCCGGGTCGTCGTGACGGCCGGCCTCGACGAAGCCCTGTTTCTCGCCAACCGTTTCTCCCCGGAGCACCTGGAGCTCATGGTCCGGGACCCGGAGGCGCTCTTGCCCCGGATCACCTCCGCCGGCGCCGTCTTTCTCGGGGAGCACACGCCCGAGGCCCTGGGGGACTATCTCGCCGGCCCCAACCACATCCTCCCCACGGGCGGAACGGCCCGTTTCTCCTCCCCCCTCGGCGTCTACGATTTCGTGAAGCGGATGAGCGTGCTCCGTTTCACGCCGGCGGCCCTCCGCCGCTGCGGGGAACAGGTCGTGCGCTTTGCGGGGATCGAGGGGCTCGACGCTCACGGAAGGGCCGTTGCTTTTCGGATCGGATCAAAAAAGTCTTGACAAAATACCCGATTTCGTTCATGTAAGGAATCCCTGAACGGAGGAATTTCGAGGCGGGCGTAATTCAGCGGTAGAATGTCAGCTTCCCAAGCTGGACGTCGTGGGTTCGATCCCCATCGCCCGCTCCATTTCTGATTGTAAATTCCCTGACGTTGTATTTCAGGGCGTTCGCAGCGGCGCTGGTTTTTTTCAGAAGTGGGCTTTGCCCACTTTTTTGTTTTAATAGATCGCGGAATATCCGTCCGTCGTTCCAGCCCATGACAACGGGAAGAGAAGTGGACAGAAGGAAGCAGGGGGAGAAGAGGCGCCTTTCGGAGGCCGAGGGACGTCTCCATCGCGAACGGATCATCGCCCTCGTCGATCCCCTTCTCCGGTCGGACGGGATGGAGCTGGTCGAGGTGGAATGCCTCCGGATGCCTTCCCGGTGGCTCGTGCGGGTGTACATGGACCGCGAGGGCGGCGTGACCCTGGACGACTGCGCCGCCGCGAGCAGCGAGATCGGGGACCTGCTGAACGCCCACGATCTCCCCCCGGGACCCTACCTGCTCGAAGTGTCGTCCCCGGGGCTGGACCGCCCTCTCGTGAGGGACGAGGATTTTCTGAAATACCGCGGTTCCAGGATCCGTCTGAAACTCAGGGCTCCCCTCGAGGGCAGGAAGAACTACTCCGGAATCCTGGAGGAATACGTCGCGGACGGGGAGTCGAAAGAGATCCTTCTCCGGGAGGGGGAAACGGCCCACCGGATTCCCAGGGATCTCGTTTCGAAGGCCAGACTGGAATATGAAATACAGTGATTCCTAGTGGGAGGGCATGATGGTACTTCCGGAATTGAAACGCCTCATCGAGCAGATGGGAAAGGAAAAGGGGATCGACAAGGAGTTGATCGTCGAGGCGCTCACGTCAGCCGTTCTTTCCGCGGCGAGGAAGAAACTCGGTCAGAATCTGATTCTTGAGGTTCAGTATAACGACGATGTCGGGGAGATCGAGGTTTTTCAGTTCAAGACCGTCGTCGACAAGGTGATCAACGAGGACACCCAGCTCTCCATCGACGAGGCCCGGGAAACCCTGGACGATGCGGCGGAACTGGGAGACAGCCTGGGAGTCAAGCTGGACACGAGTTCCTTCGGGCGCATCGCCGTCCAGACGGCCCGGCAGATCGTCATCCAGAAGGTCCGGGACGCCGAGCGGGACAAGATCTACGACGAATACAAGGACCGGAAGGGAGAGATCATCAGCGGGTTCGTCCAGCGTTTCGAGCAGGGGAACATCATCGTCAATCTCGGACGGACGGAGGGCATCCTGCCCACGTCGGAACAGATCTCCCGGGAGACCTACAAGCGGGGCGACCGGGTCCGGGCGTACGTGTGCGATGTGCGGAAGACCCTGAAAGGCCCCCAGATCGTTCTTTCCAGAACCCATCCGAGCTTCCTGAAATCCCTTTTCGAGCTCGAGGTTCCCGAGATTTCCGAGGGCCTCATCGAGATCGTCGGCGTCGCCAGGGAGCCGGGGAACCGTTCCAAGATTTCCGTGAAGACCAGGGAGAAGGACATCGATCCCGTCGGCGCGTGCGTCGGTGTCAGGGGATCGCGGGTGCAAAGCGTCGTCCAGGAGCTCAAGGGGGAAAAGATCGACATCGTTCCCTTCGTTTCCGATCCCGTGCAGTACGTCTGCAACGCCCTTTCGCCGGCCAAGGTGGACCGGGTGCTCATGTATGACGAACTGCACGCCATGGAAGTGATCGTCCCCGACGACCAGCTCTCGCTGGCCATCGGGAAGAACGGGCAGAACGTGCGCCTCGCGGCCCGGCTGACGGGCTGGAAAATCGACGTGAAGAGCAAGTCCAGGATGGAGAAGAAGGAAGAACCGGGAGCGAAGGACCTGATGCGTCTTTCCGGCATGGAGGAAAAGACGGCGGACCTGCTCTTCCGGGAGGGGTTCAAGACGCTTCCCTTGATTGCCTCGGCGGATCCCGAAGTGTTGACAACCCTTTCGGGAATCAGTAAAGAACGAATCCAGCAGTGGGTTTCCGAAGCGGGAAAGCTGATCGACGAGGACACGGCGGCAAAGGAGCCGGCGAGTTAGGAAAACAGATCTTCGAGGAGTGACGTGCATGTCCAAGACAAGGGTGTATGAACTGGCAAAAGAATTCAACATGGAAAACAAGGAATTGATTTCCAGGTTGGAGAAGCTGGGTATTGCCGTCAAGTCGCATTCGAGCACCCTCGAAGACTACGAGGTGGATCGGGTCCGGGAGGAATTCTCCCTGGGGAAGCGAAGCAAGGTTATTGAAGAGCGCGTGAAATCCACGGTGATCCGCAGGAGGGCGGTCCGCCCCCCGGAGGAACTGGTTGCGGAAGGCGAGCTCGCCGCCGAGGCGGCTCCCGAGGCCCCGGCCCCGGAGGCGGCCCCCGCGGCGGTGGAAGCGGCGGTTCCGCCCGAACCGGAGAAACCGGCGGCGGTTCCCGAGGCCCCGGTCCCGGAGGCGCCCCCCGCGCCCGTGGAAGCGGCCGTTCCTCCCCCGGAGGCGGCGGCTCCGGAAAAGAAGGAAATCCCCGTCGAGGCCCCTCCCGCGGCGCCTGAACAGGCGGCGGCGCGTCCGCCCGAACCGGAGAAACCGGCGGCGGTAGCGGCGGCTCCGACGGAACCCGCGGCCGCAGCAGAACCGAAGGTGTCCGCGGAAAAGATACCCGCCCCGGCGAGACCCGCTGGCAGGCCGGCGCCCCCGGCGGCGCGGGAAGCGGCGAAACCGGCCGTGGCGGCGAAAGAGGCCGAGGCGAAAAAACCTCCCGCGGAAAAGGAGAAACCGGGAAAGAAGAAGAAACCCGTGGAAGTCGTCATGGGCGCCGATGCCGCGGCCAGGAAGAAACTGCCCCCGAAGGTCCAGAAGCTGGACAAGAAGCCGCTCCGCGTCCTGGTGCACGAGGAGGAGGAAGAAATTCCCGGAAAGACGGACAGGAAAAGGGAAGCGGCCGTCGTCCGGATGAAGAAGACGGAAATCACTACTCCCAAGGCGATCAAAAGGAGAATCAAAGTGGACGAGGCCATCCGCGTGGGCGACCTGGCCAGGAAAATGGGCGTGAAGGCGAGCGACGTGATCCAGAAGCTCATCGCGCTCGGAATCATGGTGAACATCAACCAGTATATCGATGCGGACGTGGCGGCCCTGGTGAGCGGCGAATTCGGCTATCAGGTGGAATCCGTGGGAGTGGACGTGGAGGGCATCCTTCCGTCCGACGAGGTGCGTCCCGAAAAGCTGAGGGCAAGGGCGCCCGTTGTGACGGTCATGGGACACGTGGACCACGGGAAGACCTCGCTCCTTGACGCCATCCGGCGGACCAACGTGATCGACGGGGAAGCGGGGGGGATCACCCAGGCCATCGGCGCCTATCACGTGCGGATTCACGACCGCGACATCGTCTTTCTCGACACGCCCGGCCACGAGGCGTTCACTTCCCTCAGGGCCCGGGGCGCCCAGGTCACGGACATCGTGGTGCTGGTCGTCGCCGCTGACGACGGCGTCATGGACCAGACCGTGGAGGCCATCAACCACTCGAAGGCGGCCGGGGTGCCCATGATCGTGGCCATCAACAAGATGGACAAACCCGGCGCGAAGCCCGAGCAGATCAAGCAGAAGCTCTCCGACCTGGGGCTGGTTCCCGAGGACTGGGGGGGCGACACGATCTACGCGGAGGTGTCGGCGAAGAAGAAAACGGGGATCGAGGAGCTCCTGGAACTGATCCTTCTCCAGGCCGACGTCCTGGAGCTGAAGGCCGATCCCGACCGGCCCGCCCGGGGGATCATCATCGAGTCCAAGATCGACCGGGGCCGGGGCCCGGTGGCGACGGTCATCATCCAGTCGGGGACCATCCGGGAGGGAGACGCCTTCGTGTCGAAAACGGAGAGCGGCAAGGTGCGGGCCCTCATGAACGACAAGGGCCAGCGGGTGAAGAGTGCGGGGCCCTCCATGCCCGTCGAGGTGATCGGCTTTTCCGGGGTGCCCCAGGCGGGTCTCGATTTCACCGTCGTGGAGGACGACCGGAAGGCCAAGGACATCGCCGGATACTGGGTCATGAAGGAACGGGAGAAGGAACTCTCCAAGACCTCGAAGGTCACCCTCGACCAGCTCTACGAGCGGATCAAGGAAGGGGCCAAGGAACTGAACGTGATCCTCAAGGCCGACGTCCAGGGGTCCCTGGAGGCCCTCACGGAGGCCCTCCAGAAACTGGGCACGGAGGACGTCAAGGTCCGGGTGATCCACGGCTCCACGGGCGCCGTCACGGAAACGGACGTCATGCTCGCTTCCGCTTCCGACGCGGTGGTCATCGGCTTCAAGGTCCGTCCCGATTACCGGGTCCTCGAAATCGCCGACCGGGAAGGGGTGGAGATCAAGGTCTACGACATCATCTACGACGTCATCGCCCAGGTGAAGGCGGCCATGGAAGGGCTTCTGGAGCCCTTGTTCCAGGAGGTTCTCCAGGGCCATGCCGAGGTGCGGAACCTGTTCCGGGTGCCCAAGGTGGGAACGGTGGCGGGATGCTACGTCACCGACGGAAAGGTGGTCCGGACCGCCTCCATCCGGCTCCTCCGGGACGGTGTGGTGGTGTACGACGGGAAGATCTTTTCCCTCAAGCGGTTCAAGGAGGATGCCAGGGAGGTCGCCACCGGGTACGAGTGCGGCATCGGGCTGGAGAATTTCAACGACATCAAGCTCGGCGACGTCCTCGAGACCTACGTGAAGGAGCAGGTGGAGCGGAAGCCCTTGTAACGGTCCAATGGTTGTCGGAACGGCGGTCATCGATCTCTTCATCGTGGAGAGCAGGTCCCTGAAGGAGAAGCGGGGGGTCCTCCGGAGGATCATCAGCCGGGTGCGGAACACCTTCAACGTGTCCGTCGCCGAGGTGGACAGCCAGGATCACTGGAAACGGGCCGTCATCGGGTTCGCCGTCGTGGGAAACGAGACGCCCTTCGTCCAGTCCGTGACGGACAAGATCTGCGCCTTCATCGAGGAACTGGGAATCGCCGAGGTGGTCCACGTACGGACCGAACTGATCCGGATTTCCCGGGGCTTCGACGAACCGGGGGAATACGGAGAAGAGAAATTCAATGACTTTTAAACGGGCCGACCGGGTAGCCGATCTGATCCGGGAGGAGGTGAACCGGATCCTCGTGAAGGACATCATGGACCCCAGGGTCCGGAACGTCACCATCACGGATGTCCGGGTCACCGACGACCTCAGGATCGCGAAGATCTATTTCGTCCCGCTGGGGCAGGATTCGCCGAGCGAGGACGTCCGGAAGGGCCTGGAAAAGGCGACGCCGTTTTTCCGGCGCAACCTGGGAAAGCGGCTGAATCTCCGTTTCGTTCCGGAGGTTCATTTTTACTTCGACGAAGTGTTTGCCAGGGGGCAGCGGGTGGAAAGACTCTTCGGAGAGATCCGGAAGAAAGAAGAAGCGGATGGAAGAGAAAATCCTTGAGATCATCCGGAAATACAAGTCTTTTCTGATCACATCCCATATCCGACTGGACGGCGACGCCATCGGGTCGGAACTGGCTCTCTATCACGCGCTCCGCAGGATGGGCAAGAAGGCGGTGGTGTACAACGAGGACGAGACGCCGGAGGCATACGGGTTCCTTCCCGGCGCCGAGGAAATCGTCCACACCCTCGATTTGCCCGAACGGTTCGAGGCGGTCTTCGTTCTCGACTGCAGCGAGTTGGACCGGGTCGGCAAGGAGGCGGCGCGGATCGGGAACATCGGCCGCGTGATCAACATCGATCACCACATCTCCAACAACGGCTTCACCGAATGGTCCATCGTCCGGCCCGCGGCGGGCTCCACGGGGGAGATTCTCTACGGCCTCATCCGGAAGATGCTGGGAACCGTTCCCACCGAAGTGGCCGTGAACCTTTACGGGGCCATCATGACGGACACGGGGTCCTTCCGGTACTCCAACACGGGAAGCGAAACCTTCCGGATTGCCGGGGAACTGGTGGCCTGGGGGGCCGATCCCCGGTGGATCGCCGAAAAGATTTATGAAACGAAACCCCTCGTCCAGGTCCTTCTCCTGGGAAAGGTCATCGGCACGCTGAAGGTCTGCTTCGGCGGACAGCTGGGGATCGTCCACGTGACGCGGAGAATGCTCGAGGATCTCGATGCGCTGCCGGAACACACGGAGGGGTTCGTGGACATGATCCGGACGATCCAGGGCGTCGAGGTCGCCGCCATCATCCGGGAGCTTCCCTCCGACGCCTGCAAGGTGAGTTTCCGTTCCAAGGACAAGGTGGACGTGGAGAAGATCGCCGGGCAGTTCGGGGGGGGAGGGCACGTGAACGCCTCGGCCTGCACGATTCCGGGGCCTCTGGGGGAGGTGCGGAAGCAAGTGATCCGGGCCGTCGGAAAGGCGCTCCCGTGACGGGAATCGTGGTCATCGACAAACCGACGGGCCAGACCTCCTTCGATGTCGTCCGGGAGGTGCGGGGCCTTGCCGGGATCCGGAAGGCGGGGCACACGGGCACGCTGGATCCCCTGGCCTCGGGCGTTCTTCCCGTGTGCCTGGGCGAGGCCACGAAACTTGTCCAGTTCTTTTCGGAGGACGACAAGGAATATCGGGCCACCGTCCAGTTCGGGATCGAAACGGATACCCTGGACCTGGAGGGGAAGGTTGTCGCGGTCGCCCCGGTCCGCGTCGGCGGGAGGGAAATCGCGGAGGCCCTGGCCGGGTTCCGGGGAACCCAGGAGCAGATCCCGCCCCGGTATTCCGCCGTGAAGGTCCGGGGGAAACCCCTGTACCGGTGGACCCGCGGGGGGATTCCCGTGGAGCCGCCCGGAAGGACGGTGACGGTTCACCGCCTGGAGCTGGTCCGTTTCGATTCGCCCTTCGGAGTTCTTTTCATCCATTGCTCCAAGGGCACCTACGTCCGGTCCCTGTGCGCCGATCTCGGCCGCAAGCTCGGATGCGGCGCAACCGTTTCGGCCCTTCGGAGAACGCGGAGCGGCCGGTTTCCAGAGGGGGAAGCCCTGTCCCTCCAGGGGCTCGGGCAGGCGGAAAAGAGGCGGCTTCTCGAGGAACGGCTGATTTCCATGGAGGAAGCCTTGAAAGGGATGCCTTCCCTCGTGGTGGACGGGGAAACGGCGAAACGGATTCGGAACGGCCGCCCGCCTTCGGAAGAATCGCTGAAAAAGCAAGTTCTTCCTTCCCTTGAGAAGGGAAATCTGATACAGTTCCTCTCTGAGGAAAACCGGGTGGTCGCCATCGGGAAGTTTCAGGCTCCCCAGGATGTGGATACCGGCGGAGAGGGGGCCATCCGGCTGGTCCGGGTGTTCCGATAAGAGAAGAATCCGGTGCTTCTCTTCATGGGAAGATCCGGTTGCAGGGGTTTTGTCATGCGAAGAAAGAATCCATAGTAAGAGGGAGGACGAGAAAGCGGTGTTAGAGTTAGCAAGGAAAAAGGAAATCATCGATGCGTTCAAACGGGGGGAAAGCGATACGGGTTCGCCGGAAGTCCAGATTGCCCTCTTGAGCGCCCGCATTGAATACCTGACGGACCATTTCAAGGTGCACAAAAAGGACCACCACTCCCGCAGGGGCCTCCTCAAGCTGGTCGGCCAGCGCAGGAAGCTCCTCGATTATCTGAAGAAAAAAGACGTGGAGCGTTATCGAACGGTCATCCAGCGTCTCGGAATCCGGCGATAAGGGGAGTGTACAAACTGAGGGAAGGTGAAAATACGAAATGAGTGAAGTTTACACAGCGGAGTTTGCGGGGAGACCCATATCGATCAAGACGAATTACGTGGCCAGGCGCGCCAATGCAGGCGTGCTCGTCACGTACGGGGAGACGGTTGTCCTGGTGACGGCGGTGAGCCACAAGGCGATGAGGGAGAACATCGACTTCTTCCCTCTCACCGTGGACTACCAGGAGATGACCTTCGCCGCGGGGAAGATCCCCGGCGGATTCTTCAAAAGGGAAGGCCGTCCCAACGAAAGGGAAATCCTGACCTCGCGGCTCATCGACCGGTCCATCCGGCCGCTGTTTCCGAAGGGGTTCTTCCAGGAGACCCAGATCGTGGCCACCGTCCTCTCCCTCGACCCGGAGAGCGGTTCCGACGTGGCCGCCATGCTTGGAGCTTCGGTCGCGCTGGGGATCTCCAACATTCCCTTCGGCGGTCCCATCGCCGGGATCCGCGTGGGCATGACCGACGGCCGTTTCGTGGCCAATCCGTCGTCGTCCGTCCTCGAGAGGAGCGAAATCGATCTCTTCCTCACGGGAAGAAAGACGGCCGGCGGATCTTCCGCAGGCGGGTATGACGTGCAGCTCGTCATGCTCGAGGGGGGCGCAAGGGAAATCGAGGAGGAACGGCTCATCCAGGCCATCGAGTTCGGTCTGGAGCAACTGAGGCCGGTGATGGATCTGCAGGAAGAGATGGTCCGGGCGATCGGGAAGCAGAAAATCGCCTTTGCACCGCTGGTCATCGAGCCCGACCTTCGGGGGGAAGTGGAAGGCAAGGTGAGGGGACCGCTCCGGGAAGCCTTCTCGACAGCCGAGAAGATGGAACGGGAAGCCATGCTGGCGCGGGTCCAGGAAGACGTCGTCGCGGAATTCGGCGCCCGGGAGGGTGCGGTTCTGCCCGCGGCGAAGGCCGTCCTGGAGGAGATGAGCAAGAAAGTGCTTCGGGAGAAGATCCTGAAGGACGGCACCCGGATCGACGGCAGGCCGTACGACCAGGTTCGCGCCATCAATTGCGAGGTCGGCCTCCTGCCGCGGACCCACGGTTCCGCCCTGTTCACCCGGGGAGAGACCCAGTCCCTTGCCGTGGTGACCCTGGGGACCTCCTCCGACGAGCAGCGTCTCGACTGGATCGGCGGGGAGGAATTCCGGTCCTTCCTCCTCCATTACAACTTCCCCCCCTACTGCGTCGGTGAGGCGAGGATGCTCCGGGGGCCCGGCCGCCGGGAGATCGGACACGGGGTCCTGGCGAGAAGGGCGCTTCTGCCCATCCTGCCCGATCCCGAGGAATTTCCCTATACGATCCGGATCGTCTCGGAAATCCTTTCCTCCAACGGGTCCTCCTCCATGGCCACCGTGTGCGGCGGTTCCCTGTCGCTCATGGACGCCGGGGTTCCCGTGAAGACGGCGGTGGCCGGCATCGCCATGGGTCTCCTGAAGGAAGGGGACCAGGTGGTGATCCTTTCGGACATCCTCGGCGACGAGGACCATGCCGGCGACATGGATTTCAAGGTCTGCGGGACGAGACAGGGCGTCACGGCCATGCAGATGGACATCAAGATCGGCGGGATCACCGGGGACATCATCCGCAAGGCCCTTTCCCAGGCCCGGGAGGCGCGTCTTTTCATCCTCGGCAGGATGGAGGCGGCGATTTCCGAACCGCGGAAGGATCTTTCCGTCTATGCCCCCCGGATCACCATGCTGAAGGTGAAACCGGAGAAGATCCGCGACGTCATCGGGAGCGGCGGAAAGAACATCCGCCAGATCGTCAGCGAGACCGGCGTCGTCATCGATGTGGAAGACGACGGGACGGTGACCATCGCCTCGAACGACGCCGCCGCGGCCGCCAAGGCCATTGCCATGGTGAAATGGCTCACCGAGGAGGCGGAGATCGGGAAAATCTATCTCGGCACGGTGAAGAAGGTGGTCGATTTCGGGGCCTTCGTGGAAATCCTTCCGGGAACGGAAGGCCTGGTCCACATTTCCCAGCTCGACAAGCGGCGGGTCCAGGCGGTGACCGACGTCGTGAAGGAGGGAGACAAAATCCCCGTAAAGGTCTTGGAGATCGACAAGGGCGGGAAAATCCGGCTCAGCAGGAAAGAAGCCCTGAACGAGAATGCCTGAGAAGACCGTTCTTCCCAACGGTGTTCGCGTCGTCACGGAAGAGATCGGGTACGTCCGGTCCGTCTCCATCGGTGCCTGGGTGATGAGCGGGTCCCGCTATGAGGAGGATTCCATCGGCGGGGTCGCCCATTTCATCGAGCACATGCTCTTCAAGGGGACGACGAACCGGACGGCCTTCGACATCGCCGCCGCAGTCGATTCGGTGGGGGGCGTTCTGAACGCCTACACGGGAAAGGAACTGACGTCCTTTTACGCGAAGGTTCCGGACTACTATGCCCCGGAGGCCCTCGACCTCCTTTCCGATCTTCTCCGGAACGCCCTGTTCGACCCCCTGGAACTGGAGAAGGAAAAGTTCGTCGTCTTCCAGGAAATCAAGATGGTCGAGGACACGCCGGACGACGCGATCCACGACTTTTTCGAATTTCATTTCTGGAAGGATCACCCGCTGCGCCGTTCCGTTCTTGGAAGCCGCGAGTCGGTGGGGGGCCTGAACCGCGACGGGGTGATCGATTTTTTCTCGAAGCGGTATCACGGGAGGAACCTGGTCATCGCCGCGGCGGGAAACCTGAAGCACGGTCCTTTCGTGGAGCAGGTGGAGCGGCTGCTCCGGCTGCCCGCGGCGGAGGAACTCCCGAAGGCCTGCAATCCGCCGCCGCCTGAGGTGACGGGCGATCTTTTCCTCCAGGAGAAGGACCTGGAACAGGTGCATGTCCTCATGGGGGCGCTCGGTCCCCATGCGGCGGACGAGGACCGCTACCCGGCCATGCTCGTCAACATGGTCCTGGGTGGGAGCATGAGTTCCCGGCTGTTCCAGGAGATCCGGGAGAAAAGAGGGCTCGTCTATTCCATTCACTCGTTCCTGGTGCCGTACAGCGACACGGGGTGGTTCGGCATCCATTTCGGGACCGAGGGCGACCGGGTCCGGGAAGTGGCGGGCCTCGTTTCCGGGGAACTCCGGAAGCTGTGCCGGGAAAGCCTGACCGCAGAGGAAATCCGGTCGGGGAAGGAACAGATGAAAGGGAGCTTTCTCCTCAGCATGGAAAGCACGGACGTGCGGATGTCCAGGCTGGCGCGGAACGAGTTGATCTTCGGCCGGCAGGTTCCCGCGGAGGAAGTCCTCCGGAATATCGACGGGATCACCGAGGAAGACATCCGGCGGGTCACACGGTGGATGCTGCGGCCGGAAAATCTGTCCGTGGCCGTTCTGGGCAGGGTTCCCGGGGGAGTGACCCGGGGATGCCTGAACGGATGACCATGGAGACCGTCCGCGTTCCCGTCGCCCGGGTCGAGGGGAATGGAGATCTTCCCCTCCCCCGCTACATGACGGAGTTTTCTTCCGGTATGGATCTTCATGCCGCCGTGTCCGGGGAGGTCGTCATCCCCCCGGGGGAATGGCGGAAGATTCCCACGGGCCTCGTCGTCGCCCTGCCCGGGGGGTTCGAAGGGGAGATCCGGCCTAGAAGCGGCCTCGCGCTCAAGCACGGGGTGACCCTGCTGAACAGTCCGGGCACGATCGACGCCGATTACCGGGGAGAGATTGCGGTGATCCTCATCAATTACGGCAGGGAGCCCTTTCCCGTCGGCCGGGGATTGCGGGTCGCCCAGATGGTGGTCCGCCGGGTCTGCCGGGTGGACTGGGACCCCGAAACGGCGCCGGACGGAACCTCCCGGGGAGCGGGCGGTTTCGGTCACACGGGGGCCAAGTGAGGGGAGAGAGGGAAGGAAACGAGCCATGAAACCCTGTAAAGTAACGAAGACCTACAGGGAGATCAACGAAAAGATCCGCCGGCGCAAGGCCGTCGTGGTCACCGCCGAGGAAATCATCGACATCGTCGACCGGCACGGGGAAGAGGAGGCGGCCCGGAGGGTGGACGTGGTCACCACCGGGACCTTCAGCCCCATGTGTTCCTCCGGGGCGTTTCTCAATTTCGGGCATTCCTCCCCGAGGATCAAGGCAAGCCGCGTCTGGCTGAACGACGTGCCCGCCTACGGCGGCATCGCGGCCGTGGACTGCTACATCGGGGCGACCGAGGTTGTCGAGGGAGACCCGCTGAACAGCGTCTATCCGGGGGAATTCAACTACGGCGGCGGACACGTCATCGAGGACCTCGTGTCGGGGAACGTCATCCGGCTCCGGGCGGAGGGCTACGGGACGGACTGCTATCCTTCCAAGCGGCTCGAAAGGAACATCACCCTGAAGGACCTGCCGGACGCCATGCTGTTCAACCCGAGGAACGCCTACCAGAATTACAACGTCGCCGTGAACCTTTCGGACAAGACGATCTACACGTACATGGGCGTTCTGCGGCCGAGAATGGCCAATGCGAACTATTCCACGTCGGGCCAGCTTTCCCCGCTCTTCAACGATCCCTATTACGAAACCATCGGGATCGGGACGGCGATCTTCCTCGGGGGCACCCGGGGATACGTGGCATGGCCCGGCACGCAGCACAACCCGAACGTCCCGAGGACGGCGAAGGGCATCCCCCGGGAGGGAGCGGGAACCATCGCCGTGATCGGAAACCTGAAGGAAATGGACCCGCGCTGGCTTGTCGGGGCGAGCATCCTCGGGTACGGCGTCTCCCTGTACGTGGGCATCGGTGTCCCCATTCCCGTTCTGAACGAGCGGATGGCCCGCCATGCCGCCGTCCGGGACGAGGACATCGTCATGAACGTCTTCGACTACGGGATGGACGTGCCGAGCGGCAATCCGAAAAGCCTCGGCGAGGTCACTTTCAAGGATCTCCGGAGCGGAGCGGTGACGTTGAACGGCAGGAAGATTCCCTCGGCGCCCCTGTCCAGCTATTTCAAGGCGCAGGAAATCGCCGCCCTCCTCAAGGAGCGGATCGAGAAAGGGGAGTTCTTCCTGGGGGAACCCCAGTGGACGCTGCCGTCCGTGGCACCGGACAAGAAGGGACCGTGAATTGGAGGACGTGGATCACCCTTTGCCTTTTTGGCCTGGCCTGCCTGTCCCTTTACTATCTTGCCGGCCAGTGGAAGGATTTCCGCGCCCTGGAGGGGAAGCTCTCCACGGTTAAGGCGCTCAACGCCCAGGAGGAAAAGGAGAACGGGGAGCTGAAGGAGGAGATCCGTCTTCTCCGGGACGATCTTGCCTATATCGAGGAGGTGGCCCGGAAAGATCTGGGGATGGTCCGGAAGGACGACCGCGTGTACCGGTTCGTGCCGCCGGAAAACAAGTGACGGGCCCGAAAGCCCCGTTCCATTCATGCCTTTTCATGTCCCCCGGGAACGTTCCGAAAAAGGTTCGCCGGGGATTTTTCGCGAGACCGTCATTTTTTCTGTGGCATGGCGGCTTAAGATCTGTTAAGTACGTTCCACGGTCCTTTCGAGCCGGACCCGGGAAACGCCCTGATTCCGGGTGGCTCCGCGGGACGCTCCCGCAAGGGGGTGTCCGGTACCCGCACGGGGCCGCCGGAGAGTCGATAAAGGCAAACTATCCGTAAGGGTAGGACGCAAAGCCATGGGTCCGAGGCTTCGGATCGCCAGGTTACCGAAGCTCTTTGAGAAAGGGTTCCTTCCGCCACTTCCTTTTTTTCCCTGAATGGAATGCCAAAGGGAAAGCCTTGTCTTTTCGGGATCTTCCAGGATGCGGCTTTTCCCGGGAAGGCAAAAGATCCATTGACTCTGGCGGGTTTCCCCCTTTCTTTGAAGAAAAAAGTGAATATTTCATAAATAAAGGCTTGAAAAAATAGAATTCCTTGTGCAATATAAGTCGAAGGCCGGCTCGGGAAGCCGGCGAAGGAGGGGTCGGGGCAGTCCATGAAATCCTGGTTTTCCAGAAAAGACCGGATCGCTGGTCTGGATGTCGGTTCCCGTCTCATCAAGCTCGTTGAAATCACGGAGACGTCCAAGGGAGCCGTGTTGAGCCTTTACGACCAGATCCCCCTGGAAAGGGGGATCATCGAGGACGGACTTGTCCGGGACGAGCGCGGTCTCGCCCGGGCGGTGTCGGAGCTTTTCCGGAGAGCGGGGTGCAAGGCGAGGCTCGTCGCGGCGGCCCTTCCCGGGACGGCGGTGGTCGTCAAGAAGGCCATGTTCCAGAAGATGGAAGAAGACGAGCTTCGGATTCTCCTCACCGACGAGGGGGAGAAATACCTTCCCTTCGAAAACGTGGAGAACGTAAATTTCGATTTCTACATTCTCGGGGAAAGCCCTTTCAATCCCAACCAGATGGACGTCATCATCGTCGCCGCGAGGAAGGAGATCGTGGAGGGCTATGTCGAGGCCATCCAGCAGGGGAAGCGGAGGGTCGCCGTTCTCGATGTGGACGCCTTCGCCCTGGAAACGGCCTATGAAAGGAATTACGATTTCGAGCCCTCCGACGTGGACGCCCTCGTTCACATCGGGGCGAGCATCACCACGGTCAACGTGCTTCGGGGCGGCGTGTCCTCGTTCACCCGCAGTTTCCCCATGGGGGGCCTCTCCGTAACGGGGGAAACGCCCGAAGAGGGGGAACCCTTCGAAAACGGGGTGGACATCAAAAACGCCGAGCCGCTCCTGGGGGAAATCGAGCGTTCCCTGGACTATTACAGTTCCACCGCCATGGATCCCCACATCCGCCAGGTGCTTCTCAGCGGGGGCGCCGCCGGAATTTCCGGAATCCGCGAGTCCCTGGCGGGCCGGCTTCACACGGGCGTCTCCTTTTTCGACCCCTTCCAACGGATCGTCTGCGATCCGAAAAAGTTTCCCCAGCCCTACATGGACGAGATCCGGCTCTTTGCGGCCCCAGGTGTCGGCCTCGCATTGAGGAGGATGGAAGACCGATGATCCGGATCAACCTTCTGCCTTACTGGGAGTTCAAGAAGCAGACGAAGAGCCGGAGGGCCCTGGTGATCTTCGTTTCGGCGTGCGTCATTTTCGCGGTTCTCCTCATTTCCTTTCACATGTACATGGTCATGCGCCTGAGCCGGATCGAGAGCGAGACGGCGGCGGCGAGGGCCCGCCTGGAGGACCTCACAAAGGCCACCGCCGGCCTCGATCAGTACAAGATGGACATGGACACGTTCCGGAAGAAGATCGACGTCATCGAGAAACTCGAAAAGGGACGGACCCGGTCCGCCGACGTCATGGAACTTTTCTCGAAGCAGAACATCAGGGGCCAGATGTGGCTGACCTTTCTTTCCAGGAACGAGGAGGCCCTCCGGGTGGAAGGCATGGCGATGAACAACGCCGTCGTGGCGGACTACATGAAAAACCTGGAGAAAACGGGGGTGTTCCGCTCCGTGGATCTCCTTTCTGCGAAGCAGGCCGCCGTGTCGGGGGTGAAACTCATGAACTTCATGCTTTCCTGCCAGTTCGCGGAGGAGTGAATGGCGCTCACGGTCCAGGATATCCGGAACATGCCGCTCGTCTGGAAGGTGGCCCTCGGGATTGCCGGGGTCCTTCTGGTGCTCTATTTCTATTACTTCTATTTCGTCCAGGGGAACCTGGCCCGTCAGGACGCGCTCCGGGAGGAGCAGAAAACCCTGGCGGTCCGCATCGCGGCGAAGGAGAAACTGGTCGGCGAGATGGACCGCTACAAGAAGGGTATCGAGGAGCTGAAGCAACGGTTCGCCCTGGTCATCCAGAAACTTCCGGAAGAGAAGGAGATCCCCGGCCTCATGGCGGCCGTCTCCGACGCGGGAAGGGCCTCGGGCCTGGAATTCGTCCTTTTCGAACCGATGCCCCTCGTGAAGAAGGAGTTTTACGCCGAAATTCCGATCAAGGTGGTCGTGAAGGGCACCTACCGCGAAATCCACGATTTTTTTACGAAGGTCGGCGGGCTTTCCCGTGTGGTGAACCCGACCGAGGTGGCCCTTTCCAGGGGCCGGGATGAAACGGGAAGCGGCCTCAAGGCCGAGTGCCTCATGAAGACGTACATGTTCGTGGAGATGAAAGATGAAGAGCAGGGAAAGGGCGAACGGAAAACATAGGGTCTTCCTCTCCGTGGCGGCCCTGATCCTGGCGGGAACCCTTGTCCTTTCCGTACCCGTGATCCCCCGGGCCGCCGGGGAGAAGGGAACGGAGGAGACGGGGATAGCCGATCCCTTCGAATCCTTTCTCAAAAGCGACAAGGACCGGGCGAGGGTGCGTCCGCTGGAGCCTCTGGAAATGTTCAACATCGCGGACCTGAAACTTCTCGGCATCGCCCTGGCGGAGAAGAAGCGGGTGGCCATGATCAAGGACCCGGCGGGAAAGCTGTACTCGGTTTTCTGGGGGACCCGGATCGGCCCCAACGAGGGGCGGGTCGTGGGGATTTCCCAGACCCGGGTCGTGATCGAGGAAACCCTGTACGGTCTCTCCGGTGAGAAGGAGAAGAACCGGGTCGTTCTGGACCTTTACGGCGAAAACACAGGCGGTGAAAAATGAAAAGAACGTTTTTGATCCCCGCCGTCATGATGGCGTTGGTCGGTCTCCTCCTTTCCGGCTGCGCCCCGGCGAAGACGGTCGAGGGGACTCCCCCCCCGGGGCAGCAGGCCGCGGTGGCGGAAGGAGGGGCCGGGAAATCGGCCGCGTCCCTCGATGGTGTTTTCCTGGAGCGCTGGAACGGCAAGGAACGGGTGGTCCTGCTCGTCCAGGGGAAGGTCCCCTTCGACGTGCTTCCCGGCTCGGACGAGGGCGTTTCCGTGCGCCTGCACGGCGTGACCGTTCCCCTCCGCTGGCAGGGCCGGCTGGGGGAGGGAACGCTGGACCACATCCGCCACGTCACCGCGACGGAAAAGACCGAGGACGGCAAACCGGTCGGCGAGGTCCTGGTCGTCATGGACCGGATGGTTCCCTACCATGTCCGGGAGGAGTCGGGACGGATCGTCCTCGACTTCGACGTCCCCCGGACGGCCTCCGCGGGCTCCCCCGCGCCCTCCAGGGAAAAGGCGACGGTGGTGCTGAAGAAGGCCGAACCGGCGAAAAAAGCCTCCGGCGGGAAGGAACCCGCGAAAAAAGCGACGGCCTCCTACGGGGGCAGGAGGGTCTCCATCGACCTCCAGAACGCCGAGATCCAGGCGCTTTTCCGCCTCCTGTCGGAGGTGAGCGGCATGAACATCGTTCTGAGCCCCGAGGTGAAGGGAAAGATCTCTCTTCGGATGCAGAACGTTCCCTGGGAACAGGCCCTCGACACGGCCCTGGAGGTCAACGCCCTCGGGAAAAAGGTCTCGGGATCGGTGATCACCGTCTTCCCCCTGGAACTCCTGAAAAAGGCGGAAGAGGAGGAACTGAAGAAGAACGTGGCCGAGGGAAAGATCCACCAGATTTCCATCGAGGCGAAGATCGTCGAGGTGAACACGACCTTCACCGAGAAACTGGGGATCCAGTGGGGGTACGGATACCAGGATACCTGGAACGGCCGGGACTTCGGGTTTCTCATCGGGACGGCCGCCAGCGGGACGGTGACCAGCCTCCCCGGGGGCATCGGGCTTACGAGCAGCAACGTCGCGGTGAACTTTCCCGCTCTTGAGGAAATCGCCGCGCCGACCATCGGCCTCATCGCGGGTTCGGGCAAGTACATTCTCGACGCCTCCCTGTCCGCCCTCGAGGTGACGGGCGACGGCAAGATCATCTCCTCGCCCAAGGTGACGACCCTGGACAACGTGAAGGCGACCATCGGACAGGGGGAGGAGATCCCGTACGTCGTCCGGGACAACGACGGGAACTACAACGTGGAAATGAAGGACGCCAAGCTCGAGCTGCAGGTGAAGCCGAAGATCACGCCGGACGGGAAGATTTCCATGGAAGTGATGGCTTCGAACAAATACGCCGACTGGAACAAGGTGAACGCCAACGCGGAGAATCCGCCCCTCGTGGCGAGCAACGTGGAATCGACCATCGTCGTGAACAACGGGGACACCCTCGTTCTCGGCGGCATCTACAAGACCACGGAAACCACCGCCGTGAGCGGCGTTCCCTGGCTCTCGAAGATTCCCGTTCTCGGGTGGCTGTTCAAGACGACCACGGTCGTCAGGGACAAGAAGGAGCTTCTGATCTTCGTGACGCCCAGGATCGTCCAGGAGGCCAGGGCTTCATAAGACACCGAACGATCGACGGCTGTCATGAAAATATTCTATTCATCCCGAGGGAAACCCGGGGGGAGGTTTTAGAATGGCAAGAAACGGATCCGGAAAGACCGTCCTTCTTCATCTGTTGCTGATTTTTCTCACCGCTTTCACTCTCCTTTCCTGCGGGGGAGGGGGCGGCGGGGGCGATGAGGGGGAGACGGGCTTTTCCTCCCTGACCACGGCCATGACCCTCCAGGCCATACCCGACTCGATCGTGGCGAACCCGGGCACGTCCTGCGAGATCCGGGCGACCATGACGACTTCCTCGGGGAGCGCCGTTCCCAGCGGGACCTACGTGACCTTCAACACCACCCTGGGAACCTTCGGCAACGGCACGACCCAGATCCAGGGCAGGACCACCGATGACAGCGGTGTCGCCACCGTCTCCCTCATCGCCGGGTCCTCCGCCGGGACGGCCCTCGTGACGGCCCGGTCCAACAACGTGAGCCAGCAGGTCTCGGTGACCTTCACGGCGGCAACCCCCGTTGCCGCCTCGCTGACCCTTTCCCTGTCCAAAACGACGGTCCTCACCAGCCGGTCCGACAGCACCACCGTCACGGCCACCGTGAAGGACCAGTACAACGCCCTCATTCCGGGCGCCACCGTCACCTTCAGCGCCGACGGCGGCCAGTTGAGCTCTTCGTCCGCCACCACGGGAACGGACGGGGAAGACCTCGGCCAGGCGTCGGTCGTCTTTGCCGCGGGCGACGACCGGGCGAACCAGCTGGTCACCCTCACCGCGAAGTCCTCCACCCAGCAGAACGAGGTCCATGTCCAGACGAAGGGGACGGAAGTCACCCTGAGCCAGGCCACGACGACCCTCAAGATCGGCGGCGACCCCGTCACGGTCACCGTGTCGGTGAGGGACGCCGATACGAGCCCCGTCATCAGCCAGCCGGTGACCCTCACGGCGAGCCCGTCCGGCAGGGTCACGCTTTCCTCCTATTCGGGGACGACGGACATGAACGGGACGTTCGAGGTCCAGGTGATCCCCGTGAGCGCCGGAACGGTGACCATCGCCGCCGAGTCCATGGGGGCCCGGGCGAGCCGTGAATTCCGGGTGACCAACCCGAGCCAGGACTTCGGGATCCTCTCCCCGACGGACAACCCCACGGGGATCCTGACGGACACGAACCTGGTCGTTCTGGTCAACGCCCCGACGCAGACGAACGTCCAGTTCGCCACGACCTTCGGCTCCTTCACCGGATCGTCGGCGTCGGGACAGGTCATCACGGAACCCGTTTCCGGGGGCCGGGCCTCGGCGACCTTCCGGGCCACCGAGGCGGGGGTGGCGACCATCCTGGTTTCCGACGCCTCGGACGCCTCCATTTCCGATTCCATCCTGGTGGTCGTTTCCGCCGCCGCCGGGTCCGCCGCCCGGATCTCCCTCCAGACGAACAGCCGGGTCATCCAGCCCAGCACGGGCGGGGTCACCAATTCGGCGCTCCTGAAGGCGACGGTGTGGAACATCGCGGGCCAGGTGATTCCCAACGTCCCCGTCCTGTTCACCCTCAGCAACACCACCGGGGGCGGCGAATACGTCTCGCCGGTGATCGCCTACACCGATGACACGGGCATCGCCACGACGACCTTCATCGCCGGTTCCGTCAGTTCGGGGAACGCCGGCGTGAAGGTGACCGCTTCCGTCCTCGGCATGCCTTCCGTCACGTCGAGCGACGTGGACATCATCATCGGAGGCACGGCGGGGTCCGTCATCGTTTCCCGGGGGAGCAAGATCGAAACCGTCACCGAGCCCGGGCAGGACACCTATTACAAGCTTCCCATGGCGGTCCTCGTGACCGACGCGAGCGGCAAGGGGCTCTCCGGGGTTACCGTCACGCTGAGCACCTGGCCGAACCGCTGGGCCACGGGGTACTGGTACGAGTACGAGGAAAACAAGTGCATGCCCGTGCAGACGTGCATCCTGTACAACGAGGACACGAACCGGAACGGCCAGAAAGATGCCGGCGAGGACGCCAACGGCGACGGGGTCCTCACGCCGCCGTCCACGGCCTCGGGCTCCGTCCCCGGCACGGTTTACACCGGGGATGACGGGACCGCCGTCTTCGACCTCACCTACGTCAAGACCTCCGCCGCGTGGATCGAGGCGGAGATCACGGCGAGCGTCGTCGTGTACGGGACGGAGACCCGGTCCACGTACACCTTCTGGCTCCCCTACCTGGACGACGAGCAGTGCGAGCTTCCCAACTCCCCGTACCGGACGAAGGAAATCACGCTCGTTGCCTCCCCGGATCTCCTCACCGCCGACGGGGAAAGCCGGAGCACCCTCACGGCCGTTGTGACGAACGCGAACGGCGATCCCGTCGAAGACGGGCAGGTCGTCCTGTTCTCCGTCGTCTCCGGCAGGGGATCGGTGTTCCCGACCTCGGCGACGACCCGCAGCGGCGTCGCCACGACCACGTACACCGCCTCCCGGTCCATCGGCACGGAGACGGTGGCCGCGACGGTGCCCGATTCCGCGTGCACCTATGCCACGGCGGACATCTACCTTACGTCCGTTTCCCGGCCGACCGCCGATTTCACCTATGAGGAACTGGGGGACAACGAAAGGCTCTTCTTCACCGACGCCTCCACGACGCCGGAGGGGACGGTCATCGTCTCCTGGTACTGGACGTTCACGGGGTGCAGCCCCTCCACGTCGACGTCGGAGGATCCCGGCATCGTCCGGTTCCTCGCGGGACCCGGGAAATACGTGATCACCCTCACCGTGACGAACGACCTCGGGTACAGCGACACGGCGATGAAGCTCGTCGAACTGCCCTACACGAGCACCCTCCCCACGGCGGACTTCACCTACGAGGACCTCGGGGACGGCGACCGGGTCGTGTTCAACGACGCCTCCTCGGCCGCGGCGGGGACGTGGCTCGTGTCCTGGTACTGGACCTTCGAGAGCGGCTCGCCTTCCTCCTCCAGTCTCCAGTTCCCCGGCATGGTCAGCTTCGGGGCCCCGGGGACCTACATGGTCACCCTGACGGTGACCAACAACCTGGGGGAATCCCACACCGTGGGCAAGGCGGTGAAGACCTCCAAGGATGAAATCGTCTACTACGACATGATCGCCGATTTCGAGGCCACCGACCTCGGGGACGGCGACCGGGTCCACTTCATGGATACGTCGTACATCGACGAACCCCATGAACTCATCTCCTGGGTGTGGACCTTCGACAGCGGCACGCCGTCCACGTCGACCCTCCAGCATCCCGGGACGGTCCACTTCGGGGCGCCGGGGATCTATCTCGTCACCCTGACGGTGACGGCGGACACGGGCCTCGTCCGGTCCGTGGCGAAATCGATCATGGTGACCACCGAATCGCCGCTGCCGGACACGAATCCGACGGCGAATTTCCAGTGGACGGACATGAACGACAGCGACCGGGTCCTTTTCGAGGACACCTCGGCTGCGGCTTCGGGGACAACGATCTCGAGCTGGAGCTGGATTTTCGCCGGCGGAACGCCGGCCACCTCCACCTCCCGGTTCCCCGGCGACGTAGGGGTGGTCCACTTCGGCTACGCGGGAACCTACGCGGTGTCGCTGACGGTGACGAACAACTTCGGCGAGACCGACGAGGTCGTCAAGGCCGTCGAGGTCGATGCGACGGTAGCGGATGGTCCGACGGCGGACTTCGTCGGAAATAATACAGACACTCATGAAATGACATACAGTGACATGTCTCACGCATGGTCGCCCAAGACCATCTCTTACTGGCACTGGACCTTCGAAGGGGGGACCCCGTCGTTCTCCACCAGCAACACTCCTGCAGCGGTAACCTACCCCGCTGCGGGGAACTACGTGGTGACCCTCCGGGTGGAGGACAGCGACGGACTCCAGAACGTGAGATCGAAGATCATCGCCGTTCCGTAGGAATCACGAAGACGGTCAACGAAAAGAGGCCGTCCCCCTCGGGGGGGACGGCCTCTTGTTTTTCGGAATGCATCGCGCCCGGCGGCGGCGCGGTCAGGGAACGGACGGGTACCCCGCCCGGACCGTCGTGTAGATCCCCCCGCGGACGTTGAAGTTCCCCGTGACCTCCGCCGATTTCGGTTTCACCGCCTCCACGAAATCCTCGAGAATCCGGTTCACCGCCTCCTCGTGGAAGATCCCCCGGGTCCGGAAGGCGTTCAGGTAGAACTTGAGGGACTTGAGCTCCACCAGGAGTTCCCCGGGGACGTACCGGAGGACGATCTCGGCGAAGTCGGGCTGTCCCGTCCTGGGGCACAGGCAGGTGAACTCGGGAAAGCGGATGTTCACCTCGTAGTCCCGCGTCCGGTAATTATTGGGAATCGTTTCGAGCTTCTCTTCCATAGTATCCAACTAGCATGTAGCAGAAAGGCGTGTCAAGGAGGGCGATGACGAGCTTGACGGCGTACTGGCCCAGGATCATCTTGCCGATGTCCCCGGCGGGGTAGCTCCCCCAGAAGGCGATGGTGATGAAGAGGACCGAGTCCAGAAGCTGGGAGACCGCCGTGGAGAGGTTGTTTCGAAGCCAGAGGTGGCGCCCGCCCGTTTTCCCCTTCCACCAGTGGAAGGACCAGACGTCGTGGTTCTGGGAGACGAGGTAGGCCAGCATGGAGGCGGCGACGATCCGGGGCGTGGCGCCCAGGATCCGGTCCCAGGCCTCCTGGAAGGGCCAGAAGGGCGCCGGCGGGAGGAGGCGGGCGGCGAAGAGAAGGGCCGCCATGACGAGGGACAGGTAGAATCCCGTCATGACCAGTTTCCGGGCGCTTTCCTTTCCCTCCACCTCGGCCACCACGTCCGTGAAGAGGAAGGTCACCGGGTAGGCGATGATCGCCGCTGGGACGATGAGCCCGAAGAGGGAGACGATCTTCGACGCCATGACGTTGGACAGGAGAAGAAAGGTGATGAAGAGGTATTTGACGCCTTCGAGCCTCATTTTTCTTCTCTGGGAGATATTCCTTGAATTCTCCCCGTTTCTTTCTGTATAACGAAATGTAAGCGACGTCCGGTAACGGGGAGCGCTTCCGCATGGAAGATCACGACTTCTAACATCCCGGAAAGGGGGCTGTCAACGGTTGTTTTCTTCCGAGTTCATGCTTGACACCCCGCTACCCCTGTGTTAAGCGGCAGTTTCGTTGATTGCAATTCCAGTGAATTCCAGAGCATTCCATGGAAAAAAGGCTGCCTTCCATCGAGGATTTTGAGGCCTTCATCGGCCGGATCGAGTACCACATCCTCCGCGGGGAGTGGGACGCCGTGAAGCGCACCGCCGAAGGCAGGCTGGATCTCATTCCCGGCGACGGCGCCGCCTGCCTCGCCCTGTCCCTGTCCATGGCCAGGGAGGGACGGAAAAAGGAGGCCCTCCGCGTTCTCGAGAACATGGAACGGATCGAGGAGGGCTGGGGGCTGCTGTACCGGTACGGGGGAGACGTCTTCGCCCGCCAGGGGATGATCCGGGAAGCCATGGAAAGCTACCGGAAAAGCTCCATCCTGAATTCCGGCAAGGTCCGCTGGATCGAGCGGAACGGATCGGAGCCCGCCGAACCCCGTTCCGTCCCGGAGGGACTCCCCGGCGAGGAGGACGACGGTGGAAGGGTTCCCGAGGAGTTTCTGACCCCCACCATGGCGGACCTCTACATCCGCCAGGGCCATTACGAACTGGCCCGGTCCTCCCTGGAAAAACTTCTTTCCGGGGACCCCGGGAACGAGACGCTCCGGGAGAAGCTCCAGAACCTGGAGACGCGGATCGAGGAGAGGCGGACGGTGCGGGAACGGGTCCTGTCCGAGTTGAACCGCTGGCTCGCCCTCCTGGAGGATCGAAAGACTGCCGCCGCCGGCGAGGGGCTCCATGTCTGAGCTGCTGCGGGAAGAAGGCGGCGTTTCCTTTCCGGAAAGGACGGCGAGGATCCGGGAAGGGCTGTCCCGATGGTCCGCCGAGGGGATCGCTTTTTTCGGCGCACCGGGAATCCGTTATCTCACGGGCTTCACGGGAAGCGAGGGGACGCTTTTCGTGGGAGGCGGCGTTCCAGTTCTGATCGTCGACGGCCGGTACACGACCCAGGCCCGGGCGGAGGCCCGGGGGGCGGAGGTGGTCGAATTCCGGGACCGGATGGAAGGACTCTGCCGGCTGATCGCGGAACGGGGCCTGGGAACGGTCGCCTTCGAAGCCGCCTCCCTTTCCTGCGAGGCCTATTTCACCCTCCGGGAGCGTCTGGGGGAAAAGGTTGTCCTGAAGCCCCTGGGAAAAGAAATCGCGGGGATCCGGAAGATCAAGGAGCCCCGGGAGGTGGAGCGGATCCGCAGGGCCGCGGCCATCGCCTCCGAAGCCTTCCTGTCCGTTCTCGAACACCTGAAGCCGGGCCGGGCGGAGATTGACATCGCCCGCAGGCTCGAATGGGAGATGGAGGAACGGGGAAGCGAAAAACCCTCCTTCGAGACCATTGTCGTCGCCGGAAAAAGAGCGGCGCTGCCCCACGGCAAGCCGGGAAAGGCCGGGATCGGATACGGCGACGTCGTGGTGGTCGATTTCGGGGCCGTCGTGGAGGGATACTGCTCCGACGAAACCTGCACCGTGGCGGTGGGAAGGATCCCCCCCGAGAAAAAGAAGGTTTACGAAGCCGTGAAAGAGGCCCACGACAGGGCCATCGAGCAGGTTCGCGAGGGGGTTTCCTGCCGGGAGGTGGACCGGATCGCCCGGGGATGGATCGAAAAGGCGGGGTTCGGCTCCTTCTTCACCCACGGGACGGGACACGGCGTGGGGCTGGAGGTGCACGAGGTTCCGAGGATCTCCACCGTCGACGACGGGGTGCTCGAGGAGGGCATGGTGATCACCGTCGAACCCGGCGTCTACATCCCGGGGGAATTCGGAGTGAGGATCGAGGATCTCCTCCTCGTGAAAAAAGATGGTTGCGAAATTCTTTCCTCCGTGCCAAAGGATCTCATGATCGTCGAGTGAACCCGACCCGGGACACGGGAACGATTCCCTGACCCCTTGCCGGAGGACCGGGGGCAAGGGGAAAATCGAACTGGAGGTTGTTGCAGAGAACATGGCGGTTTTTCCTGAAGATCTGCTTTATACGCGCGAACACACCTGGGTGAGGGTCGACGGAAACCAGGCGACCATCGGGATCACCGATCACGCCCAGGAAAGGCTCGGCGAAATCCTCTCCATTGAACTTCCCGCCGTGGATACCTATGTGGAGCAGGACGAGTCCTTCGGTGTGATCGAATCGACGAAAACGACGACGGAACTGATCTCTCCGGTGAGCGGGGAGGTGGTCGGCGTGAACGACGACCTGACCGACGACGTGGGGATCGTCAACAGCGATCCGTACG
Source organism: Syntrophaceae bacterium UBA6252 (assembly GCA_002441265.1). GTDB lineage: Bacteria > Desulfobacterota > Syntrophia > Syntrophales > UBA6807 > UBA6807. The sequence goes on from DJVQ01000038.1 coordinate 32,556, forward strand.
ACACGGGCTGGATGATCGTCGTCGAAATGGACGATCCGAGCGAACTGGACAACCTTCTCGATGCCGAGGGATACGAGGATTTTGTGGAAGCAGACGGAGGAGCGGACTGACCTGCCGTGGAACCCTGGCGGCTTCTTCCATATCGCTCCGGCGACCCGTTCGAGAACATGGCCGTGGACGAGGCCCTGTTCCGGATCCAGGAACGAAGAAGGATGCCGCCGACGCTCCGGTTTTTCGGGTGGACGGTGAGAACCGTTTCGCTGGGGTATTTTCAGGACACCCGGCGGGAAGTGGATCTGGAAGCATGCCGCGCCTCGGGGGTGCCCGTGGTCCGGCGCCCCACGGGGGGAAAGGCGGTCATTCACGACCGCGATCTCTGTTATTCCGTGACAGGAAGAGCGGAACTGCCGGAATTTTCCGGCGGTCTCATGCCGACCTACCGGCTTATCGGACGGTGTCTCGCCCGGGGGCTCGCGGGGGCGGGAGTGGCCGTCTCCATGCCCGGGGATGAGGAGGATGCCGAAGGGGCGGCGGGAAGGGATGCCTTCTGTTTCGCCAGGGCCTCCCGCTACGAGCTTCTCGCCCGGGGCAGAAAGATCTGCGGGAGCGCCCAGTCGCGGTCCCGAAACGCCTTCCTGCAGCAGGGGTCGGTTCTGATCGATTTCGACGGGGACCTTCCCTCCCGCTTCCTGAGAAGGACGCCCGGCGCGCTTCGCGGCGCGGCGGAAAACCTTCGGGACCATGTCACGTCCCTTTCGGGGGAAGGCGTCCTGGGGATGGACGGGGAGGGTCTTGCCGCCCGTCTCCTCGCCGGTTTCGAGGAGGTCCTCGGCGTCCCCGTCACGGAAGGGACCCTGACGGGAGAGGAAGCGTCGCTTGCCCGCGAACTCCGGGAGGGCAAATACGGAAGCGACGTCTGGAACGTGGAAGGCAGGGGAAGGGAATGGATGTCCGCGCGCTGATCAAAAAAGAAGTCCTGGGCCAGAAGGCTTATGCCGTCGACCTGTCGGACTGTCCCGTCAAACTGGATGCAAACGAAAACCCCCACAGGCTCTCCCCCGCGGCCGCCACGGTCCTCCACGACGCGCTTCGGGACGTCGCCCTGAACCGGTATCCCGATCCGGAAGCCCGGACGCTCCGGGACCGGCTCTCCGCCCTGTACGGCGTTCCCCGGGAGATGATCCTCGCCGGCAACGGATCGGACGAACTCATCCAGATTCTACTGGCGGTGCTCCGGACCGGCGGGGAGGGCGGAGGGGTTCTTCTGCCCGTGCCCACCTTCGCCATGTACGGGATCACGGCGGTCAACATGGGACACCGGGTGACCGAGGTGCCCCTCGACGGGGACTTCGACCTCCCCGACGGGTTCGCCGGCCGGTGGGTCAAAGGGGAAAACCCCGACATCGTGTTTCTCGCCTATCCCAACAATCCCACGGGCAACTGCTTCAGCCGCGGGAAGATGGAGGAGATCCTCGATGCCGCGAAGGGGTTCGTGGTCGTCGACGAGGCCTACGGTCCCTTCTCCGGGAAAACCTTTCTCCCGGAGGTGGAACGGCGGGAAAACCTGATCATCCTCCGGACCTTTTCCAAGGTCGGCTTCGCGGCGATCCGCCTCGGCGTCCTCATCGGGTCCCCCGTCCTCCTCGGAGAGCTGAACAAGGTCAGGCTTCCCTACAACCTGAACGCCCTCACCCAGGCCATGGGAGTCCGCCTCCTCGATCACGGGGAGGAGCTGGACCGCCAGGTCCTGGCCATCGTGAAGGGCAGGGAGGAACTGTTCCGGGAACTGCAAAAGATGGAAGGGATCCGCCCCTTTCCGTCGGACGCGAATTTTATCCTTTTTCGTTGTGCTTACGACAAAGATCGGGTATATAAAGGCTTGCTGGAGCGGGGAGTTCTGGTCAAATCGTTTGCCTCGCCGCCGGTTCTCCGGGACTGTTTCAGGGTTTCCGTGGGAACGGAGGAGGAGAACCGGGCATTCGTGGCGGCGCTTCATGATGTCGTCGGCACCTGCCGGTGACTTTTTTTGTTGACAACGGATTCCCGCTGTCATATGGAAATCCCCCTGCGGTTTCCGCGGGGTCATGGAATGCACGAGGAAAGGAAGGGATTTTTTTGGAGGTCAAGGTAATCGACAACGACGTCGAGAAGGCGCTCAAGATCCTGAAGAACAAGCTTTCCAAGAACGGACTTTTCAAGGAGCTGAAACTTCGGAGGGCCTACGAGAAACCGTCGGTCAAGCGCAAGAGAAAGGCCCTCGAAGCCCGTCGGCGAATGGCGAAAGCCCGCAAGAGAAGACATTTCTGAGTCGACCATGCCGGAAAAGCAGTACCTCGTGGACGCCCTTTCCATGGAGGAGTCATGGCGGATCTTCCGTATCATGGCGGAATTCGTGGAATCCATCGAGGAACTTTCCCAGGTCAAGCATGCCGTAAGCATCTTCGGGTCCGCCCGGGCCACCCCGGAAGACGAATACTACCGGAAAACCGAGGAGCTGGCGCGAATGCTTGCGCTGAACGGGTTCAGTGTGATCACCGGAGGGGGACCGGGGATCATGGAGGCGGCGAACAAAGGTGCATCGGAGGGAGGCGGGGTATCGGTGGGTATGAATATCCACCTCCCTTTCGAGCAGAAGCCGAATCCTTACGCCAATATCAGCATCGACTACAAGTACTTCTTCATCCGCAAGGTCATGTTCGTCAAGTACGCCATGGCCTATGTCATCCTGCCCGGGGGGTTCGGGACCATGGACGAGCTGTTCGAGGCCCTCACCCTCATCCAGACCCGGAGAATCAGGAGCTTTCCCGTCGTCCTCATGGGAAGCGAGTACTGGGGGGGGCTCGTCGACTGGCTCCGCAAGACCATGCTCCGGGAGGGAAAGATCTCCCCGGAGGACGTCGACCTCGTCCAGGTGATCGACGATCCCAAGATGGTGCTGAGGCACATTCAAAAATTCGTCATCCTGTAACGACTTCGTAACAAATCCATATGCTGCGTTGCCCTTCATCCCTCCTCACTGCGGCGTACCGTTTCGTACGCCTCATTCGTCGGGATTCGGGCGCCTTGCCTCTGGAGCTTTTTACGAAGCCGTTTGACACGAGCGATTTTCAACAGTTTATGAAGTTCGTCATCCTGTGACGGCTTCGTAAAAATCCATCGAAAAAAGCGCATGAACCTGAAGGAAGCCTTGGACCGAATCGAAGCGGGGGCGCCCGCGCCCTGCTACCTCGTCCACGGGGACGAGGGGTATCTCGTCCAGGAGGCGTTTCAGCGGATCACCGAAGCCCTTCTCCCGGGGCCGGAACGGGCGATGAACCTCGTCCTTCTGGAGGGAGACGTCGCCGACGTTCCCGCCGTCTGCCAGGCCCTTCTTTCCGTTCCCCTTTTCCCGGGACGGAAGGTGATCGCCGTGAGAAACACCGTCCTCTTTCACTCGAGGACGACCATGCCGAATCTTGTCCGGGAAATGCAGGAACAGGTCGAGGGCGGGAAGGATCTTTCCCGGGCCCTGCGGATGTTTTCCACCTTTCTCGGGATGGCCCGGTGGTCCCTGGAGGACCTTCAGGACGAAGGCTGGCGGCGCATTTCCCCGGAGGAATGGCGGAAGACCGCCGGCGTCGACGATCCCGGGTCCGTGGAGAAATGGCTCGTCCCGATCCTGGAGCACGCAAAGGCCTGCGGCTGGGAGGGAAAGGCCGGAAAAGGCGCCGAAGGAAGGCTGGAGCAGATTCTCGAACGGGGCCTGCCGGAGGGCCACATCCTCGTCCTGTCGGCCCTGTCGGTGGACCGGAGGAAACGGCTCTACCAGCTCATGGCGGAGCGTGGGGTCGTGCTGGCCTTCGACAGGGAGAAGGGGGAGGCGCGGGTCAGGGAACAGTTCCGCAGGGTGGCCCTGGATTTCGTGAGGAGCCGGGGAAAGGAGATCACCGCCGACGCCGTCGATCTCCTGGGGGAGCGGACGGGCTGGGGGCTGGCCCCGGGAACGGCCGTCCTGGAAAGCCTCCTGTCCTTTGCGGGGGAGAAAAGAAGAATCGATGTCGGGGACGTGGAGTCCCTCGCCGCGGAAACCAGGGAATACACCGTCTTCGATCTCACCGGGGCCCTGGCGGCGCGGGAGGCGTCCCGGGCGCTGAAGGCGCTCCATTCACTCCTGCGGAGGGGGGAGCCCCCCCTCATGGTGTTCGCCATGATCGCCCGGGAGATCCGCCACATCCTCCACGCCCGGATTCTCCTGGACAGGGACATGGCGGGCCCCTTCAGGGGCAACATGGACTACGGGGCCTTTCAGCGGGCCGTCTATCCCGTCCTCAAGGGCCTTGGGGAAAAGAGGGGAAAAAACGAGAGGGGCATCCTCGGGCAGCACCCGTACGTCGTCTACCAGGCCCTGAAGCAGGCGGACCTCTTCACCCGCGACGAGGCGTTCGGTTTCTTCGACCGCCTCGTCCGCCTGGACCTGGAGATGAAAACCACGGGGAGGGACCCGGCCCTTCTCCTGGAACGGTATCTCCTGGACGTCTGCCGGTAAGGGGGATCAGCCCAGATGCTCCAGGAGGATCCGGAGCATCCGCCGGAGCGGTTCCGCCGCCCCCCACAGGAGCTGGTCGCCCACGGTGAACGCGCCGAGGAACCGGGGGCCCATCTTCAGCTTGTGAAGCCTTCCCACGGGAACGGAAAGGGTCCCCGAAACGGCCGTCGGGGTGAGGCCCGCCACCGTCGCGCCCCGGTCGTTGGGCACGAGTTTCACCCACTCGTTGTCCCCCGCGATGAGGGATTCCAGGTCGGCCAGCGGGACGTCCTTCTTCAGCTTGATCGTGAGTCCCTGGCTGTGGCAGCGCATGGCCCCCACCCGGACGCAAAGCCCGTCCACGGGAATGGGCCTCGCGGTGCCCAGGATCTTGTTCGTTTCCGCGTATCCCTTCCATTCCTCCCGGGTCTGGCCGTCCTCGACGGCCCGGTCGATCCAGGGGATGAGGCTCGCCGCGAGGGGCGCGCCGAAGAACTTGTCCGGCAGGTCCCCGCCGCGCATCTCCCCGATCAGGATTTTCTCGATTTCCAGCGCCGTGGCGGCGGGATTGTCCAGCTCCTTCTTCACCGCGAAGCCGAGGGCCTGCATCTGGGCCGCCAGCTCCCTCATGTGGTTCGCCCCCGCGCCGGACGCGGCCTGGTAGGTCATGCTGGAAATCCACTCCACGAGCTTCGCCCGGAACAGCCCCGAGAGGGCCATGAGCATGAGGCTCACGGTGCAGTTCCCGCCTGCGAAGACGCGGATGCCCCGGGTAAGCCCCTTCCGGATGACCGGAAGGTTGACGGGATCGAGGATGATCAGGGCGTCGTCGTTCATCCGGAGGGCCGAAGCGGCGTCGATCCAGTAGCCGTTCCACCCGGACCGTTTCAGCCTGGGATACACGTCGTTCGTGTAATCCCCGCCCTGGCAGGTGACAAGGATCTCGAAGCCGGCCAGCTTCTTCACGTCCGTGGCGTCGAGAAGCGGCGCGCCGTCCGGACCGGGCTTTCCCACCTGGGACGTGGTGAAGTACACCGGTTCGAAGAAACCAAAATCCCCTTCCTCGGCCATCCGTTCCATGAGAACGGAACCGACCATCCCGCGCCACCCGATGATGCCCACTCTCCTCATTTTTTTCCCCGCTTTCTCCCGCCGGAAACGGCAGGCTGTCATGTTGGCGAAGAAGTATAGAAAAAGCACAATACCCCGTCAATGAAAAAAACCGGGAGGCTCACGGAAAAACCAGGGACACTTCTGAACCGGAAAAACTAGGGACACTTCCCGCATTTTTCTTGAGAAAAATACGGGAAGTGTCCCCGTTTTCCCCTATTCCCCGAGCCTGAACCGCCACTGGCAGTAAAGGTCGTCGGGGTGGGGACCGGGGGGTGCGAAGTCGCAGGCCACCCGGATCCGTTCGTCGATGACCCCTGCGAAGCTCTCGAATTCCCTGCGGTGCATGTCCCCGCAGTCGTACTCGGGAAGTCCCCTTTTCTTCCGGGCCTCCTGGGTGGCGCATCGGGGCACCCGGAGAACCACTTCGTCCCCCTTCTCCTCGATCTCGTACCCGATGAGGATGGTCCAAGGGAAATAGCGAAGGGCCTTCACGAACCCCCCGAGGCCCTTTTCCCGGATGCCGAACCGGCCGATCAGGTCTTTCGCCGCCATGGCCGGGATCCGCCCCCACACCCGGCGGTTGATCTCCTCCGCCGTCTTCTGGTCGAACATTTCGGCGATCTCCAGAAACCAGAAGGCGTCCATGACCCGATAGTGCCACAGAAGAAACGCGATGTATTGTTCCAGTTCCTCCCTGCCCATGTCCCGGAATACGGATCGATCCACGGCGTTTTCGTCCTCCCCGAAAGATCTGCCGATGCATCATACAGAATCGGGACGCCCTTCTCAAGGGGCGCCGCCGCCGTCCCGTTTTTTCTCCCCGTCCCGTTGCGGAAAACGGGAATCCCTGGTACGAAAACAGGGGAAAACGCCTTTCAAATGCGAACGGGGAGGAACCGGGCATGGGAAAACGACTCTTTTTGGGAATGGCGGTGCTCGCGGCCTTCATCGCCGCCGCCGGCGCCCGCGCGGAAAGCGGAAGCGCCGCTCCGGCGGAAACGGCCTTTCCGGCGACCGAACACGCCGTCCGCGTGGACGGCAAAACCCTGGCCTACGCCGCCTCGGCGGGGCTTCTCACCGTTCCCGATCCGGCGACGGGGAAAGCGGGCGCGGAGATCTTCTTCGTCTATTACAGGAAAAAGGACCTCCGGGAGGGGGAAATCCGCCCCCTGACCTTCGCCTTCAACGGCGGGCCGGGAGCGGCCTCCATGTACCTGCACCTGGCGGCCCTGGGTCCGAAGACGATCCGCCGGAGCGACGACGGAACGGTCCTTCTCCCGCCCCCTTACGGCGTCGTGGAGAACCCGAACACCCTCCTCGATCTCACGGACCTCGTCTTCATCGATCCCGTCGGGACCGGCTACAGCCGGGCCCTCGGCGACGTCGATCCCCGGAAGTTCTGGGGCGTCCGGGAGGACCTCCGGTCCATGTCCGACTTCATCTTTCAGTTCCTGACGGTCATGGACCGCCTCCATTCCCCCGTCTTCATCGCCGGGGAAAGCTACGGGGGGGTCCGGGGCGCGGGGCTGGCCAGGGTCCTTCAGGATGCCGGGATCTATCCCGTCGGGCTCGTCTTCATCTCCCCCGCCCTGGATCTGCAGAACATCCAGTGGTCTTCCATGGGGGACCGGGCCATGGTCCTTTCCCTGCCCTCCTACGCCGCCGCCGCCTGGTACCATAAAAAGATCGCCCCCCGCCTTCGGGGGGATCTGGACAAGGCCCTGGAAGAGGTCCGGGAGTGGTCCGCGAGCGGTCTCCTTCCCCTGTTCTGGAAGGGGGACGCCCTTTCGGAGGGGGATCGGGGGGAGGCGGCGAAACGGCTCTCCGACTACACGGGGATCGACCCCCGGTGGATCCTGGACAGGAATCTGCGGATCCGCGAGCGGGAATTCGCCGGACAGCTCCTGAAAGGGGAAGGCCGGTCCATCAGCGTCTACGATTCCCGGGTGACCGCCCTCGGACCGTACACGGGCGACGACAACGACCAGGGGTCCTTCCTCCTCGCCGGTCCCCTGAAGACGGCCATGACCGCCTATCTCAGGGATGAGCTGGGTTTCCGGACCGACCGCCGGTACCTGAGCGGCAATCCCGAGGTCTATCTGAAGTGGAACTGGGAGACGGGCCGGGCCGCCCCGGTGAATCCCGACTCGATCAACACGGGCTATCCAGACATCAGCGGCGATTTCGCCCAGGCCATGAACCGGTGCGGTTTCCTGAAGGTGTTCATCGGAAGCGGCGTTTTCGACCTGGAAGTGCCGTACGACTCGGTCGCGTACACGATCCGGCACCTCGACGTCCCTCCGGAGAGAAGGGGGAACATCTCCATGAAGCTGTACCCCGGGGGGCACATGTATTACGCCAATCCCGAGGCGCACCGGAAATTCAAGGAGGATCTCCGGGCGTTCTACCGCCGGGTTCTCGAGGAACTGGAAATCGGGGCGGGTGCGGGAAAACAGGGCCGTTCCGGGAGCCGTCCATGACCGGGCGGCTTCCCCCGCGGCGGAAGGGAGCGTTTCGATGACCGGCGGGCGGGAACCCTGGCATCCCGGGGAACAGGCCGTTCTCGACCGGTTGGCCGACCCTTCCCGGATCCAGGCGTTTCTGAACGGGATCCCGTACAGCACCGATCCCGTGTACCGGTCGCCCCGGAGCGTTCTCCGGGACCGGAAGGCCCACTGTCTCGACGGCGCCCTGTTCGCCGCCGCGGCCCTCCGCAGGATCGGCCACGACCCGGTCCTCGTCGATCTCCGGGCGGAAAACGACGACGACCACGTGATCGCCCTATACCGGGTCGACGGCCGGCTGGGGGCCGTCGCCACGTCCAACTTCGTCCATCTACGGTTCCGGGAGCCGGTCTTCCGCTCCGTCCGGGAACTCGCCCTGTCCTATTTCGAGTTTTATTACAACCTCGACGGGGAGAAGACCCTCCGGTCCTGGTCCGCGCCCCTGGATCTCCGGCGGTTCGATTCCCTTGGCTGGATGGTGGAGGACGAGGGACTGGGAGAGATCGCCGCGGCCCTGGACCGGGTGCGGCATTACCCCCTTCTTTCCCGGGAGGCGGTTTCCCGTCTCTCGCCCGTGGACGGCAGGACCCTCCGGTCCGGCATGACCGGGACGATCGAGGCGGGCCTGTACCGGCCGAAGCGCCGGGGGGGCTGAAGGGTCCCTCAGCGCGGGAGCTCCTCTCCGAACAGGTCGTAGTCGCCGGCATCGACGATCCGGCAGGCGACGAAATCCCCGGGGCGGGCGTCCGTCGCCCGGACGTAGGTGACGCCGTCGATTTCCGGGGCCTGCCGCCGGGCCCTCCCGACGAAGGGGTAGTCCGGGGAGGCGGAGGGCCCCTCGACGAGGACCTCCTGGACGGTCCCCACGAGGGCGCCGTTGATCTCCCGGGAGACCGCCGCCTGGGCCTCCATGATCCGGTCCCGCCGCCTTTCCCTCACGTCCCGCCGCACCCGCCCGGGGAGCTTCTCCGCCGGCGTGCCCTCCTCCGCCGACCAGGTGAACGCCCCGAGGTGGTCGAACCGCGCTTCCCGGACGAACCGCAGCAGCTTTCCGAACTTCTCTTTCGTCTCGCCGGGGAACCCCGTGATGAGGGAGGTCCGGAGCGCCACGTCCGGGACGATCCTGCGGGCCGTTTCGATCGTTTCCCGGAGATCTCTTTCCGAGCCCGGCCGGTTCATGGCCTTCAGGAGATCCCCGTCGACGTGCTGGATCGGCATGTCGATGTAGTTCACGATGGACCCTTCTGCCGCCATGACTTCCAGGAATTCCCGGCCGATCCGCGCGGGATGGGTGTACAGGACCCGGATCCAGCGGAACGCGCCGATCCCGGCGAGGTCCTTCAGGAGACGGTGAAGCGCCGGCCTGCCGAAAAGGTCCCTCCCCCAGGCCGTCGTCTCCTGTGCGGTGACGACGACTTCCCGGACCCCCGCCCGGGCGAGGGCCTCCGCCTCCCGGATCACGTCTCCGGCGGGACGGCTCCGGAAGGGGCCCCGGATGGAGGGGATGACGCAGTAGGAACAGCGGTTCGAGCATCCTTCGGCGATTTTCAGGTAGGCCGTGTGCCGCGGTTCCGTGAGCCTCCGCTCGTGGGAGGAATCCATCAGGAAGGAGGGGGGGCGGACGAAATTCTTCCCGGCCGGGGCACGGCCGTCCAGGAGGGCCCGGACCAGGGGGGGGAGGTCTTCCGGCGCCGTTGTGCCGAAGAAGGCGTCCACTTCCGGCAGGAGGGGCACCAGTTCCTCTCCGTAGCGCTGGGGGAGGCAGCCCGCGACGACAAGGAAGGGCCCGCCCTTCCTTGTCGTCCATTGCCCCGCCCGGAGGATTTCGTCGACCGACTCCTCCCTGGCGGCTTCGATGAAGGCGCAGGTGTTGACGATGACGAGGTCCGCCTTCCGGGGAACGGCGGCATTTTTCAGTCCCGCCTTTTCCAGCCCCGCGGCGATGACTTCCGAGTCCACGAGGTTCTTGGGGCACCCCAGGCTCACGATGTGGTAGGTTTTCATGGATTCGTCCGGGCGAACTCGTAAGAAATCAAAAAAAAGTTCTTTTCAGACGGCAAGGTAAAAAGCTCCAGAGGCAAGGCACCCGGGTCCCGATGACCGAGGCGTACTTCCGGTACGCCGCAGGGAGGAGGGATGAGTGGCAACGCAGCATATGGACTTTTTACGAAGCCGTCAGTCGGGGAGTCTGCGCGCCAGCACCTTCCTGGGCTTCGCGCCGTCGGAGGGGCCGACGACCCCTTCCTGCTCCATCTTTTCGATGATCCGGGCGGCCCGGTTGTAGCCGATCTTCAGGTAGCGCTGGACCAGGGAGATGGAGGCCTGTCCCAGGTCGGTGACCAGCTCCACCGCCTCGTCGTACTTCTCGTCGTACTCTCCGTCCTCCCTGCCCTCGTCCTTCGACGGGGGCCGGTAGTTGACGATCGACTCGTCGTACACCGGGGCGGCCTGCTTCTTCACGAACTCCACCACGGACTGGATCTCGCCGTCGGAGACGAAGGGCCCGTGGATCCGGGTCAGCTTGGACGACCCCGGCGGCATGAACAGCATGTCCCCCGAACCGAGGAGCTTTTCCGCGCCGAGCTGGTCGAGGATCGTCCGGGAGTCCACCTTGGAGGAGACCTGGAACGAAATCCGGGTGGGGAAATTCGCCTTGATGAGCCCCGTGATGACGTCCACCGAGGGCCGCTGGGTCGCCAGGATCAGGTGGATTCCCGCGGCCCGGGCCATCTGGGCGAGGCGGGTGAGGGATTCCTCCACGTCCCTCGATGCGACCATCATGAGGTCGGCGAGTTCGTCGATGACGATGACGATGTAGGGCAGCTTTTCAGGTAGGGGAACCGCCTCCTCGGGCGCTTCCCCCGGTTCCTCCAGGGGCGTGGGAGTTCCTTTTTTCGCCGCCCCGGCCCTGGCGGCTTCCTGCTCCTCCTTTTCGACGACCCGGTTGTACCGGTCGATCCCCTTCACGCCGGAAACGCCGATGAGCTCGTAGCGGCGCTCCATCTCCTCCACCGCCCACTTCAGGACCTGGGAGGCCTTCTTGGGATCCATCACGACGGGGTGGATCAGGTGGGGAATCCCCTCGTAGGCGGAAAGTTCCAGACGCTTCGGGTCGATCATGAGGAACTTCATCTCCTCCGGGCGGAGCTTGAAAAGAAGGCTCAGGATCATGGCGTTCAGGGACACGCTCTTTCCCGATCCCGTCGTCCCGGCGATGAGCAGGTGGGGCATCCGGCTCAGGTCCGCGATGACGGGGGAGCCCACGATGTCCACGCCGAGCGCGATGGGAAGACGGAACTTTTCCCGGTGGAAGGCTTCGCTGTCAAGGACCTCCCGGAGGTGGACCGTGTCCCGCTCGTAGTTGGGGATCTCGATCCCGATGACCGACTTTCCGGGGATCGGGGCGACGATCCGGACGCTCGGGGCCTTGAGGGCCAGGGCGAGATCGTCGGAAAGGTTCGTGATGCGGTTGATCTTGACCCCCGACGCCGGTTCGAGTTCGTACATGGTGATGACCGGGCCGGGCCGCACCTCGACCACTTTCGCTTCCACGCCGAAATCGGAGAGCTTCTTTTCCAGGAGGCGGGAATTCATGAGGAGGCTTTCCTTCTGGATCCGGGTGTCCTTTTTCGGCACCCTGTCCAGGAGGGACGGGTCGGGGGGCGTGTAGGCCCCCTCGCGGACGAAATCGAAGGAAAGCTGGTCCTCCTTCCGTTTCCTGGGAACCTCCTTCTTCGGGGCCTCCTTGACGATCACCGGCTCGCCCTTCGTCTGTGCCTCCCGGGCGTCTTTCGGGATTTTCTGCTTCCGCCGCATCCTCCCCATGCGGATGGTGAGGAAGGTCCCGATCCCGCCGAGGACCCGCCCGATGAACCGGGACACGGCGGCGAGAACGGCGACGAGGGAAACGTCGAGGGCCGCCATGAGGGAGGCGAGGAAGACGACGATGAGAAGCAGGGTCGTTCCGATGTGGTTCAGGTACAGGACGAGGTGGCGGGTCGCCTCCGCCCCGACGACCCCTCCCGGGGCGATCCTGTTCCCCATGAATTCGATCGACGGGTGCTTGAGGGCGATGAGGGCCGCCGTGGAAATAAGAAGCCCGAAAAACCCGATCCAGGAGAGGAGACGGAACGCCGCCGGCCGGTTGAGGAACGTCTTTACGGACAGGAGGGCGAGGAAGAAGGGGATCCAGAAGGCGCCAAACCCGAGCGCGCCGTAAAGGCCGCCGGAAAGATAGGACCCGACGATGCCTCCCAGGTTTTTCACCTTCGTTTTTCCCGCCACGAAATGGGTGAGCGAGGGATCGGAGGGGTGATAGGAGAAAAGGCACAGAAGAAGGAAAACCGCCAGGGCGAGGAGGACGAGTCCAGCGATTTCCTTTCCTTTTTTTCTTTCTTTCGGTTTCTCTCCCATGACGCTTCCCGGATCAGGCCCCGGCGATGAGGACCGCCGCCCCGGCGATCCAGCAGTAGTAGCTGAAAATCCGGAGCCGGTGCCCGCGGATGATGAGGTAGAGAAGTTTCAGGGCGAAAAAGCCCGTCACCATGGCCGCGACGAATCCCGCCCCGTATGCCGCCAGCTCCCCCTCGGGGAGCCCGGCGATGTGCCGCGCTTCCAGGAGGAACGCCCCAAGGATCGCCGGGATGGAAAGGAGGAACGAGAAGGAAGCGGCCGTTTCCCCGTCGATCTTCCGGAAGAGGGCGAAGGAGATCGTCGCCCCGGACCGGGATATTCCCGGAAGGAGGGCCGCCGCCTGGGCGATCCCGATGACCAGGGCATCCGGAAGGTTCATGTCTTTTTCCTTTCGGTTCGCGCCGGGCACCCTGTCGGCGAAATAGAGAAGCGCGCCCGTGACGAGAAGGAGGAGAGCCGCCGCCCTGGGCGAGGAGAAAAGCCCTTCGATCTCGTTGCGGAAGGGCAGACCCAGGATTCCCGTGACGGCGGTGGCCGCGATGAGAAACAGGAAAAGCCTCCGGGAAACGGCGCGGCCCGCCGTCTCCTCCGCCGTTGCCGTCTTCCGGGGCAGGAGCGCCGCGGCGATCTTCGCCAGTTCCCTTCTGAGAAAGAAAACGACTGCCAGCAGCGTCCCCCCGTGAAGGACGAGATCGAAGAAGACCCCCGGCTGGCGGAATCCCGGAAGGAACCCCTGGGCGATGACCAGATGGCCCGAGCTGCTGACGGGCAGAAACTCGGTGAGGCCCTGCAGGACGCCGAGAAGGACGGCTTCCGTGATGCTCAATGAAGAACGGCGCCTCCCTGTTCTTTGTATTTCCTGTAGTTTCCCGAGACGACCCGGTGGATCTTTTCGATGAGATCCTCCCGATTTTCAAGGGTATATTCTTTCACATCGACGGGTTTGTCAATGACGACGGTGATGGTCCCGGCGTGAATGTTCAATTTTCTTTTTTTCATGACCTCCCGGCTCCCCAGGATGGTGACGGGAACGATGGGAACCCCCGACTGGAGGGCCAGGTAGAACGAGCCTTTCTTGAAGGGCCGGATGACGCCGTCGGGGCTTCTCGTTCCTTCCGGAAAGGTCATGACGGAATTCCCCTGCCGGATTTTTGCCGCCGCCTCGTCCATGCTCCCGATGGCCCTTGCCCTGTCCTGCCGGTCGATGGAGATGTATCCGGCCTTCTTCATGGCCGGGCCGAGGAGCGGGATGGCGAAGACCTCCTTTTTCGCGATCCACCGGAACTGGACGGGGATCCGGCCGAGAAGGGTGAAAATGTCATAGTTCCCCTGGTGGTTGGACATGAAGATCACGGGGATGCCCCGGGGGATGTTTTCAAGTCCCTCCACGCGGACCCTGACGCCCGACAGGAACAGGATGGCATTTCCCCAGAACCGGGCGACGCGGTGCACCGTGTTGTCCGGGTGACGCAGCAGGGCGGCGAAAACGAGGGACATGACGGAGCAGAAAATCGTAAATGCCACAATCGTGGTGATCAGGACAGGGTAAACGTACATATCCGGCGAACTCGCAACAGTGTTTTCGCCATTCCTATCATATTCATCGGCAAGTTTGAAATCGAAAAATCGGCGGCTTCGCAAAAAGTGCCCATGCCTCCCTGCGTTTCGCCCCCCACCGGGGCGGCGTGCGGGAAGGTACGCCCCGGTCGCCGGGAATCGGGCGCCTTTCCCGGGGAGCTTTTTCCTTTGCCTCAACCGCCAACCGCCCACGGGAAGCCTGTCAACCCGGGCCGTTGCCTTCCGGTCGGCTTTGCGTTTGTCCCGTGATTCCGAAAGGATGAATGATGGCGCGGAACTTGCTACAGAGAAGGGGAAAGGGCCTCCTTCCGGGGACGGCGGATCCGGCGGGGTTGAGGAAACGGCCGATCTCGGGTATAGTGTCCCCGGTCCGGCCGGCCGGTCATGAGGGCGGGGGAAAAGGCGCATTCCCGCCAGACCCGCCGGGAGGGGGCTTCCGCGGCCCATCGAGAGGCCGCACATCGAGAACCAAGGGAGGAATCATGGTAAACAAGGTGATACTCGTCGGAAGGCTGGGAGCGGACCCCGAGGTCCGGTACACCCAGGACGGCACCATGGTGACGAATTTCCGGCTCGCCACGAACGAAGTGGGGAAGGACAGGAGCGGGGAGCGGACCCAGCGGACGGAATGGCACCGCATCGTGACCTTCGGCAAGCTCGCCGAGGTCTGCGGCAGCTACCTGTCCAAGGGGAGCCTCGCCTACGTCGAGGGAAGGCTTCAGACGCGGACCTGGGACGACAAGGACGGGAACAAGCGGAGCACGACGGAAATCGTCGCTCAGAACATGCAGATCCTGGAGCCCAAGGGAAAGGAAGGTGGGGAAAACCTGAAAGGCGCCGGGAACAGGCCTTCGCCGTCCATGCCGGACACGGCCGGCGAGGACGACGTCCCGTTCTGAAAAGGGCCGGACGCCCTACTTCTTCTCTTCGATCTTTTTCGAGTCTTTCTGGTTTTCAAGCTCTTCCGTCGTTTCCCCGACGGATTTCTTGAAGTTGCGGATTCCCTTGCCGATGGCGCCTCCGATCTCCGGAAGCTTCCCCGCCCCGAAGATGATGAGGATGATGACGAGGATGATGATCAACTCGGGCATGCCGATTCCGAACATATCGTTTACCCCTTTGCGGGGGAGCTCGATTCCCCCTGTTAATAAAGTGCATCAAACATGACGGCTTCGTAAAAAGCCCATATGCTGTGTTG
>DJVQ01000036.1 GCA_002441265.1 Syntrophaceae bacterium UBA6252
TCGAGTTCGACTACTGCTGCGTCCATGCCTCCATGGCGCTCCGGGAGCTGGGGTATGAGACGATCATGGTGAACTCCAACCCCGAGACGGTCTCCACGGACTACGACATCTCCGACCGCCTCTACTTCGAACCCCTGACCCTGGAGGACGTGCTGAACATCGCCCGTTCGGAAAAGCCGGAGGGGGTCATCGTCCAGCTCGGGGGCCAGACGCCCCTCAATCTCGCCATCCCCCTGGCGAGAAACGGCGTCCCCATTCTCGGGACCTCTCCCGACGCCATCGACCGCGCGGAAGACCGCAAGCTCTTCCGGGAACTCATGAACAAGCTCAAGGTCCGCCAGCCGGAGAGCGACACGGCCCTTTCCCTGGAGGAAGCGGAGCAGATCGCCGACCGGATCGGGTACCCCGTCCTGATCCGTCCTTCCTACGTGCTCGGGGGGAGGGCGATGATGGTCGTCTGGGACAGAAGGGACCTGGCGAAATTCGCCCGGCAGGCCTTCGAGGCCTCCCCGGAGCATCCCATTCTCATCGACCAGTTCCTCGACGACGCCATCGAGGTCGACGTGGACGCCGTGGCGGACGGGGAGCGGGTGATCATCGGCGGGGTCATGGAGCACATCGAACTTGCGGGGATCCACTCGGGGGACAGCGCCATGGTCCTGCCGGCGTACTCCCTTACGAAACAGGCGGAAGAACGGATCCGGAAGACGACCCGGGAGATCGCCCTCGAACTGGGGGTGCGGGGACTCCTCAACATCCAGTTCGCCGTCAAGGACGGCGAGACCTTCATCCTCGAGGTGAATCCCCGGGGCTCCCGGACGGTCCCCTTCGTTTCCAAGGCGACCGGCGTCCCCCTGGCGAAGATCGCCACGAAGGTCATGGCAGGCATTTCCCTGAAGGACCAGGGCATTCTCGAGGATCCCAAGCCGAAGCACTACGCGGTCAAGGAGTCGGTCCTTCCCTTCATCCGTTTCCCCGGCGTGGACACGATCCTGGGGCCGGAGATGAAATCCACGGGGGAAGTCATGGGCATCGATCCCCACCCCGGCGTGGCCTTCGCGAAAAGCCAGATCGCCGCGGGCCAGCGGCTCCCCTTCTCGGGAAAGATTTTCATCAGCGTGAAGGACCGGGACAAGAAGGCCATCGTGGAAGTGGGGAAACGGTTCCGGGAAATGGGATTCGAGATTCTTTCCACCCCGGGAACCGCGAAACGCCTCCAGGAGCACGGCATCGACGTCACGTCCCTGCCGAAGCTCGAGGAGGGCCGCCCCAACATTCTCGACTATATCAAGAACGAGGACGTTCATCTCCTCATCAACACTGCGAGTGGTCCCGTGCCCAGGAGGGACGAGGTCGCCATCCGGAGCGCCTCGGTGTCCTATGGGATTCCCCTGGTGACCACGGCGGCGGGCGCCCTGGCGGTGGCCAAGGGGATCCTGGCCATGAAAGCGGGACAGTTCGAAGTCCGATCCCTCCAGGAAATCTATTCGTCCGAGCCGCGATGAGGCTCCTCGTCCGCGGCGGAAGCATCCCCGCCGGACGGGGCGTCGGCAGGGGGTACGCGGAGATCCTCCGGGATGCCCTGGCCCCCCGGGGGGTCGAGGTGCTGAACCGCTCCCGATGCGGGGAGACCTCCTTCGACGGCATCGGGACCTTCCGCGAAGACGTCCTTCCCTTCCGTCCCGACCTCCTTCTGATTCATTTCGGCATGGACGACGCCTTCGCCGCCGTCTATCGTTCCGAGTTCAAGGAAAATCTCGTCCGCATGGTCCGCCTGGCCCGGCGGCGGTTCGATCCGGTCATCCTCCTTCCCACGGGCCACGTCCTCCCCCGCCCTTACGACATGGAAGCGGCGGAAATCTTTTACCGGGCGATCCGGGAGGTCGCCGTGGACCTCGACTGCCGGTTCGTCCCCGTTCACATCTTCTGGGCGGGATTCCTCCGGGAGACGGATCTCGATCTTTCCGACGTCCTTCAGGCCGATCCCCGCTGGCCCAATGAAAAGGGGCACGAGATCCTGGCCCGGGCCATCCTCCCGTCGATAAAATAGGGACACTTGCAGGAAAAGCCGGGACACTCAAGGAAAAACCAGGGACACTTCCCGTATTTTTCTTCAGAAAAATGCGGGAAGTGTCCCGGTTTTTCCCCCTGGAAGATTCTCGGGCAGGGAAAGACGCAGGAAAGAAAAAAATACGGGAAGTGTCCCCCATTTTGTTGAGGCGATTTCGTATGTCTCCGTCTTCACCATTTTCGGAGTCGTCAATCGGAATCTTCTGTGATATAATGACAGATTAACCCCGGGAAACCCGGGGCAACCCCCTCAGAGGATAAGAACGGGTGAACCAGATTCGGAATTTCAGCATCATCGCCCATATCGATCACGGGAAATCCACCCTGGCCGACCGGATGATCCAGTTCACGGGCCTTGTGGAGGACCGGAATTTCAAGGACCAGATCCTGGACAACATGGACATCGAGCGGGAACGGGGCATCACGATCAAAAGCCAGGCCGTTTCCCTGCCATACCGCGCCGCAGACGGGCAGGAGTACACGCTGAACCTCATCGACACGCCCGGCCACGTGGATTTCTCCTACGAGGTGTCCCGGTCGCTGGCGTCCTGCGAAGGGGTCCTTCTCCTGGTCGATGCCGCCCAGGGCGTGCAGGCCCAGACGGTGGCCAATCTCTACATGGCCATGGAACACGATCTCGAGGTGATCCCCGTCATCAACAAGATCGACCTCCCCACGGCGGATATCGAAAGGGTCATGGAACAGATCGACGGGGAACTCGGCATCGATCCTTACAAGGCCATTCCCTGTTCCGCCAAGGCGGGGATCGGGATCGAACCGATCTTCGAAGCCATCGTGAAGAAGATCCCGCCGCCGAAAGGCGACGACGCCCTTCCCCTTTCCGCCCTGATTTTCGACGCCAAGTACGACCCCTTCCGGGGGACGATCATCCACTGCCGGGTGTTCGACGGCCGCGTCCGGGCCGGCGACCAGATCCGCTTCATGTACAACGGCACGGTGTACCGGGTGGAGGAAGTGGGGAAGTTCCTGCTCTCCCGGAGCAGGACGGAGAGCCTCGGCGCCGGGGAGGTGGGCTACATCATCGCCGGGGTGAAAACCGTTTCCGACGTCCACGTCGGGGACACGATCACCCTGGACGGGAGGCCCTGCGCCAAACCCCTGCCCGGCTTCCGGGAGGCGAAGCCGGTGGTCTTCGCGTCCATCTACCCCATCGCTTCGGACGATTACGAGGAACTCTCGATCGCCCTCGAAAAATACAAGCTGAACGACGCCGCCCTGGTCTACCAGAAGGATTCCTCGGTGGCCCTCGGCCAGGGATTCCGGTGCGGCTTCCTGGGACTCCTCCATCTCGACATCGTTCAGGAACGGTTGGAACGGGAATTCAACCAGTCCATCGTCCTCTCCGTTCCCAGCGTACGCTACCGGTTCAGCCTGAATACGGGGGAGGTCCTGGAAATCGACAACCCGTCCCTGTATCCCGACCCCGCGAAGATCGACAAGACGGAGGAACCCTATATCCGGGCGACCATGATGTTTCCGGAAAAGTACCTCGGGACGGTCATGAAGCTGTGCCTGGACAAGCGGGGCTCCAACACGAGGATCCATTACCCCAGCCCCGGCCGGACGGAGCTTTTCGTCGAGATGCCCCTTGCGGAAGTGATCTTCGATTTCTACGACCGCCTCAAGACCCTTACCCAGGGGTACGGCTCCTTCGATTATGAGATCATCGACTACCGGGTAAGCGACCTGGTCCTTCTCGACATCCTCGTGAACGGGGAAAAGGTGGACGCCCTTTCCCAGATCGTCCACAGGGACCGGGCCCGGGAGCGGGGCGTTCACGCCTGCGACCGGCTGAAGGACGAGATCCCGAGACAGATGTTCAAGATCGCCATCCAGGGGGCCATCGGGGGACAGATCGTCTCCCGGTCCACCATTTCCCCCTTCCGGAAGGACGTGATCGCCAAGTGCTACGGCGGCGACATCACCCGGAAGCGGAAACTCCTGGAGAAGCAGAAAAAGGGGAAGAAACGGATGAAGATGGTCGGCAACGTCTCCATCCCCCAGAGCGCGTTCATCGCCGTCCTGAAGTCGGACACGGATTGACATGGACCGCCGTGCGCCCCCGGCCCCTTCCGCCCCCGGACTCTACGTCCACGTTCCCTTCTGTCTCACCAAATGCCCTTACTGCCATTTCCACTCCCGGTCCCCCTTCGGCCGGGAGGACGTGAAACGCTGGCTCGACGCCCTTTCCCTGGAAGCGGCCTTCTACCGGGACCTCTTTCCCCCCTTCGACACCGTCTACATCGGCGGCGGCACTCCCTCCGCCCTGACGGCAAGCGAGATGGGGAGGCTCGCCGCCGCGATCCGCCGGAACTTCGCCATCGAGCCGTTTTCGGAATGGACCGTCGAGGTGAACCCCGGCGACGCGGCCCCCGGTCTCCTCGCCGTTTACCGGGACCTGGGGATCAACCGGGTGAATGCGGGAATCCAGTCCTTCGACGACGAGACCCTTTCCTTTCTGGGAAGAAGGCACGACGCCCGGCAGGCCGCCAAGGCCGTCGAGGCCCTCCGGAGCGCCGGGTTCGACAACATCGGCCTCGACCTTCTCTACGGGATCCCCGGGCAGACCGTGGAGGAGTGGCTGGAGACGCTGTCAGCCGCCCTCCGGTACGAACCGGAACATCTGTCCTGTTACGAGCTGACGGTGGAGCCGGGAACGCCCTTCTTCGTTCTCAGGGAGAAGGGGGTCCTCCCGCCGCTGCCGGAGGACCTCTCCCTCCGGTTTTTCATGGAAACCTCGGGGCGGCTCACCGATAACGGGTACCTCCATTACGAGGTGTCCAATTTCGCCCGGGACGCCTCCCTCCGGTCCCGGCACAACCGGAAGTACTGGGACCACACGCCCTACCTGGGTCTGGGGCCTTCCGCCCACTCCTTCCTGGAGGGACGCCGGTGGTGGAACGGGGAGGACCTCGATGCCTGGGAGAAGGCCCTCCGGGAGGGGCGAAGACCCGTCGGAGGGGAGGAAGTCCTGACCACCGGGCAGCGGTGCCTGGAATCCCTCTTCCTCGGTCTTCGGACCTCGGAGGGGATTTCCCTGGACGGGTTCCGGGAGGAACACGGGATCGACCTTCTCGCGCTGCAGGGCGGCCTTGTCGAAAGATCGGCGGCGGAAGGGCTTCTCGTTGTCGATGGCGGGGCCCTGAAGCCCACCGTGCGGGGCATGGCCGTGGCGGACGGCCTCGCCCGGCTGTTTTCGGATTCCCTCTCCCTCAGGGACGGCGTTTCATGTCCGAGTGGCACCTGAGGCCGCACAGCGGCGCCGCGTTTTTCACCGCCACGACGACGGCCCGTTCCATGGCCCTTGCGGCGATCAGGCCGGTGACGGTGAGGTCGGCCGCCACGGGTCCCGTGGCCACGGTGAAGATCGTGTCGCCGTCATACAGGGAGTGGGCGGGTCTCATGGTCCGGGCGTATCCGTCCTGGGCCATGGAGGCGAGCTTCGAGGCCTGGGCCTTCGTGAAGGCGGCGTTGGTGACGACGACGCCGATGGTGGTGTTTCCGGCGAAGAGGTTCTTCTTTTCCCCGTGAGACCGGATCATGATCGCTTCCGTGTCCCCCGGGGCCGCGCCGTCCCCCTCGAGGGGGCCGGCCAGTTTCTCCCCCGTCTCGGGGTCGATGACGTCGCCCAGGCAGTTCACGGCGACGACGGCGCCGACCTTCAGGTCACCCGCCTGAAAGGCGAAGGTTCCCAGGCCGCTTTTCATCGCCCGGTCCATCCCGAGGATTTTTCCCACCGTGGCGCCCGCTCCCGCCCCGACGTTTCCCTGGGCGTTCCCGCCGGTTTCGGCGTTCAGGCAGGCCCGGTAGCCCATCGCGCCGTCCGGCCGGACCCGCCAGTCCCCGACGGTGAGATCGAAGAGGACCGCCCCGGGCACGATGGGCACCCGGGTGACCTGGACGTCGAAACCGATCCCTCTCTCCTCCAGGTAGCGCATCACGCCCCCCGCCGCGTCGAGGCCGAAGGCGCTTCCCCCGGCGAGGAGGACGGCATGGACCTTCTCGACGAGGTTCACGGGATCGAGGAGGTCCGTTTCCCGGGTTCCCGGGGCGCCGCCCCGGACGTCCACGCCGGCCGTCGCCCCGTCCCCGCAGAGGATGACGGTGCAGCCCGTGGCCGCCCGCAGGTCCTCGGCGTGTCCCACCCGGATGCCTTCGATCTCCGAAAATTCGATGACGTTCATGAATCCTTCCTTTCTCCCCGTCCGCTCCACCGCAGGACGGGCTTTATGGTGTCCCCCCGTTTCGCGTCGGCCACGGCGCGGTCGATGTCGCCGAAATCGTAGAATTTCACCAGACGGTCGAAGGGGAACCGGCCGGACCGGTGCCAGGAGATCATCTCGGGGATGAAGCGCTGGGGCACGGCGTTTCCCTGGATGATCTCGACGGCTTTCCGTCCCCCGGGAAGGGAGGCGGGCGCGCCCGTGCCGGCCAGGAACGCCGCGGTGCCGCCAGGCCTCAGGACTGCGGCGGCGATGCGGGCCAGTCCGGGATCTCCCGTGGTGTCGATCACGTAATGGACGCCCCTTCCGGCGATGTCTCCGATCCGGGAGCGGACGTCCTCCCGGCGGCCGTCGATTCCATGGGTGGCGCCGAGTTCCAGGGCAAGGGCGATCCTTCGAGGCAGGACATCCACGCCCACGACGGGGCGGGCGCCCGCGATGCGGGCCGCCATGACCGCGGCCAGTCCCACCGCTCCCGTTCCGAAGACGGCGATGCCCTGTCCCGGCCGGACCGCAAGGGCGTTCATCACGGTGCCCGCTCCCGTCTGCATGCCGCAGCCGAGGGGGGCCAGCATTTCCAGGTGCAGGTCCCCGGGAACCTTGACGAGGTTCCGTTCCGTCGCCAGGGAGCGGTCGGCGAAGGAGGACTGGCCGAAAAAGTGTCCCCGCACCCCGCTCCGTTCCAGGGCGTTGCTGCCGTCGAGCCGGCGGAACCCGAAATTCGCCTCGAAGAAGCGCAGGCACGCAAAGGGCCGCCCGGCACGGCAGGGAGGGCACAGGCCGCAGGACTGGTAGGAAAGCACCACGCGGTCCCCCGGAACGACGCCTTCCACCTTCCCGCCGGTCTTTTCCACGATGCCGGCGCCCTCGTGGCCGAGCACCACGGGACCGGTCTCCTCGTCCCAATCGTCACAAAGGTCGATGTCGGTGTGGCAGATGCCCGAGGCGACGACGGACACCAGGACCTCGTCGTCCCGGGGCCCCTCCATCCGGAGGATTTCCATGTTCAGGGGGCCGCCCATGCCGCGAAGGACCACCGCCCGGACCGTTTCCATCCTTTCTTCCCCTTTGCGTGTCCGGTTTTCACGGAGCATAAGCCGTTTCCTTCCCCACGTCAACGGTTCCCCCTTCCCTCGCGGGGGCGGGATCCCGCGATCGCCCCGCGGCGGCCCCGGCCGATATCCGGGGCGGATCGGTTGTCATTCCGGGAGGTCACGGGTCCGTCTCCGTCCGTTTCCCGTTGACGCCGCCGGGAGCCGCCGGTATAGTCGATATGAAAAGACTTGACGAAATCGTAAAAAGGCAAATCAACACTTTTTCGAACGGCAAAGGAAATAGTTCCATAGGCAAGGCGCCCGAATCCCGAGGAAGGCGTACTAATGGTACGCCAAAGGGTCGAGGGAAGAAGGGCAACGCCGCATAGGAACTTTTTACGAAGCCGTCAAGACTTGGATGATCGGGAAATTTATGGGCCCTGTCCCCTGGCGGGGCGAAGACGTTCGGTGTTTCAGGACGGAAAGGAGGAAGGCATCATGAAAGCCCGGAAGGGACCGCAGAAGAAGCGGGCATCCGCGTGCCCGTCGACGGTGTTTGTCAATCAATTTACCGACGGGATCCTCGATCCCGGGAAACCCATGCTGGGGCCGGTTCGGGACGGCGGCGTCATCGTGGCGAACACCGTTCCCGGCTGCTGGGGGCCGATGATCACCCCCGAAATCCGGGGCGGGCATGAAGTGACCCTGCCCGTCGCCGTCGAGGGGGCCGCGCCGGGAGACGCCATTGCCGTCCGGATCCGGAGCATCACGGTGACTTCCCTGGCCGCCGCGTCGGGAAACGACGCCGTGACCTCGCCGGACCGTTTCGTGGGAGATCCCTACGTGGCCCGGCGCTGCCCGAAATGCGACACCCTGTACCCGAAGACGGTCGTCAGGGGGATCGGCCGGAAGGCGATCCGCTGCGCCGCCTGCGGCGAGGAAATCTCCCCCTTCACCTTCACGAACGGCTACACGATGGTGTTCGACGGCAACTATTCCGTGGGGGTGACCCTGGACCGAAAGGCTGCCGAGGAGATCGCGCGCCGGGCCGCTCATTTCTCCTCCCTTCCCGAGCATTCCCGGCAGCACCCCATCCTGACCTTCGCGCCCCACGACCTGGTCGGGCTCGTCGCCCGCCTCCGCCCGTTCATGGGACAGCTGGGGACCACCCCCGCCGTTCCCATGCCGGACTCTCACAACGCGGGGGATTTCGGCTCCTTCCTGGTCGGTGCCCCCCACGAATACGGCCTCACCGCCGAACAGCTCGAACACCGCACGGACGGGCATATGGACGTCGACGCCGTACGGGCCGGGGCGATTCTGGTGTGTCCCGTGAAGGTGCCCGGAGGGGGCGTCTACATGGGAGACATGCACGCCCTCCAGGGCGACGGCGAAATCGCCGGCCACACGGTGGACGTTTCCGGGACGGTGACCCTCCAGGTGCAAAGGGTCGGGGGGCTCAAGCTGGAAGGACCCCTGCTGTTCCCCCTTTCCGAGGACCTTCCCTTCCTGGCGCGGCCCCTGTCCGGCGAGGAGCGGAAAGCGGCCCAACGGCTGGCCCGGTCCTGGGGCGTCGACGCCCTGGAGGAGACGGCCCCCGTCTCCGTCATCGGCACGGGGGCGAACCTGAACGCCGCGACGGACAACGGCCTCGCCCGCGCCGCCGGGCTCTTCAGGATGCCCCTCCCGGAGGTCCTGAACCGGGCCACCATCACGGGGGCCATCGAAATCGGCCGCCACCCCGGCGTGGTCCGGGTCACGTTCCGGGTGCCCCTGGACCGGCTGGAACCCCTGGGATTGCTGCCTTTCGTCCGGGATCAGTACGGCATCCCGCCGGCATGACGGCGTTTCCCGTGTTTCGCCATGAAAAAAAGGCGGGCCCCTGCGGGCCCGCCTTCCGGGGAAGCTTCCACTGAAAACTATAACTTACCGTTCCGTTTTCGCCTGCGGCCTCCGGTAGGCAAAGGCCAGGATGAACCCGGCCAGGAGAAGGCCCGCCGCCACGTACAGGGCGATTCCCTTCATCCGGGCGAACACGAGGGGCCCCGCGATCCCGGCGGCGCCCCAGGCCGTGAGCATGAACCCGTAGACCTTCCCGATGTACGTCGGCCCGAAGGAGTCGGCGGCGAAGGCGGGCATCGTCGCGAAGCCGCCCCCGTAACAGGCCAGCAGGTAGCAGGCGATGACGGTGAAGGCGAACTGGCTGCCGATCTTCGGCAGGAGGATGTACAGGATCGTCTGGGTGACGAACATGATGATGAAGACGTTCCTCCTTCCGATGGCGTCCGAGGTCCAGGCCCAGAAGAGGCGTCCCAGCCCGTTGAAGATGGAGGCGACGGCCAGGATGGTTCCTCCCGTGACGGCCAGCGCCTCGGGGGCGATCCCCGGGTTCGCGTTTCGGATCACGTCCTGGGCCAGGGGCGAAAGCTGGGAAATGAGGCCGATCCCGGCGGAGACGTTCAGGAACAGCATTCCCCACAGCATCCACCACTGGGGGGTCCTGACGGCCCGTTCGAAGGCGAAGGAATCGGCCGTGGACACGCCGCCCGACGGGGAGGGGGAGAAACCGGCGGGCAGCCACCCCTTCGGCGGATTCCGGTACAACTGGGCGGACGCGGTGACCGCGATGAGGAAAATGATTCCCCAGACATAGAAGGTGTTCGCCACGCCCATGGAAATGACCATCCCCGGGGCGATTTTTCCCATGAAGAACGCGCCCGCCCCGAATCCCATGACGGCGAGCCCCGTCACGAGGCCCCTCTTGTCGGGGAACCAGCGGATGAGCGTTGCGATGGGGGTGACGTACCCGAAGCCGTTTCCCAGGCCGCCGATGAGGCCGAAGCCGAGGTACAGGAGCCAGATGCTCGACAGCCGGTCCGCCAGTCCGGCGATGATCGTTCCCGCTCCGAAAAGGAGACCTCCGAGGGTGGCCACGAACCTGGGACCCCGCTTGTCCACCAGGGTCCCGCCGAAGGCGGCCGCCAGACCGATGACGCCGATGCAGATCATGAAGGTGATCTGGGTTTCCGTTTCCCCCCAGCCGTGGGTGGCCATGAGGGGCTTCTTGAAGACGGACCATGCGTAGACGGTCCCCAGGCACAGCTGCATGACGATCGCCGCGACGGCGATCCACCATCTTTTGCCTTCCAGGTTCTCGCTGCTCATGTGTTCCCTCCTCCCCGTACCGACGATGCCGCTTCAGTCGACAAAACGCCCGTTCCCGCCCGTCCGCCGATGGAGGTTTCGGGCCCGGCGTCCCGGGCCGCTTCCACCCGGACGGCGCACACCTTGAATCCCGGAATCTTGCCCACCGGGTCCAGCGAGGGATGGGTCAGCCGGTTCACCGCCGCCTCGGCGAAATGGAAGTTCATGAACACCGTTCCCCGGGGGGACTTTTCCGTGACCCGGGCCTTCGCCGTCACGGACCCGCGGCGGGAGGTGACCGTCACCGGCCGCCCGTCCTCCACCTTCAGCCTTTCGGCGTCGGCGGGGTGGATTTCCACGAGGCTCTCGGGAACCCGTTCCATGGACCCGCTGGAGAGCCTGGTCATGGTTCCCGTATGGTAGTGGTAGAGGACCCTGCCGGTGGAAAGGATCAGGGGATACTCCCCGTCGGGAAGCTCCGCCGGAGGCGTGTATTCGACGGCGTGGAAGAGGCCGAGGCCGCGGGTGAACCGGTCCCTGTGGAGGTACGCCGTCCCCGGGTGCTCCTCGTTCGGGCAGGGCCACTGGAGGCTGCCCCGCTCCAGGCGTCCGTAGGTGATGCCCCGATAGCTCGGCGTCACCCGGCGGATCTCCTCCATGATGTCCCCGGCGGAGCCGTAGCGTGCGGGAACCCCCATCCGGTTCAGGAGGTCCGAGAGGATTTTCCAGTCCTGCCGCGCCGTCCCGGGAGGCTCCACGGCCTTCCGGACCCGCTGGACCCTCCGCTCCGTGTTGGTGAAGGTTCCGTCCTTTTCGGCGAAGGAGGCCGACGGCAGGACGACGTCGGCGAACTGCGCCGTCTCCGTGGGGAAGATGTCCTGGACGACAAGAAAGTCCAGCTGTTTCAGGGCTTCCTCCACGTGGGAGAGGTCGGGGTCGGAAAGCAGCGGGTTTTCCCCCATGATGTAAAGGGCCTTGACGGTTCCCTCGAGGGCCCCCTTCGTGATTTCCACCACGGTGAGCCCCTGTTTTCCGGGCAGGGCCTTCCCCCAGGCCTCCTCGAAGAACGCACGCGCCCCGGCGTCCTCCACCGGCCGGTAGCCGGGGAACACGTTGGGAAGGCCGCCCATGTCGCAGGCGCCCTGCACGTTGTTCTGCCCTCTCAGGGGGTTGACCCCGCCCCCCTCGATGCCGACGTTCCCGCAGAGCATGGCCAGGTTCGCGATGGACTTCACGTTGTTCGTCCCGGAGATGTGCTGGGTGATTCCCATGGCGTAGAGAATGGAGGCCCGGCCCGCCGCGGCGTACATCCGGGCGGCCTTTCTCAGGTCGTCCGCGGGCACCCCGGAAATCTCCTCCACCCGTTCGGGGGTGTATTTCGCCGTGACCGCCTTCAGGGCGTCGAATCCCTCCGTCCGTGCCGCCACGTAGGCCGCGTCGTGGAGGCTCTCTCCGATGATGACGTTCATGAGGCCGTTCAGCACGGCCACGTCCGTTCCCGGTTTCTGGCGGAGCCAGAGATCGGCGTACCGCACCAGGTCGATTTTCCGGGGATCGATGACGATGAGCTTCCCGTTGTTCCGGCGGACGGCCCGCTTCACCGCCGCCCCGATGACGGGATGGTTTTCCGTGGTGTTCGTTCCCGTTGCCAGGATGAGGTCGGAGAATTCGATTTCCCCGATGGAATTGGTCATTGCACCGCTTCCGAAGGCGGCGGCCAGACCGGCCACCGTGACCGAGTGTCAGAGCCGGGCGCAGTGATCGACGTTGTTTGTTCCGATTCCCGCGCGCATGAATTTCTGGAAGAGGTAGTTTTCCTCGTTGGTGCACCGGGCGGAGGAGAGCCCGGCGATGCCGTCGGGTCCGCGGGCCTCCCGGACGGCCTTGAATTTCGAGGCGATGAGGTCGAGGGCTTCCTCCCATCCCGCCTCCTCGAGCTTCCCTCCCTTCGTCCTCCGGACGAGGGGGGTCTTCAGACGGCTCGGGTGCCCGATGAAATCCATTCCGAAGCGGCCCTTGACGCACAGGCTTCCGCGGTTCGGCGGGGTGTCCTTCCCGCCGCCCTTCACGGAGACGATCTTTCCTTCATGGATGGACAGGTCCATCTGGCAGCCCACGCCGCAGTATGCGCAGGTGGTCCGCACCGTCCGGGTTTCCCAGGGACGGCCCCCGAACCGGGCCTTTTTCATGGTGATGGCGCCCACGGGGCATGCTTCGGCGCACTCCCCGCAGAAGACGCAGCTCGAATCGATGTAGTCGGCGTCGAAGGCTGGGCCCACCTTGGCGTGCGATCCCCGCATGAAAAAATCGAGGACTTCGTTCACCTGGATCTCGTTGCAGGCCCGGACGCAGCGGCCGCAAAGGACGCACTTGTTCAGGTCCCTCTGGATCATGGTGTTTGTCTTCTCGACGGGGTAGCCGGGGGGCTGGATTTCGAACCGCGGTTTTTCGATTCTGAAGAAATAGACGAGATCCTGGAGCGCGCACGACCCGTTCCGCTCGCAGGTAAGACAGTTGTGGTCTCCGGAGGCCCAGAGGAGTTCGACGATCATCCTCTGTGCGGCCCGTACCTTTTCCGTGTCCGTGCGGACCACCATGCCGGGGCTCACCGGCATGCAGCAGGAAGCGACGAGATTCCTCGAACCCGCCACTTCCACGACGCAAACCCGGCAGGCGCCCACCGCCGTGGTCCTCTCGAGGAAGCAGAGGGTGGGAATGAAGATTCCGTACCTGCGCGCCGCGTCCAGAATGGTTTCGTCGACCGCCGCTTCGATCGAACGTCCGTCGATGGTCAGTTGAACGCCTCTTTCCATGTCGTTCCCCTTTTCCGATGTCGTCAGGTTTTCTGATGGACCGGCATTCCATGCCGGCCGCCCGGCGAGCGGCCCGGCATGCCGCCGAAAACCGTCGGGAAGCCCTGGAACCGGTTTTGTTCCGCAACGGACCCCGCACGGGTTTCCCGGAAGCTCCGGCACGTCTCCCGGGGACGTCCCCCGGGCCGGTCGTCCGGTTCCCGGGGGTCCTTCGCGCGTCCCGTGCGGCTCCTCCGGAATCGTCCGGCCGGTGCCGCCCGGGGCCCGTCGCAGGCAAAATCATGTCATTTAAGGCTGGAAATGTCAAAGGAATTGGATCAGGCGGCCTTTCCCGCCCGCCCCGGGACAGGGCAAATCAGGACAGGCGGGGGGGGAGTCACAGGGGTTTCCCGCAGTGGGGGCACTGTTTCCTCCCGGCTTTCGATTTCTGTACTTCCTCCACGAAGCCGGCCCCGACGATGCCCGTCGGGAGGGCGAACATTCCGATCCCGAAGACAGCGCTCACGGCGGCGAAGAACTTCCCCCAGAAGGTGACGGGGTACACGTCGCCGTAACCCACGGTGGTCATGGTGATGACGGACCACCACATGGCCGACGGAATGTCGGGGAACTTGTCCGGCTGGGCCCCGTGCTCGGCGAAGAACATGAAGGACGAGGACAGGGTCACCAGGATCAGGAGGAGCAGGAACGTCATGGCCAGTTCCTCCTTTCTGTCCTTGAGCACCCGCGCCAGGAGGCGAAAGGAGGAGGAGTACCGTCCCAGCTTGGCCACCCGGAAGATCCGGAAAAGCCGGACGGCCCGCAGGAACCGCAGGTCGGCGCCGATGAAGGAGACGTAGAAGGGAAGAAAGGCCAGAAGATCGATGATGAGCATGGGCTTCGCCATGAAACGCAGCCTGCCCGAAAACGGGTTCGCCATGGTCCTTCCTTCCGGGGAGGACCACACCCTTCCGGCGTACTCCACCGTGAAGACGGCCACGGAGAACACCTCGAACCACTGGAAAAACGTCCCGTACCGGTTTCCGATGGATTGCACCGTCCCGAGGATCTCGGCCAGGACGTTGAGGAGAATGAGGGTGAGGATGAAGACGTCGAAAGTCCGGCTCGCCTTGTCCCTCCGGTCGGCCGCCTCGAGGATTTCCCAGACCCGTTTTCTCACGCTTTTCCCGGTTCCGCTCTCAGATCCCTTCATCTCGTTCTTTCGACCTCTGCCTTTTCCGGATGTCCCCACCCTTTGAAAAAATTCCCGCTGTCCGTTATATCCGGGCTCAGGGGAAAAGATCAAGCGGCAACCGGGCGGTGAGAAACGGATCCGCGTCGTCCGGCGGGCGGGTCACGGTGAAGAAAAGGCTCCCCACTGGGGGGCCGGGAGGAGTACCATGAAGAAGAGGATTCTTTGTTTCGCGGTGTTTTTTCTGGCGGCCGTTCTGGCGGCGGGATGCGGGGAGGGAACGCCGCGATTGAAGCCCCTTCCGAGGGACGGCGTCGTCCTTGCCTTCGGGGACAGCCTTACCTACGGGACGGGGGCGGAACCGGGACGGAGCTATCCGGAGGATCTGGAAGCCCTGATCGGAAGAAAGGTCGTCCGGTCCGGCGTTCCCGGCGAGGTGACCGGGGCCGGTCTCAAGCGGCTGACGCCGGTCCTGGAAGCCGTCCGGCCGGACCTGGTGATCCTCTGCCACGGCGGAAACGACATCCTCCGGCGGATGGATCTCAGGGTGACGGCGGAGAACCTGAAGGCCATGATCGGAATCATCCGGGGAAGGGGAGGGGATGTGGTTCTCGTCGGGGTGCCCGCCCCTGGATTGTGGCTCCGGACGGCGTCCTTCTACGGGAAGGTCGCCGAAGAAACGGGGGTCCCCATTCTGGAGGACGTCCTGACGGAGATTCTTTCCACCAGGACCCTGAAGGCGGACCAGATCCACCCCAACGGCAGGGGGTATGCCCGGATGGCCTCGGCCGTCGCGGATTTCCTGGTCCGGAAGGGGGCGTTGACCGAGGGGGACCTCAGGCGGACGCCTTAGGGCGGCTCAGTCGCATCGCAGCCGGAGGCTCCACGAGGAGATGCGTTCGTTCCCCCGGAAGAGGGTGCCCCAGTTTCCGTACGTGACGCCGTCGAGCTGCACGAAGACCTCGTGGCCCGTGAAACCGCCGTTTTCGGAGCTGCAGAAGGAAAGGACGGCTTCGCTCACGATGACGAGCCGTCCCGTCAGGAGGCCCAGGGAGGGGTTGCGGGAGGTCCATGCGGTTTCCCCCTTCCCCTCGCGGAAGGGCACGATCTCGTAGCGGTTTTCGAAGGTCAGCGGCGGCCCGTCGGGGGGAGACAGGGTCATCCTTCCCTCATGGAACCACAGGTCCTCCGTGTGGACGGTCCTCGCCGTTCCTCCGAAGGGGATCTTCCCGCCGGTTCCGTCGACGTATTCCCCCGTTCCGGTCCATTCCCGCTCCTGGAAAAAAAAGGTGTGTTCCATGCCGGTTTGTCCTTCCCCGGGGCATCGCCCCGGTGATGCGGGTTTGTCGTTTTTCCCCGGCCCGGCCCGTTCCCCCCCTGTTCGAAAAAAGCCCCGCCGGGTTCCGGCGGGGCTTTCATTCAAGTCAGGGGCGGCCTCTCAGACCTCCAGGTCGCAGCGGAGGCATCGGGTCGCCTCCCGTACGGCGGTATCCAGGTCGAAGCCGACCTCCACCTCCCGGAAATTGCCCTTCCGCTCGAAAGCCTCCAGTTCGGGCATGGCCGCCTGGGGACATTCCTCCGTTTCCTCGTCGATGACGGCGGGGATCTGGATGGCCTCCTCGGGGGGCGCCTCCCAGGGGGCTTCTCCGTTGGCCGCGCGGATGGCGGCGTCCATTTCCGCGGCGCCCTGGTGCCCCGCGGAGATGGCCCCCACGACCGTCCAGGGTCCCGTGACGGCGTCACCACCGGCGAAGACCCGGGGATTGGTGCTTTGGGCCCTGGTGCCCTTCTCCAGATCGAAGGTGGTCCATTTGTTCACCGAGATCCCGCTGTCTCCGGCGACGAAGGAGAGATCGGGCGCCTGGCCGATGGCGGCGACGACGGCGTCGACGGCCAGGGTGAACTCCGAGCCGGGATCCGCCACGGGGCGCTTCCGGCCGCTTCGGTCGAAGTCGCCCAGTTTCATCCGCTGGCAGGTGATTCCCTCCACCTTGCCGTCCTTTCCGAGAATCCGGAGGGGGGCGACGAGGTACTCGATCTTGATTCCCTCGTGTTCCGCCGCAGTGATTTCCTCTTCCGCAGCGGGCATGTCGCCCCGAAGCCGGCGGTAGAGAATGGTCACGTCCGCGCCGAGGCGCAGGGCGCAACGGGCGGCGTCGATGGCCGAATTGCCGCCGCCAACGACGGCCACCTTCCGGCCAAGCGTCTTTTCGCCCTTCAGCCACTTCTCCTCATCGATGTTGAAGTCTCTCAGGAACTCCACGCCGCCGAAGACCCCCTTGAGGTCCTCGCCCTCCACGTCCATCCGCTGGCTCTTGTGGGCGCCGGGGGCGAGATAGACGTAGTCGAAATCCTTCCGGAGCTGTTCCAGGGAAATGTCCCGGCCCACCCGGGTGTTGCACCGGATTTCAACTCCCAGCGCGGCGATGGCGTCGATTTCCTTCTTGAGGATGTTCCTCGGGAGCCGGTAGGAGGGGATCCCGTAGCGGAGCATGCCGCCCGCCTCGGGGAGTTCCTCGAAAACGGCGACCCCGTATCCACGGAGCGCCAGGTCCTTCGCCGCGGTGAGGCCGGCCGGGCCGGCGCCGACGACGGCGATCCTTTCCTTTCTCGTCACGGGAACCTTCTCCACTTTCGGACGGGTGGCGTTGTCCGTGATGAACCGCTTCAGGAACTTGATGGCGATCGGTTCGTCCAGGGTCTGCCTGCGGCACTTGGACTGGCACTGGTGGTCGCAGACCCTGCCGCAGACCGACGGGAAGGGGTTCGTCCGGAGCATGACCCTGTATGCGTCCTCCAGACGGTTCGCCCGGATCAGGGCGATGTAGGAGGGAACGTCCATGCCGATGGGGCAGGCGTGCTGGCAGGGGGATTTGAAAAGGGCCGAACAGACGACGGCGGGACACCTCTTGTCCCGGATGTGGGTCTCGTATTCGTTCCGGAAATACCGGATGGTGCTCAGGACGGGGTTCGGCGCCGTCTGGCCGAGACCGCACAGGGAGGCGTCCTTGATGATGGAGGCCATTTCCTCGAGCAGTTCGATGTCGCCTTCCTTCCCTTTTCCGTTGCAGATGTTCGTCAGGATTTCGAGCATCCGCTTCGTTCCCTCCCGGCAGGGGGTGCACTTCCCGCAGGATTCCTCCTGGCAGAAGTCCATGAAGAAGCGGGCCATGTCGACGGCGCACTTGTCCTCGTTCATGACGATCATCCCGCCCGATCCCATGATGGCGCCGAGTTCGGTGATCGTCTCGTAGTCCACGGGGGCGTTGAGGTGCTGGACGGGGATCATGCCGCCGGAGGGGCCGCCGAGCTGGACGGCCTTGAACTTCTTTCCCTCGGGGATTCCTCCCCCGATGTCGTAGATGATGGTTCCCAGGGTCGTTCCCATGGGCACCTCGACGAGACCGACGTTGTTCACGTCCCCCGTGAGGGCGAAGACCTTGGTGCCCCTGCTTTTCTCCGTACCGACGGAGGCGTACCACTCGAAGCCCCTCAGGATGATCTGGGGAATGCTGGAGAGGGTCTCCACGTTGTTCAGAACGCTCGGCTTTCCCCACAGGCCCTTCACGGCGGGGAAGGGCGGGCGGGGACGGGGCATGCCCCTCTTCCCCTCGATGGAGGTCATGAGGGCCGTTTCCTCGCCGCAGACGAAGGCCCCGGCGCCCTGGTACACCTCGATGTCGAAATCGAATCCCGTGCCGAGGATGTCCTGTCCCAGGAGCCCGTATTCCTTGGCCTGGGCAATGGCGATGTCAAGCCGCTTCAGGGCGAGGGGGTACTCGGCCCGGCAGTAGATGTATCCCTTGTGGGCGCCGATCGCCTTGGCCCCGATGATCATGCCCTCGAGGACGGAGTGCGGGTCCGCTTCGAGAACGCTCCGGTCCATGAAGGCCCCGGGGTCTCCCTCGTCGGCGTTGCACAGCATGTACTTCACGTCTCCCGGGGACTGGGAGGCGAACCGCCATTTCAGCCCCGTGGGGAAGCCGGCCCCGCCCCGGCCCCGGAGGCCGGACTTGAAGACTTCGTCCACGATCTGCTGGGACGTCATCTCGGTCAGGGCCTTTGCCATGCCGGCGTACCCGTCCCGCGCGATGTATTCGTCGATCTTCTCGGGATCGATGAGGCCCCGGTTCCGGAGGACCCGAAGTTCCTGGAGGGCGAAGAAGGGGATCTCCTGCATGGTGGGGATCGTCTCCTCCGTCGTCGGTTCCTTGTAGAAGAGCCGTTCCAGGGGCCTTCCCTTGATGAAGTGTTCCTCCACCAGTTCGGGGACGTCCTTGGGCTGGACGAGCATGTAGATGATGCCTTCGGGATAGACCACCAGGATCGGTCCCATGGCGCAAAAACCGTTGCAGCCCGTTTCCACGAGGCGGATTTCATCGGAGAGCTTGCGCTTGTCCAGTTCCTCCACGAGCGCCTTCCGGACGGCGATGCTTCCGGAGGCGTGACAGCCCGTCCCTCCGCAGAGCAGTATATGAGAGCGAAATACCTTCATCGGTTACCAACCTCCTTGGTCAATCGGTTTTTTCCCTGCCCTTGGCAAGGACGAAGGGGGTCTGGACTTCTCCCTCGAGGACGTGGCGCCGGAAGATCTGGCGCATCCTGGCGGGGTCCACGTGTTCGTACTTGATGGGTTCCTTCCCGAGGACTTCCACGGTGACGAGAGGTTCCCGGCTGCACAGGCCCATGCATCCCGACGTGGTGACGACGACGTCCGACACGCCGGATTCGTCGATTTCCCCGATCAGGGTGTTCATGACTTCCCTGGCGCCGGCGGCGATCCCGCAGGTCCCCATGTGCACGGTGACCTTGACCCGCCTTTCACCGGCCCGAAGCGCGTTTTCCGCACTGACCCGTTCCTTGATTTTCTTCAGATCTTCAATTTTTATTTTCGACATGGCAGCGCTCCCTGTCTTTCCTTTCCGTTAGTTGTACTGTTCCAGGATGTCTCGGACCTTTCCAGCCTTGACCCTTCCATGGACGTCCTCGTCGACGACGACGACCGGCCCGAGGCCGCAGGCGCCCAGGCAGCGTACCGTCTCGTAGGTGAACCGGCGGTCCTCCGTCGTTTCCCCCTCGCTGACGCCGTAAGTTTTCTGGATGCTCTCGGAGATGGATTTTCCGCCCCTGACGTAGCAGGCCGTCCCCAGGCACACCCGGCAGGTGTGGCGGCCCCGGGGCGTCATGGTGAAGAAGGAATAGAAGGTGACCACGCCGTACACCTGGCTGAGAGGAAGGTTGAGTCCCTGGGCGATTCTCTTCTGGACGGGCATGGGCAGGTATTCAAGAGCGACCTGCGCCTTCTCCAGAACGGGGATAAGCCCTCCCGGCTTTCCCCTGTAGCTTTCGATGATCTCGTCAAGCTTCCGGATCTGCTCCGGTGTGAATTCTTTCAAAAGGTCGTCATTGTCTGATTTCATTCCATCTGTCCTCCTGAAGTCGTCTTGATATACCCCAATCTCACTGATCCGCGTTGATGTTTCGGAGCCCTTCCCGGATGTCGTCCCCGATGATGCGGAGCACGTCCGGGTGGTCCAGCGGGACGTCGCCGATCTCCTTCCGGATGTCCCGGGTATCGATGGTGTACGCGGCTCCGTCCCTGAGGTGCGTGTAGACGAAGTCGACCCCCGGATTTCCCGCGATCAGGGTTCCAAGGGTGGAAGCCATGTCGCCCAGGGGCTGGCGGTCGATGTGACTCCACTGAAACTCCGCCGAGACGGTGGTGCCTCCGCGGGCTCCGGATCGAATGGAAAAAGAGCCGTTCGCCGCCTGGGCCGCCTGCCGGAAAAGGGGGAGCCCCAGTCCCACCCTCCGGACGGTCCGGGTCGTATAGAAGGGGTCGACGGCTTTGGCCCGGGTTTCCTCGTCCATGCCCGGCCCGTCGTCGCTGATTTCTATCCGGAACCGGTCGGCGGCCCGGTCCTCCTCGACGGAAATCCCGACAAGACCCGCGCCCGCCCGGGTCGAGTTCTCGACGATGTCGAGAATATGCAGGGAAAGTTCCAGCATGGCTAACTCCCGGCGGATCTTCCGTCCATTTCCAGGAACGCCTTGCGGAACGCTTCCACCGTCGGTTCCTCCATGGCGACCGCCGTCCACACCCTGCCGATGTCCCGGAGGAAATGGGCGTCGGAACTCCGGATGAGCGTCCTGCCGGAAAGTCCCGGGAAGATTTCCCGGGCCCTTTCGGGGGTCATGCGGTACGAGAGTTCCAGGGCGTCAAAGGGAAGGTCGGGCGGAACGAATCCCAGTTGCCCGATGACGCCGAAACTTTCCCGGTCGATGTGGGACGCGATGGCCAGCCCCCCCTGTCGATGGATCGCTTCCACGATCCGGTCGAGGGGGATGTCCGTCGACCCGATGAGGAGCCTGTCGTTGAAACCCTCCACTTCGTCCATTTCGTTCACGACGACCTGGCAGCCGAATTTCTCCTCCCGGTTGGTTCCCCGGAGGGAACGGTAAACCATTTCCTGCAAAGGCGCAAGGGCGTTCAAATTGTCAAAGATCCCGATGAGGTGAACCTCTTCCCTGCTTGAGATCTCAATGCCCGGGAGCACCGTGAGGGGCGTTCCGCGGGCGGCACGGATGACATAGGGCGCGTTTTCCGAGGCGTTGTGGTCGCAGATTCCGATGACGTCAAGGCCCGCCTCGATCGCCTTCGCCACGATGGCCGTAGGATACATGTCGAGATCGCCGCAGGGAGAGAGGCAGGTGTGGATATGAAGATCACATCGGAATTCCTTCACCGTTCGTAACAGGCAAACCGGCTTTCGCCGGAGCGAAGCGTTTCATTTCCCCATCCGTTTCCGCCGGGACCGGAGGAGGGGCGCCCCGTTTTTCCTTTCCCGGGCCGGCCGAACAGAGCCCCGGCCCTTTCGATCAGCCTCGAAGAAGCCCGTAGAGGCGGCCGGCGATCTCGAACGTGGGGAGATCGGTCACGAGAATGGGAATCCCTTCCTTCACCGCCTTTTCCAGCGTGTCGCCGTCCGGTTCCTTTCCCTGCACCAGAAGGATCCCGGCGTGATCCTTCAGGCTGGCGACGGCGACGATGTTCTGATGGGTCTGGCGGGTGATCCAGAGATCCGACTCGCCGCTGTTCGCCAGAACGTCGCTGAGAAGATCTCCGGCGTAGCCGCCTTTCACCGTCCGTTCCAGGTACTC
Source organism: Syntrophaceae bacterium UBA6252 (assembly GCA_002441265.1). Lineage (GTDB taxonomy): Bacteria > Desulfobacterota > Syntrophia > Syntrophales > UBA6807 > UBA6807. The sequence continues at coordinate 21,638 of DJVQ01000036.1, forward strand.
CCCCCCGCAAGCCACTCTCAGATTCAATGCCTTTACAACGGAAGCCAGGTTCATGGATACCACCCTTGGTTTCTCGTGCATTCGTGTTTGACGGCTTCGCAAAGAGTTCCCGTGCCGCGCCGTTCTTCCTCCCCCATCCCCGTCGCGATACGTCTCGCCCGCCCGAATACGGATATCGGCCCCCGGAGCTTTTCCCTTCGCCGATCGAAAGAGCGTTGCTTCGACTCTTTACGCGTTCATCCTGTTTCAGGGATACGGAACAAAATCCTGAGTTTCGTGCCCTGGTTCACCTCTGAGGTGATTTCAAATTCATCGGAACAACTTTTGATGTTCACCAGCCCCATTCCCGCGCCGAAGCCCAGTTCGCGGATCAGTTCGGTGGCCGTCGAATAGCCCGGTCTCATGGCCAGTTCGATGTCCTCTATGCCCGGCCCTTCGTCCTCCACGTCGATCCGGATGTGATCGTCACGGACCTGAAGCCGGATCGTCCCCATCCTGGCGTACGATATGATGTTCACTTCCGATTCGTAGGCGGCGATGGCGGCGCGCCGCAGGATTTCGGGGGCGACGCCCATTTTTTTCAGGGCCATTTTGACCAGAACCGCGACTTTTCCCGCCTCCTTGAAGTCTCCTCCCTTGACGGGGTAACTGTTTTCATACTGCATGGTCAGAGGGCGACGATCTCGTCGGCCCCGACCTTCTGGATACAGCCGACGATTCCATGTCTATAAAGCCTTCCCGAGGATTCGAACAGGATATAATGGGTCGCCATGATGGGGATCTCGAGTTCCTCGGCCAGGCGAAGGGTTTCCGCCGGAGGGATTTTCCCCCGCACGATCACGATGGCGGCGATGTCGAGGACGCTCGCCGTCCGGACCACCTGAGGATTGGTCAGACCGGTTAGAAGCACGCTTCCGGGGCGTGCGTATGCCAGAACGTCGCTCAACAGGTCGGCGGAAAAGGCCGTATCCACTTTGGTGTTCAAGAGTTTCCGCCCGACGAGGAGTTTGGCGTCCAGGATGTCCATCACGTCAAAGAGTGTCACTGAAGCCTGCCATCCCCCGATTTCCGAAGGACCCCCGCCTCTGGAATAACAATTTTTTCGGGTTGTTCTTCTTGGATCGTGAAAAATTTCGCTTTCTTGGGTAACACAAAGACGAGGACCCTGTCAACCGTTTTTCGGCCGGCGGCGGGAAGGGCCACTCTTTTCCGGTTTCGGAACCCACGAACATTTTTTTCTTGACATTGCCGGTTGCCTTCAGTAGCATTCTGACCACCGGTCAGTAAATGACCATGGTTCATTTTCTGCCGGGGGACGTCAGGGGGTCCGGGAATGGGGGACAGGCTCGAACAGAGAAGAAGGAAGGAAAAGGAGCAGCGGAAGAACTCCATTCTGAAGGCCGCCCGAAGGCAGTTCCTCAACCGTGGTTTCAACGACGTGACCGTGGAAGGCATCGCCCGGGAGGCCCGGATCAGCAAGGGAACGGTCTATCTCTACTTCAAGAGCAAAGAGGAAATCTACGCCCACGTACTTCTGAGCCACATCGGCAAGTTCCATGAACAGATGCGGGAGCTTGGCTCGGACGGCGCCAACGCGTCGGAACGTCTCCATCTTTTTGCCTCCGCTTACATCGATTTTTTCTTTTCTAACCGGGAACTATTCCGGATTTTCATGAATTTCATGCTCCAGACGGTCCCCTTCAATTTTTCCGACGACATGAAGCGGGACCTCATCCATGCAACGAACCGGACCATCGAGATCGTCGAGGAGATTTTTACGGCCGGCCTTTCGTCGGGGGAGTTCGTGTGCACGAACGACCTGAAGAGAAGCCGCAACGCGGTGTGGGGCCTTCTGAACGGGATCATCGCTCTCCATCTGTTCACCGGCAGGGAATCGACCTGCGAGGAAAGGATCCGCTCCAACGTCCGCGAGGGGATGGAAATTTTAATAGAGGGATTCAGGAAAAGAACCCCTCTTCGCACAGGACGACCAAATACGGGAAAGGAGGCTTTATGAGTGATATTCTCGTGAACTCGAGAGATCAGAAGTTTCTTCTCTACGAACAGCTCGACGTTGAAAAACTGTTCGGCTATGAGAAGTTCAAGGACTACTCGAAAGACGTGGTGGACATGATGCTCGGCGAAGCCGAGAAGATGGCGGAGGAGGTGCTGATTCCCACCTATGCCGAGGGGGACCGGGAAGGCTGCCGTTTCGAGGGGGGCAAGGTGAGCGTGCCGGCGTGCTACCAGGATGCGTACCGGAAATTCTGCGAGGGCGGCTGGCTGTGTCCCACCAAGGACCCGGAAATCGGCGGCCAGGGAATGCCGGCGGCCGTGTTCTCCGCCTGCGTGGAGATGATGGACGGCGCCAATTTCGCCTTCATGATGTATCCGGGTCTCACCGCCGGCGCGGCGGGTCTGGTGGAAAAATACGGCACCGATGAACAGAAGGAAAAATACCTTTCCAAAATGCTGTCCGGCGAGTGGACGGGAACCATGTGCCTTACCGAACCCGGTGCGGGAAGCGACGTGGGGGCCCTTCGGACGACAGCGAAACGCCTCCCCGACGGGACATTCCTCATTTCGGGGACCAAGTGCTTCATTTCCTGCGGGGACCACGATCTCGCGGCGAACATCATCCATCCCGTCCTCGCGCGGATCGAGGGGGATCCTCCCGGAACGGGGGGCATCTCCATTTTTCTCGTTCCCAAGTACCGGCTCAATGAAGACGGGTCGCCGGGAGAGCTGAACGACGTCCACACGGGAAACATCGAACACAAGATGGGGATCAAGGGGTCGGCCACCTGCACGCTGAATTTCGGCGACGACGGGAAGTGCGTCGGCGAACTGCTGGGGAAAGAGCGGCAGGGCATGCGGATCATGTTCCAGATGATGAACGAGGCCCGCCTCGAGGTGGGCATGCAGGGCCTGGGCCATGCTTCGGCGGCCTACCAGCGGTCGCTCCGCTACTCCAAGGAGAGAATCCAGAGCGCGCCCATCTGGGAAATGAAAAATCCCGCCGCGAAGCCCGTTCCCATCATCGAACATCCCGACATCCGCCGGACCCTCCTGTGGATGAAATCCTACGTGGAAGGCCTCCGGGCGCTCAACTATTTCGCCGCCCTGGCCCTCGACATGACCCACGTGGCGGAAAAACAGCGGGAGAAGGACCTCTGGAACGGATTCCTGGAACTGCTCACGCCCATCTGCAAGGCCTTCACCTCCGACAAGGCCATGGAGATCTGTTCCTACGCCATCGACATACACGGCGGGTACGGCTACTGCTCCGAGTATCCCGTGGAACAGTACATGCGGGATTGCAAGATCGCCACGATCTACGAGGGAACGAACGCCATTCAGGCCCTCGACCTGGTGGGCCGGAAGCTCGGGGCCAACCGCGGCGCCAACGTGACTGCCCTGTTCGAGAAAATCGGGGAGACCATCGCCCGGGCGAAGGGGCTTCCCGCTCTCCAAAAGGAAGGGGGATTCCTGGAGGAAGCCCTGGGAGCGGTCGTGGAACTGACCAGGCAGTTCGGCAGGTGGGGGAAGAGCGCGAGCTTCATGATCCCCGTTCTCAACGCCCGGCCGTATCTCATGATCCTGGGGGATCTCGTGGTGGGGTGGCTCGTCCTTCAGGCCGGCGCCATTGCCGAGGAGAAGCTGGAAGGGATCTACAGGGAAAAGGGCGCCGAGGGCTCCAGGGCGAAACAGCGCGCTCTTGCAAGGAAGGATGAGGAAGTGGCATTCTACCAGGGGAAAGTGGCCTCGGCGGTCTACTTCACCGCGGCCGTGCTGCCGACGATCCAGGGCCGCTGCAGGGGCATCGGGCTCGGGGACAGAACCCCCATCGAGATGCTCGAAGCGTCCTTTTAACTTCCATTTCCCTTTGACGTAAAGGAGGATAGTCATGGCCTTTGAAATCAGGAAAGCAGCCGTTTTGGGAGCGGGAGTCATGGGGGCGTCCATTGCCGCCCACCTGGCGAATGCCGGAATCCCCTGTTACCTGCTCGATATCGTTCCCTTCGAACTGACCGAGGAGGACAGGAAGAAGGGGCTTACAGAGAAAAGTCCCCAGTGGAGAAACCGCTTCGCCGTGAACGGCCTGGAGAACGTGAGGAAATCCAAGCCCGCGAGCTTTTACGCCCCGGCAAAGGCCGCAATGGTCAAGCCGGGCAATTTCGAGGACCACCTGGGCTGGCTCGCCGACGCGGATCTCGTGATCGAGGCTGTGGTCGAGAATCTGAAGATCAAGCAGGACCTGTTCGCAAAGGTGGCAAAGGTCGTTTCGCCGGAGGCCATCGTCGCCACCAACACCTCGGGCATTCCCATCCGGGACATTTCGGCCAATTTCGGAAAAGACCTGAAGGAACGTTTCCTCGGGATCCACTTTTTCAATCCTCCCCGGTACATGAAACTGGTCGAGGTGATCCCGGGAGAGCAGACAAAGGCGGAAGTCGTCGCGTTCGTGTCCCGTTTCTGTGAGGACGTCCTCGGGAAGGGCGTGGTCGTCTGCAAGGACGTTCCCAATTTCGTGGCCAACCGGATCGGCGTCTTCGACATCTCCAACGCCATCCGCATCATGATGGAAAAGGAACTCGCCGTGGACGATCTGGACGCCATCATCGGGAAGGCCGTCGGCCGCCCCGGGTCCTCCATCTTCGGTACCCTCGATCTCGTCGGCCTCGACGTGGGCTACCACGTGATGAACAACCTCTACAATGCCGTGCCCGACGACGAGATGCGGGAGTATTTCGTCCCGTCCGACTTCATGAAGCAGATGATGGAAAAGAAGTGGCTCGGCAACAAGACGAGACAGGGATTCTACAAGCGGACGAAGGACGAGAAGGGCGGAAAGATGAAACTCGTTCTCGATTACCGCACCATGGAGTACCGGCCCGCGGGGAAGCCGAAGTTCGAATCGGTGTCGGCGGCGAAAAAGACGGAAGGGGACATGGCCGCCCGCCTGAAGCCGTTCTTCCAGGGCAAGGACGCCGCGGCCGAAGTGATCCGGGAATACCTGTGCCGGAACTTCATCTATGCCGCCAACCGGATCCCTGAAATCGCCGACACCATCGTCGCCATCGACAACGCCATGAAATGGGGCTTCAACCACGAGCTGGGTCCCTTCGAGATGTGGGACGCCGTGGGGGTTCCCGAGGCGGTGGAGGTGATGAAGAAGCTCAAGCTGCCCGTTCCGAAGAAGATCGGGGAGATGCTGAAAAAGGGCTTCAAATCCTTCTATGCCCGGAAGGAGGACGGCACGTACTATTATGACTTCCGGACCGGGAAGTACGAAAAGATGGAGGACAAGCCCAAGATCATCCTCCTCCCGCCGCTGAAGGAGCGGAAGAAGGTGATCCGGCAGAACGCGGGGGCGACCCTCGTGGACATCGGGGAAGGCGTCGCCTGCCTCGAGTTCCACACGAAGATGAACGCCATCGACCAGGACATCATCCAGGGCATCTACGACGCCTGCGACGTGGTGGAAAAGGATTTCCTGGGGCTCGTCGTGGCGAACCACAGCCAGAACTTCTCCGTGGGCGCCAACATCTTCATGGTTCTCGTGGCCATCCAGAAGGGGGACTGGGATCTCCTGGACAAGCTGATCCGGGAGTTCCAGTACGCCAACATGCGGATGAAATTCTGCGAGAAACCGGTGGTGACGGCCCCCTCCGGGATGGCCCTTGGAGGAGGCTGCGAGATCTCCATGCACGGCGCCAAATGCCAGCCCGCGGGCGAGACCTACATGGGCCTCGTGGAAGTCGGCGTGGGCGTCATCCCCGCCGGCGGCGGGACGAAGGAACTCATGGTCCGCCTGACCGAGGGCATTCCCAAGGGCGCCGTGGAAGGAGGACTCAACCTCCAGCAGTATTACCAGAAGGCCTTCGAGAACATCGGGATGGCCAAGGTGGCCACGAGCGCGGTAGAGGCCATGGATCTCGGGTACATCCGGAGAACCGACGGGGTCAGCCTGAACCGGGACCACCAGATCTGGGACGCCAGGGAAGTCGTCATCGGCCTTTCGCATTTCTACAGAAAGCCCGAACCGGCCCTGATCCCCGTCATGGGAGAAAACTTCGTCGGCATGGCCCGGTCGATCCTCTTCAACATGAGAGCGGGCAATTACATCTCCGACTACGATTTCCACGTGGCCTTGAAGCTCGCCGGCATCCTTTCGGGAGGTTCGTGCTCCGAAGGGACCTTCGTGACGGAGGATCAGGTTCTCGACCTGGAGCGGGAGGCATTCCTCAGCCTCGCCGGCGAACAGAAGACCCAGGACCGGATCATGCACATGCTGACGACCGGTAAACCCCTGAGGAACTAGAGACAAAACTGCCAGCATCCGGGAAACGCCGGAAGGGGCATGTTGACGAGAAGGAGGAATAACCATGCGTGATGCTGTTATTGTTGAAGCCGTGAGAAGTCCGGGCGGACGGTATCGCAGGGGTGGTCTTGCGGAAACCAGGGGAGACGAAATCGGGATCCAGGTTCTCAAGGGGCTTCTCGCGAGGGTCCCCGGGCTGAAGCTCGAGGAAGTGGAAGATCTTGTGTGCGGCTGCTCCTTCCCGGAAGGGGAGCAGGGGATGAACATGGGGAGGGTCCTGGCCCTGGGGGCCGGCTTGCCCATGACGGTCTGCGGGATGACCATCAACCGGTTCTGCTCGTCCGGCCTCCAGGCCATTGCCGACGCCACGGCGAAGATCCGCGCGGGCTGGGCCGACGTGGTCATCGCCGGCGGGACGGAAACGATGAGCCACATTCCCATGGGCGGCGCCATTTTCCGGCCCCACCCCGAATGGGGGGACCGGCCGAACACCTATGTCTCCATGGGAATCACCGCGGAGAACGTGGCGGCCCGGTACAACATTTCGAGGGAAGACCAGGACCGGATGGGCGCGGAGAGCAACCGGCGGGCCCACGAGGCCATCGAGACGGGGAGGTTCCGGGAAGAGATCATCCCCATCAAGGCCTGGAAGTACCGGAAGGACAAGGAGAACCGCTGGGTGAAGGAGGAGGCCCTTTTCGACATGGACGACGGCGTGCGGTGGCCCACCGACGCCAAGTCCCTCGGGAAACTGAAATCCCCGTTCAAGAACGGCGGATCGGTCACGGCGGGGAATTCCTCGCAGATGACCGACGGGGCCGCTTTCTGTCTCCTCATGACCCCGGAAAAGGCGAAGGAAAGGGGTCTGAAACCCGTCGCTCGGCTCAGCCACTTCGCCGTGGCGGGGTGCGATCCCGAGGAAATGGGCGTCGGTCCGGCCTACGCCATCCCCAAGGTGCTCAAACAGGCGGGCCTCACCATCGACCAGATCGACCTTTTCGAAATCAACGAGGCCTTCGCCTCCCAGGCGATTTATTCCGTCCGGACCCTCGGGATCGAGGAACGGTACTGGAAGGGGGNNCCATCGCCCTGGGCCATCCCCTGGGATGCACGGGGGCCAAGCTGACGGCCCAGCTCCTTCACGAGCTGAAGCGCAGGAACGGGAAACGGGGCATCGTTTCCATGTGCATCGGCGGCGGCATGGGAGCCGCCGGAATCTATGAGATGCTGTAAAGAGGTTTTTCGCTGAAAAGACGAGGGGGCCCCGGCCGTCCGGCCGGGGCCCCTTTCTTTGTCTGCCGGACTCGTCCCGCCGCGATTTCCGCCTCAGATCCCCGAGGAAATCTTCAGGGTATCCCTGAGAAAGGTTCCGCTCAGGCGGACCTGGTTGTCCCGAAGCCGGATCACCCGGACCCGCAGGCAGTCCCCCTCCAGTTCGAGCAGCCCGTAGGACATGCCGCAGCCCCTGCTCTCGTGGGCCGTCATGTGGCCTGGATTGACGAAGACCATGCCGTTTCCCTTCCGGACCTCGGCGATGTGGGTGTGGCCGTAGAGGAAGAGGTCCGCCTCTCTCCGGGCGACGACGGTTTCCGGCTTGATGTCGGCGGCAAGGTCGTTGTAGTGGGATTCCGGCGTGTGTGTGAGGAAGATCCTCCAGCCCTCGATGGAGATGATTTTCCGGTTTTCCACGGCCGGGTCGGGGTAAAAGCAGGTGTCCCATGTCCCGGGGACGCGGTGGAGCCGGCGTCCGTTACCCGCCAGGACGTCGGCGTCGCTGTAGTAATCTCCGAGATGGATCACGGTGTCGATGGATTCCTTTTCCAGGAAATGGAGGGCCCAGTCCATGGAAGTCGGGTCGTCGTGGGTGTCCGAAAGGACCAGCAGCCGGTGCATCGGGAATGCTTCGCTCTTTTACGGAAGACTTGGGCCGGCTCTTCTTTTCCGGGTGCCGGCGGGGAGCAGGGGGTCCAGGGGATCCTGCGACGGATTGTAACAACCCGCTTGACCCTATATAGGAAGAGGATCCGTCTGTCAAGGGGAGGGATGGGTTTCCCCGTTCGATGATTTCGAATGGAATTTCAACGTGGTCCGGGGCTTCGGCCCGGCGGAAGAAACCGCCGGGAAAGCCGGGACACTTCTTAAGCGGAAAAACCAGGGACACTGGCGGAAAAACCAGGGACACTTCCCTTATTTTTCTTGAGAAAAATATGGGAAGTGTCCCGGCTTTTCCGGGAAGTGTCCCCGTTTCCCCGGCGGCATGGTCTTTCCCGTTGACCGCCGGCGGGAAATCCGATATCTGGTACGCTGAATAAGAGGAGATCCGTGAAGCCATACGGCGGCTGCATTGCGTGCCTGCCGGCCGGACTCGGGCCGGGGAAAGGCTTCTTCCGAAGCGGATGCGCCGGGACCTTCGGAAGCCGTGAACGTGCCGAAGGTTTTCATGAGAAAAAACAGGAGGTACCGGGGAATCCTTTCATCCCCGTCCCATGCATGAACTTGCCGTCACGGAGGGGATTCTTGCCGTCGTTCTCCGGCACGCCGCGGCCGGCGGCGCCTCCCGGGTGGTCACGGTCCGTCTCCGGATCGGCGGGCTCTCAGACCTGTCGGAGGAGTGGCTTGCGCGGTATTTCGCCTGGCTCGGCAAGGGGACCGTCGCCGAAGGAGCCCGGATCGAAGTGGAAAGAACGCCCGTCGTTTTCCGGTGCGGCCCCTGCGACAGGACCTTCGACGTGGATTTGAAAGCGGCGAGAGACTTTCCGTGTCCCTTCTGCGGGGGAAACGACGTTTCCCTCGTTTCGGGACGGGAGTTTTTCGTACGGGAGATCGAGGTGATGTAATGGAGAATATCCGCCTGATCGAAGTCCGGGAGGAGATCCTCTCCGACAACCGGGACCTGGCCCGGGAGATCCGCGAAACCCTTTGCAGGAAGGGCGTCTTCCTGTTGAACCTCATGTCCTCGCCCGGCGCGGGGAAGACGAGCCTTCTCATCCGCACCCTCCGCGCCCTCCGGGAAGCGTTCCGGATCGCCGTGATCGAGGGGGACATCGACTCCATGGTGGACGCCGAAAAGGTGGCCGCCGAGGGCGTCCCGGCCGTTCAGATCCGGACGGGAAGCGCCTGCCATCTAGATGCGCCCATGGTGGAGAAGGCCCTCGGGGAACTCGACCTCGACCACACGGACCTGGTCCTGATGGAAAACGTGGGAAATCTTGTGTGCCCCGCCGAATTCGATACCGGGGACACGAGAAAGGCGATGATTCTGAGCGTCCCCGAGGGGGACGACAAGCCCCTCAAGTATCCGCTCATGTTCTCGATCTGCCATGCCGTGGTGGTCAACAAGATGGATTGTCTTCCCATGTTCGATTTCGACCTGGAGGTCTTCCGGGAGCGGGTCCGGAAACTGAACCCCGGCGCCGAGATTTTCCCCCTGTCCTGCAAAACGGGCGAGGGGATGGATCGCTGGATCGCGTGGCTGGAAAAGGCGATCGCCGAATCCCGGTCCCGGTGAATTCCCGGGATGGAAAGACCGTCCGACCGCAAGTGGAGCGGGGAAGCCGCCGGGAAACGCCCGGGGACCGGCGGCGACGGAGAAATACGTTAGACGGGAGGGAGAATCCCCATGGCACCCATGTATTTCGAAGACTTCAAGGCCGGTGACCGGTTCCGGTCGCCGGGGATGACCGTCACGGAAAGCCAGATCATCGATTTCGCGATGAAGTTCGATCACCAGCCCTTTCACACCAATGTGGAGGCCGCGAAAGACTCCATTTTCGGGGGGCTCGTGGCGAGCGGGATCCACACGATCGCCCTGACCTTCAAGCTCATCCTCATGGCGGGGTTCCTGGAGAACAACCTGGGGTCCCCCGGATTCGACGAGGTGCGGTGGCTGAAGCCCGTGAGGCCCGGCGACACCCTGACGGCGACGGCGGAAGTCCTGGAGACGGTCCCCTCGGAAAAACGGAAGGACCGGGGAACGGTGCGTTTCCGGTATTCAAGCCACAACCAGCGGGGTGAGGAAGTCTTCACCAGCGTGTGCCTCCAGATCATGAAAAGAAGGGGATGAGGCCGGCGGGGCGCGAAGCATCGGCCCTGCCGTCACACACTTTCCGCTTTTTCACCGAACAGACGGCGGAGTTCCCGTTCCGTTTCCAGGGCGTAGCTGTCCGAGAGGGCGTATCCCCAGTTCAGCCTTTCGAAAAGATCGGCGACCTTCGACCGGTAGTGGAGGGCGTCGATGAGAACCCGGTTCACGAAGGGGCGCAGGGCCTCGTAAAGCCGTTCCGGGTTCATGGGGAGCATGGGACCGATGAACGCCCATGTGTCCACGCCCGCTTCATGAAGTTTTTTCAGTGCGGCGATGCGGCCGGCGATGGACGGGGCGTTCGGCTCCAGGATTTTCCGTACCCCGTCGTCGTCCGTCGGGATGGTCAGACCCACGGAGACGCCCCCGGCGGGTGCCAGGAGGTCCACATCCCGTGTGACGAGAGGCGACCGGGTCAGGATGTCGAATCCCCATCCCGCTTCCCGGAGGGCTTCCAGGCACTGCCGGGTGAGCCGGAAGCGGACCTCCGCGGGCTGGTAGGGATCGCACACGCTGGAAAGGAGAACGGTTCCCCTTTTCCGTTTCCGGGCGAGTTCGGACCGGAGGACCCCGGCGATGTTGCCCTTGGCCTCGACGAAGGTGCCCCACCGGGCGCCGGCATGGCGGCGGGAGTATCGGGTCATGAACGAGGCGTAGCAGTAAAGGCATCCGTGCCCGCAGCCCAGGTACGGGTTGACCGCGTAATCGACCCCGGGGATTCCCGAGCGGACCAGGGCCGTCTTGATCTCGATTTTCGTCAGGTCCACGGGATGCCGCGGTCCCGGTTTCGTGGGATGGACCCGCCGGTCCGGAGCCGCCTTTTCGGTGCTGCGATTCATGGCCGAAGGATATCATGGAACGGGGCGCCGGGAAACGGCTGGTTTCAGGGTCCTTCCCGTTTCTTGCCTCTCCGGGCGTTTTACGGTAAAAACATAGTGTTGGGCACGGCGGGCGGAAGACATCCGTTTCCGTCCGGGGCGGCGACGACCGATCGGCGAGGAGGCGGCCATGAAAGTCGGATTTATCCAGTTCGATCCCCTTTTCGGGGAGGTGGACAGGAACCTGGAAACAGCGGGGCGGCTCATCGAGGGGGTCGAGGCGGACCTCCTGGTTCTCCCGGAACTCTTTAACACGGGCTATCTTTTCACCGATGCCGGCGAGGTGGCCGCCCTGTCCGAGGAGATCCCCGGCGGGAAGACCGCCGATTTCCTGATGGGTCTCGCGAAAAGAAAGGGGATTCATCTCCTCGGCGGTCTCGCCGAGCGGGACGGGGCCCGGTGTTACAATTCGGCCGTCCTCGTTTCACCCCGAGGGGTCGTGGGGACCTACCGGAAGGTCCACCTCTTCTTCGAGGAGAAGCTCTGGTTCGCGCCGGGGGAAGGGGAGTTTCCCGTTTTCGACATCGGCGTGTGCCGGCTCGGCGTCATGATCTGCTTCGACTGGTTCTTTCCCGAATCCGCCCGGGTCCTGGCCCTGAAGGGGGCCCAGGTGATCGGCCACCCGGCCAATCTGGTCCTCCCCTACTGCCAGGAGGCCATGAAAACCCGATGCCTGGAAAACAGGGTCTTCGCGGTGACCTGCAACCGTACCGGCGCGGAGCACCGGGGCGGGAAAAGCCTGAGCTATACGGGGAAAAGCCAGGTGCTGGGCGTCCGTTCCGAGGTCCTTCTCCGGGCGGGGGAGGACGAGGAGACGGCGGGGGTCGTGACCATCGATCCCGCCCTGGCCGACGAAAAGGTCCTCAACGCCCACAACGACATTTTTCGGGACAGAAGGCCCCGTTTCTACAGGGACATCGGTACGGCGTCGTAGGAAGACGTTTCCTACCGCTCCGTGACGATCTTCGAGAAGTCGGCCACCTGGTAGAAGAGGCCGGCGAGGCCCGCCAGGAGGGAAAGCCGGTTGAAGCGGACTTTCTCGTCCTTCGCCATGACGAGCACCGTCTCGAAGAACGTGTCCACGGGTGCCCGGAGCCGGGCCATCTCGACAAGGGCCTCTTCGCAGCGGTCCTCGCCGATCAGGGCGCCGGCCCTGTCCCTGAGGGCCAGGAAGGTGTCGTGAAGGTTCCTTTCCTCCGGCCCTTCGAAGAGAGCGGGGTCCACGGCCCCTCCCTGGAAGTCCTTCAGGATGTTGACCACCCGTTTGAAGGCCACGACAAGCGGCTCGAAGTCCTTGTGGGTCTTGAATTTTTCCACGGCCTCGATCTTCCGGATCGACCGGAGGAGATCGGAGGAACCCCTGGAGAGGACGGCGACGACGACGTCCTGGGGGTGGCCCTGGGAGACGAGCTGGTTTTCGAACCGGCCCCGGAAGAAGTCCAGCACGTCGCGCTTCACGTCCGCCCTCGGTCTCGTGACCTTGGCGCCGAGGAGGTCGAGGCTTTTGTCCAGGATGTCTTCCAGGTCCAGGGGATAGGCCCGGTTCAGGATGATGTTGATGATTCCGAGGGCCTGCCTGCGGAGCGCGTAGGGGTCCGCCGTTCCCGAAGGAACGAGGCCGATGCCGAAGAACCCGGCGATGGTGTCCATCTTGTCGGCGATGCTGACGATGGCCCCCTCGTCCGTCTCGGGAAGGCTGCCCCCCGCGGCGACGGGGAGGTAGTGTTCGTAAACGGCCTTTGCGACGACGGGTTCCTCTCCCGAGAGAAGGGCGTATTCCCTTCCCATGACGCCCTGGAGTTCGGTGAATTCGTACACCATCCGGGTTTCCAGGTCGGCCTTGGCGAGAAGGGCCGTCCGGTCCACCGTGCCGGCGGCCTCCGGCTTCACCTTTTCGGCGATGTACCGGGCCAGCTCCCGGAACTGCATGACCTTTTCATAGGACGTCCCGAGCTGGCTGTGGAACACGACGTTTTTCAGCTCGTCCAGGTAGCTCTCGAGAGGCGCCTTCCGGTCCTCCTCGAAGAAGAAACGGGCGTCGGCGAGCCTTGCCCGGATGACTTTCTCGTTGCCCCGGGCGACCACGGAGGGATCCGAGGCCGCCGTGTTGCTGATGGTGATGAAGTGGGGAAGGAGTTCCCCACGGCTGTTCACCACCGGGAAATATTTCTGGTGTTTCGTCATGGTCGTGACGAGGACTTCCCTGGGGAGCTTCAGGTATTCCTCCTCGAAGGTGCCGCACAACGCCGAGGGGTATTCGACGAGGAAGGTGACTTCCTCGAGAAGGTCGTCGTTCCGGAGCACGATCCCGGAGACGGCCGCGGCCTCCTTCTGCGCCCCCACCATGAGAAGGGCCCTTCTTTCCTCGGGCTTCACGATGACAAAGCGTTCCCGGGTCTTGTTCAGATAGTCCTCCAGGTCCTTCACCTCGAAGGGTTCCGGCGCCATGAACCGGTGCCCCCGGCTCTGGTTTCCGCTCTGAACGTTTTCCATCCGGAAGGGAACGACCTTGCCGCCGAAGAGGGCGAGAATCCAGTGGACGGGCCGGGCGAACCGCATCTCGAGATTCATCCAGCGCATGGATTTCCGGAAGGGGATGGAAGCGATGAACCGGGGCAGAAGGGCGGAAAGGATCTCTTTCGTCGGCTTTCCGGAGATCTTTTTCCTGGCGACCAGGTATTCCCCCTTGTCGGTCGTCACGGTCCCCAGTTCCGACATTTCCAGACCCTGTCCCCTGGCGAAGCCGAGGGCGGCCTTCGTGGGCTGTCCCTGGTCGTCGAAGGCGACCCGTTTCGCCGGTCCCAGTTTCTCCTGGATTTCATCCTCCTGGGTTTCCGCCATGTCCGACACGGCCAGGACGAGCCTTCGCGGGGTTCCCATGGTTTCGACGGTTCCGAAAGGGATCCGTTCCTCCGACAGGGCCTTTCCGATGGTCGCCTCCATGTCGGCGAGGGCCTTCGGCAGAAAGGCCGCGGGGATTTCCTCCGTCCCGATTTCCAGCAACAGTTCTTTTCCCATTGAGATGCTCCCGGTATGATTTCTTGAGGGTTTCGTAAAAAGTTCGTACGCGAGCGCCGCTGGTCATCGCTCATTCATGCGGCGTACCGCCGGTATGTCCCGGTCCCCGCGATCGGGCCTGCCGCCTGGGGAACCTTTGACGTCACCGTTCGAAAAAGCGTTGTTCGGAACGCTTGCGGATTCGTTGTTTCTTTGCCGGGGTCAGCGCCTCTTGGCCCACCGGCCCATGAGCGGATACCCCATGGTCTCCCGCTGCTTCAGGTATCCCTCGGCGGAAATCCTGGCCAGGTTGCGGACCCGGCCGATGTAGCTCGTCCGCTCCGTCACGCTGATGGCGCCCCGGGCGTCGAGGATGTTGAAGACATGGGAGCACTTGAGGCAGTAATCGTAGGCCGGCAGCACGAGCCCCTGTCCCGCCGCGGCGACGGATTCCTTTTCGTACATGTCGAACAGGCTCCGCAGCATGGGGACGTCCGCCTTTTCGAAGTTGTAGGTCGAAAACTCCACCTCCCCCTTGTGGTGGACGTCTCCGTACTTGATTCCGTGGCCCCACTCGAGGTCGTACACGTTGTCCACCTTCTGGAGATACATGGCGATCCGCTCGATGCCGTAGGTGATCTCCACGCAGATGGGGTTCAGGTCGAATCCCCCGACCTGTTGGAAGTAGGTGAACTGTGTGATCTCCATGCCGTCGAGCCACACTTCCCANNCCTCGACGAAGCGGATGTCGTGGGCGAGCGGATCGATTCCGAAGCTCCGGAGGGATGCGATGTACATCTCCTGGATCTCCAGGGGGGAGGGCTTCATGACGACCTGGTATTGATAGTAGTGCTGCAGGCGGTTGGGGTTTTCCCCGTACCGGCCGTCCGTCGGCCTCCGGGAGGGTTCCACGTAGGCTACGTTCCAGGGCTCCGGTCCGAGGGCGCGGAGGAAGGTCGCCGGGTTGAAGGTGCCGGCCCCGACCTCGATGTCGTAAGGCTGCTGGACGATGCAGCCCTGGTCCGCCCAGAACTTCTCCAAGGCAAATATCAGTTCCTGAAAGGTCACGCGCAGCCTCCTTTACAGCGGCGGGGTCTTCTCCGACTTGATTTATCGCTGCGAAATAACATCCGGAAAATGCTCTGTCAAGCGAAATTACAGACAGATCCGGCCTACTTCCTGGAGAACGGAGAGGGAGCGGATCTCCCGGCCGACGATATGACGGATCATCCCGTGGAGCACCTGGCGGCTTTCCCCGAGGGAACGGGGGGAGAAAGCGACCCGGGAAAGCCGTTCCGCTTCAAGGTTTCTGCCGTAAAGGAGGGTTTTGGCCGTTCCCGGGGAAAGGGGCCAGGTGGTGTCCTCCGGAACGGCGCACCTTTCGCAGCGGATCCCTCCGTCGGCGGGACGGAAGGTGGGGCGGGAAATCTCTTCGACGGCTGTGCCGCAGACGACGCAGCGTTCCAGGGAGGGTTCGTAACCGGAGTGCCGGAGGAGACGGAATTCGAAGAATCGCAGGAGGGCCTCCGTGGCGTCGTTCTCCTCGAAGAGGTCGAGAAAATCCTCGATGAGGGCGAAAACGGAAAGGTTTTTCTTCCCGTCCACGGTGAAGAGATCGACGAGCTCGATCATGTAGGAGGCCATGAGGGTCTTTTCGAGGTCCCCCCGGATCCCGGGATAGTTCTTCCGCACGTCGCATCCCTCGATCAGGGCGAAGCCGTCCCCGGACCCTGCGGTGAAGAGGATGGTGGAACAGGAGAACAGGTCGAGTGCGTTGGCGAAACGCTTCCGGCTCCGCCTCGCCCCCTTGGCGATCCCCCTGAGCTTGCCCCGGTCTTCCGTGAAGAAGGAGACGATCCGGTCCGATTCCCCGTAATCGACGGTCCGAAGGACGTATCCTGAGGTCTTGCCGCGGATCTTCATGGCTTATGTCAGCAGCTTGAGGAACAGGGTGGCCAGGCCGAGGAAGGAGAGGAAACCGAAGGAATCGGTGAATGCGGTGATGAAGATCTGGGATCCCAGGGCCGGGTCCGCCTTGAACCATTTCAGTCCGAGGGGAATCAGCGTCCCGATGAGGGTTCCGACAAAGATGTTGAGAATCATGGCGAGGCAGAGGACCAGCCCGAGGATTGGCAATCCTTTCCAGTACCAGGCGATGAGTCCCACGAGCCCCCCGACGGCGACGCCGTTGACAATGCCCACCAGGAGCTGCCTCAGCACGGCCTTCCACGAGTTGGTCGAGTTCACCTCCCCGATGGCGAGGCCCCGGACCACCAGCGTCAGCGTCTGGCTCCCGGCGTTCCCTCCGAGGCCGGCGACGACGGGCATGAACAGGGCGAGGACCACCATGACCTGAAGCGTGTCCTCGAAGGCCCCGATGACGATGACCGAAGCGAAGGCCGTGAAGAGGTTGAGAAACAGCCAGGGGAGCCTCTTTTTCACCGATTCCATGGGAGGGCTCAGAATGCTGTCGTCTTCCTGGAGGCCGGCGATCCGGTACAGGTCCTCCGAGGTCTCCTCCTCCATGACGTCGACGATGTCGTCCACGGTGATCCTTCCGAGAAGGTGGTTTCCGGCGTCCACCACGGGCAGGGAGACGAGGTCGTATTTTTCGAACATCCGGGCCACTTCCTCCTGGTCCACGTCGACGAGGACGCTGGGAATGGACCGGTCGATCGCATCGGCCACGGGATCGTTCCGCCTGGAGGCGACGAGTTTCTGGAGCGGGACGACGCCGATGAGTTTCCGGTCGGCTTCGACGACGAATACGTTGTAGACGTTTCCGATTTCCTCGGACGCGTCCACCACCGCCTGGAGGGCCTGCCGGATCGTCGCGTCCGACGGGACGGTGACCATCTCCGACTGCATGAGGCCGCCGGCGGTGTCTTCCTCGTACTTGAGGAGTTCCTTCAGGTCCTCCGACTCTTCCGGCTCGATCTTTTCCAGGATCGCCCGGGCCTGGTCCTCCGGGAGTTCGGCGATGAGGTCCGCCGCGTCGTCCGAATCCATCTCGTCGATGATTTCGGCGATCTGCCTGTTCGAGAGGTCGCTTAGGATTTCCTCTTTCGACTGGTCGCTGAGTTCGAGGATGACGTCGGAGGCCTTTTCAACCTCCAGGAGGGAGAACAGGCGGATCTTTTCCTGCTCCGCCAGGTGGTCGATCAACTCGGCGATGTCGGCGGCGTGAAGGGTGGAGAAGGAATCGATGATATCGAATTCCCGGTTCTCCCGGATCCACTCCCGCAACTGGTTCAGTTTTCCCACGAATTCACCTGAATCGGTCATGGATTTTCCCGCCGCCCGGAACTGTGCAAACCGTCCCCCTTATACCACTCCTTCCCGCCAAGAACAAGAAAACCCGGAAGATGGAGGGCCGTCCGGGAGCGTATGGTGGAGGGTGAATGCAGGCCTGGGCGTCAGCCCCGGTTGGCACGAGGGCGTTCGGATTGATGTGGCCGTTCCCGGCGGGCGCGGACGGGTTTTCCGGCTCAGGAAGCGCTTTTCGACGGTTCCATTTTTCTTGCTCCACTGCAACACCGCAACGCGCCCTTCGGGCTTGGGAGCGGTGTTGCGGGCGTTCCGCATCGAAAGGAACCGTGGGCGAAAAGGCGATTGATTCGCCTCCGGAACCGTTCCGCGCCCTTCGACGGAGGTTGTCCGCGATAAATCCCGGTGGATGATAGGACATCTTCAGATGTAGTCCGGGGCTTCAGCCCCGGTTGGAACGGGGGATGTCGGGTTGATGCGGCCGTTCCCGGGGGTCGCGGACGGGTTCTTCCGGCTCAGGAAGCGCTTTTCGACGGTTCCATTTTTCTCGCTTCACTGCAACACCGCAACGCGCCCTTCGGGCTTAGGAGCGGTGTTGCGGGCGTTCCGCATCGAAAGGAACCGTGGGCGAAAAGGCGCTTATTCGCCTCCAAAGCCGTTCCGCGCCCCTTTACGGTGAGCGTTTCCGGCAAGGTGCCGCCGGCCCTGAAGGGCCGGACTACATAAGACAGACAACGACCGGCAGAGGTTCCGGCACATGAAAATCTCCAATGTAGTCCGGGGCTTCAGCCCCGGCGGAATGAAAGAGACCCGGACGGCGAAAGAAGGGCAACACAGCATATGGGCTTTTTACGAAGCCGTCACAGTTCGTTGTGCCGGATTTCCCCCCCCAGGAGGGTCATGACGGCCTTTCCCTGGAGGGGCCAGCCGTGGAATGGGGAATTGCGGCTCAGGGAACGGAAGGAATCCACGCGGACCTTCCAGAAGACGTCCGGATCGATGACGGTGACGTCCCCGTCGGCGCCCTCCTTCAGGGTACCCCGGGGGATGCGCAGGATGCGGGCGGGATGAAGGCTCATCTTCTCGACGAGTTGCGGCATGGTGAGAACGCCGTCGCGGACCAGCTTCAGGGAAAGGCCCAGGGCGGTCTCCAGCCCGATCATGCCGCAGGCGGCGTATTCGAACTCCACGTCCTTCTCGATGGAGGAATGGGGGGCGTGGTCGGTGGCGATGGCGTCGATGGTTCCGTCGGCGAGTCCCTCCTTCACGGCCTCCACGTCCCGCTCCGCCCGGAGGGGCGGGTTTACCTTGTACGCCGTGTCGTACCCCTCCAGAAGGTCTTCCGTCAGCGTGAAATAATGGGGGGCCGTCTCCGCCGTCACGGGGATCCCCGCCTTCTTCGCCTCCCGGATCGCCCGGACGGAACCCGCGGTGCTCACGTGGGCGATGTGAACGGGGACTCCCGTATATTCCGCCAGGGCGATCTCCCTGCGGACGGCGATTTCCTCCCCGATGGAGGGGATTCCCTGGAGCCCCAGTTCGGTGGAGACCCTTCCCTCGTTCATGGCGCCGTCTTTCGAGAGGAAGGGGTCCTCGCAGTGGGAGATCACGGGCATTCCGAACGAGGCGGCGTACTCCAGGGCCTGTCTCATGAGAGAGCTGTCGACCACCCATTTCCCGTCGTCGGAAAAGGCCGCGGCGCCCGCCTCCTTCAGGTCCCCGAACTCGGTGAGCACCTCGCCCCGGAGACCCCTGCTGATGGCGGCCACGGGATAGACGCGGACGATTCCGTGCTCCCGGGCCTTCCGGAGGATGAACTCGGTCACGGAGCGGGTGTCGTTCACGGGATTGGTGTTCGCCATGCAGGCGACGGAGGTGAAGCCGCCCGCCGCGGCCGCCTCGCTTCCCGACCGGATGGTTTCCTTGTACTCGAATCCCGGTTCGCGAAGGTGGGTGTGCATGTCGACGAGTCCCGGAACGACGATCTTTCCCGTCAGGTCCCATTCCTCGATCCCGGTTCGGTCCCCCCCGGCGGTCGTTGTTTCCCCCAGGGATCTGATCCGGCCGTCCTCGATGAGAAGGTCGAGCACGCCGTCGAGGTTCTGCGAGGGATCGATGATCCGGGCGCCTCTCAAAAGCCGTTTCACGGGGATCCTCCTGACAGCAGATATAGCAGGGCCATTCGAACGGCGATGCCGTTGGTCACTTGTTCGAGGATCACGGACTGCATGCCGTCGGCGATGTCCGGCGCGATTTCCGTTCCCCGGTTGATCGGCCCGGGGTGCATGACCAGGGCTCCCGGATTGGCGAGGGCCAGACGCTCCTCGTTCAGGCAGTAGAACTTGGCGTATTCCCGGATGGACGGGAAGGACGCCCGGTGCCTCTCGAACTGGATCCGGAGCATCATGACGACGTCCCGGTTCCTGACCGCCTCTTCCATATTGCAGGTGACGGAGACGCCGAGCTTTTCGACGTCCCTGGGGATCATCGGCGCCGGGCCGCACACGGTGACCCGGCAGCCCATCCGGGTGAGCCCGTGGATATTGGAGTGGGCCACCCGGCTGTGGGCGATGTCCCCGATGATGGCCACTTCCAGGCCCTTGAGGCTCCCCTTTCTCCTCCGGATGGTCAGCATGTCGAGAAGCGCCTGGGTGGGGTGTTCGTGGAAACCGTCCCCCCCGTTGATGACCGAATGGCGGACCATCCGGGCGATCAGGTGGGGAGCCCCGGAAGCGCTGTGACGGATGACGACGATGTCGGGATTCATGGCCTCCAGGGTCCTTGCCGTGTCGATCAGGGTTTCCCCCTTGACGACGCTGCTCGTGGACGTGGAGATGTTGATGGCGTCCGCGCTGAGGCGTTTGGCGGCCAGTTCGAAGGACGTCCGCGTCCGCGTGCTCGCCTCGTAAAACAGGTTGATGATGGTCTTCCCCCGGAGGGTGGGGACCTTCTTGATGTCCCGCGTGGAAACCTCGGCAAAGGAGTCCGCCGTGTCCAGGATCAGGAGGATCTCCCCGGGAGTCAGTTCCTTCATGCCGAGAATGTCTTTGCTGTGAAGCTTCATCAATGGTTCTCCCGTTATCCTTCCTCCTCGATGACCACCTGATCCTTCCCGGTCCGTTCGAAGAGTTGCACCTTCACGTTTTCCCAGAGGCTCGACGGAAGGTCGAGCCCCGTGTAATCGGGCCAGATGGGAAGTTCCCTGTGCCCCCGGTCGACAAGAACGGCAAGCTGGATCAGCTTCGGGCGGCCGAAATCGATGAGCGCGTCCATGGCTGCCCGGATCGTGCGGCCCGTGAAGAGAACGTCGTCCACGAGAACCACTTTCTTTCCGTCGATGGAGAAGGGAATGTCCGTTCTTCCCGGTTTCGGCTTGTTGTCCATCTTTGTCACGTCGTCACGATAGAACGTGACGTCGAGGATGCCGAAGGGGATTTCCCTCTTTTCGATGGCCGAGATCTTGTCTCTCAGGCGGCTCGCCAGGAAGACGCCCCCCGTGCGGATGCCGATGACGATCAGGGCGTCGGCCCCCCGGTTTTTTTCCAGGATCTCATAGGCGATCCGGGTGATGGACCTTTCGATTTCCTCTCCGTCCATGACGACCTTGTTCATTCCCTTTTCCCCCTGCGATCAAAAAAAAAAGCCTTCCCAGGACCGGGAAGGCTTCCAGCATCGCATCTGTCAATCGTTACAGTCATCTACGTACTCGACCTGCCTGTTATTCGTCACAAAATATAACAGCCGGAAGGGGATGCCGTCAAGGAATTAATGGGTGACGGCTTCGTGAAAAGTTCCTGTGCCGCGTTGCCCCTCATCCCTCGACCCTTTGGCGTACCATAAGTACGCCTCATTCCTGGGATTCGGGCGCCTTTCCTCTGGTGCTTTTTACTTTGCCGTTCGAAAAAGCGTTGACCCGGCTTTTTTACGAGTTCGTCAATGGATCGGTTTTCCGAGGCGGTTCCAGCGGGGGGAATTGTCCTCGCTGTCCCAGGACCAGTAGATGATGAAGGCCTTGCCAAGGATGTCCTTCCGGTCCACGAAGCCCCAGAAACGGCTGTCGTAGCTCTGGTCGCGGTTGTCCCCCATGACGAAAACGGTTCCATCGGGGACCTTGACCGGCCCGAAGTTGTCTCTCGGCTGGATGGTTTTCGGAATGACGAGATTGTCCGTGTACACCCCGTAGGGATCGTCGAAAGGCTCGTCGTTCACGTAGACTTTCTTGTCGCGGACTTCCACCGTGTCCCCGGGGATCCCGATGACCCGCTTGATGAAGTCCTTGCTCCTGTCCAGGGGGTAGATGAAGACGATGGTGTCGCCCCGCTTCGGATCGCTGACGGGGATCAGCGTGGATCGCAGAACGGGGATCTTCACGCCGTAGATGAACTTGTTCACCAGGAGCCAGTCCCCCACGAGAAGGGTCGGTTTCATCGATCCCGACGGGATTTTGAATGCCTGGACGACGAAGGTCCGGATGAACAGGGCGATCAGGACGGCGATCAGGATGGCTTTTCCGTATTCGATCACTACGGAGGATCTGCTTTTTACCACTGGTTTCTCCTCTTTACGTCGGCGCGTAGATCGTTGACAGGGTGACGATGATCATGACGATCGCCAGGCTGCCTTTCAGGGCGGTCTGGGCGGTGGAGAAGAGGATGTTTCTCCACCCGTTCCGGAAGGCCGGTTTCAGGCGAAGGTCTTCGATGATCCGGAAGAAAAGGGTTCCGGCAAGCCCCCCCAGGTAGAATCCGAGAAAAAGTCCGAGACCCTGGAGGGAGGGGTAAAGAAAACACGCCCCCGCCACCGCGGCCGCAAGAACGGCGAAAAAATACCTCACGGTAAGGGGAAGCGGCTTGTGCATTCCCAGGGAGGTCAGCCAGAAGTCGCCCCCCTCCGCGGCTGCGACCATGAGGAGGAGGGCGGCAAGAACGGTGAAGCCGACGGGGGCGAAGCTCGTCCAGATGGCGAAGACGAAGGTGTCCACAAAAATGACGACCGTTCCGGGGAGGCCGAAGTTGATGAGAAAGATCCCCAGGAACAGAAAAGCCATGAACAGGGTGTATCCCGCGGTTTCGATGGAAGACAAGGCTACCTTTTTTTCTTCTCTTTTGCCGGCCTTGCCTGTTCCCATGCGAGAACGATGGGGCTGGCGATGAATATGGAGGAATAGGTTCCCACGGCGATGCCGACGATCAGGGCGAAGGCGAAGTCGCGGATGACGGCGCCGCCGAGAAAGAAGAGGGCGAGGACGACGAGAAGGGTGGTTCCCGCCGTGAGGAGCGTGCGGCTCAGGGTCTGGTTGATGCTTCCGTTGATGATTCCCCTCAGCTCGCCCCGGATGTTCGCCCTGCGGTTTTCCCGGATCCGGTCGAAGACGACGATGGTGTCGTTCAGGGAGTACCCGATGATCGTCAGGAGCGCCGCGACGATGGGCAGCGTGAATTCCAGGTTCAGGAGGGAGAAGATCCCCACGGTGATGAAGACGTCGTGGATGAGGGCGACCACGGCGCCGATGCCGTACCGGAACTCGAACCGCCACGTGATGTAGATCAGGATGCCGATGATCGCGTAGAGGATCGAAAGCAGCCCTTTCTCCCTGAGGTCCTTGCCCACCTTCGGTCCCACCATTTCCACCCGCCGGACTTCGAAATCCCCCTTTGTGAAGGTTTTTGCCAGCGCGTCCTCGAGGGTGTCGGAAAATCCTTTCAGCTCCGACGTGGACAACGGGGTTTTCACGAGGTATTCGTTCTCTTCGTATCCGAATCTCTGGATGACGCTGTCCTGGAGATTCACGGGCTTCAGGGCCTCGCGGATCTGCTCGACCGTCGTCGGTTTCTGGAACTTGAGCTGGACCAGCGTTCCCCCGGCGAAGTCGATTCCCATGTTGAGGCCGCCGTGGATGAGGATGGAAACGATGCTGACGGCGATCACGAAGAGGGACAGGGAGAAGGCCATCTTCATCCTGCCAACGAAATTGATGTTCGTCCCCGGTTTGATGAGTTCCATGAGAGTCTCCTGCGCTGTTGTCTAAATGCTTACCGTCTTGATTTTCCGGAACCAGAGAAGGTAGTCGAAGAAGATCCTGGTCACGAAAATGGCCGTGAACATGCTGCAGATGATACCGATGCTCAGGGTGACGGCGAACCCCTTCACGGGACCCGTTCCAAACTGGAAGAGGACGACGGCGGCAATGAGCGTGGTCACGTTGGCGTCGATGATGGTCATGAGCGCCCTGGAATAACCGGCGGCGACGGCCGCGCTGGCCGATTTTCCGACGCGGATTTCCTCACGGATGCGCTCGAAGATGAGCACGTTGGCATCCACGGCCATGCCGATGGTGAGGACGATGCCGGCGATGCCCGGCAGGGTGAGGGTCGCCCCGAAGGCGGCCAGGGCCGCCATGATGAGAATGACGTTCAGAATCAGCGCCACGTTGGCGATGACACCCGATACGCGGTAGTAAAGAATCATGAAGAAGACGACGAGAATGCCTCCCACGATGATGGACAGGAATCCTTTCTCGATGGAATCCTGGCCGAGGGAGGGTCCCACCGTCCTCTGCTCGAGGATTTTCACGGGGGCGGGAAGCGCGCCCGCCCGAAGGACGATGGCGAGGTCCCGGGCTTCGTCCATGGTGAAGGTGCCGGTGATCTGGGCTTCACCGCCGGCGATCTTTTCCTGGATGACCGGGGCGGAGTGCACCACGCCGTCGAGGACGATGGCGAGCCGTCTTTTCACGTTCTCCCCGGTGATCCGTTCGAAATCCCGGGCTCCCTGGGAGTTGAACTTCAGGCCCACGTAGGGTTCCCCGAAACGGTCGCTGATTTTCACTGTTGCGTTTTCAAGGGCGTCCCCCGTCAGGGCGGCCTTCGACTTCAGGAGATAGGGCGTTCTCACCCGCTGCCCCGTCTGGCGGTTCATCACCGTTCCGTAGTAAACGGCGCTTCCCTCGGGGATGTTGCCTTTCAGGGCCTCGTCGAGCGACCCCTCCTCGTCCACCAGGTGGAATTCGAGGAGCGCCGTTTTCCCGATGAGATTGATCGCCCGCCTCGGGTCCTTGATCCCCGGCAGCTGCACGAGGATCCGGTCCGTCCCCTGGGGGACGATTTCCGGTTCCGTGACGCCGAACTGGTCGATCCGGTTCCGGATCGTTTCCAGGCTCTGGTCGATGGCGAACTTCCGGATGTCGTCGGCGTTGGCCTTCCGGAACTGGAGCGTCACCGTTTCCTTCCCGTCGGTGAAGTCGGAGGACTGGATCTCCAGGTTGGGGAAGAGGTCCGCCAGGATTTTACGGAAGGTGTCCCCTTCCTCCCTTCCGGGAAGCTCGAGGGACAGGGTCTTCCCCTCGTGAACGGCGAAGGCCCGAAAGCGGAGGTTCCGTTCCATGAGGACGTCCTTCAGGTCGCTCCCCGCCCGGGTGAGGGCGTTTTCCATGGCCTTTTCCGTGTCGACCTCGAGGACGAGGTGCATCCCTCCCTGGAGGTCGAGGCCCAGATGGATCTTGTCGTGGGGGAGATAGGATTTCCAGAAGTCGGGAAGACGGTCCGTCAGGGAGGGGGTCAGGTAGAACAGACCCGCCAGCGCGATGAGAACCGCGAGAATACCTCTCCACTTGATGCTTGAGGCCATGACTGAAATCCCTTTCCGCCCGGTTATTCCTTCGGTGCCTTCTGGGTGACCGTGGCGATGTGATTTTTCGAAACCTTGACGCGGACCTTGTCCGCGATCTCTACGGTTACAATGGCGTCGGTGATGCCGGTGACCTTACCGTGGAGCCCCCCCACGGTGACCACCATGTCCCCGTGGCCCAGGCTGCCCAGCATGTCCTTGACCGCTTTCTGCCTTTTCTGCTGCGGCCGGATGAGCAGGAAATAGAAGATGGCGAAAATGGCCGCCATGAGGATGATGAAATGGTATTCCCCGCCCGGCGCCGTACCGCCCTGTCCCCCAGCACCCATTGCATACGCAATGCCGATCATGATTTATTCCTCCCATGAAGTTGAAGGCGGTTCCTCCCGTGAGTCGGAGGCCGCCTGGTTTTCCCGGAATTTTTTCAAAAGATCCCCCGTTCGGCCATTCCGGACGGCCTCCCGGATGGATTCGATGAATCGAAGGTAATACCGTACGTTGTGGATCGTATTCAGGACGAGCGCGAGAATCTCCCGCGACAGGTAGAGATGTCTCAAATATGCCCTTGAATAGTGCCTGCAGGTGTAACAGTCGCAGGACGGATCCACCGGTGTTTCGTCGGTCCTGTATTGGGCGTGCTTTATAACAAGCTTTCCCGAATTTGTAAATAACATTCCATTCCTTGCCGTTCTGGTGGGAAGGACGCAGTCGAAAAGATCGATGCCCCGGCAGACGCATTCCAGGATGTCCCCGGGCATGCCCACCCCCATGACGTACCGGGGCCGGTCCGCGGGGAGAAGGGGGGCCGCGAGTTCCACGACGCCGAACATCTCCTCCTTCGTTTCCCCCACGCTCAGTCCGCCCAGGGCGTACCCGTCGAACCCCGTTTTCACCGTTCCCTCGACGCTTCTCATTCTCAGGTCGGGGTACATCCCCCCCTGGACGATCCCGAAGAGGGCCCGCCCGTCCTTTCTCCGGGCGTTCCGGCACCGTTCGGCCCACCTGAGGGTCCGCTCCATGGACTGTTCCGCGTAGGCGTATCCCGCGGGGTGGGGGATGCACTCGTCGAAGCACATCATGATGTCCGATCCCAGGGATTCCTGGATTTCCACGGCCTCCTCCGGACCGAGAAAATGGCGGGATCCGTCGATGTGGGACTGGAAGGTCACCCCCGCCTCTTCGATCTTTCTCAGCCGGGACAGGCTGTACACCTGGAATCCGCCGCTGTCGGTCAGGATGGGGCCCTTCCAGTTCATGAACCGGTGGAGGCCGCCCAGGGACTCGATGAGCCTGTGCCCCGGCCGGAGGTAGAGATGATACGTATTCGCAAGAATCATGCCTGCGCCCAGTTCCCGGACCGTTTCGGGCAGCAGGCCCTTGACCGTGCCCTGGGTGCCCACAGGCATGAAGGCGGGGGTTTCCACGTCCCCGTGGGCCGTCTTCAGGAGGCCCAGCCGGGCGCCCGTGGAGGGGTCTTTTCTGAGAACCTCGAATGAAACATCGGTCATGGCTGTCCTCGAGGGATGACGTACCCGTTGAAGTCCAAAAATTTATTTCCGACGGCAAAGCAAAAAGTTCCGGAGGCAAGGCGCCCGGATCCCGGGGAACGGGGCATGCTTCCGTCACGCCGCGGGGCCGCGCGGCGCAGGGAATATGTTGCGGAGCCGTCAGAGAATGAGCATGGCGTCGCCGTAACTGTAAAACCGGAATCCCTCCTCGACGGCCCGCCCGTATGCCCGGAGCATGAGTTCCCTCCCGGCGAAGGCGCACACGAGGAGGAACAGGGAGGACCGGGGAAGGTGAAAATTCGTGAGGAGCCGGTCCACCCGGCGGAAGGGGAAGCCCGGGTAAATGTACAGATCGGTGGAACCGCGGAGGGAGAGGGGCCCTCCCGGATTGCGGAAGACCGTCTCGATCACCCGGGTGGACGTGGTCCCCACGGCGGTGACCCGCCGCGCCTCCCGGAGCCTTTCCAGGGTCTCCTCCGTCATTTCGAACGATTCCGGTTCCATCCGGTGTTCCTCCACCATTTCCGTTTCCACGGGCTGGAACGTTCCCAGCCCCACGTGAAGGGTGATCCGGGCCGTTTCCGCGCCCCTTCTCCCGATTTCCCCGAGGGTTCTCTCCGTGAAATGAAGCCCCGCCGTGGGGGCGGCGACGGAGCCGGCCACCCTGGCGTACACCGTCTGGTACCGCTCGAGATCGAGGCCGCGGAGCCCCTCCTTTCCCGTCCTCCGGATGTAGGGGGGAAGGGGCGCCTGTCCCTCCCGCTCGAGGAAGCGCTCGAAGGGCTCCCCGGTGTCGAAACGGAGCACCCAGCACTTCGGCGACACCCTCGAAATCACTTCCGCCCGGGGGCGGCCGGTGAAATAAAGCCTTGTGCCTTCGCGGACCCTCTTCCCCGGCCGGAGGAGCACCTCCCACTCGCAGGAATCGACGGAATCGGAGATCTTCCGCAGGAGGAGGATTTCGACGGCGCCCCCCGATTCCTTCCGCGCGGCGAGCCGTGCGGGGATGACCTTCGATTCGTTCAGAACGAGGAGATCGCCCGGCCCGAAGTACTCCGCCACGTCGGGAAAAGTCCGGCAGGCGACGGTTCCCGTCGCCCGGTGGACCACCATGAGCCGGGAACCGTCCCGGTCGGGAAGGGGGGTCTGGGCGATGAGCGCCTCGGGAAGGGGAAAATCGAAATCCTGGAGTCTCATGGGTGCGCCGGGAAAGGGGTTCATCCCCTTCTTGCAAAGAAAACGAGGACGAGCCCGCCGAGGACGGCCAGCAGACCGAAAACCCGCAACTGTCCGTCGGAGAACTCCATGACCTTGAGGAGATACGATTTCATCCGTTCGGGACTGATGAACCAGGGAAGCCCTTCCAGGAAGAGCACGAGCCCGAGGGCGCAAAGAAACAGTTCCATTTACTTTCGCGGGATTCCTTCTTCCTTTTTATATTGGTCCCACAGGGCGTCCATCTCCTCCAGGGTCGACGACCGGGGGTCCTTTCCCCGCTCCTTCAGGGTCTTCTCGATCCGAAGGAAACGGCGGACGAATTTGTCCGTCGCCTCGTGGAGCGCCTCCTCCCCGTCTGCGGGGAGAAACCGGGAAAGGTTGACCAGGGAGAAGAGAAGGTCCCCGATCTCCTCCCTCTCGGCCGGCGGGGAGCCCGATTCCACGGCTTTTTCCAGTTCCCCCAGCTCCTCCCGGACCTTTTCCAGGACCCCCCGTTTGTCCTTCCAGTCGAATCCCACCGCCGAGGCCCGCTCCGTGACGGCCCGGGCGCGGCGAAGGGCGGGCAGGGAGCGGGGGATGCCGTCGAAGAAGCCCGCCGTTTTCTCCTTCTTCTCGCGGGCCTTGATGGCCTCCCAGTTTTCCCGGACCTCCTCCACGGAATCGACCCGGACGTCCCCGAACACGTGGGGATGCCGGCGGATCATCTTTTCCGAGATTCCCCGGAGAACGTCCTCCAGGGTGAATTCGTTTTCCTCCTCATAGAGGCGCACGAGAAAAAGGATCTGGAACAGGAGATCGCCCAGTTCCTCCCGGGCCTCTCCGGGGTCGCCCCCGCGGACGGCGTCCACCGCCTCGCAGGCCTCGTCCTGCAGGTACCGGAGGAGATCTTCCTTCCGCTGCTTCCGGTCCCAGGGGCAGCCTCCGGGCGACCGGAGCCTCCCGATGATTCCCAGAAGGGCGTCGAGAGAGCCTCCGGAAGGCCTGTTTCGATCTTTTTCCATCCTCCGCGATCCCGGTTCGTTCCCGTTTCTCAACATATTTACGGCGGGTCCTGAATAACACGGATTCCCTCCCCGTGTCAAAATGCAGTTCCCGAATAATTGCATCCTCCCCCCTGTTTCAACTTGATTTTTCGAGGTGAAGGTGTTAAGCAATCATGTTCTTAATGCTCGAAACTTGACGAAGTCGTAAAAAGGCCGGTTCAACACTTTTTCGAGCGGCAAAGTAAAAAGCTCCAGAGGCAAGGCGCCCGAATCCCGACGAATGAGACGTACTGATGGTACGCCAAAGGGTCGAGGGAAGAAGGGCAACGCAGCATATGGGCTTTTTACGAAGCCGTCAAACTTGCGTCATGGAGCGTAATGAACAGGCGTCTTTTTTTCAAGGAAGGGCGTGAAGGAGCGTTGGATAAATTGCGCAGTGATCAGAAAGGAGGAGGATGCGTTTATGGCTGAAGAAAGAAAGAAGATGACCCGGGCCGAACGGCTCGAGGCGGAAAGGGAAGCCAACCTCAAACACTGGCTGGAGCAGGACGAGCTTCTCTTCAAACACAGGGAAGAATCCTACGATATCGGCGGTCAGCCGCAGGTCGAACGGCTTGCGAAACAGAAAAAGAAACCGGTCAGACAGCTCATCACCCAGCTCGTTGACCCCGGCGAGGAATTCTTCGAAATCGGTCAGGATTGCGGCTACGACATCGGGAAGGTCCGTCTTTACGGCGGAGAAATCTACGACTCGGAGAAGAGGGGGCATATCCCCGGCGGCGGAATGGTGACGGGTGTCGGCAAGGTCCACGGCAAGGACTGCATGATTTTCGGAAACGAGAACCGCTATGCCGCGGGCACCTACTTCCCCATCACCCTGAAGAAACACATGCGGGCCCAGGCGATCGCCGAGGCGAGCCGGCTGCCCTGCATCTACATCGCCGACTCCGGCGGAATCAACCTGCCCCTCCAGGTGGGCTGCTTCGCCGATGACGGTCATTTCGGCTCCATGTTCTACAACATGTGCCGCATGTCCGCCATGGGAATCAAGCAGTACACCCTCTCCACGGGCGGGAACACGGCGGGCGGCGCCTACATCGTCTACCTCGCCACGGAATCGATCATGATCGAGAAGATGTCCTTCGCCTTCCTGGCCGGCCCCCCCATGGTGAAGTCGGCCATCGGCGAAACCGTTTCCCCGGAAGACCTGGGCGGCGCCTACGTTCACACCCAGCACTCGGGCGGTTGCGACCACTTCGTCCGGAGCCAGGATGAGGGGATCCAGAAACTCAGGGACATCATGGAGTTCGAGCCCTCCCAGTCGCTGTACACCGACCGGAGGGAGACGCGGCCCCCCAAGTTCGACTACAAGGAAATGATGCGGGGCACCCCCGTCGACACCTACAAGTACATCAACATCAAGGACACCATCAAGTGTCTTGCCGACGACAGCTATTTCCATGAGTACAAACCCACCTACGGGCCCGGCCGCGGCGACGCGATCATCGCCGGGAAGATGTGGATGAAGGGTATTCCCGTGGGCGTCGTGGCTTCCAACGCCAGCGGCGTCATCTACATCGACGCGGCGAGAAAAGCCACCGAGTGGATGATCCGCTGCGGGAACTCGAACCTCCCCGTCCTCTTCCTCCAGGGCTCGCCTGGTTACATGGTGGGCAAGGCCGAGGAATGGGGCGGCATCGGCAAGTACGGTTCCGACATGGTCCGTGCGTGCTCCTGCCTCAAGAGCCCCAAGGTCACCTACGTCATCGGCCCCGACCACGGCGCCGCCAACTACGGCATGTGCGGCAGGGCTTTCCGTCCGAAATTCGCCTTCACGAACATGAGAGGGCGCACGACCGTCATGTCCGGCGAAACGGCGGGCTTCATCGTGGAAACGGTCCGCAGGAAGAACATCATCGACAAGGGCCAGACGGTGGACGAAGAAGACATGAAGAAATTCCGCCAGATGATGAGAGACCGGTACGACGCGGAAGGGCATCCCTTCTACACCGGCTCCATCAATTTCCACGACGGCGTCATCGCCTTCAGCGAGGCCCGGGACAAGCTGGCGAGAGCGTTTGAAATCGCCCTTCGCGTGCCCGTCGAAAGCTCCGACTGGGGCGACCTCAAATTGTAAGTTTCCAACAAGAAACGGCGGCGGAATCGATTTTCCGCCGCCGTTTTTCAAACCGTTCAACAGCTTTTTTTCATACGATAAAAAAGGAGCCCAGCCATGGCAGACGTACTCTTACAGGAAAGGACGGACGACGGCATCCTGATCCTGACGCTGAATCGTCCCGATGCTATGAACTGTTTCAATTTCGATCTTCTCGCGGTGCTGGGAGAGGCCATCCGGGAAGCGAACTTCGATATGAATCTCCGGTGCATCGTCATCACCGGAGCGAAAGCGGGCGAAGAGCCCAAGAAGTGGTCCTTCTCCACGGGGGCGGACCTCAAGGAAAGACGGACGCTCTCCCAGGATCAGGTCCGCCGGTTCATCTTCACCATCCGGAACACCTTCACGGCGGTGGAGCAGGTCCGGGTTCCCGTCATCGCGGCTATCAACGGGTTTGCCTTCGGCGGCGGGACGGAACTGGCCCTCGCCTGCGACCTTCGGATCTGTTCGTCCAACGTCCTCATGGGACTGACCGAAACGAGCCTGGCCATCATTCCCGGCGCCGGCGGAACCCAGCGTCTTCCGAGAATCGTCGGGATGGCGAAGGCGAAGGAACTGATCTACACGGCCCGCAGGATCGATGCGAAGACGGCCCTGGAAGTCGGCCTCGTGTGCAAGGTCGTGGAGCCGGACAAGCTCATGGATGCCGCCCTCGAACTGGCCCGGGAAATCGCGAAGAACGGCCCCATCGGCGTGGCCCAGGCGAAATTCGCCATCAACTACGGCATGGAAGCGAGCCTCGGCGTGGCACTGCCTCTCGAATCCAAGGCCTATGAAGTCACCATTCCCACGAAGGACCGCCTGGAGGCCCTGGCCGCCTTTGTGGAGAAGAGAAAACCCGTTTTCAAGGGTGAATGAACGAAGCGTTCGTCCTTGATTATAACAACGCAGGAGGAAGGATTTTATGGCAACGGAATATGATTACTGGAAGATTTTCCCGAGAATGCCGAAAAAGGTAAGCATCGGGGACATCACAATCCGTGATGGGTTCCAGCATGAAGAGAGATTCATCTCGACCCAGGCGAAGATTTTCTATGGCCAGGAAAGCATTCTGGCGGGCTGCCGGGAGCTCGAGGTGACCAACATGGCCGCCGGCACGACCCCCCAGTTCGTGGACGGCGCCGAAGTCATGAAGGCGATGCGGAGCGACGAGTTCCGGAAACGGGCCTCCCGCCAGGGCATCGATCTGGACAAGGACGTCTGCCTGACGGCCGTGACGATCCGCGAGCCCTCGGTGGACAAGGCCATTCAGTGGAGGAAGGAAGGGTATGGTCCCGACCGTATCCTCATGATGGTTTCCACGGACCCGGAACACCATTTTGCCAATTCCGGATCCACCCTGACCCAGTACTGGCGCGAAGCGGAGAAGTGCATCAAGAAAGCCCGCGATGCCGGGATGAAGATGGTCGGCACCGTGAGCACGATCTGGGGAAGCCCCATCAGCGGCGCCACGAAACTGCAGGATGCCGTGGAGTTCACGAAGCGCTGGTTCGAAATCGGCGCCCATGACATCGAGCACGCCGACCACGACGGCTCGGCCAACGCCGCCGACGTGTACCGGTATTTCTCGATGATCCTCGACGCCATGCCGAACCCTGAAGCCCACCTGTGCCACCTCCATGAAACGAAGCGGGTTGCCTCGTCGTCCATCCTGGCGGCGCTCCATGCGGGGATCACCCGGTTCGAAGCGACCTTCGGCGGCCTCGGCGGCCAGCCGGCCAACTTCCTCGACGATTGTCCCATCCGGGGCACCGGCGAGTACTACTATGACGATCCCCGGTATGTCGGTCTCATCTGCCTGGAAGACCTTCTCGTCCAGGTCGACGAACTCGGCATCGAGCACGGATATGACGTGGACCGCATCCTGTGGCTGGGCCGGAAGATGGAGAAGACCATCGGCCGCCGGCTCCGCTCCGAGGCGGTCATCAACGGCAGGACCCAGAAGGCGGGCCACATGAAGTTCGCCCGGCCGGGCCTGAAGAAACTCATCGATAAGCTGGGTGAGAAGCAGGGCCAGCGGGTTCCCCCCGACTGGAAGGCGGAAGCGGTTCTTCCCGAGAACTGGGGTCCCTCGGATCCGCTCTGGAAGAAATAACAGGGATGCAAGACAACGGGCGGGGGAACGCCCCCGCCCGCTTTTAACCTGTGACGCGATCATTCGAGTGCCCCTTCGTTTTCCGTCGAGAGCACTCACGAATATGTGAAATAATGTTGAAGGAGGATGTTCCAATGGCAGTTGAAGTCGTAGCCCCCATGCCCGGCACGATCGCCGAGATTCTAGTGGAAGTGGGAGACAATGTCAGGACCGATGAGGAACTCATCATTCTCGAGGCGATGAAGATGGAAAATCCCATCGTTGCCCCCGCCGACGGCACCGTCAAGGAAATCAAGGTTGCCGAAGAGGACAAGGTGGACACGAACCAGGTCCTGCTCGTCCTGGAGTAATTTTTTTCAGGATAAAGGAGTCATCACGGTATGCCGGGAGGATCTGCACGGGTTCTCCCGGCATACTTGTTTCAGGATACCGGTTGTCTTATAATGGTTCCCCGGGAAGAGGAATCGCGGATCTTCAATGGTTTCCATGACTGGAAAAAAAGAGAACATGCTGCCGGCGTCCGTGGCGATTCATGAGGTCGTTCTCAGGGACGGGATCCAGAACGAGCCCGTCCCGGTTCCGACGGACCGGAAACTCGACCTCCTGGACGGCCTCGTCCGTTCGGGGGTGGGCAGGATCGAACTCTCCTCTTTCGTCAATCCGCGCCTCGTCCCCCAGATGGCCGACGCGGAGGCTCTCTGGGAGCGGGTGGAGCGGCGTCCCGGCCTTCTTCTTTCCGCCCTGGTCCTCGGGGAAAAGAGCCTGGAACGGGCCATCCGATGCCGGGTTCCCCACGTGGGGATTTTCGTGTCCGCCAGCGAGACCCACAGCCTCCGGAACAGCAACCGCACGGTGGCGGAAGCGGCGGGCGAGGCGCTTCGCCTCATCGACAGGGCCAGGTCCCGGGGGATGCAGGTCCGGGCCGGCGTGATGAATGCCTTCGGATGCGCCTACGAGGGGGCGGTGCCCGTCGATCGCGTGCTCGGGCTCGTAGACCGCTTCATGACCCTTTCGCCGGACGAGATCTGTCTCGCCGACACCTCCGGCATGGGATATCCGGCGCAGGTGGGAGAGGTGATCGCCCGGGTCCGGGCCGTCGCGGGGGACGTCTCTCTGTCCCTTCACCTCCACAACACCCGGGGGCTCGGTCTCGCCAATCTCTGGGAGGCCCTTCGCCGGGGCGTGGCGATCTTCGACACCTCCCTGGGAGGTCTGGGGGGCTGTCCCTTCATCCCCGGGGCGAAGGGGAACATCGCCACGGAGGATACGGTTCACATGCTCCATCTGTCGCATGTCGCCACGGGCATCCGCCTCGAATCCCTCGTCGAGGCGAGCCGGTCGTTCGAGTCCTTCATGAAGAAGGAATTCCCCGCCATGATTCTTCACCTGCCGGACTCCGGCGCCTGCGAATCGTAGCCGATCCGCGCCCCCGGCCGCTCTTCGCCTGCGCGGGAACGCATGGCGGGACGTTGTTTCCGTAGTCCGGCCCTTCAGGGCCGGCGGTGCCTCGGGAGGAACGACGACCGCGGAGGGTCGCGGACGGTTTTCCAGCTCAGGAACCGCTTTTCGACGGTTCCTGATTTCTCGCTCCACTGCAACACCGCGGATTCGGCCTATGGGGCTTTTCCGGTTTGGACAAGCGGTGTTGCGGCCGTTTCGCTTCGAAAGGAACCGTGAGCGAAAAGGCGGTTATTCGCCTCCAAAACCGTTCCGCGACCCTTCACGGTGGTTGTTTTCAGGAGGGAACATCTATCGACCGTACCACCGGCCCTGAAGGGCCGGGCTACACGGGACAAAGACCGGTCGGTGCGGGCTCCGGCTCACGTATATCTTAAATGTGGTCCGGGGTTTCAGCCCTGGTTGAAACGGGGAAAGCCGGGTTGATGTGGCTGTTCCCGGGGCTGATGGGGTTTTGAATGTAGTCCGGGGCTTCAGCCCCGGTTGGAACAGGGAAAGCTGATTGACATGGCGGTTCCGAGGGGCGTGGACGGTTTTCAGGCTCAGGAACCGCTTTTCGACGGTTCCATTTTTCTCGCTCCACTGCAACACCGCAAACGCGCCCTTCGGGCTTAGGAGCGGTGTTGCGGGCGTTCCGCTTCGAAAGGAACCGTAAGCGAAAAGGCGGTCATTCGCCTCCAAAACCGTCCCGCGTCCTGCTACGGTGAGCGTTTCCGGCAAGGTGCCGCCGGCGCTGAAGGGCCGGGCTACATAGGACAAAGACCGGCCGGTGCGGGCTCCGGCTCATGCGAATCTCGAATGCGGCCCGGGGCAGCCGATTCTGAAGGGCCGGACTACAATTTTCTGCCCAGGTAGAGCTGCCGGAGAAAATATTCGTCGTAATTTCTGAAAAGATTGCCGGGGATGCTCATCCTCAGGACCTCGATGCCCGAACGGGCAAGATCCTCCGCCGTGAGATGGCACGAGGTGTATCCCGTGATGATGACGTATCCTCCCGCGGCGAGTCTTCCGAGGGCGTTTCGAAGAACGGAGAGCGCCTTGTCCTTTGTGGGAAGGACCTGGCGGTTCAGAAGGCCGCAGAAAAGGATCAGGTCGAAGGTGACTTCCGCGGGAAGGATCTCGGCGATTTTCTCGCCGTCTCCCAGATAGATGTTTTCGAGGCGCCTGTCCTTTGCCGCTTCCACGTTTCCGTCGCTGATGTCGATGCCGTAACACTGGTAGCGGGACATCATCCCCCTGCGGATTTCGATGAGGTTCCCGCATCCGCAGCACTCCCATTCCCGTTCACAGCACCTGGGATCGCATTGCTCTCCGATGGTCTCGATGAGGTTGCCGCACCCGCATCCGGCGTCCAGGAGGCGTTTGGGGGGAATCCTGTCGAGCGCCACGGCCCGAAGATGTTCCGGTCAGAGACAGAGCTTGTTCAGCAGGCCCCCCGAATCGATTTCCTCCATGACGTCGATGATTCTGGGATAAATGTGGTCCCTGTAAATCCGATATTCCCGGGAGTCCTCGAAGATGTCCCATTCCACGGGGCGCGCGACGTTTCTTTCGGGGACGATGAGTTCCACTTCGCCGGGATGGCGGGAGGAAAGGTACTCCACGAGAAGGCTTTCCTCTGACGGGCTTACCGGGCGCCCGGAGACCTCCGGCCAGAATCCGTCGAGGCTGCCGGGGTCGGTGCCTTCCCACAGGAGGGCGATGTTCCTGAGGACGCCCCGGGGATCGTCTTCCTCGACGACGCTTCCCTGGAGAAATCGACAGTCCCTGTACCGGATCAGGTTGAACCAGGACCCGGTACGTTCCTCCTCGGGTCTGCCGCGGATCGTCCGGATGGTTTTTTCAAAATCGGTTTCCGTGACGGTCATCGAACGCTTTCAGGTTCCGGACGTAAAAAAGGGGTTCACCTCCAGGCGTCCCCCTTTGTCCGCTTCAATGAAAAAAGATGCCTATTTGATCGGCCATTCGCCCCGTTCCTTCAGGACCTCACGATAAACCTCCAGGGCCTCGTTCACCGCGGGCATGCCCGCGTAGGTCGCCACCTGGAAGAAGATCTCCGCGAGCTTCTTCGGGTCGCATCCCACGTTCAGGGCGGCGTTCACATGAAGTCTCAACTCCCCCGTGGCCCTCAGGGCCGCCAGCATGGCACAGGCCGCCATCTGCCGTTCAGGAAGCGTGAGAACCGTCCTGGAATAGAGATTTCCCGTGATGAACTTGGAGAATTCATTGGCCAGATCCTTGTCGAATTCCCGCCACATGAGATAGGGCGGGTCCATCTTGATGCCTTTGCCGAAAAGCTTCGTCGCTGTTTCCTGGGTTCTTTTCCTGATTGCCTCTTCGTTCACGACAACATCCTCCTTTTTGCGATCCTCCGGGTGATCCTTTCAGATTCCCTGGATTTCCGGCGACTGTAATGGATAGGCACCCCCCTGTCAAGGTCGAAGTTCGGTGAATTCGCGGGAGTCAAGACAACACGTTTTCCAACGGCAAAGTAAAAAGCTCCGCAGCCAAGGCGCCCGGGCCCCGACGGCCGGGGCGTACTTCGGGTACGCCGCAGGGTTCAGTTATTTGACGAGGTACAGATCCCTGTCCCGATCCTGAAAATAGATGTGCTGATAGGGGCCGTCTCCCCGGGAACGGGATCCGTAGATCTCTTCCCCTTTCCGGCGGCATGCGGGACAGCTCCCGCCGGGGACCACCACGGCGAAGATCCGGGTGGTGTAATTCGCCGTCGAGTCGATGGTGACGAGACCGCCGCAGTCGTCGCAGACGCGGACTTCTTCCGTCTGCTCTTCCGAGATGTGGTCCGTGTCGTAGTACACGCTCCGGCGCCGCCGGATGAATTCGCTGTCCCGCCTGATCTTTTGCTTCTGCTCCTCACGCCGCTTCCAGAGTCCCAGGATCCCCTCGGAAAGCCTTTCGATGTAACGGGTCGTGTCGGCGGACTGCCGGATCCTCTCCGGGTCGTAGTCCGGTTCCCGCACCTGGCTGTAGTCCAGACCAGCCATGGCGAGGATGATTCCCACGTTGATGTATGGCAGGGCCGTTTCCACCGAATATCCGCCCTCCAGAACGGCGATGTCCGGGGAAAGCCGGTCGTTGAGGCGGGCGTATCCCTGGGCGGTGAACTGCATGTCCGTGATGGGATCCGTGTAGTGGTTGTCCTGCCCGGCGGAGTTGATCACGAGATCGGGCTTGAAATCGTCGAGAATGGGCAGAATGAGATGGTCGAGAACGTACAGGAACCCTTCCTCGGACGTCTGCGGCGGCAGGGGGATGTTGACCGTCATTCCCACGGCGTTGGGTCCCCCGAACTCTTCCGGGAATCCAGAACCCGGGTAAAGGGTTCTTCCATCCTGGTGAATCGAGAGGAACAGGGTGTCCGGGTCGTGCCAGAAGATGTCCTGGGTCCCGTCCCCGTGATGGCAGTCCGTGTCCACGATGGCGATCCGCCTCCGGCCGTACTTTCTGCGGATGTGCTCGATCATGACCGCTTCGATGTTGATGTTGCAGAATCCACGGGCGCCGTGGACGATCCGCATGGCATGGTGACCGGGGGGACGGACCAGGGCGAAGGCGTTGTCCACTTCCCCGCTCATGACCTTGTCCGCGGCCGTGATGGCGCCGCCCGCCGAGATCATGTGGGATTCCGTGGTGACCCGCTCCACGTCGGGCACGCAGATGTGGACCCTCTCCACGTCCTCCTTCGTGGCGATTCCCGGTTTGAATTCGAAAATGTTGCCCAGGTCGAGAAGCCCTTCCTCGAAAACCTGGTCCTGGGTGTACAGGAGCCGTTCCTCCCGCTCCGGGTGGGTGGGGCTGATGGCCCAGTCGAAGGCGGGGAAGAACACGAGGCCCGTTTTTCTCTTTCCTGCCGTCATGACGGTGTCCCTCCGTCTTTCCGGGGGCTGATGAGCCCCGGCTTGATCTGGGCCTTGATCCGGATGTTCTTTCCGGTGGTGTAGAATCCTCTTACCATGTTGAATTCCTGGTCCTCGATGATTTCCATGATCAGGTCCTCCTCCCGGGCGCCCATCTTCAGGGCCCTTTCCAGGAGCTTTTCACGGCAGATGAAGAGGGCGTCATCCCGGGAGAACCTCCCGGGGATGTCCTGCCGGATTCCTTCCTCCACGATGGTCAGGATCTTCTTCTCCGTGTCCGCGAGAAGGGTGATCTCCGTCGTTGTCCTTGCCAGGGCCGCCCCGACGGCGTTGGCCACTTCCGCGTGCTTCGGCAGGCCGGGCCGGCAGCCGAGCAGTTCCCCGAGCCTCGGGGCCATGGCTTCCGCCGGCCCGCCGACGACGTAGAGAACCTTCGGCTCGATGATTTTGCCCTCCAGCATTTCGTGGATGGTGTAGACGGGCTTGTTGTTGATCTCGTCGAGGATCTCCCGGACGGCGTCCGCGATCAGCCCGCACGTTTTTTCAAAGACGATCCGGGCCGTTTCCCCGGGAGAGGCGTTCGCCTCCCCGCCGAGGAGGTCCATGGCCGCCACGGCCTTTTCCCGGTCTCCGATCTTGGTGAGGCCGAGGACGATCATGGCGTCCGTGGGGGTGGGGAAGGGGCCGCCGAAGGCCATTGCCGGTCCCTCCCGTTCCGGGCCGATCCTGAGTTCCCCCTGTTCCCACCGGACCCTGCTGTCCCCGGCGACGCCGATGGACCGCGTCTGGAGACCCCGGACCAGGGTCTTCCGTCCTTCGATGGTGACGCCGAAAGGCTCCAGGAGGGGGACGCCGTCTGCGAAGAGGGCGATGTCCGTGGTGGTTCCCCCGATGTCGAGGGCGACGGCGTCTTCCTTCCCTGCGGTCAGGCTCAGGATGCCCATGATGCTCGCCGCGGGTCCCGAAAGAATCGTCCCGACCGGGTATTTCGCCGACTGGCTGATTTCCGAGGTGCCGCCGTCGGCCTTGAGAATGTACACCGGTGCGGTGGTTCCGATCTCGGCGGTGAACCGGAGGATGTCCTCGACGAACCGGTTGTAGACCCTCCAGATGGCGGCGTTCAGGTAGGTCGTGGCGATCCGCCTGGGGTAATTCAGGTTTCCCGACATGCGGTGGCCGAAGGAGAGATGCTCGAAGTCCCCTTCGACGAGATCGCCGATTCTCTGCTCGAGACCGGGATTTCTCGTGGAAAACTTTCCCACGATTCCCAGGTGGCGGATTCCTTTTTTCTTCAGGCTGTCCGCCGCATCGCGGACTTCCCTCTCGTCCGTTCCCGCCGCTTCGAGTCCCCGGTGGCTGACGTACCCGGAGATGAAGCGGGTGTCCTCGTTGATCCGGAGCGTCTCCGGGGCAAGCCCCGGCCCTCCCGCGAGGATCATTCCCACCCGGTCCACCCGGTTCTGCACGATGGCGTTGGTGGACATGGTGGTGCTCAGGACGATCCTTTCGAGCTGTTTCAGGTCTCCCCCGTTCAGGATCCGGGAAGTCGCCTCCCGGAACGAGACGATGAGGTTTTCGGGGTTCGTGAGGACTTTGGCGGATGCGACCACTTCGAAGCGGCCGTTCAGGAGAACGGCGTCCGTGTGGGTGCCGCCGACATCGATTCCCAGGATCATGGCGTTTCCCCCGGTCCGTGATGACGAGACCGCCCGGGCCCCGGGCGGCGTTCGGTGTTTCCTGTGAAGCCTCTCATGACGGCTTTCGTCTTGACGCGCTCACTTCAGAGATCAAAAAACTTCTTTCGAAGGGCAACGTAGAAAGTTCAGGAGGCATGGCGCCCGACTCCCGGGACCGGCGCATATGGAGAATACGCCGCAGGGACGGTGAGCAACGGGCGACGCGGCATGGGACTTTTACGGAGCCATCCGTCTTGTATCACAGGCGGTGGGGGACCGTCAATTTCCCCGAGTCAGCTTTTCCTTGACTTGGCGGGCTTTTTTCTGTATGCCGAAGACGTTACACAATCCCCGCCATAATAAATTTAGGACATTCGGAACTGATCGAACACTCCCGTTTCCAGGGAACGGCTGGACTCGGGACATAGCGTTGGAGGAAAGGTGACTCCTTTCGGATTCGTCCCTGTGGTCCGTCATCGAGCCTTTTTGTGTCCGTTACTCCCCGTGACGCCGACCGTCCCCCTTTATTCCCTGAAATCCGAAATCTGTGCGCAAGCACCTCCATCCAAGTGCTTCCGGGAAGACCTGCATCATGAGAAAGGCTTTCATCCCGCGGGGAGCAAACCCGCCCCGCGGAAGGAAATCCCCGGGTTTGGGAAGGAGGTGACAGGCGTCGCGTGATGACATCAGGGGGATGTCCGCCGTTCCCCCCGTTCCAGGAAACAAGGGAAATCGTGACAGAACAGCGGACGATTGATTTTTCAGAACGCGAATGTATTAGGAGGTGATTATGTTATCCGGTATCGGCCGCTTTTTTGCGGAAAAATTCAGAAGATGGCTTCCTGACTCGTTTATTTTCGCTATTTTGCTGACCTTTCTCGCGGCAATCATGGCGCTCCTGTTCGTGAAGGCGACGCCTCACGCCATCGTTCAGGGATGGTACAAGGGGTTCTGGATGCTCCTGGGCTTCGCCATGCAGATGATTCTCATCCTCGTTACGGGATACGCCATCGCCATATCCCCTCCGGCGGAGAAGTTCCTCAACTGGCTCGCGGAACGGGTAAAGAGCCCTGTCGCCGTATACGCCGTCGTGACGTTCATGGGCTGCGTCTTCTCCCTCATCAGTTGGGGCTGGATCGTCCTCACGGCGGTCCTGGGGAGGGAACTTGCGAAGAGGGTGAAGAAAGTGGATTACAGGCTTCTGGCCGCCTGCGTCTACACGGCGTTCATCCCGTGGCACGGCGGACTGTCCGGTTCGATCCCCCTCGTCCTCAACACGCCGGAAAACTTTCTCATCAAGGCCAAGGTCCTCGGGGAGACCATCCCCACGTCCCTGACCCTTCTGAGCCCCATGAACATCGTCTGCAACCTGGCGTTTCTCATCGCTCTTCCCGCCCTGATGGTCATGATGCGGCCCTCCGATGAGCATGTGACGGAATTTTCCGACATGCTCGACGAGGAGCACAAGTTCGCGAAACCCGTTACCGTGGCGGATGAGGCCGCGTCCCTGAACATGAAGGACAAGAACCTTTCCGACCTCCTGAACAACAGCGTGATCCTTCAGGTCCTCATTGTTCTCATGGGCGCGTGGATCATCGTGGAGCACTTCTACGGCAAGGGTTTCGACGTCAACCTGAACATCATGAACTTCCTGTTCATCATCGTGGGGATGCTCTGCCACAAAACGCCCCTCCGTTACCTGATCGCCATGAAGAGGGCCTGCAGCAACGTTTCCGGCATCGTTCTCCAGTTTCCCTTCTATGCCGGCATCATGGGGATCATGATGTACACGGGTCTCGGGAAGGCCATCGCCGCCTGGCTCGCGGGCTTCGCGACGGTCGGCAGCTACCCCTTCATCTGCTTCATCATCGGGGGATTCGTGAACATCTTCATCCCCTCGGGCGGCGGCGAGTGGGCCGTGGTCGGCCAGCCGATCATCGAGGCCGCGAGGACCCTGGGCGCCACCCTGTCCCCGGACCAGCTGACGGCGTTCATCTCCCGCTCCAGCATGGCCATCGCCTACGGCGACGCGTGGACGAACATGATCCAGCCCTTCTGGACCCTGGCGTTCTTCCCCGTCATCGCGGCGGGGACCAAGATGCAGGCCAGGGACATCATGGGATACACCTTCGTGTCGCTGATCGTTGCTTTCTTCGTGTTTGCCATCTGCGTCACGTGGCTGCCCGTCTAAAAACGTTTTCTTCCGTCCGGACCCGGGGCCCGCGTTCCTGCGGGCCCCGGCTTCCCGGGCCGGTCTCCCGCGGCCGGATCCCGCGATCCGGCGGCCCCGTCCCGCGAAAAAAAAGAAACCGGAAGCCGGCTTGAAAGAAGCCGCCGTCTTTGACGAACTCGTAAAAGACAAGACACCCCTTTTTTCTAACGGCAAAGGAAAAAGCTCCAGAGGCAAGGCGCCCGAATCGCGACGACCGAGGCGTACTTCCGGTACGCCGCAGGGACGAGGGATGAAGGGGAACGCAGGATATGGGGCTTTTTACGAAACCGCCCCTCTTGACAAGAGGAGGGCGTTCCCTTACGAAAGGGAACGGGGCGGTTCGCCCGGGGGGCTTTGGGCGCCCGCCCGGAAACGGAACAGGAGGGAATATGACGCGAAGACGATTCATCGATTTAAGCATCAGCATCGAACCCGCCCTTCCGAGCGATCCTCCGATGATGATTCCCGAAGTGGAGTACGTCGGCCACGAGGAGGGCGCGGAGCAGATGAAGTCCTTCTTCCCGGGGCTCGTCCGGGAGCAGCTCCCCGGAGGCCTGGGGTGGGCCCTGGAATTCCTCCGGCTGACCTCCCACAGCGGAACGCACCTGGATGCCCCGTATCACTACCATCCTACAATGGACGGGGGAAGCCCGGCTCTCACGATCGACGAGATCCCCCTCGACTGGTGCTTCGGCAACGGCGTGGTCCTGGATTTTTCCCGCAAAGGGGACGGCGAACGGATCACTGCGGCGGACCTGAAGGAGGAACTTGAAAGGATCGGCTACCGGATCAGGCCGATGGACATCGTTCTCATCCGGACCGGCGCCGACGCGGCCTGGGGAACGCCGGCCTACCTGACGAAGGGGGCCGGGATGGATCGGGAAAGCACCCTGTACCTGCTGGACCAGGGCGTCAGGGTGGTCGGCATCGACGCCTGGAGCTGGGACCGGCCCCTTCCTTTCCTGGCGGAGG
The DNA here is from genome assembly GCA_002441265.1 of Syntrophaceae bacterium UBA6252. Lineage (GTDB taxonomy): Bacteria > Desulfobacterota > Syntrophia > Syntrophales > UBA6807 > UBA6807. The sequence continues at coordinate 64,991 of DJVQ01000036.1, forward strand.
AATTCCGGAAAACCGGCGACCCGAAGGTCGTCTGGGAAGCACACTTCGCGGGAATCGAACGGGGATACTGTCACATGGAGAAAATGGCGAACCTTGCGGCGATCGGCAGGCCCTTCGGATTCACCGTCTGCTGTTTCCCCGTCAGGATCAAGGGGGCGAGCGCCGGGTGGGTGCGGCCGGTGGCCATCATCGAGGAGGAATGAAATCGTGAAGAAGTTTTTCTGTCCCGAATCCGTCGTAATCATCGGCGCCCCGGGGAAAACCGGCGTCGGTTCGTTCAACAACGTGGAAATGATGATCCGCTATGGTTACGGTGGACGGATCTATCCCGTCAACCCGAAGGTCCGTGAGATCTGCGGCCTGAAATGCTATCCGTCTGTTCTGGAGGTGCCGGAGGCGGCCGACGTCGCCGTCATCTCCGTCGGCCGGGACCGGGTGATCCCCCTGTTCCTGGAGTGCGCCCAGGCGGGGATCCGGCGGGTGGTGGTCGTCACCCAGGGATTCGGCGACGCCGACGAACGGGGGAGAACGCTTCAGCAGGAACTCGTTTCCCTGGCCCGGCGGCACCAAGTCCGGATCGTCGGACCGAACACCATGGGGATTGTCAACAACTACAACCGGTTTACGACCAGTTTCGTCGATCTTCCTTACCACGAGGATTTTTCCCCCGTTTCGCTCATCGCCCAGACCGGTTTCATCCAGGTCGCGTCGAAGGATTACGCATACCGTTGGTGGGGGAAGGCCCTGGACATCGGGAACGCGGCGGACGTCCATTTCGCCGACGGGCTCCGTTACTTCGGGGACGACCCGGAGACGGAAGTGATCGCCCTCCACATGGAAGGGATCGAGCGGGGAAGGGAATTTCTCGATCTGGCGTCGGAAATAACGAGAAAGAAACCCATCGTCGTTCTCAAGACGGGAAGAAGCCGGGCGGGGGCGAAGGCGGCCCTTTCCCATACAGGCTCCCTCACCGGAGAGGACGCCGTGTTCGAAGCCGCCTTCGACCGGGCCGGGATCCTCCGCGTCCGGGACACGGCGGAACTGAGGGACACCCTCCGGGCGCTCGTGTGCATGCGGGAAATGAAAGGGCCTGGCATCGGCGTCATCACCGTCACGGGCGCCGGCGGCATCATGGCCATCGATGCCTGCGAGGAAAGGGGAATCGGGATGGCGCCCCTGCCGGAGGGCCTGTCGGATCGGCTCAGGGCCGGGATGCCCGAATGGCTGCACGTCGGAAATCCCATCGATATCTGGCCGATCAGCATGATCGGGGGGAATTATTCCGGACCCGTCCGGACCGCCCTGGACGGCATGCTCGCTTCTCCCGACATTCACGGGGTCCTTCTCATCACCCCGGCGCTGAGGTCGTCCCTCCATTCCGACATGTCCGATCTCACCGGGCTTGTGGCGGAAGCGCGGAAGAAGGCGGGAAACGACAAGCCGATCGCGGTCTTTCCTTACGCCGACGAGAGCGGCCGGGCCCCGGGCGACTACGAGCGCATTCGGGGCGTCGCCGCCTTCCCCTCGGCGGAGGAGTGCGTGAGGGGCCTTGCCGCGTGCTTCCGGTACCACGGGATCCGGAATCGCCGGATTCCCTCCGTGGAGCGGCTCGAAGCGGACGCCGGCCGGGCGGAACCCCTCGTCGCGAAGGGGCGAAGGGAGGGGCTTCTCCTGGGGGAGGACGCACTGGCGCTTCTCGCCGCGTTCGGGATTCCCGTGGCGCGGGGAGGAATTCTGGGGACTTCCGGGGAATGGGAGGCCCTGTCCGGGGGCATCCCCTATCCGGTCGTGCTGAAGGTCCATGGCCGGCATTTCCTTCACAAGAGCGAATGGGGAGGCGTGCTCACGGGGATCGCCGACGGAGACTCCTTTTCCCGGGCATGGGCGACGCTGGAGGCGCGAGTCCGGGAGAAGGCGCCCGGCGTTCCCTTTGAGGGGTTTCAGGTCCAGGAGGCGATCGCCGGCACGGAGATTCTTTTCGGGATCCGGCGGGATCCCCAGTTCGGGCCGGTCGTCGCCTGCGGTTTCGGCGGGATTTACACGGAGGTTTTCAGGGATGTGGCCCGGCGGATCGCGCCGATCGACAGGGAGGAGGCCCGGGAGATGCTCCGCTCCCTGAGGATGTACCCCATTCTCCAGGGGATTCGGGGACGGAAGGGTGCGGACCTGGAACAACTCGCGGACGTTCTTCTCCGGATCTCCCGTCTCGCCCTGGAAATCCCCGATCTCGTCGAGATGGACGTCAATCCCTTCATCTGCGGGGAAACGGTTTCCGCGGCCGTGGACGCCCGAATGCTCTGGAAGGAGGGTTCCTGAACGGACAATGCAATTGACAGATTTCACATTTCTTTATATCGTAAGCTGAAATCCTGCCGGGGGGCACCGTACGACATGACAGGAAAGAATCCGGCGGAGGATGCTTTTCGGATCCGTGTCGCTGCAGGAAACAATACAACTTCGGAATAAAGGGGTTCCGCCGGGTCGTCGCGCGCTTTCGGAGCAGGAGAAGTCATCGTCGGCTTGAGGCGGAGGTTTCCGTCCTCCGGGGACGGCTGGAGAACAGGCATGCACCGGTTCCGGCCCGATGGACCGGGCGGGCGTTCTTCATGAACCGCCGCGGAGGAAGAATTCACTGGGAAGGGGGTGATGCATCGATTTCAGGAACATTCGGGATTTCCTCCGTGGATGGATCCTTCAACAGGTGAATGCAAAAGGAGGTAGGCCATGATCAGAGCAATGGGGCGCGTCTTTGACAAATGGGCGCGGAAATGGATGCCGGATCCGATGTTGTTCGCGATCCTTCTTACCTTCATTACGTACCTCTTGGGGCTCATCCTGACGGACAGCGGCCCCTTCCAGATGATCCAGCACTGGTACAAGGGTTTCTGGGAACTCCTTTCCTTCGCAATGCAGATGTGCCTGATTCTCGTCACCGGGCACGCCCTGGCGACGTCTCCCCTTGTACGAAGGTGGATCGAGCATCTGGCGGAGATTCCCAAGCACCAGGCCGGGGCGATCTTTCTCGTCGGCTTTACCGCGGCGATCGCGTCGTGGATCAACTGGGGCCTCGGGATCATCGTGGGAGCCCTCATGGCCCGCGAGGTCGGCAGGAGCGGCCAGCTCCGTGGGATTCCCATGCACTATCCCCTTCTCGGCGCGGCCGGCTATGCCGGGTTCCTCACCTGGCACGGCGGTCTTTCCGCTTCGGCTCCTCTCCTGGTGGCCACGGATAAGCACTTCCTGGTGAACGAGATCGGAGTCATCCCGTCCCGCCTGACCCTTTTCAGCACCATGAACATCGTCATTTCCATCGTACTCATCCTGCTCATTCCCCTGGTGTGCATGCTCATGGCCCCGAAGAACAAGGAGGAGATGGAGACCATCGTCGATGTGGACCCGGACCTGGTGAAAAAAGAGGAGGTCAAGGTCATTCCCCGGGAAAAGATGGTTGTGGCGGACAAGATCGAAAACAGCGTCGTCATCTCCGGGATCATCGGCATCGCCGGCATGATTTATGTCGTCTGGTTCTTCTACACCAAGGGATTCGCCCTTGACCTGAACATCGTGAACTTCACGTTCCTGTTCCTGGGCATCCTCTTCCAGCGAACCCCGATCAACTACATCCGGGCCGTCAGCGAAGGCGCCAAGGCCTGCGCCGGGATCATCGTCCAGTTCCCCTTCTACGCGGGAATCATGGGGATGATGAAGTACTCCGGCCTCGTGGCCATCATCGCCAACTGGTTCGTCGTCATCTCCACGGCGACAACCTATCCCGTCTTCACGTTCCTCAGCGCCGGCCTGGTGAACCTCTTCGTTCCCTCCGGCGGCGGCCAGTGGGCGGTTCAGGGGCCCATCATGGTGAAGGCGGCCCAGGCCATGAACTTCGACATGAACAAGACGATCATGGCGGTGGCCTACGGCGATGAATGGACGAACATGCTCCAGCCCTTCTGGGCGCTGGCCCTCCTGGGGATCACCAGGCTGAAGGCCCGTGAAATCGTCGGGTACACCATGGTGGTTCTCGTGGTGAGTGCCATCGTGTTTATCCTCGGACTTCTGTATCTCCCCGTGTGAGAACGGCACGGGGAAATTAACGGCCGTATGGGGGCGCCCGTTCCGAGACGGAGGGCGCCCCCTGATCTTGCCGGAAACCCGCATCCCGGCGGGAAGGGAATTTTCACCTTGACCCGCGGCACCCCCCGAGGCTATAGTTTCCTCGGGGCAGATGATGGGGACGAGGGCCGGTGCGGAATGCGGGATGAGGGGATTCCACCCGGAAAGGAAGCGTTCATGGAAGAGAAACCTTCCCGTCCCGGGGAGGAGAGGTATTGGCACAGCCTTCAGCGTGAGATCAACCAACGGAAGATCGAGGAACTGAAGGCCCTTTACCCTGAAAAATTCGTCCCCGAGAACACGTTCTTCCAGAACATCCACCGGGGAGACCGCATTTTCATCAGCACGGGCTGCGGCGAGCCCCGGTCCCTGGTGGATGCGCTCATCCGCTATGTCGACGGGCACCCCAAGTCGTTTTTCGACGCCGAGGTGCTTCATGTCTGGACGCTCGGCGTCGCCCCCTACACGGACCAGAGATTCAAGTCCAATTTCCGGCACAACTCCTTCTTCGTCGGCGACAACACCCGCGATACGGTGAACCGGGGAATGGCCGATTACACCCCCATCTTCCTGTCCGAGGTCCCCAGCCTCCTGTACCGCCGCATCGTTCCCATCGACGTGGCTCTCGTCCAGACCTCGTTTCCGGACAAGCACGGGTACATGAGCCTCGGCGTCAGCGTGGACATCGACAAGGCGGCGGTGGAATGCGCCCGGATCGTCATCGCCCAGGTGAATTCCTGCATGCCCCGGGTGCACGGGGACGGGTTCATCCACATCCGGGACGTGAACTTTGTCTATCCCTTCGAGGAACCGCTTCTGGAATACCACACCGGCACCGATTCCGAAGAGATCCAGAAGATCGGCCGCTACGTGGCGCGGCTCGTTCAGAACGGGGACACCATCCAGGTGGGGTACGGGAGCATCCCCAACGCCATTCTGAAAAGCCTGAAGGAGAAGAAGGATCTCGGGGTCCACACGGAGCTCATCGGCGACGGCATCGTGGAACTCATGAAGGATGGGGTCGTCACCAACAGCCGCAAATCGCTGAACCGGGGAAAAACCATCGCCGCCTTCTGCATGGGGGCGCCGGAAACTTACGAATATCTTCACGACAACCCCATGATCGAACTGCGGACCATCGACTACACGAACGATCCCCTCGTCATCGCCCAGCACGAAAACATGACGGCCATCAATTCGGCCCTGGAAATCGATCTGACGGGACAGGCAAGCGCCGAATCGATCGGCAAGGTGTTCTACAGCGGCATCGGAGGGCAGGCGGATTTCATGCGCGGGGCCGTCCTCGCGAAAAACGGGAAAACGATCCTGGCCATGCTTTCCACGGCGTCCGGGGGGGAGATCTCCCGGATCGTCCCATTCCTGAAGGAGGGCGCCGGGGCCACCCTGAACCGCGGCGACATCCATTACGTGGTCACCGAGTACGGGATCGTGTACCTCCACGGCAGAAACATCCGGGAGCGGGCCATGGAACTCATATCCATCGCTCATCCCCGGTTCCGGCCCTGGCTCATCGAGGAGGCGAAGAAAGCGGGTCTCATCTACCGCGACCAGAGCTACATTCCGGGAAAGAAAGGGGAGTACCCTGAAAGTCTCGAGGGCTACCGGACGACGAAAACGGGCATGAACATCTATCTCCGGCCCGTCCGGATCAGCGACGAGCCGCTCCTCAAGGATTTTTTCTATTCCCTTTCCGACAGCAGCCTGTACCGGAGGTTCATCTCCGCCCGGAAGGACATCCCCCACGAGCGCCTGCAGGACTTCACCGTCATCGACTATTCGAAGGAGATGGCGATCGTGGCGGTGGTGGACAGGAAGATCCGGGAAACCATCGTCGGCATGGGACAGTACGGCATCGACGAGCGGACGCACACGGCGGAGGTGGCCTTCGCCGTCCGCGACGACGAGCAGGGCCGCGGCATCGCCACGGAAATCCTTTCCTATCTCACATACCTGGCAAAGAAGCAGGGCCTCCTCGGTTTCACCGCGGAGGTGCTCGTGGAAAACAAACCCATGCTTCATGTCTTCGAGAAGATGGGCTTCGATATGGAGAGGCGGGTGGCCGAAGGGGTCTATGAACTCCGCATGTCCTTCCGTTCCTGACGAAGGCTCCCGCCGAGGAAAAAGACGGCTCCGGAACCTCTCCGGGGTGCCGGATGTCTTTCCGGTAAAAGGGATTCTCCGGAATCCTTCGACGTTATGAAGAGGTCTGTTTCATGAATCGCAAAGATGAAGACGGAAACATCCGCCGTCTTTTCGAACCCCGTTCCATCGCGGTCGTCGGGGCATCGGCCGACCCGGGGAAGATCGGGTACAAGATCCTGGAGAACATCCACTCCGGCGGTTACGCGGGGAGGATCGCCCCCGTGAATCCCCGGGGCGGCGAAATCCTGGGGCTTCCCGTTCATGAGAACGTGGAGGCCGTTCCGGGCGAGGTCGATGTCGCGGTCATCACCGTGCCGGCGAAATTCGTCCGCGCGGCGGTGGAGGATTGCGGGCGGAAGGGGGTGAAGTACCTCCTCGTCATCACCTCCGGATTTTCCGAAGTGGGAAATCTCCGCGGGGAACGGGAAGTGGTCTCCCTGGCCCGGGAAGCGGGCATGCGGATCGTCGGCCCGAACATGTTCGGAATCTATTCCGCCGCCGCGTCCCTGAACGCGACCTTCGGCCCTTCGACGATCCGGCCCGGGGGCGTGGCCATCATCAGCCAGAGCGGGGCGCTCGGTCTGGCCATGATCGGAAAGACGTACACGGAGAACATCGGTCTTTCCGCCATCTGTTCCGTGGGGAACAAGGCGGACGTGGACGAGGCCGACCTCCTCGAATACCTCGTCCCCCAGGAGGAGACGAAGGTCATCCTCATGTACATCGAGGGCGTCCGGGAGGGCGAACGGTTCATCAAGGCCCTGAGGGAGGCGACGGCGGTGAAACCGGTGATCGTCGTCAAGTCGGGGCGCTCCGCCCGGGGGGCGGCCGCCGCGGCGTCCCACACGGGATCCCTGGCGGGATCGGACCGGGTCTTCGACGCCGTGGCCAGGCAGTGCGGCGCGCTTCGGGCGGAGACCGTCAAGGACGCCTTCGACTGGTGCCGCTACGTTTCCGTGAATCCCCTTCCCCGGGGGGAGGAAACGGTGATCATCACGAACGGAGGGGGAATGGGCGTCCTTGCCACCGACGCCTGTGAGAAATTCGGCATCCACCTCTACGACGACCTGGAGGTCCTGAAGAACATCTTTTCCCCGGTGACCCCCGAATTCGGGTCCACGAGAAATCCCGTGGACCTGACGGGAGGGGCGGAGGCGGGGGACTACGACCGGGCTCTCGAAGCCGCCCTGGAACGGGACGACGTTCACTCCGTCATCGCCCTGTACTGCGAGACCGCCGTGTTCGACGCCGGGAAGCTTCCCGGCATGGTCCATGAAAATTACCGGAAATACCGGGAGAGGGAAAAACCGGTCACGTTTTCGCTGTTCGGCGGCGAGTCCACGGAGGCGACGGTTTCCCGCCTTTCCAGGGAACAGGTTCCCGTGTTCAGCGACGTGTACGAGGCGATTTCCCCGCTGGGAGCGGCCTATGCCTGCCGCCGCTACCGGGAAAGCCGGAAGGAGGCTTTCGACGTTCCCGCCGTCGACCGGGAGGCCCTGCGGGGCATCATCGGGCCCATCCAGGCGGAGGGCCGTCATTTTCTTCTGGCCGGGGAGGCCCAGAAACTGATGGGAATCAGCGGCGTCCCCGTCCCCCGGACGCGGCTGGCGTCCACCCTCGGGGAGGCCGTGGAGGCTTCCAGGGACATCGGGTATCCCGTGGTCATGAAGGTCGTTTCCCGGGACATCGTTCACAAGAGCGACGCCGGCGGAGTGGCCCTCGATCTGGACAATGAAAAGGAGGTCATGGACGCCTACGAGGCGATCCTGCAGAACTGCAGGACCCGGGTCCCCGGCGCCAGGATCCAGGGCGTCGAGGTCGCCGAAATGGTCAAAGGGGGGACGGAAATGATCGCGGGGGCGAAGATCGATCCGTCCTTCGGCCCCATCGTCATGGTCGGCCTGGGAGGGATTTACGTGGAGGTGATGAAGGATGTCGCCTTCCGGTCCTATCCCCTGGACCGGGGGGAAGTGCTTTCCATGATCCGGGAGATCCGGTCCTATCCGCTTCTTCTCGGCGTCCGGGGCGAAAGCCCGAAGGACATCCGCACCCTGGTCGATACGATCCTCCTTCTGGGGGAAATGGTGTTCCAGTGCCGGGAAGTGAGCGATATTGAAATCAATCCCCTGGTCGTCTACGACGAGGGCCGGGGAGCCAGGGCCGTGGACGTACGGGTCCTGCTCGCGAAAGAAGAGAGGTGAGTTTCATGGAACGGGTTATCGTGGCCTCGACGAGGAAAAGCGCCGGAAAGACCAGCCTGATCGTGGGAATGGCGAAGGTCCTGGGAGCGCCTTTTTCCTATATCAAGCCTTTCGGGGACCGGTTGTTCTACCGGAAGAAAAGGCTCTGGGATTACGACTCCGCCGTTGTGACGCAGGTCTTCGGCCTTTCCACGGACCCGGAGGAGATGAGCATCGGGTTCGAGCATGCCAAAGTCCGATACATGTACGACGAGAACTCCATCAAGGAGAAACTCCTCGACATGACCGGACGGGGGGAGGGGCGGGCTTTCATCGAGGCGGGGGGCGATCTCTGCTCCGGCGCCTCGGTCCACCTGGACGCCCTCTCCCTGGCGAGACTGGGAGCGGGCAAGCTGATCCTGGTCCTGAGCGGCGGGGAGGGCCCCGTCATGGACGATCTCACCTTCCTGAAACGTTCCGTGGAGCTGGGTGCCGTATCCGTGGCAGGCGTCATCGTCAACAAGGCGGAGGACCGGGACGATTTCGAAAGGGTCTTCAGCAAGGAGATCGAGGCCATGGGGTTCCCCCTTCTCGGGATCGTTCCCTTTATCCGGGAACTGACCTATGTACGGGCGGCGATCCTGGCGGAGCGGCTTTTCGTCAAGGTGATCGCCGGCGGGGAGGGACTGGGAAACGTCATCCGGAACGTCTTCATCGGCGCCATGAACGCCCACGCCGCCCAGCGGGACCCCCTTTTCAGGCGGGAAGGGAAGCTGCTCATCACGAGCGGGGACCAGAGCGACATGATCGTGGCCGGCCTGGAGAGCGACACCGCCTGCATTCTCATCACGAACAACATCGTTCCACCCCCGACGATCCTGGCCCTCTCGGCGGAGCGGAACATCCCCCTCCTCCTGGCGTCCGGCGACACCTACCAGGTGGCCAGGGAAGTGGACTGCTTCGAACCCATTCTGGCCCGGGGAGACGAGGATAAAGTCGCGTTGATGGAAGATACCGTGAAAAAATATGTCCGAATGGACATCTTCTGACAGGGAAAGGAGAAAGAATCCCATGGCGAAATTCTACGAACTGCCGAAACTTCCTTACGGTTACGGGGACCTGGCACCGGTCCTTTCGGAAGAGCAGCTCACGCTCCATCACCAGAAGCACCACCAGGCCTATGTCACCGGGGCGAACGGGCTCCTGGAGAAGTTCGACAAGGCGCGGAAGGAAGGGGTCGACCTCGATCAGAAGGCGCTCCTGAAGGAACTCTCCTTCAACATCGGGGGGCACGTCCTTCACTCCCTCTTCTGGGGGAACCTGGCCCCCAAGGGAAAAGGCGGGAGCGGACCGGAGGGGGGCCTGGAAAAGGCCCTGAAGGAGGAGTTCGGATCGGTGGACCGGTTCCGGAAGGAATTCACCCAGGCGGCGGTTTCCGTGGAAGGATCCGGCTGGGCCGCGCTTTCCTTCTGCCGGCTCACGGGGCGGCCCGTGATCATGCAGGTGGAGAAACACAACGTGAACGTCTATCCCATGTTCACCCTTCTCATGGTCCTCGACGTCTGGGAGCACGCCTACTATGTCGATTACAGAAACCTCCGGGCGAAATTCGTCGAGGGCTTCTGGGACATCCTGAACTGGAAGGAAGTGTCCCGCCGTTTCGAGAAGATCGGTTCGTAGAGGGAAGAACGCCTTCATGGCCAGGTTGACCTTCAGCAGCGACGGCAGACGGGTGAAGGGTGCGGTCCGGAAGGAGCCGGGAGCGTCCGGCCGTTCCCCCGACGAAGTCGTCCGCGGGATGAAGGAGGAGGCGAAAAAGCCGCCCGGCGAGGACTACCGCGAACGGTCGCTGCGGATTCACGGGCTCGTGTGCGCCCACTGCGGGCGGGTGTTCGACGAGGCGAACCGCCATCTTCTGACGGTCCACCATCGCGACGGGAACCACCACAACAACCCCCCCGACGGGAGCAACTGGGAAAACCTCTGCGTGTACTGCCACGAGAACGCCCACAGCCGGGAGGTCCTCGGAGAGTACCTCGGCGGTGCGGCGGGAAGGGACCGGGACCGTCCCGTGGTCTCCGGAGAGGGCAACGGCGGCTTCGGCCTCCTTGCGGAAAAACTGCAAAAAGCCATGAAAGACAAAAGGAAATGACGAGGCTGAGGTGATGTTTTCCCTTCGATTTTCCTTGATAAGTTTCTTTATTTATGGTAAGAGTCGCCCCGAATTGGATGGGGGAAGTCCGCAATTTCCAGATGACTTGCGATCGAGCCTTCCGGTCGGTTTTTTCGTGAGAAAGACCGGAGGGTAGCGAATAAAGAGGAGGAGGTATCAGACAGTGGACGTAATAGAAAAAGGAGTCGGTAGGATCTTTACGGATCCCGATGCGGACAAAGCGCGGGAATTTTTCAGACACAAGAGCCGCGCCCTGGTGAGCAAGCTGACGACCGTAAAAGAGGCGGTGAAGGAACTGATCAAGGATGGGGACTATATTTCCGTCGGCGGTTTCGGCGCCAACCGGGTCCCCATATCGGTTCTCCATGAAATCCTGAGACAGAAGAAAAAAGACCTCGGCCTCGCCGGGCACACGGCGACCCACGACTTCCAGATCCTCTCCGCCGGGAAGGTGTTCAACCGGTGCGATATCGCCTACATCATCGGGCTCGAGGCGAGAGGTCTGTCCCCCAACGCGAGGGCCTACATGCAGAGCGGCGAGGTGGAAGTCACCGAGTGGACGAACTACACCATGTCCGCCCGTTACAAAGCAGCCGCGGCAGGCGTCTCCTTCCACCCCATCCGCAACATGATGGGGACGGACACGTTCAAGTACAGTGCAGCCGCGGTCTCGGAGTGCCCCTTCACGGGCCAGAAGTACACCCTCGTCCCCGCCCTCTATTCCGATGTGGCCGTCATCCATGCGCATGAGGCGGACATCTACGGGAACTGCCGGGTTCGGGGCATCCTCATGTCCGACTGGGACATTGCACGCTCCTCCAAGAAGGTCATCATCACCTGCGAACGGCTCATCCCGAACGACGAGATTCGGAGAGACCCGACCATGACCTTCATTCCCTACTACTGTGTCGACGCCGTCTGTGAAGTTCCCTACGGAAGCTATCCCGGCAACATGTACCAGGAGTACTTCTCCGATGAAGACCATCTGCGGGAATGGCTGAAGGTGGAGAAAGATCCCGAAGCGTTCAAGAAGTTCCTCGACAAGAACATCTACGGTGTCCAGGACCACTTCGAGTACATCGAGAGGAACGGCGGGATCCGCAAGATGCAGATGCTGCGGCAGAAAGAGTGGCTGTTCAGAGGCGCCAGACAATAACGAGGAGGTAAGGAGACAATGGCTGACTTTAACACGATGGAATTGATGATATGCACCGCCGCCAGAGAACTCGAGGACGGTGCTTGCGTAGGGGTCGGAACGGGCGCTCCCTGTGCGGCCGCCATGTTGGCCCAGAAGACGAAATCCCCCAACCTGACGATTATTTTCGAGGCGGGCGGTGTCGCCCCCCTGGTTCCCGAAATGCCCATTTCCGTGGGTGACAGCCGTACGACCTGGAAAGCCTGCATGGCCAGCAGCATGCCCGACGTCATGGAAACGGGATGCCGGGGCATGTTGGACTACACCTTCCTCGGCGGCGCCGAGATCGACATGTACGGAAACCTGAACTCGACGAGAATCGGTTCGGACCACCAGAAGCCGAAAGTCCGCTTCCCCGGCAGCGGCGGTGCGAACGATTTCGCCTCCTTCGCCTGGAGAATGATGGTCATGACCCCCCAGGACAGCAAGCGGTTCGTGGAGAGATGCACCTACGTCACGACCCCCGGCTGGATCAACGGCGGCGATTCCCGCGCCAAGTGCGGCCTTGCCGTAGGCGCCGGTCCTTACAAGATCATCACGAACATGGCCGTCATGGACTTCGAACCCGAATCCAAGAGGATGCGGATCGTCGCCCTGAACCACGGGTTCGGTCTGAAGGACGTCGAGGAGAACTGCGGCTTCGAACTCATCAAGGCCGCGAAGATCATCGAGAACCCGCCCCCCACGGAGCAGGAACTCGCCATCCTGAGAGAGGAAGTGGATCCCTACCGGTACGTCATCGGCCGGTAACGGAGCCTGCAGGAAAATAAGAAAGCCGCGGTCTGTCACGGACCGCGGCTTTTTTTTACAAAGCCGTCCCGTTTTGCCTGCTCATCGGGGAATTCTCAGGTTGTCCTTCTTCTTGTCCATCTTGTCCCCCACGGAAGTACCGCAGTAGGCGCAACTGTAATCGTACTGGTCCCCCTCGGCAAGGACCAGGAGAAGCCGCTTCCGGACGGGAACGGCCCTCCGGCATTTCGGGCAGTACAATTCCGTTGCATCGAAGTCCCTGTAATCGCTTTTCATTGAGCTTCCTCGTCCCCCTCCGGGATGTTCCCGGCGTTTTCGAGCCACACCGCCGCCTCGCTGTCGCTCGGGGCCCGGTAATCCCCCCGGGGGGAAAGAGACCCGCCGGATCCCACCTTGGGGGCGTTGGGGATGCAGGTCCGCTTGAACTGGCTTGTCTTGAAAAACCGGTGCAGGTACACATTGAGCCATTTCCGGATTTCTTCGATGGCGTACGCGTTTCTCCCGTTCTCCGGGATGTCCGGCCAGTGGCCCCGAAGCGGGTCGCGCCACGCGCAGTAGGCCATGAAGGCGACCTTGGACGGCAGATATCCGAACCGGGTGATGTAGAAGTTGTTGAAGTCCTGGAGTTCGTAAGGACCGATGACGGATTCCGATTTCTGGGACGGCTGGTCTCCGCCGTCGCCGGGGATCAGTTCGGGGCTGATTTCCGTGTCCAGAATGTCCAGGAGGATCCGGGAAGTCTCGCCGGGGAAGATTCCCGCCTGGGCGACCCACCGCATGAGGTGCTGGATGAGGGTCTTGGGGACGCTGGCATTCACCGCGTAATGGGACATGTGGTCTCCGACGCCGTAGGTGCACCACCCGAGGGCAAGCTCGCTCAGGTCTCCCGTTCCGAGCACCAGCCCGTTCCGGTGGTTGGCGATCCGGAACAGGTGGGAGGTCCGCTCTCCCGCCTGGACGTTTTCGAACGTGGTGTCGTACACCTCTTCCCCTTCCGTGAAGGGATGCCCGATGTCGTGGAACATCTGCATGGAACTCGGCCGGATGTCGAGCTCGTTCACTTCCACGTCGAGGGACCTCATGAGACGGAGCGCGTTGCCGTAGGTTTTCCCCGTCGTTGCGAATCCCGGCATGGTATAGGCCAGGATGCGGGACCGGGGACGGCCCAGGAGGTCCATCGTCCGGGCCGCCACGATCAGGGCGTGGGCCGAGTCGAGTCCCCCGGAAACCCCGATCACCACGTTGCCCATTCCCGCCGACTGGAGGCGCTTGGCCAGGCCCTGGACCTGGATGTTGTAGACCTCGTAGCACCGCTGGTCCCGTTTCCCCGGGTCCGCCGGTATGTAGGGGAAGCGGGGGATGTCCCGGGTAAGGAGAATCCTCCGGTCGGGGACCTTCACCGTCAGGGGGATCTTCCTGAATTTCCGGAGGGCTTTCCCGTGGATGCGGGCGTTCTGCCGGAACGTCGTCATGCGCATCCGGTCCTGGATGAGCCGGTCCAGGTCCACTTCTCCGTAGATTGCCTGGGATTTCTGGAGGAAACGCTCCGACTCCGCCAGGAGGGTTCCGTTTTCATGGATCATGGCGTGGCAGTCCCAGGCGAGGTCCGTCGTCGACTCCCCGGGGCCGGCCGAGGAGTAAAGGTATGCCGAGATGCAGCGGGCCGATTGATTCGATACGAGACACGCCCGGTATTCCGATTTTCCCACGGTCACGTTGGACGCGGAAAGGTTCGCGATCACCGTCGCTCCCGCGAGGCAGGCGTAACTCGACGGGGGGATGGGAACCCAGAGGTCCTCGCAGATTTCCGTGAAAAGGGTGAATCCGGGGATGTTTTCCACCGTGAAGAGAAGATTGGGGCCGAACGGGATGTCCTTCTGGCCGAGGAGGTCGATCGTGTCCGACCGGGCTTCGGATGCAGAGGCGAACTGCCTCGCCTCGTAGAATTCCCTGTAATTGGGGAGATAGGATTTGACCGGCACGCCGAGAATCCTGCCCCGGTGAATGACGGCGGCGCAGTTGAAGAGCATGGCGTCCACCCGGAGCGGAAACCCCGCCAGGAGAATCGTATCCAGTTTCCGGGAGACCTTGACCAGCCGTTCCAGGGCCTTCAGCGCTCCCTCGAGGAGGGCGTCCTGGTGGAACAGATCCTCGTTGGAGTAAGCGGAAAGAACGAGTTCCGGAAAGAGGGCGAGGACGGCGTCGTTTTCCGCGGCTTCCACGGCCAGGCGGATGCAGCTTTCCCCGTTGAATCCCGGATCGGCCACCCGGACTTCGGGAACGCACACGGCGACACGGATGAACCCGTGGCGATAGAGATTGAAAAAATTCCCCCGTGCGGTTTTCTTCATGTTCCCTCCGTCATTCTTTCCTCGAGGCTCCCGGCGCGGCTCAGAACCGCCTCGGCCCGTTCCCCGGCTTCTCTCATGGTGCGTCCCAGGGAGAGGAAGCCATGCTTCCGCAGGATCAGGAAGGAGTGATTCCCGAGAACGCCGAGAACGCTTCGGACAAGCTCCATCGATCCGAAAGGTTCCGCCGTTTCCGTCGCCGGAAGCCCAAGCAGATCGGCTTTTTTCAGAATCTCCCGCGAGTGGCCGTGAAAAATCGCCATGACGTCCTTTCTCGCCTCATACACATGAAAGTGGAGCAGGCTTTCCGAGGATGGGGTTCCCGTTCCGCCCGCGAGCACCGCCTTTCCCCCGTCCGCCGTTCCGTAAACGGAGACGAAGGCTTCGCCGGCAAGGTCCTGTTTCAGGGCGAGTCCCGAGGCGGTGATGACGAAGGCGTTTTCCCCCTCCCGGATCCGGAAGCTCAGATTTCCCATGGAGCGCCCCCGGAAAACCGGCGCTAGGCCGAGATCATGAAAACGGTTGCACCAGTACCGGAGTTCCCCGGTTTTTTCGCTTTCCGGCGGGTCTTTGCGGATCCTCACCGTCCGGAACGGCTCCGCCGCCGCATCTTCCTCCGGCTCCTGGAGGGACCCCGTTTCATGGCGCGCAGTTCCCTTTTCCATGAAAGACCTCTAATAGGCGGCCCTGACCGGCTTGGGCGAAAGCAGGCGGACGAGATCGGAAGGGGAGATCCGGACGAGAAACCCCCTTTTGCCCCCGTTGATGAAGATGGCCGGCAGCTCGAGAATTGTTTCCTCCACGTACAGGGGAAGGGTTTTCTTCGTCCCGAAGGGGGAGGTGCCGCCCACCAGGTATCCCGTGTGCCTCTGCGCCGTTCCCGGTTCGCAGGGCTGGACCGCGCGCACTCCCAGGTGCCGCGCAAGGGCCTTGGTGGAAACCTGCCTGTTTCCGTGCATCAGGATGATGAGGGGATTTTTCCCGTCGTCTTCCATGACGAGGGTCTTGACGACGGCGTATTCATCCACACCGAGTTCCCGGGCGGCCCTCGCCGTCCCTCCCTTTTCCTCGTACTTGTAGGGGCAGGGGACGAATGGGACCCCGTTTTGCTTCAGAAAGCGCACGGCCGGTGTCGCAGGGATCGTTTCCTTGACCATAATAAAAAAAAATAACAGAAAAAAATGGATTTCTCAAGGTGGAAACCGGAGAAACGGGAACGAGAAAACCAGGGACACTGACGGAAAAACCAGGGACGCTGACGGAAAAACCAGGGACACTTCCCGTATTTTTCCTTAGAAAAATGCGGGAAGTGTCCCGGCTTTTCCGGAGACTCAGTGTCCCCGTTTTCCCACTTTCCTCATTCCCGCGGCATGATTCGGCATTGTAAGACCCTTCCCGTTCTGATATGGAAACAGTCATGGAACCTGCCGGAACGGCGGGGAACACAGGGATCATGCCACGGGGGGTAAAGGAATGGATACGGAAAAGATCGGTGATGTGCGGATTGTCCGTCTTCAGGGCAGGCTGGGGGAGGTCTCGGCCCCCCAGTTTGAGGACAGGATGAAGGAAATGATCGAGGAGGGGGAAGTCCTGTTCGTCGTAGATCTGGGAGGACTCGAGTACATCAGCAGCGCCGGTCTCAGGAGCATCCTTTCCACGGCGAAGGAATTGAAGAAGCTGGACGGTCTTCTTTTCCTGTCCGATCTGCGGGGACCGGTGAAGGAGGTTTTCGAGATCTCCCATTTCGTCGATATTTTCCGGATCTTCGGATCCGTTCAGGAAGCATTGGAAGCAATGCCGCGGTGAGTTGTCCCCGGTGGCGGGTCATGGCGGAAACGGTTAGATCGGCTGCAAAAATAGACCAGTTGGAGCGCATCCTGGAATTCGTCCGTTCCTGTGCGGCCCGGGCGGGTTTTTCCGGAAGGCGCATCATCGATCTGGAACTCGCCGTGGAAGAGGCGATGGTCAATATCTGCCGCTACGCGTACACGGAACATTCCGGCGAGGTGGAAGTCGCCTGCCTCCAGGAGCCGGGAGGGATCCTCCGGATCGAGATCGTCGACCGGGGCAGGCCTTTCAACCTCCTGAACGCGGAAAAACCGGTATTCGAATGCGACATCGGCCGGCAGCAATTGGGCGGGCTGGGCATTCACATCATCCGGAACATGGTCGACGATATCCGTTACAGGAGGGAGGGCGACAAAAACCGGCTGACTCTTGTCCTTCATGACAGAAAACAAAACTCCCCCTCCACCCCCGATCCGGCCGGTCCGGGGCGGTAAGGAAGATCTCTCTCCGGGGCGGAAGTCAGGAGGGACGAATCTCCGGGAGGTTGAAAAACCGGCGAACCGCAGAGACGTTTTTCAGACGGTTCATGACCCTCTGGATCTGCCGATTTTCCCAGAACCCCTTCAGTGCGATCACGGCCTTGCAGACCTGGAGCTTTTCCGGGTTCCGCATCAGCTCTTCGATCAGCGCCCTCTGGCTGTTCACGAAACTGTCGAACCGAAGCTGAAGGGCCTGGTCTTCCGAAAAGGAGGTTCCGCTTTCCCGTTCCACTTCCTCCGGCGTCAGGCCGAGCCCCCCGAGCATCTTGAGGAAGTATTCCGCGGTGATGTTCCTCGACTGCTGGGAAAACTCGCTGAAACGCTGGGCGGACAGTCCCGAAGCCTTCATGAACTGTCCCTTGGTCAAGGCCCTCCCCTGGGCCTTTTCCCAGAGAAAATCGAAATAGTTGTTGAAATCCGTTTCTTTCTGCCTGGCTGCCATACATGGTAACGTAACAGCGCGATTTTTTCCTGTCAAGGGAAAAAGTCCGGAAATGCAGGGGAAACCGATTTTTTATGATGCCGTCGTCTGGTGGTTCAGGATCTTCTCCTGTTCAACTCCCTCTCGAAGGCGTTCACGAGCTTTTCGATGGCTTTCCGGCTCTGTCCCCAGTCGTAAACGGGCCGTATCTTGATGAGGAAGACCTTCTCCGCCTGGGAGAAGATGCGCACGCCGCTCGCGTTTTTCAGGCTCTTGATTTCGACCGTGATGTCGTGTCCCCCATGGAGAAGGCTCAGGGACTGGTGAATCCTGATGACCCCCATTTTCCTGTTTGAGCTTTTGACTTCCATGCCGGCGGCGCGGGCGGCCCGGATCATGGCGTCGAAGGTGACGCCGGAGGGTCTGTCGATCTTTTTCAGGTAAAGGCTCGAATTGGCCGACGGCCTGGCCCATTCGACGAAGGCCAGTTCTTCCCTTGCCTCGCTGAAGTTCGGGTCTTCCCGGACCGCCTCGTCCAGGTAGGCCTTCGCATCGTCGAACCGGTCCTTCTTCATGAGGCTCACGCCCTCGGTGTAGTTCTTGTATGCCGCCACCGAAGCCGTGGGATTCCGTGCGATTTGCCGCTTTTCCGCGTCCGACGCCTCGATCCCCAGATTGTTCAGGATGTCGTCGGCCATGTCGTCTTCCAGGGAAAAGATGTCGTTGTAGTTCCCCGTGACCATGGCCGTGTTGGAGACGACTCCCGTTTCCACCTTGACGAACCGGGCGGTGAGGCGGAGCTTTTCCCCCATTTTCTGGTAGGCGCCGGTGACCACCGTTTCCGCCCCGAGCACTTTCCCCGCCCTGGCGGCCGATTCCGGATCGATGACGCCGCTCTGGCCGAGGCTCACCTCGTTGAGGACCGCGTCGATCCGCTGCCGCTCCACGATCCGGATCCGCCGGACGCTTCCGAGCTTGGTGGTCAGCGTTTCCGCGATGCCCTCGGAAAGCCAGTCCGTCTCCTTGTCCTTGTTCACATTGGAAAAAGGCATGACGGCGATGGTGGGGACGTCTCCTTCGCCGGCGGTTCCGGGTGGTGGAACCGCCAGGAACGCCGCGACGGCCAGAAGCGCCGCGGCCAGGAATTTCCTCATCGGGCACCCCCCTTTTTCTTCAGCTCCTTCCCCGGTACAGCTCCAGTTCGAAGGCCCCCACGAGCTTTTCGATGGCGTCCCGGCTCTGCCCCCAGTCGTAAAGGGGCCGCATGCCGATGCAGAAGACCTTTTCCGCCTGGGAGAAAATGCGGACGCCGCTCGCGTTTTTCAGGCTCTTGATTTCGACCTCGATGTCATGGCCCCCGTGAAGGAGGCTCATGGACTGGTGCACCCGGAGAATCCCCTTCTTTTTATTTACGCCCCGGACGTCCATACCGGCGGTGCGGGCGGCCTGGATCATGGCGTCGAAGGTGACGCTGAAGGGCTTGTCGATCTTTTTCAGGTAAAGGCTCGAGTTGGCCGACGGTCTTGCCCAATCGACGAATGCCAGGTCCTCCCTTGCCTCGCTGAAGTTCGGGTCCGCCCGGACCGCCTCGTCCAGGTAGGCCTTTGCGTCATCGAACTGGTCCTTCTTCATGAGGTTCACGCCCTGGGTGTAGCTCTTGTACGCCGCCACCGAGGTCGTGGGGTTCTTGGCGATCTTCTGCTTTTCCGAGGTCGAGGTCTCGATCCCCAGGTTTCTCAGAATGTTGTCGGCCATGTCGTCTTCCAGGGAAAAGATGTCGTTGTAGTCCCCGGTGACCATGGCCGTGTTGGAGACGATCCCCGTTTCCACCTTGACAAACCGGGCGGTCAGGCGGAGATTCTCCCCCATTTTCTGGTAGGCGCCGGTGACCACCGTTTCCGCCCCGAGCACCTTCCCCGCCTTGGCGGCCGATTCCGGATCGATGACGCCGCTCTGGCCGAGGCTCACCTCGTTGAGGACCGCGTCGATCCGCTGCCGCTCCACGACCCGGATCCGCCGGACGCTTCCGAGCTTGGTGGTCAGCGTTTCCGCGATGCCCTCGGAGAGCCAGTCCGTCTCCTTGTCCTTGTTCACGTTGGAAAAAGGCATGACGGCGATGGTGGGGACGTCTCCTTCGCCGGCGGCTCCGGGCAGTGGAACCGCCAGGAATGCCGCAACGGACAGAAGCGCAACGGCCAGGAATTTCCTCATCGGGCGTTTCCTCCTTTCAGGGCCCTTTGGGCGCATCGGCCGGACGGCGTTGCGAACGGCCGAAAACACTTTTCTTAGACTTTTTTTACGGCTTCGTCAATTTCGTATCGTTTTTTTACGAAGGGGACGGACCGGCCGGTTCCCCCGAATCGGTCTCCTCCGGGAAGGTCAGGGTCAGTTCGTACACGCCCGCGTTTACCATGGCCTGTAACGGGAAGGGCGCCTTTTCGAAAACCTTCAGCATGGCCTGGTTGTCCGTGAGGACGTCCGCCCGGAATCCCCGGACGTTTCGTTTCCTGGCGATGTCGATGAGGAGGTGGAACAGAAAGGAGGCGATGCCGATCCCCTGGTACTTCTCGTCGACGACGAAGGCCGTGTCGGCATGGCCGGAACCTTCCAGCCGGACGTACCGCCCCTCGGCGATGATGCGCTCCATTCCCGATTCCTCGATCGTGCCGATGACGGACATGGTTTTTTCGTAATCCACATTCACGTAGGCCTGCATCTTCATGTGCGGCATCGTCTTGATGCGGCTGAAATACCGGTAGTAGACCGCCTGGTCGGAAAACCGGTAGAAAAGCCGCCGCATCTCGTCCACGTCGGAGGGCTTGATGGCCCGGAAGCGTACCGTCAGGTCGTCACGGAAGGTGCGGACGACATGGATGTCCTCCGGGTAAAGCCGGCCCGACCCGGTGACGTAGGCCTGGTCCCGGTAAAGAATGTTGGCTTCCCGGGCTTCCTCCACGAGCCGTTCCCGGTCGTCGGGGTGGGCGATGTCGATGAGGGCCAGCGCCCGTTCCCGGACCGTTCTCCCCCTGAGGGAGGCGACGCCGTGGTCGGTGATGACGAAGTCGAGGGACTCCCGGTAGGTGAACTGGTTCGGGTAGGCGTCCGCGGAGAGGAGGATGTTGGATTTTCCCTCCAGGTTCCGGCTCGGCAGGGCGACGATCGTTCTCCCTTCCCTGGAATGGATGGCCCCGGCCACCAACTCCTGGACTTCCCCGGGGCCGGCGGTGACGTTTCCTTTTCCCGTGTGGAGCGCCATGTTTCCCGTGAGATCGATCTTGCGGGCGGGGATTACGGCCATGAACCGGTCGTTCAATCCCACCCCCCGCGGATCGGTCACCACGTCGATTCCCTGAAACTCGATCAGGGGGTTCCTGTGGAGCCAGTCCATGAGTTCCTTGGTTCCCTGGGCGTAGGATACCAGGGTCTTTCCCCTGAAGAACCGTTTGTTCCGGTTGGTGACGGCACCGCTTTCGATGAGGTCCATGAGGGGATCGGTGCACAGCAGGGAGTGGATTCCCAGGTCCCGTTTCCTGGAGAGCGGTTTCACCAGGGCCTCGAAAAGGGCGCCCACGAGAAAGCACAGACAGCTTCCATCCTCGATTACCGATGCCACATTGTGGGCAAGCCGTTCGAAGGGTTCGTCCGTCTTCCACCGGGGGAAATAAAAAGGGGGATCCTCGGAGCGGACGATGAAGTGGAGGTCGTCCACGTGGACGAGGGTGTCCCCGAACGCAAAGGGGAACTCGTCGCTCACTTCGCCGACGACGAGTTCGGCGTGGTCCATGGCTTGCCTGGCCACGTCCACCGCAGGGCCGAGACTGCAGTACCCGCGGCTGTCCGGGGGAGTGACCCGGACGAAGGCGGCGTCGAGCCGCACCATCCCGGAACGGAAAAAACCGGGGATCCGGGAGAACCGGTAGGGAATGAGGTCGATGCGGCCCGTCGTGATCGCGTCGCTGGCCACCCATCCGGAGAAGAAGGTCTTCAGCCGGTATTTCTGGGCATATCGCCCGTCCAGGGGGATGGCGTCCCCGAAGCTGAGAAGCTGGATCAGGTCGAGATCCTTGAGGTTGGGAAGCGAGGAGGCCATGAGGTGCTTGATGAGGGTCCGCGGCTCCGCCACTCCCGTTCCCAGGAAGATGCTCATCCCCGGCTTGATCCTCGAGAGGATCTCTTCCGGCGGGACGGGTTCCTTGTTCCACTTGGCAAGGTCGTTCTTTTCCATTTCACCTCGAAGCCGGTTCGGAATTTCCCGCTTTACGGCTTCCCTCGTAAAGTTCGTACTCGAGGAGTCTGCATTCGATGGGCCCGTTGAAGAAAGGGATTCTCCTGGCGGTCCGGAGTCCGACGGACTTGGCGAGATCCGGATTGCCGGTGAAGACGTATCCCAGGCGGCCCCTTCCCCGTTTCTTCAGAAAGTCGCCGATTTTTCCGTACACGTCCCGGAGCAGGGAAGCTTCCCCCATCCGCTCTCCGTACTCGGGGTTCATGAAGATGACGCCGCCGCCGGCCGGGATTTCCGTTTCCTCGAAGGGACACACGTTAAATTCGATCGCCTGTTCCACCCCCGCGGCCCGGGCGTTTTCCCGCGCCGCCGCCACGGCATCCGGGTCCCGGTCGGTGGCGAGGATCCGGCAACCCGGGGGCAGGCGGCCGCCGGCCTTCGCTTCCGCCCGGAGCTCTCTCCATCGCCGGGGGGAATACCCGCGGACATGCATGAATCCGAAATTTTCCCGGGTCAGTCCCGGCGGCCTTCCGAGGGCCAACAGGGCGGCCTCGACGGCCAGGGTCCCGCTTCCGCACATGGGGTTGACGAAAGGGCTTTTCCGGTCCCAGCGGGACGCCAGGATCGTCGCCGCCGCGAGACTTTCCTGCATGGGGGCCTTCCAGGGGAGCTTCCGGTACCCCCGTCTGGAAAGGGGCTCCCCGGAAGTGTCGAGGGAAATCGCCGCATCCTCCCCCGTCCACTGAAGATGAAACACCGTTCTTCTCCGGTCCGGCCCCGAATCGGGACGGATTCCCCTGGTCCTGTAGAACCGGTCCGCGATTCCGTCCTTGATCCTGAGGGACGCAAACCTGGGATCCCGGATCGCCGGCGTCCGGACGGTGGAGGTCACCGAAAAATACCCGTTTTCCGAAAGCAGGTCCTCCCAGGGAAAGGCGCTGACGAAACGGTAAAGTTCCTCGGGGCCTTCCGCCCGGAATGCACACAGCCCGAGAAGAACCCGGTGGGCCGTCCGCAGATGAAGGTTCAGGCGCATGGCGTCCTCCAGGTTCCCTTCCGTCTCGACGGCCGTTTCCCCGGCGCGGAGAACGGGAAAGGGAAGGGAGGAGAGCTCCCCGGCGAGAAAGGGTCCGATCCCCCTGGCGCAGGTGACCGCGATGGGATGCTTTTCCGTCAGGATCACCGGCGGTTCCCGTTGGTTGACAAGGTTTCAAAAAGTTTCAAAAACATTCGGTTCGAACGGCTTCGTAAAATGCTCCGCGGCAAGGCGCCCGAATCCCGACGACTGAGACGTGCTCTTTCGTACGCCGCAGGGAGGAGGGATGAAGGGGAGCGCGGCATGAATTTTTTGTGAAACCGTCACTTTTTCACTACGAGGATCGGCTTCTTGACCCTCTTTACCAGCTTGTACGACACGGTCCCGAGAAGCATCTGATCGATGTTGCTCTTTCCGTGGGATCCGACGACGATCATCGAAACCTCCTCCTCGTCGGCCACGCGGAGGATCTCGTTGCAGGGCCCCCCCTTCTCGATCCTCTTCCTGACGGCGTACCCGAGTTCCTTGAGCTCCCGCTCCAGGGGAAGCATCTCCCCGGTCACCTTCTTCTCAAGATCGCTGAGAACCTCGGGGACATCCTTCTTGGAGAACTTGGCCAGGTCGTCGAGCCCGCGGCGGTCGATCACGTGGAGCAGAATGACTTCCCGTCCTCCGGCTTCTTTCAGCCTTTTAACGTAGTCCAGCGCTTTCCGGGCCTCTTCGGAAAAATCCGTTGCGTAGAGAATCTTTTCGAACATGATTCCCCCTCTTTCACGGGTTGGTGCCCGCCTGCGGCGGGGCGGTCCCCTCCATTCACTCCCCAGCGGGTCCAAGGGATCCCGCTTCTATCGGACCTTCCGGGATCGTTCCGCTTCCTCCAGCTCCCGGGACCGGTCCCGTCCGAGATCCATGTCGCCGAAGGATGCCCCTTCGGGAAGGATCATGAAGAAACGGTTACAGGCGGCGATCTGCGCCTCCCCCGCTTCAAGAACGAAATCAAGAATGTGCCCCCCCGAGACCCGTCCCCCGTCGATATAATGGAGGTGATACCCGGGAACGCCCACCCCTTTCACGAAGGCGGGGCTCCGGAATCCCACGATCGTCCCCTCCGATCGATCCAGGGTAAAAACCGCCTGGTGTTTCGTCGCCTCGGCCAGAGGGGGGTAGGGCTTCTCCTGGGGGGGGACGGAACGGACCTTCATTCCGGAAAACGTTCCGTCGATGCGGATGCCGTAAAAAAGATTGAGGTTTGCCAGATCCCCGTCGAGGACACGGAGAAGTTCCTCCATCCCCATGCGGGACTGGAAGGGAATCCGCCGGTCCGCCCGGAAGGGAACCACCGCGGCGTACGGGGTCGTGCCCCCATCGGGGACGACCACCCTCCCGCCGGACGGCACCTGGTAAACCTTCCCGTCAAGGACGATCATCTCGCCGTCGAGGCGGTCGAAGGTCCCGATTCCGAAATCCCCGTACCGGCCAAGCTCGTCAAGCGGAAAGAATCCGTCGTATCCGCCCACGAGGAGGGCTTCTATCGTGGAGATCTGCGTGACCGTGTGAATCCTGCTTGGGGAGGTCGCGCAGCCCGAGAGCAGGAAAAGGACGAGGATGAGAGGCAGGAGCCTCTCCGCCGTCCTTCGGGCTGCTCCGGAGAGAAGGCCCCGGAAAGACGTCCCGCCCGGTGCTGCCGGGAATCCTCCGATCGTCTTCATCGAACGCCCTACGCCTCGATGGTGGCCCCGATCTTCACGGCCACCTGCCAGTAGCTGATCTTGCCTTCCTCGATGTACCCCCGGGTCTCGACCACTTCGAACCAGCGGAGGTTTTTCGACTTCTTCCCCGCCGCCGCAACGGCGTTCTTCACGGCGTCCTCGATGCTCTTCTTCGACGAACCCGCCACTTCCAGAATTTCGTAAACGTGCTCCATCTCTCACTCTCCCTTCCTTGTCTTGACCGGATCCGGGTTCGGGTTTCCCCAATCCGGCCGCCCGTTCAAAAGGTCATGAAGTCGCTTCCCCGGGAAATCCTTATTTTTTGAGCCAGTCTTCCATTTCCTCCGCCTGGTAGGCCTCCTGCTGGAGGGCCAGGTCGAGCTTTACGACCACGCCGCCGTGCTTTTTCAATTCTTCGTCCCGCCGCAGGGCCTCGTGGCGTTTCATGGTGTTTCGGACGTCCCCGGCGGCCCGCCGGACGGCCTCCTCGAGGGAGGGGAGCGCGCCCATGGGAGCCGGTTTGAACCGGAGCACCGCGCCGTCCTCCGCCACCGCTTCGGCGAATATGGCGAGATGCTTCATTTTTTCCATGGCCTGGTCCATAAGGTTCCAGCCCGCCGTCCCTTCGTCCTGGAAAGCCCAGGACATGCGGATGTGCCGGAGCATCTCGTCGTACTTGCCGGCAAGTTCCGTCTGGAGGGTTTCCAGGAAACCGGCGGGAAGTTCGCCGCCCCCCGATGGAAGGCCGCCGGCCTCTTCGGGGCTCAGCTTTTCGAGAAGACGCTGGAACCTTCTCGCGTGGATGGCCGACTCCCACGCCTCCCGCAGGAGAACGCGGCGGATGTGGGGATCGTCCACTTTTTCCGCTTCCCCGTTGTAGTGGGGGATGAGCTTTTCCTCGTATTCCCGGTAGGATTGAAGCATGGAGGCCCGGCTGGACGGGTCGTAGGGATAGGGAGCGGGCTGGAAAACCGGCTCCCCGCCGAGCTTCGCGATGATCATGCCGAGCCAGTGCATGTGCCACATTTCCTCCCGGGACCGGGAAAGCAGGCTGGCGCCGACGGTCGTGTCCTCCCCCTCCTGGTAGGCATGTACGAGATAACGGATCACTGCCGCATGTTCATCCGCGAGGTCCCGGTTGAGCATGTCGATCAGCTCCTTTTTTTTCATGAAAGGTCCCCTTTCTTTTCCCGATGGTGTTCGACGGCGTTCCGTTCAGGGACGGTTGCCGGATGAGATGCGGCGAATCAAGCCGGCGGATGGTAAAACCGTGATTCCGGCCACTCAAGACATATTACAGGAATCCCCCCCGGGATGTCCAGCGGGAGAAAGCGGAAAAATGGGCTCCCGTCAGGGAGAGATGCGTTCCTGCCTGCCCTGGTTCTCGTCGACGAAGAACAGAAGGGCTCCCCCCGCCACAAAGAGAAGGACCACGGCGGAGATCCCGAACCGCGACGCAAGCGGACCCTCCGCCCCGAGGGAGCGGGCAAGCTGGCCCGTGAGGCCCACGAGAAGGGGGCCCAGGATGACGGAGAACTTTCCCGTGAGGTTGTAAAAGCCGAAATATTCGCCCGCCCTGCCCGGCGGAATCAGCCTTCCGAAGAGGGAGCGGCTCAGCGCCTGAACGCCTCCCTGGACGAGCCCGACAGTGGCGGCCAGGGCGAGAAACTCCATCCGGGTCTCGATGAAGGTCCCCCAGACGGATACGATGAGATAGACGGCGATGGCGAGGAGCAGGGCCCGTTTCGTTCCCGTCTTTCCCGCAAGGAAGCCGAATCCCAGCGCGGCGGGGAATCCGACGAACTGGGTGACGAGCAGGGACAGGAGCAGGTCCTTCGCCTCCAGCCCGATGGAGAGGCCGTAGTCCACCGCCATCCGGATGATCGTGTCCACCCCGTCCATGTAGCACCAGTAGGCTACCAGGAACAGAAAAACTGTCCGGTGGCGGCGGAGGTTCCGGAGGGTCCCTGCGACCTGCCGGAAGGCCTCCCGGAGGGCCGGCCGCCCCGTTCCGGCGGCGGGGGGTTCCTCCCGGACGAAGCGGAACAGGGGCAGGGAGAAGAGAAACCACCAGACCCCCACGGTGAGAAAGGAAACCTGCACCGCCGCCCCGGCGCCGGCGAGCCCGAAGGTGCCGGGAGAGAGGACCATCCAGAGGTTCAGGGCGAACAGGATCCCCCCTCCCAGGTAACCGAGGGAGAATCCCAGCGAGGAGACAAGGTCGTACCGCCGTTCCGGGGCCACCACGGGGAGAAGGGCGTCGTAGAAGATGTTTCCCCCGGTGAACCCGAGAACCGCGACAATGTACAGCATCGCCGCCGCGGTCCACAGCCCGGGGGGGACGCGGGAGAGGGCTGAGGTCGCGAGGACCCCGAGGATCATGAAGGCGGCGAGGAACCGTTTCCGGCCTCCCCGACGGTCGGCCATGGCGCCGAGAAAGGGGGCGGAAACGGCGAGGAGGATCCCCGCGGCGGCGTTGGCGAGGCCGAGCCGGGCCGTGCTGACCACCGCATCGGTTCCCTGGGAGCACCAGGTCTTGAAGAAAACGGGAAAAAATCCCGACATGACCGTGGTGGCGAAGGCGGAGTTCGCGAAGTCGTAAAACGCCCATCCCCAGACGGACCGATCCGGTTTGTTCACGGTGCTTCCCCTTCCCGCGGGCGGCTCTCCGGAACCGTTCGCAACGGTCCCTGCTGTGTTTCTCCGTCACGATGAAAACCGGCTGCCTTCCGCCCTGCCGCGGCCGGTTGCCGGGGGCGGGACGGCCGGGAAAAGGAACCGGCCGACGAAATGCCGAAGATTTTCGAGGCGTCTCCCGGGACGCCGGCGGGGTGAGGGCTTCCTCAGAGGTCGTAAAGGGTCTCGTCCACCCTGGGCCGCTCTTTCTTCCTTCCCCGTTTCCCTCTCGATTCGAGAAGAAAGGGCTCCTCCCCCTCCAGGAGATCCCCCAGTTCCTCCTCGATCTTCTCCGGGTCCTCCCCCCGTTCCATCCGGGCAAGGGCCTCTTCCATGGAGGCACTCAGGTTCATCCCCGTCGCTTCCGTGATCTTTCGCATGATCCCGGCCGCCGCACGGGGATCGTTCTCGTCGATCCGGTCCGCTTCCCCCGCGAGCATCTCCATGGCCCGTTCCATCCGGGATTCGTCGAAGGGGGGAAGATCCTCCTCGCCCCGTTCCTCCCGGTTTCCGGAGATCTTCGAGAAAACGGACATCTGCCGCTTCAGCTTCACGGTCCCGCACCGGGGGCACAACGGGATTTTTCCGGTGTCCGCCTTCCGGGAGAAGAAATTGTAGACGGTGTTGCATTTCCGGCAGTAAAACTCGTAGATCGGCATGGCTGTTCCTTCTTAATTGGGGGACACTTCCCATATTTTTTTCCGGAGGGCCGGTCTGCACCGCCCCGGGCTTTTCTGAAGATCCCCCATGTAGTCCGGGGCTTCAGCCCTGGTTTGTGCCTCCCAGGTCCCGGAGGGCCGGACGGCACCTCCTCGACGCCTTTTTTGCGCTTCCGCTCAGGGACCGTCCTCCTTCCCGGGGAAGAGGGACCGGTAGAGGCCGTCGAACCGGTCTTTCCCGGCGGCAAGAAGAAAGGTGAGGGGCAACGCCTTCCTCGCGAGGCGGACCATGGCGGCCGTCGTCTCCCGGATGTCCCACTGGGCATGGCGGTCCTCCCGGAGCCGGGACATGTGGTACAGCTCGCGGGCGTTCACCTTGAGAAGCACCCGTTTCCGGTGGGCGTTGGTGAGAATGTAGGGCGCGGCGCCGGGGGCCTTCTCCACGATCCGGCGGTACAGTGCGTCCGTATCCGCGACGAGGTCGCGGAAGGGTCCCTCCATGCCCGCTTCCGTTATGGAGGGGGGGACGGTCGCTCCCAGTCCGGGATCGTACTCCTGGGTCGTGAGGGTGGCCATGCGGTGCCTTTTGAGCTGAGCGAAGCAGCTTGCGCTGACCACGAGCTCGAAAGTGAGTTCGACGTGTTCGAACGCCCGGGGAGGGGCGTCGTGGGCCCGCATGTCCTCCAGGGCGGCCCGAACGAGGCCCTCCCGTTCCCCGGGGGACATGGCCGCGGCCCTCTTCAGGCAGTCCGCGGCGGAAAGGCGCGAAGCGGAATGAAGGAGCCACGCGACGAGTTTTTCGTCCCCGTCCGCCGTCCAGGCGACGAGGGCCGCGTTCCCGTCCGATCCTTCCCGTTCGTTCCGTTCCACCGGTTCCCCGGCCTGGGGGACCGCTTTCTCCCGGAGCCGTTTCACCCGTTCCAGGTCGTACGCGGTGGGCTTCACGTACCGCACCAGCGAGGGCGCGGCACCGATGACCGCCCCGTACAGTCCGTCCGCGAAGTCTCTCACTTCCTTCAGGGGATGGGCCGCGCAGCGGCGGATCATGAGTTCCAGATTGCGGGCGTTCAGGGTCATGCCGAGCTGGGTTTCCGTGGCGAGGGAAAGGGCGTACCTTGCGTCTTCCCTGGCGGATTCACCGGCGGCGGCCGCCGTCCCGCCGGCGGACCGGAGCCGTTCCTCCCGGATGGCCTCGTCCAGTTTCAGATACAGGTCGTTCTGGCGTCCGATCATTTCCCGGAACGGCGCCTCCAGCCCCGCCAGGACGATTTCCCGGGGAAGGACGAAGCCCCCTTCGAGACGGACGTAGCGCTGGGATTTCTCCGTGTAGGAACACAGGCGGAAGCTTTCCACCGCCTCCACGGCGAGCCGCGAGATGTCGAGGACGTCCAGGTTGAAGACGGCGTGCTCGGCGATGGAACTGTGTCCCATGTCGAAAACGATCGACCGGTTCGATTTCCTCGCCTTTTCCACCTCGTTCCGCGAGGCGCGCCGCAGCTCGGGCACGGAAAGCGGGCTCCGGCTGATCCGGGCATAGGCCGCGGAAAGGGTTTCCGGGGTCAGCCTGTCGGGGGAAACGGGACCGGTCTGCGCCTCCCGGATCACGTCATGGTCGATGTTCATTCCTGCGAGAAGTACTTCCAAGAGAGGCCCCCCTTTCGTGGATCGCTTCCGCCGCCCCTGCCGGCGGCCGCCGGGTCCCCGTGCGCGTGCGGCCGGCTTCCCGGCCGGGCGGAGCCCGGTCACAACCGTTTACCATGAAAACGGCGCTTCCGGGAAGACCCGGGATGCGGTTCGGCGGATTTTCCTCATTCCAGGAGCTTTTCGAGGCGGCGGATCCGGAAGTCGAGAACGAGGTCGATGAAGCGCGGGGAGGAAAGCGGCGGATCGTCCATGTGGAAGAGGTGGCTCCCGCAGGAGCAGTCGGAGGAGCCGAATCCCGGAACGGGCCGGCCGGTCAGCTCGAAAAGCCTTCGGGCGAGCTCGTGTTCGTCGTCGAAGCTGGACCGGATGGGGACGGCGACGGCGCGGTCCGCGGCGTTCCGGAGAAAGTCGATGTGCCAGTGGAAGGTTTTCCGAAGTCTCAGGTGCCGTTCGACCCGCCGCGATAGGCCGCGCTTCGCGGAACCGACGTAGATGTAGTGCCCCTTCTCGAAGGAAACGTTCCCGAGCTTTCCCACGGCAAGCGAAATTCCCCGGTCGAGGCGGAGAAGAAGGAGGTAGCTTCCCCGGTCCTTCGCCTCCCGCCGGATCAGGTCCCAGGGAATGGCGAGGTCCCTGACCTCCGGGGAGAGGCTGAGGTCTTCGTTCCACCGGGCCGCCACGGCCTGGAGGCGGAGTCTGTCCCTTACGGCGAGAAAGGTTTCGGTGAAGTCCGGGTCGGTGTGGTAGTCGGGGAGGAAAAAGCGGGCCCGGGGCCACTGGACGAAAAAAAGAACGCCGCAGTCTTTCCCGTTCCCGGCGATCCGGGACAGGGCCTCCAGATGCCGCTTTCCCCGTGCGGTCACCGCATCGGGAAACATGGCGATCCCGTTGCCGAAAAGGGTGCACGACTTCACTTCCAGGTAGAAGGGTCGCCCGTTTCTTCGAAGGAGAAAATCGAACCGGCTCTCCCCGACGGTTTTCTCCCTTTCGATCCCGCCGATGGTTTCGAAGCCCGGGACGGCGCCCCGCCGCAGGAGCCACTCCACGGCCCGGTTCGTTTCGTGGGTGTGGAGAAAGACGGGAAGGTCCTCCCGGAGGACCGCCACGGCGGTGTATCTCGTCTTTCTTTCCGCCCCGCGGTTCTCGGCGAGGAATACCGTCCGTCCGGGCAGGAGCAGTTCCCAGAGCCTCCCCGGGTTGGGGAGGTGGGCCTGGACGGCCTTCCCGTCGAGAAGACATTCCACGGCGAAGCGGTTCGGGCGGCGGAGAAACTCCGCCCGTCTCGTTTCCGGAAACAGGACCAGACGGTCGTCCATAGAAATTACCCTTCAAAAGCGCTGAACGGGGTCAGTCCCGGGATTCAAGGCGAAACGTCAAGGCCTGTTTCCCGATCCGTCAACGGGGGCTCGGTTTCCTGGCGCGTCCTGTTTTCCGATTCGCCGGGACAAGTTTGATTTCGAGGCGACATCCCACGGCCTTTGCATATTTTTGAAGCGTCGTCAGAGACGGGGCGTGCTTCCCCGCCGATTCCAGACGGGAAACGGAACTTTTGGTGGTTCCCATCAATTCCGCGACAGCTTCCTGCGTAAGTCCCGAATTCGAACGTGCGGAAAGCATTGCCCGTATGAGAGCATGCCTCTCCTCCAGCTCTTCGTATGCCTTGGAAAATCCTTTCCGCTTCCGGGCATCTCTGAGAAATGTCTCATGGTCGTGAGGCACCGGCTTGTATTTCAATTCAGTCACCCTGTACCTCCTTCATTCTTTTTCGGGCCGTCCTCAATTCCCTGTAAGGGGTGTTCTGAGATTTCTTGATGAACGCATGAAGGATAACGATGCGTCGGCCGATGAGGAAACAGTAAAACGCGCGGCCAATGCCTTCCCGGCCTCGCGGCCGGAGTTCGAAAAGCCCGTCTCCCATGGTTCGCGAATGCGGCATGCGTACATCCGGCCCGAATTCCATCAGCAGTTCCATCATCCGTGCATAATCGGCGAGTACGCCGGCGGGCCAGGTTTCGATCTCATCCTTGACGCGCAAATGGAAATACTCGATGGAATAGAGCATGTGTTGAAGTTAGCAAATGTGCTAACATTTGTCAATGACAAAGCAAGACGGGGTCAGTCCTTGACGTTTGACCATTTGCTTGTCAAACGTCAAGGACTGACCCCGTATTCAGACTCCGGATTCAACGCCGGACGTCAAGAACCGGCCGCGAATCCGGCGTTTCGTGCGGTCACCTTTTGAGAAGGTTTTCCTTGATCCGGTCGTGGATCTGCTGGGACATGGCGTTGTTGCCCGAGATTCCAACCCGGACGCCCACGGTGATCACGTTGTATTCGGCGTATTCGATGAAGATGTCCACCTTGTCTTCCGCAATGGTGCCCGAGATCGTGCCCTTGGAGATCTTCCTCTCTTCCATGATTTCCTTCGCGCCCATGTTCCGGAGGGCCTGCACGCAGGCCGTCCAGACGGCCTCGAAGGGGGCGTGGTAATTGGTTCTCAGGGTGCCGTCGGTGAAAAAGAATCTTCCCGACTGGATGCCCACCGTCTGGTTCCCCACGGTAACGGCGCAACCGGCGATGAACGCCGGAAGGACAATCAGCAAAAGGATCAGGGTCTTCTTCACTGTGCTCCTCCTTTCCTCCCGCCCCGGCCGCTCCGGTGGTTCCTTCACGCGGGGAAGATGAGCAAACTATAGGAGAACCGGACGGACCTGTCAATAGATCCTTCCGGGCCCGCTTTTCAATGCGGTTCCGCGGTCCGGCCGTTCAAGGCCGGCGCGTGCTCAGTGAAAGAAACGGAGAAACACCGCATAGGCCAGGGCGTAAACGAGGATCCCCGCGGTGAGGAGCACCGTCGCCCCGGAAAGGAGACGCTGGAGAGGGCTTTCCCTGCGAAGGTCCGCGTAGCCGAGAAGAAATCCCAGGAGGATTCCCCCCACGAGGCCGCCGCCGTGGGCCCAGTTGTTGATCCCCGGCACCATGAAGCCGAAGAGGATCAACCCGATGGTCCATCCCATGACCTGGCGGTAGACGATGTTCCCGTAAAGGCCCCCCCGGCTTTTCCCGTAGTAGAGGGTGGCGCCGATCAGACCGCAGATGCTTGCCGACGCCCCGATGGTGAAGGGAATGCCCGCGAGCCAGGAAACGAGGAATCCGAGAACGCCGCTCCAGGTATACACGAGAAAGAAGCGGTGGAAGCCGTATTCGCGGAGAACGAAGGGACCGAGCTGGAGAAAGGCGAGCATGTTGAAGAAGATGTGAAGGAGCCCCCCGTGGAGATAGGACGCCGAGATGAGGGTCCACCAGCGGTGGAGCTGGTCGATGGGAATCGTTCCCGTGGCGCCGAGGAGAAAGAGGCTCGTGCTGGAGGGGGAGAGGAAGGTGAAAGGGTTCATTCCCAGTCCGGGAACGGAGGGGTTCAGGACCAGGGATGCGAGGAAAAAGGCCACGTTCACGTAGAGAATGATCCGGATCCAGTCCCTGTTTCCGTCGATGAACCGGAAGGAGAGGATCCGCTGGGCCGATCCGCCGGGTCTTAACAGCCCGCAGTAGGGACACCGGGGCTCGTCGGCGCTGATCAGCTTCCGGCAGTTGGGGCACAGTATCGAATTTCGTTCCCGTTGCTGTTCCATGATTGCTCTTCCTCTTTTCCTCAGCCCGGCGGAAGATACCGGACCATGAGCGGGATGGCGGCAAAAGTCCCGATGACGCTGCCGAGGTTGACGAAAATGACGAGAAGGAGAATGCGGGTGATCTTGTTTCTCCAGAATCCGCGCAGGGAGGAAATGTCCTCCCTCAGATGAACGAAATCCGAGACGCGGGGCTTCCTCACGGAGGCCTCCACCAGGCCGGCGACCCAGCCCGCCGCGATCATGGGGTTCAGGGACGTGAACGGCGCGGCGGCGAAAGAGGCGGCGATCGTCGCGGGGTGCGCGAAGGCGGCGAGGGCCCCCAGGGCGGCCAGAACGCCGTTCGCCAGGACCCACCACTTCACCATTCCCAGCCCGGCCTCCGCGCCGGACCGGAAAAAGCCGGCGATGATGAGCGCCAGGATTCCCAGGGGGATGGCCCAGCCGATGATTCTGCCCAATCGTCCGCGAGGCGGGATTCGTTCCAGTTCCTTCATGTCCTGGTCCTTCCCCAGGTAGCGGAGGATGCCGGGAACGTGGCCCGCTCCGGCGACGGCGACGATCTTTTTTCCGGGGGCGTGGGAAACGCTGTGGGCGATGTACCGGTCCCGCTCGTCGATCAGGGTCTCCCGGATCTCGGGAAGTTTTGAACCGAAGGCCTGAAGCGCCGTTTCGAGGGCGTCGCGGTTTTTCAGATTCTCGATGTCCTCCTCGGTGATTTCCTCGGAGAACAGGAAGGAGAGGGGGACCTCCGCGGCGAGGCGGAGACGGCTGGTGAATCTCATTTTCCGCCATGTCCGCAGCATGGTGGTCCGGATGTCCCGGTCGGCGAGAACGACCCGGGCCCCCGTCGCCTCCGCCCGGGCCACGGCCCGGAGCATTTCCTCCCCCGGCCGGACGCCGAACCGGTCCGCGAGTTTTTTCTGGAAGGAGGCCATGAGGAGCTGGGCGAGGAGCTGGGCGGACTGCTTTTTCCGGATCACCTGGAAAAGGTCCGTTTTTTCCCATTCCTCCTTCCGGGTGATGGCTTCGTACCGCGACCGGCACAGCTCGACGCAGACCGTGTCCGGCCTTTCCCCGTCGATGATCCGCTCCACGAGATCGGCGCTTTCCCGGGAAACGTGGGCGGTCCCGACGAGAACGATTTCCCTGTCCTCCAATGATATCCGGTGTACGTTTTCTTCCATTGGCACCCGTCTCGAAATCGACAGGAAACCTACCAGTTGAGGAAACCCTTGTAAAGAGAAAAGAGGGACATACCGTTTGCCCTCGAGGACAAAATGAAATAAGTAGGTATGCGGACGGTTACGGGGAGGCTTCATTGCGATCGAGACAGGCGGACGTGAGAATCGGGACCATCGCCTTCGGCGGGGAAGGGGTGGGGCGGATCGGCGAAAAGGTCGTCTTCGTCCCCTTCACGGCCGCGGGCGACACGGTCCGGGTGGAGATCACGGAGGAGCGGAAGCGCTATCTCCGGGGGGTGCCGCTGGACGTTCTCGAGCCGGGACCGGAAAGGCGGAATCCTCCCTGTCCCCTCTTCGGGCGTTGCGGCGGCTGCGATTACCAGCACCTTTCACCGGGGGAGCAGCTTTCCGTCAAGGAACGGCAGGTCCGGGAGGTGTTCCAGCGGATCGGAAAGATTCCCGATCCCCCCGTCCTTCCCATCGTTCCCTCGCCGGAGGTCTTCCACTACCGGGGGAAGGGGGAGTACCACCTCCGCCGCGGAAAGGGCAGGGTACCGGCGTTCGGCTTCATGGACGTCCGGGGGGGAACGGTGGTCCCCGTGTCCCGCTGCCTTCTCATGGACGATTCCATCAACGGGGCGGCGAACCGGTTTTTTGCCGATGTCCTCGCAGGCCGGGCGGACGTCCCGGACGGCCGGTACGTTTTCTGGTCCGACGGGGAATCGGCCGGTTCCGGCCTTCCAGGAGAGGGCCTCCCTTTTCCCGCGGTGACGCGGCAGGTGAAAGGGGTGTCCTTTCTCGTACCCCGGGAGGGCTTTTCCCAGGCCAATCTCTTCCTGGCCGGGACGCTCGTAGACGAGGTCCTCGCCGCGGGGGGGTGGAAACCGGGCGATTCCGTTCTCGACGGGTACTGCGGTTCCGGCCTCTTCTCCCTGTTTCTCGCCTCCCGGGTGGCCCGGGTGACCGGCGTGGATTCCGACGGCCCGGCCGTTCTTGCCGCCCGGGCGAACGCGCTGGCGCGGGGACTGGACGGGGTCGTTTTCCTGGAGGGTACGGCGGAGGAAACCGTCAGGGACCTCCACGGGCGGGGAGCGCGTTTCGACGCCGTCCTGCTCGACCCGCCCAGGGCGGGCTGCGGGCGGTCCCTTCTCGAGACCCTCGCGGACGCTCCTCTCCGGGAAATCGTTTACGTTTCCTGCAATCCCGCCACCCAGGCCCGGGATGTCCTCCTCCTCGTGGAAAAGGGGTTCCGCCTTTCCTCTCTGCGGCCCCTGGACATGTTTCCCCAGACGAAGCACATCGAGGTGATCGCCCGGCTGACCCGTTCCTGAGGGCCGGCTTTACATTTCCCCTCTTTTGTGCATTATAAGCGGGGAAAGCGAAAACCCATCGAAAGGGAAGGAAATGCCCGTCAGACCGAAAGAAGCGGCAACGGTGATCCTCCTGAGGCGGTGTCCGCCCGATGACGGCGGATTCGAGGTTCTCATGGTCCTCCGGCACCCGAAGAGCCGGTTCGTTCCCCGGGCATACGTCTTTCCCGGCGGCATCCTGGACGATGAGGACACCTCCGCCGCAATGGAGGAACGCATCGAGGGGATCGACCGCGAAGGCGCGTTCCGGATCCTCGAGGACTGCCCGTCCCCGGAGATCGCCCTTGGCTCCTGGGTGGCGGGGATCCGGGAAACTTTCGAGGAAGTCGGGATTCTGCTCGCTTACGAAGCGCCGGGAAGATGGCTGGTCCCCGGGGAGGGGCCGGCCCAGGAGCGGCTCTGCAGGAAGCGGCGCCTTCTTTTCGAGGGAAAACTCTCCTTCTCCCGTTTCCTCCGGGAGGAACGGCTCACCCTTGCCTGCGACCGCCTCTTGTATTATTCCCACTGGATCACGCCGGAACTGCTCCCCCTGCGCTACGATGTCCGCTTCTTCGTCGCCGAGGCCCCGCCGGGCCAGCGGGCTTTTCACGACGGCGTGGAACTCACCCGGCACATCTGGATCCGTCCCGAGAAGGCCCTGTCCCGGTTCAGGGAGGGCGCCTTCGACATGGTCCTGCCGACGCTGGCCACCATGAAGGAACTGGCCTCCCGGAAGACGGTGGACGAAGTCCTTGCATGGGCGGGAAAGAAGACGGTCCAGGGGATTCTCACACGGATGGAAAAGACGGACGAAGGCATCGTGGAATACATGCCCGACGGAACGGCCTTCCGGAATCTTCCCCCCTCGGTGGTGGAGGATTCCTCACGGAAGGAGAACTGAGATAGAGAAAGGAAGAAGCCATGAAGGTTGCGGATTTGTTCCGGTTGGACGGGAAGGTCGCCCTGGTGACGGGGGGCGGCCGGGGGATCGGGAAATTCATCGCCGGCGGGCTTGCCGGGGCGGGGGCCGATGTCGTCATCGCTTCGAGAAAAATGAAGAACCTCGAGAGCGCGGCGGCGGAGATCGGGAAGGATTCCGGGCGGACCGTCGTTCCCGTTCCCTGTGACGTGGGGAAGGAGGAGGACATCCGGCGTCTGTTCGAGACGGTGAAGGAGAAGTTCGGCAGGATCGACATCCTCGTCAACAACGCCGGCGCGACCTGGGGGGCTCCGACCCTGGATTTCCCCCTGGAGCGATGGGATCAGCTCTTCCAGGTGAACGTCAGGGGGGTGTGGATCCTCACCCGGGAGGTTGCCCGGCTCATGAAGGAAAAGGGAGGGGGAAGCATCATCAACATCTCCTCCATCATGGCGTTCCGGGGCTCGGAGGAATCCCTCCACCCGGCCGTCCCGTACAACTCCACCAAGGCGGCCATCAACGCCCTGACCATGAACCTGGCGGTCAAGCTCGCCCCGCACCGCATCCGGGTGAACGCCATCGCCCCCGGCTTTTTCAAAACCGACATGATGGCCTATATCGAAACAGCGGGCTTCGAAGAGCAGAAACAAACGATGCTCGAAAGCATCCCCCTCGGCAGGGCGGGCGACCGGGGCGACATGGCCGGTGTCGCCGTCTTCCTGGCTTCCGACGCCGCGGCGTACGTGACAGGCCATGTGCTCGTGGTGGACGGGGGATTCCTGTCGAAATAGGCGGGGGACGCGACCCATGAAGAGTCTCGGGGCGGGAAGGGCCTTTGTGCTTCTCGTCGGAATCCTCGTTCTGTCCATCCTTGCGGGCCCCTGTCCCGGGGCCCGGGCCTCGGAACGGGAGGCCGGCCGGATCGTCAATCTCCGGGGCGCCGTCGAGGTCTCCCCGCCAGGCGGCGGGGATTGGATTCCCGCCCGGGTGGACCAGCCCCTTGCCGAGAGACAGGCAATCCGGACGGGGAGAGACGGCCGGGCCTGGCTCCTTCTCTCCGACGAGACCCTTCTCCAGATCAACGGCGGGACGACCTTCATTCTGAAGGCGGTGGCGCCCGCCGCCCCGTGGGACCTGGCGTCCCGAATCCTGCCCGCGGCGTGGGGCGCCCTTAAATCCCTCTATGAACTGGCGGAGGGGGAGATCTGGTTACGGAACCGCAACGGAAAGGTTGCCGTGGACATCGATGCCGTCACCGCCGTCGTCGGCGTCCGGGGGACGGAGCTGAACCTCCGGAAGGCGCCGGACCGGGCGGTGACCCTCACGGTCCTCCGGGGGGCCGTGGCCCTGTCGAACCCGCAGGGGGCGGTCTCGCTGGGTCCGGGGGAGCGGGCCTCCGTCCGTCCAGGGGGGGCGCCGGTCAAGGAGGTCCTCCTGAGGCCCCGGGAGGCCGTCCAGTGGACCGTATTCGTTCCGCCGTTCTTCGATTCCCTGGAACTCCCTCAGGAAGGGGGTGCCGGCGGGGAACTTCTCTGGAGGAAGGAGGATCTCGAACGGCGTTTCCGATCCTTCCTGGAACTCCGGGGAGGGGACCTCGCCGGGGCGAAACGTGAACTGGCCCTCCTGGAGAAACGGTATCCCGACAATTCCCTGCCCCCCATGCTTCTCGGTTTTGTCTCCCTTCTTCTGGGAGAACGGGAGGAGGCCCTGGCGGAAGCGCGCCGGGCCGTCCGCCTGTCCCCCGGCTCGGCGAACGCCCTCTTCGTGGAGAGCCTCGTCCTCCAGTCCCTCTTCGACCTGGAGGGAGCCCTGGCGGTCGCCCGGAAGGCGCTGGCCCTCGACGGCGGGAACGTCCCCCTCCTGTGCCACGCCGGACGGCTCGAATTCG
This sequence comes from Syntrophaceae bacterium UBA6252, assembly GCA_002441265.1. Lineage (GTDB taxonomy): Bacteria > Desulfobacterota > Syntrophia > Syntrophales > UBA6807 > UBA6807. Next base: position 103,579 of record DJVQ01000036.1, read on the forward strand.
CCCTCGGGAAGATCGACGAGGCCCGGGAAACGGCGGAAAAGGCGCGTGCCCTGGATCCCCGGTCGTCGGAGGCGGCCAACCTTCTCGGGTTCCTGCTCCTGGCCCGGAACCTGACCTCGGAAGCCGAAGAAGTGTTCCTGGAAGCCGTCGGTCTCGACCCCTCCCTCGGGGAGCCCCGCATGGGGCTCGGCCTTGTCCGGATGCGGCAGGGGAAGGTCGAGGAGGCACTCCGGGAGATCACCGCGGCCGTTCTCCTGGAGCCCCAGCGCTCCCTCTTCCTCAGCTACTGGGGAAAAATGCTGTACCAGGTCCGGAGGTTCGGTCCCGCCCTCGACATCCTCTCGGCGGCGGAGGAACTGGACCCCCTCGATCCCACGCCCCATCTTTACCGGGGGCTCATTCTCCGGGACCTCAACCGGCCCGCCGAGGCGATCCGTTCCTTTCAGAAGGCGGTGGCCCTCAACGACAACCGCGCCGTGTACCGGTCCAGGTTCCTCCTGGACCAGGACCTGGCCGTGAAGAACGTGAATCTTTCCCTCCTCTATGAACAGCTTGGCCTGTCCGCCTGGGGGACGAACAAGGCCCTGTCCTCGGTGAAGGAGGATTACACCAATTTTGCCGGACACCTGTTCCTCGGCGGTTCCCTGACCGGCCAGGGCGACCGGACCATCCCCGGCGGGAGCGAACTCCTCCTGGCCCGGATCCTCCAGCCGGCGAACGAGAACACCCTGAACCAGTTCAACGAGTACACCAGCTTCTTCGAAAGGCCGTCGTTGGGCGGAGCCGTGTCGGGAACGGCGGGCAGCAACGACGCGATCGGCGGAAACGCCATCGTGTACGGGGCCGTTCCGGAGGCGTCCCTGGCATACAGCGGAGCCGTTTATTACGGGAGCACCGACGGCTGGCGGGGGACGAACTCCGAAAGGACGAAGAGCGCCGCCATGATGCTCAAGATCGACGGGACGCCGAGGGACCGGTATTATCTGAGCCTCCGTTACCTGGACCAGAGGCGGGGGGATCCCTACACCGCCCGCTATGAATACGACGCCCCGTCCGACCCCCTGGACGAGGACCGGTTCCGGTCGGGCAGATTCGAAGGGGGATACACCCACAACTTCTCCCCGGGCTCCGATTTTCTCTTCTTCCTGACCCGGGTGTGGGACCGGGGGCCCTTTCTCTCCCACACGGAGATCCGGGACGTGTTCGAAATCCCCGGCCTTGTTTACGACAGCTTCTGGGAAGGCACGGTTTCCCGGCCTTACACCCACTTCCAGGGGGAGGTTCTCCATGCCGCGGGCAGGCACCAGTTCATCGCGGGGGCGGCCCTGTACCGGGGGGAGAACGACTCGGAGAACCGCATCACCGACATCTACACGTACGAGGGGGTGATCCTGGACAGGGAGACCGAAACCTATGACGCCGGGACGGACCAGAACCTCGGAACGGTGTATCTCCAGGACATCTGGAAGATCCGGAGGGATCTGGTTCTGGAGGCCGCCCTCTACTTCGACCGGGCGACGGACAGCAACGCCTTCAGCGGCGTCGAATGGGATCTCGAGGGCTGGAGCCCCCGCCTCGGGCTGATCTGGACGCCCACGGAGGCGGACACCTTCCGGATCGCCGCATTCCGGTATTTCCTCCCCTTCCAGTCCTACCGGATCGACCCCATGGACGTGGCGGGCGTGCCCATTTTCCGGAACACCCTGGAGGGTTCCCGGGCCGAGGAGGGGGATCTCGTCTGGGAGCATGAGTGGCAAAGCGGTTTCTTCGCCCTCAACGGCTTTTACCTGACGAGGGAGTATCGGGAAAAGGACGAAGCAGGGGATGAGACGACCTATACGGGAAGGCTGAAGGGCGTGAGCTTCGAGGTGAACCAGCTCCTCCCGGGCGGGGTGGCCGTGGAGGGACTTTACCGCTTCACGGACGGGGATGACGAGAATTACGACGGCGGGGACCGCCGGGACCATTATGCGAGAGCCGGCGCAAGGTACCTCCATCCCTCGGGGTTTTCCCTCTTCGCCGCCCAGATCTTCAAGAGGCAGAATTTCAAGGAACCAGGACGGAAAAACGAAACGATCTGGGTCACTGACTGCGGAATCGGGTACGAGCTGCCGGGCAAACGGGGACTCGTGAGCCTTGCCGTGGGGAATGTCTTCAACCACCGTTTCGACTGGGTGGAGGACGGCTTTGTTTTCAGCGGCCGGGCGCCGGCCCGGCAGATCGTTTTCACAACCTCTTTCTATTTCTAGAAAAGACGGCTCCGGCCGCGACGCGTGCCGGTAATCCCTTGCGTCCCGCCGGGTCCGGAGGGAAATTTCGGTTGTCTTTGCCCGGGATATGGGATATCAATAAAATGATACGGGCAAAGGCCTTCGTTCCCCTGCCGGGGGGAGCGTTCCTTGGCCCGGCGGCTGCGGCTTGCGCGGGGAAAAGGGTTCTTCCGGGCCGGACGCTGCACCTCTCCGTTCATGGGAACCATGGAACCGCAAGCCGCCGGTTGCGTTTCTCCCGCGTATCCTCTTTTTCCTTTGCTCTGGGACAGACCGGAACATATCGATCCGCAATACGAGGAGTCTTCGATGCCGCTCGTAACCTTTTATTTTCAGCTTCACCAGCCCTTTCGCCTTCATCCCGACAGGGACAAGTTTCTCTGGGATGAGATGAACGTCGCCGTCTTCAACAAGGTGTCCGAAAAGAGCTATCTTCCCGCCCTCTCCATGTTCCGGGACCTGATCCGGGAAAACGGCTCGTTCAAGATCGCCCTGGGCGTTTCCGGAACCTTCCTGGAACAGGCGGAACTGTACCGTCCGGAAGTGATCGGCGTGCTGAGGGAACTCGTGGACGCGGGCAGGGAGGGAAACCGGGTGGAGATCCTCGGGGAGACCTATTACCACTCCCTGACCAGCCTCTTCAACGACTCCCGGAAGCGGGAGTTCCGGGAACAGGTGGCCATGCATGGAGAGAAGATCCGGGAACTCGTCGGGGTTTCCCCCACCTCCTTCCGGAATACGGAACTCATGTACAACAACGACATCGCGGCCGCCGTCTGGGACTTGGGGTACCGGGCCATTCTCTGCGAGAAGCGGGACGACATGTACATCGGCAAGAACGAGCCCGTGTCCCCCAACGCCGTATTCCGTGCCAGGGGGACCGGTCTCATCGTGCTGCCGAGAAACCGGGATCTGAGCGACGACGTGGCCTTCCGTTTTCCCACTCAGCCCATTCCGGCGAAGGAGTATGCCGCCAATCTTGCCCGGATCGACGGCGAATCGGTGCTCCTGGGGTACGATTTCGAGCACATCGGCGAGCACATCTGGGAGGACAAGGGGATTTTCGAATTCTGGAAGGCGCTTCCAGCGGCCCTTTCCGGGCACCGGAACATCGTCCTGGCCAATCCGACGGAAGTGGCCGACCGGTTCCGGGACGCCCATTGCCCCGAGGTGGACATCCACGGCCTTGCCACGTCCTCCTGGGCCGACGTGGGAAGGGACACCTTCGGGTGGCTCGGGACCATGACCCAGTACAAGCTCTTTCAGGAGATTGAACGGCTGGAGCAGGGCGCGAAGCGGGCGGCGGGGGAAATCCTCTGGCGATGGCGGAACGTGACCACCTCGGACCACATCTATTTTCTCCACGAGCGGCTCGGGGAGGACCACGCCGTCCATTCCTACTTCAATCCCTACGGCGGCTCCATCACCCAGGCGGCCCATGTCTTGACCCGCAAGGTGGACGACATCGATGCCGACATCAAGGAACACCGGATCCGGAAAAGAAAGGAGCAGACGGCCCTTCTTCTGATCGCCCCGGAAACGGGACGGCTCCCGCAGCACATGAGCGGTCTCGCCCGCTACATTTCGGGCAAGAGCGGCGGGCTCGGCGAGGTCGTCACGGCCCTGTGCGAGGGCCTTGCCGACAGGGAGGTCGAAATCCATCTGGCGACGCTGAACCTGAAAAAGCGGTTCCAGCGGGAAAGCCGGATGGACGAGGGGGAGTGGCGTGAAATCCGTTACAAGATCGACCCGGACAAGATCCACCTCATCAGTTCCTCCATCTTCGCCGACCTTCCCAGCGCGTACGCGGGCAATCCCGTCCAGAACGCCGCGGAATACCAGCGGGAGATGGTGAACCAGATCATCAAGGACGTCCGGGCGAAAAGCGGCGGCAGGCTTCTCATCCACAGCCATGACTGGATGGCCGGCGGCGTCATCACCGCCTACGCCAAGTCGAGGGGGATCCCCGTCCTGCACACGGTCCACAACGTGTTCACGGGCCACGTCCCGCTGGAGATGCTCTTCGGCGTCGATCTGAGCACCCTCCGGGAGAACCTTTACTATTCAGAGGAATACGGGAAACCCTGCATCGACTGCCAGGCCACCGCGGTAAAGAACGCGAGCCTCATCAATTTCGTGGGTCACCAGTTTCTCGAGGAGGTGGTCAGGGATTATTTCATGGACCGGCCCATCGTTCCCCCGAGCGTCCGGCAGGAAGTGAAGGAGAAGTATTACCACGGGTCGGCGCTGGCGATCCTGAACGCCCCCGCAAAGGGAATGTACCCGGAGTACTGCGACTACATCGTCCGGAAGTACGGACCGGAGGACGACATCTTCGCGGCCAAGAGGGAAAATCTCCTGGAATTCCAGAAAAGAACGGGCCTCCAGGCGAATCCCGACGCCATCCTCTTCCTGTGGCCCTCCCGTCTCGACCCTCTTCAGAAAGGCATTCATCTCCTCGAGGAGATCGCGCTCAGTTTCGTCATTCAGAACGGCGACGTCCAGATCGCCGTCATTTCCGACGGTGTGGGAGGCGACCGGAGCCACGAGGAGATCATGGGGCGGATTTCATGGGCGTCGGGAGGGAAGATCTGCTACTACCATTTCGACGAGGCGCTTGCCATGCTGGGCTTTGCCGCGGCAAACGACGTCTTCGGCGCTTCCCTGTACGAACCCTGCGGGCAGATCGACCAGGTGGGGAACCTTTTCGGGGCCACGGCGACGAACCGGGACACGGGGGGGTACCATGACAAGATCCGGGACATCCAGTTGAGAATCGACGGCGCCCCGGATGACAGGGGGAACGGGTTTCTTTTCCGGGATTACGACCCCGGGGGACTCTGGTACGGGCTCACACGGAGCGTCGAATTCCACCGCCGGCCCCCGTCCGTCCGGGAAACGCAGATCCGCCGCATCATGCGGGAATCCAGGCAGAAGTACGATCTTGATACGATGATCGACAGGTATATGGAGGTCTACGAAAAACTGAACGGGGGGAATCCGCTGTAACGGCGGTTCCCCCCTTTCACACCCACCGGCCCCCTGTGGTCCGCCTCCCTTCCCCGGAGTGTTTTTCGCGCAGTCACTCCTTGCAAAATTGCAATAAGGGAAAGAAACCGGACTTTTTTCTCTTAAAGGATGCGGCTGGGAAAGGCAATACTAATAAAATACGGGATAACTACCGTATAAATACCCGTATTGCCCGGAGAGAGGGGCCTTGGCACCCGAAGAAAAGCCCACCAATGAATAAAAGCCTGCCTCGCCGACCGGTATGCCGAGAGGGCGAAGCAGGCTCCGAAGCTCGAGATCGGACACTTCCTTTTCAATTCTCTTAGCTCCTGTCCTCTGTGGGACTTGGCTTATGTGTTGCTGTCGAAGTTCGTCTCGGGCTTCAAGATCATTCTACGATTTTTCCCCGTAAAAGTCAAAAAACTTGAAATCCACGCAGAGCCGCAGCATTGCTTGTCTTTTCCGGGACAAGCCGGCTTGTCCCGCCCTCCTCCCGCCAACCCGCTTTTCTTTCCCGTCAACCCTGCCAACTCCCCGGACATTCAACGCCGGCGTTATTTTCTGCATATCGGGGCCGGTTGCGGCCGCCAACTTCAGGCGGTTTTCGGGTGGTTTGGCCCCCCCACCTGTGTCCGCCATGTCCTTTTGCGTTATATCCCCTTTAATATCGGGTAGCTACACACGAGGAACGCCTCTTGCTTTATGGGAGGGCGCACCCCGGTCCTTTCCCCCTCCCGGGGGGATGCGGCCGGGGAAAAAACCGTCTCCAAAAGGGGGGTTCCATGAACATCCGGTCCAGGGGGAGCATCGCCGTTTTCCTGATATCCTGCGTTTTCTTCCTGTTTGTTTTCGCGGCATCGACGGTCCGCGCCGATTCCGGGGCGGGGGCCGGCGACGGCTCCCCGGCCGCCCCGGGGCCCTCGGTGATCGTGGTCGGCGCCGGGTCCGATTCCGGAGGCGTCGAACCCGAACCCGGTCCCGGCGAAGACGGCGGGGAGGACCCCGGCGATTCCGACGACCCGGAGCCCGGGGACGGACCGTCCCCGGAACCCTCCGAGACCACCCTGGACGAGAAGGACGGCGAGGGCGTCGTCGCGCTCCCCTCGCCGGAGGACGTGTCCCCCTCCGGGGCGGCAGCCTGGCGCATCCCCGTCCGGGTGCCCCCGGGACGTAACGGCATCGCCCCGAACCTGTTTCTTTCCTACGACGGCCAGGGCCGGGCCGGCA
>DJVQ01000070.1 GCA_002441265.1 Syntrophaceae bacterium UBA6252
CTTGACGTGGTACTCGATCCATTCCCGGTTGATGGAAATGTCCCCCTCGATGTAGTGAAACCGCTTGTGGTCGAGAACGGGTTCCAGGCGGTCGAAGGCAAGGTCCATTCCGTAGACGGACCAGTCCGTCGTCTTAAGGATCCGGTTCGTCAGATGGTGACCGATGAACCCGTTCACGCCGAGAATGAGTATTTTCATGTGAGAATCCAGCCTTCCTTTCCCTCGAAATACCGAATCAATTCCTTTTCGTCCAGCCGTCTCCCGTCGATCTCCCCGCGGAGAAGCCTGAGCCGGCCGTCCTTCCCGCGGACGGAAACGCCGTCGGCGCGCCATTCCAACCGGCCCGGGGGCCGGTCCGGGACGGCGTCCCTCTCCGGAAGCGCCCACCAGACGATCATTTTTTCACCGCCGGGAAGATGGGCGAAGGCCCCGGGATAGGGCTCGGTCACGGCCCGGATGAGATTGTATATCCGGTGAACGGGCCATGTCCAGTCGATCCTTCCGTCCTCCGGCTTCCGCCCGCCGTAGGTGCTCGCCATCCGGTCATCCTGGGGAATCCGGGGCGCCCTCCCCTCGCGGATCAGGGGCAGAAGCTCCGTCAGAAGTTCTCCGGCTGCCTTCTGGAGCTTCCGGTACAGGACGATCGCCGTGTCCTGAAAATCGATGGGGACCTCCCGGCGGCCGACGATGTCGCCGGCGTCGGCCTTCTCCGCCATGTAATGAAGGGTGACGCCCGTCCCGGTTTCGCCGTTCACGAGCACCCAGTTCACGGGACACCGTCCCCGGTATGCCGGCAGCAGGGACCCGTGAAGGTTGAAGGCGCCCCCCGGGGGGATGTCCAGGATCGCCCTTTTCAGAATCTTTCTGTAATAAAAGGAAAAAATGACGTCCGGTCCGAGGCGGCGGATCCGCTCCACCCATTCGGCCGCATTCACGTTTTCCGGGGTGAAGACGGGAACGGACCGCTTCTTCGCCCATCCGGACACGGAATCGAACCACCGGTTTTCCGAGGGATCGTCCTCGTGGGTGAAGACCGCCAGGACGGGGACCCCGCTTTTCTCCAGGGCGTCGAGCCCCGTGATCCCCATGGCGGAGTATGCGAAGACGACGGCCTTCATTCTTTCTTCCCCGGGCCGCCGTGCACCTTTTCAATCACGAATTCCGGGCGCCGGCGGACTTCCCGGTAGATCCGCCCGATGTACTCCCCCATGATGCCGAGGGCGAAGAACTGGAAGCCCACGAAGGCGAAGAGAACGGCGAAGAGGGTGAACACGCCTTCGGCGGCCCACTGGGCGCCGTAGGCAATACGGGCCACCCCGAGAATGGCCCCGAAGGAAACCCCCAGGACCGCCATGAAAAGACCCGTGTACATGATCAGCTTCAGCGGAAAGACGGAAAAGGAGGAAACGAGGTCGAACTGCAGGCTCACAAGCCGGGGGAAGGAATAATTGGAGACGCCTCCCGTGCGTTCCCCATGGGTCACGTCGATCTCGGTGGACCGTTTGGCGAAGTAAACCGCCAGCGCCGGGATGAAGGTGGAGTGTTCGTGGCAGGCCGCCATGCGTTCCACGATGGGTTTCCGGTACGCCCGGAGCATGCACCCCCAGTCCCGCATGTTCACGCCGGTCATTTTCCGGGCAAAGGCGTTGACGATGCGGGAGGGAATCGTCCGGAAAAGCGAATCCTTTCTCATCTTCCTGACCGACCCGACCACATCCATGTCCTCCCGCTCCATGACCTCCACGAGCCGGGGGATCTCCTCCGGCGGGTTCTGGAGGTCCGCGTCGAGGGTGACCACGATTTCCCCCCGGACGATGGAAAAGCCGGAGAAAATGGCCGCATGCTGGCCGTAGTTCTTCGTAAGCTCGACGACCCGGATCTCCGGAAACGATTCCGCGAAGCCCTTCAGGATGGCAAGGGAACGGTCGGCGCTCCCGTCGTCGACGAAAATGATTTCGTAGGGTCTTTCGAGGCCTTCCATGACGGGCCGAAGCCGGTCGAGGAGGGGGCGGAGGTTCATTTCCTCGTTGTAGACGGGAATGACAACGGACACCATGGATCGCTCATCCATTTTTCAGGATCTCCCGAATCGCATCACAGACATAGTCGACATCGTCGAAGGACATCCCGGGAAACAGGGGGAGGGACACGATGCGTTCCGCCGCCCGTTCCGTTTCCTTCAGGAGGCCGCCGGGCGTCTCGCCGTACCGCTCCCGGACGTACCGGAGGCGGTGGGCCGCCGGAAAATGAAGTCCGTAGCCGACGTTGAATTCGGAAAGCCGCTGGAAGAAACGGTCCCGCGGCATTCCGGTCACCTTGACGACGAACAGGTGCCACGGATGCCCGTGGGGATAAGGGGGAACGCCGGGGAGGTCGATCCCGGCGACGTCCGACAGGCCGTCGAGGTACCGTTCCGCCAGGGATTTTCTCCGGCCGTTGAGCGCATCGACCCTTTCGAGCTGGGCGAGGCCGATTGCCGCATGGAGATCGGTCATGTTGTACTTGAATCCGGGCGAGGCGATGTCGTATTCCGGGTTCCCCCCTTTCCCGTACCGCTTCCAGGCGTCCCGTTCGATCCCGTGAAACCTCAGGAGACGGAGCTTCCTCTCCAGTTCCGGATCGGAGAGGGTGATCATCCCTCCCTCGCCGGTGGTGATGTTCTTGATGGGGTGAAAGGAAAAGACGGCGGGGCGGCCGAAACCTCCCGCATGGGTCCCCCCGAAGGTGGTCCCCACGGCGTGGGCGGCGTCCTCGATGACGGCAAGTCCGTGACGTCCCGCGATTTCGAGAATCCGGGCCATGTCCGCCGGCGCGCCGGCGAAGTGGACGGGCACGACGGCCTTCGTCCTCGCCGTGATCCGCTCCTCCATGCTTCCGGGATCCATGTTGAGCGTGCCGTAATGGACGTCGGCGAAAACCGGCGCCGCGCCGGCAAGGGCGATCATGTTCACCGTGGAGGCGAAGGTCAGGGAGGGGGTGATCACCTCGTCCCCCTCGCCGATCTCCAGCGCACGGAGGAGAAGATGCATTCCCGCCGTCGCCGAGGAAAGGGAAAGGGCGCCCTTCGCCCCGGTGAGGCGGCTGAAGCCCTCCTCGAAGGCGGCGCACAGGGGACCCGTGGTGATCCAGCCGGAGCGGAGGCAGGCGGTCACCTTTTCGATTTCCCCCTCCCCGATGTCGGGCCGGGAAAAGGGAAGGAAATCCTTTCTTGCCTTCATGGTTTCGTCCCCGGGGGCGTTCCGCAGGAGACGCGGAAAATAGAGAAGGCCCCGTTCGTCCACAACTCCTCCAGCCGGGGGGCAAAGCGTTTCAGCACCGCCACCCGCCTGGCATACTGGGTCACCGCATAAAGTTCCTTCTTTTCCCTTAAGAGTTCGAAAAATTCTTGTGTGGTCAGGAAAAAACGGGCTTTCTCCTCAGGAGGCAACCGGTTCATACCATACTCCAGCTCTCCGAAATCGTCAACGATGGGGGTGCGGACCCCGTCGTAGAAATCGATTCCGTAGAAGGTGACCTGGAACTGGTAGAGCGGCTCCCCCTTCGGAACGATGTCCCTCGCGGCGAGGGCAACGGGCAGGGCCGTCTTGTAAGGCGTCAGGAAGCCCGCCAGCGGGAATAGGACGGATCCGAGAAAGAGGGCGGAAAGAAGATAGATGGAAAAAAACCATGCCGTCCTGCCGAACCGTTCCATCCGGTAGGGAAGAACGGAAAGGGCCGCGAGAACGAGGACGGGGGGAAGGACCTTGAGAAGCCAGGAGAAGGGAAAAAGAAAAGCCAGTTCCCGCAGGGCTTCCAGGTTCGTGAGGAACGGCGGGACGATCATGACGGCGATGAGCAAAGCGGACTGGATCACCACGGGCCACCGCCGGCTTCCCGGCGGGAGATTCCTCGATGCCGACCCTTCCGCCCAGGTTCCGAACCACGCGCCGATAAGGACCGCCAGGGGGGGGAAGAGCGGGGCCGCATAGGGGATAAGTTTCGAGGAAGAGATGCTGAAGAAGATAAAAACGAAAGCAAGCCAGGCCAGGAGAAAGGAAAGGCCCCAACGGTTCGCCGGTTCCGTTCCCCGGAACCGGGATTCCCGGAACACCCGCCAGAGAAAGGGAAGCCACGGCATGAACCCCAGAACGACGACGGGAAGATAATAGAGGAAAAAGGCGTCCCGGTCGTGCATCGTCGTCGTGTAGCGGAGGAAGTGCTCCTGAATGAAGAAAAACCGGAAGAAGTCGGGGTTGGCCCACTGCACGAGGACCAGCCATGGGAGGGCAACGAGCAGAAAGACCGCGATCCCCGCGGGGGAAATGAGCCGCGGGAGGAACCGCCACTTCCCCGCCGCGAGCATCCAGAAAAACAGGATGGCGAAGGGGAACACGATCCCGACGAGCCCCTTGGACAGAAAGGCCAGCGCCGATGCGAGATAAAGGAGGTACACCCAGAGCTTCCGCCGCCCCTCCTCCTCGACGAACCGGAAGCCCGCCCAGGCGGCCAGGGTGACGAAGAACGCGAGCGGCATGTCGAGAATGTTGATCCGGCCGATGAGAAAGTGAAAAACGGACGTGGTCAGGATGGCCGCGGCGAAAAGTCCCGCCCGGCGGTTGAAGAGCCGGGCCCCCATGGCATAGGTGAGAAGGATCATTCCCCATGCGCAAAGGCCTGTCCACAGTCTCGAGGTGAGTTCGTTTTCCCCGAACAACCGGAAAAAGATCGCCGTCATCCAGTAGGAGAGGGGGGGCTTTTCGAGATAGACGACCCCGTGGAGGCGCGGGGTGACGTAATCCCCGGAACGGTTCATTTCCTGGGGGATGGCGCTGTAACGGCCCTCGTCGGGCTCCAGGAGGGGCATGGAAGGCAGGAGGGCCCCGTAGAGAATCAGGGGGACGACGATGAGAACCAGCGCCCGTTGCAGCCACCCGGTAATTCCCGGACTCATGAACGACACTCCCGCCGGAAAGGTAATTTTTCGCAGTGCAAACCCATTAGCGGCCCCTTATACCAGAAAGAAGGCCGTCGCTTAAGGTTTTTTTTCTTTGCCGTTGATTTCGCCGCCGGAAGATTTTATGAAGAGAGGAAAACACTTGCGGTGGAAGAAAGCGATGCACCTCATCGTCGACGGATACAACCTGATCCGCCAGTCCGACCCGTTCCGGGAGGCGGAACGGGTAAGCCTGGAGGCAGGAAGAAAGGCCCTGCTCCGGGCCCTCGCCCGGTACCGCAAGGCAAGGCGTTGCCGGATCACCGTCGTCTTCGACGGCTGGCAATCCGGCGCCGACCGGGAGGAGCGTGACCGGGAGGAGGGGGTCACTGTGGTCTATTCCCGGAAGGGGGAGCGGGCGGACGAGGTGATCGTCCGGATGGCCGAAAGGAAGGGGGAGGAAATCGTCGTCGTCACGTCCGACCGGGCCGTGGCCCACGCGGTGGAGTCCCTCGGCGGAACGGCGGTGTCCTCGCCCGATTTCGCCCTGCGGCTTTCCATGGCCTCCTTCCCGGAAGAGGGCGGCGACGAGGGGGACGACACCGGCGACGAAGACCACACCCGGGAAGGAACGAAAAAGAAAGGCCCCTCCCGGCGGCTCTCCAGGAAAAAGAAAGAGTACCTTTCCCGGCTGAAAAAACTGTAGCGCCCGCCGCGGAACGCCCCGGACAGCCGGGACTCCGTCCGCTTCCCGGCGGATCATCCCATCACGTCAAGGGACAGCCCAGGCGTCCTGGCATTCACCGATTTCCTCATGATTCACGGATCCTGCCGTCGAGATGCCTTGAAAACAGGCACAAAGGACGTTCACTTACGGAACCGTCAATTCTCCTGACCTGTATTTGATTTGACAGACACTGTCATTTTAAGTCTCGTTTCGATGACTGCTGACACCTGCGAGCCTATAGATACATCAAGTTGGAAAACTAAAAAAAGTCATGATTGAAAGAGAAAACGCTTGGCTAAGCCGCCACAGCCGCCGTTTTTTGGCGGGTGTCGTCGGTCTTCAGCCTTTTGTCAGCAAGTCTTATTCTCGCCAATGCTGTGGCTCGTTCAGGGCTTTTGAGCATTTCACCTTTCCTTTGATATTCCCTAATGCGTCACCATTTATTGCTTGAACCATCCATGCTGTAGAATGCTCCTCAGGTATTGGATATGGTGCCTCAAACCCCTGTATTCCAGCCGGAGCGAATCCACAACGTGGGTAATATGTCGGGTGGCCGAGAACAAATACTAATTCTGTTCCTGCTGTTTGCAATATCTTTAATCCTTCATTAATCAGTTTTTGCCCTATTCCGCTTTTTTGAAAAGATGGAAGCACTGCTAAGGGAGCTAAAATCTGGGCCGACACTGATGACGCAGTTTGGGTAATTGTAACTTTAGTGTAAAGAATATGTCCGATTAATTTGTTATCATTAACGGCGACCAGAGACAAAATGGGTCTTGCCGTTTCATCATCCATTAAATCATTGACAAGTTTGGAAATTACAGGACCTTTTTCCTTGCCAAAGGCTTGATTGTGTATGTTCAGAATTTCACTGCGATCAGATTCAGTTGCGACTCTAATTTTCATTACTTTCTCCTTCTGTTTCATTGCCAACAGTGCAACAGGCGGAAAATGTTCCACCACATCAGGCCATATAGGTGGAAATATTTTCCACTTATTACAAAACGGCTTGTCGAATGCCGCTTATTGTNNATTGCTTTATTACAGCATTAACAATAGAAAGCAAACCGAAGTTCCGCCCAAATCCGAGTCTCAAGTTAATGGATCAAGTTCGCGAGGTCCTGGGATTTCATCGCTACGCCTATCGCACGGAGCAGATCTATTGTCAAAGGTGGTGATCGCAACCAAATTCGGCTTCCAGGATGGGGATTCACACAAGCCGCAGGATAGCCGGCCGGAGCGAATCCATGAAGTCGCCGATGCGTCGTTGAAAAGACTCAGAACGGACAGCATCGACCTGTTGTATCAGCATCGCGTCGACCCGAAGGTGCCAATTGAGGACGTGGCCGGGGCCGTCAGTGAGTTGATTCAGGCAGGCAAAGCCAAGCACTGGGGGCTCTCCGAAGCGGGCGTTCAGACCATTCGCCGGGCCCACGCAGTCTTGCCGGTCAAGGCGATCCAAAGCGAATACTCCATGATGTGGCGGCAACCCGAAAAGGAGTAAAAAAAGGATTTACTCAGAAGGGTCGTGTTACAGGGGTTTCTCCAGTTGAGGGAGCAGCGGTCGATGATGAAGTTGTAAAAGGCTTTCATTTGGGCGTAACGAAGTCTTCTGGTGGCTTTGGACAGATTCCCAGACAGGGTTTCAAGGAAATGGAAGATTTCATCGGGGCTCACTTCCTCCAGCTTTCTTCCGGCATAAAGGGCAAGGACAACAGCACGAGGATTGCGGCAGGAAAGAAAATTCAATGACCAGAGTACTGGAAGTCACCTACGGCTCAACAAATTTCCTAAGCGTACAGTCTATCGATTAACGCCTGTAATGTTCAAATTCCATCCTGAATATATTTGAAATTCAGTTTCATGGAAAGCTCCGCTCGGTCTAATTCTTTACCAAGATATGCGGCGTGTGATAGTTGAGTGACCCAGCCATTCTCGACAATCGTCTGATAGACGCTCGCAGCGTCTTTTCCTTCGATAACCCGGAGAAGCCGATTATCATTCGAGTAATGCTCGACATTCAGGATACCCTTGTCCTTCAGAGGTAAAACGACGAAATATCCCGCCTTATCCAGCCCGACCTTTTTTGATTTATCCGCTTGGACGACTTCAACCTGCTTGACGTCCATGGGTTTTATAACTCTGGCAAATTTCTTATTGCTGCAAGGCAGTTGTTGCCCCATGGCAATTTCTTTTATCTTGCCTGCAACCTTCGCTGCATCCTCACATCCAATCATGTCCACGATCTTGACTTGATTTCTGAAGGCTTCTACCTCGCCCTTTTCCACGTTATTTAAAATGGGACGTTTTCCCGGAGATCCAATAACTCTCATTGAGTCATCAACCCCTTTCTCGCATAGGGCCAGCAGGGTTGCTCCGCTACGATGTCCTTCCGGGTCTATGCCTGCAAGAAGAAGTACGTGAATGGAAGGGTTGGTAATCGCATTTCTGATTATCTTTTCGATTCCGATATTCTCCGTTTCCGTTTTCCCGACGATGCAAAGATCCTTTGGCTTCATCTCAAAGAGCTTATCCGCAAGAGAAGTGCTTGCCAATGTGGAAACAGCAACCTGACAGTTTTGATGATCACATAGCACAAAGTATTCGCCGACAATGGGAGGCCATGAAGTTGACGGCATCTCAAATGCACAGCTCACGGGAGCAGGTCCAGCCAGTTCGGGGAATGCCTCATGGAATGCATTCATTGCTACCGCCGGGTAGCAGTGCTTGCAGCCCAGTCAGGTATATAGAGAGGACTCCATTTTGCCGAGCCAGGATTCGACTTTTTTCATCAACCCGGCCGATTCTATGTTGTCGGCTGACGAAAGGGTCGCGCTCAGTTCTTCCAAGGCACCTCTCATGCATCCGCATTTTTGGCACTTGGATAATGAGCTCCCCTTTTCAAATTCCGATTCCCATTTTTTCATAAGATTCTCTTCGGAGAACATCAAATTGATTCCGCCGGTTGATTTGTAAAATTTTACCAGAAATATATCAATTGTTACCAGTTGAAAACCTCGCAGAAAAGTCGGATTAAGAATAAGCAGGCTTCCGGAAGTAGTTTCTCTTTTTCGTGTTTACACCTATCTTCAAGAAAAGTTCGTCTACGGATGCATCAATTTTTTCTTCTCATCCAATCTCTGAGCCAGGCATCCCACATGCGTGACACTTCAGGCAGCCGCTGCGAAAAGGAAAAGTATGCCCATTGCATGCATCATAAAATTTGTGTGTCAATGCCTTCATCCTGAAGTCAAACATGGGAAGACTTCTCCTTTTTCCCAAGTCGCATCGCAGCAAGCCAACCCGAACCTCCAATGCGATTCGCGCCGGACGGTTTACCCTCAGTAGTAGCCAGCCCTTGCCGGTCTCAAATGCAGGCCTTGATCGGCTCCCGGTAGGAGTCCGTTTCGATAGTGGTCTCAATGCCGGCTTCAGCGAACATACTTTCTATTTTATTTGTTATTTCAAAAAGGTATTCCATGACCTTTTCAAGTCTGTCAGGGTCACTGCCGGAAATTACATTCTCTATTTTAACCGCGACGCCATTGCGCGATATTTTGTAAGTCACATAGTAAATATATGCTTCTCTCTTTCCTTGCTTATTGAGTCTATAGATCAAATATGGTCTGTCTTTCTTTAAAGCAGTATCGCCGTTGGCAGCCCCCAGGTCCACAAAGGCAGCGTTAACGATCCCATCTATTCTTTCCAAATCGCCATCTACAATCTTTATAGTGGAATACGTGGTTGTTAACAGTCCACAACAAGACAATAACAACAGAAGAAGTATGATAATGCATCTCATCATAGTGCCTGTGGACACGTATTTCTCTCTTTCTACGGATCCCGGCTCCATTCGGCATAAGACGACAACGGAGCGGTCGTTCCATAGGGACCATATAGAGATGCCGTTACGTAACGGAACCATCCGCTGGTCATGGAATTTACAGACAGGGCAATTCATACCGGATATCTCATCCTCAGTAGTATCCGGCCCAACATTTGCCATCTCAGATGCAGGCCTTGATAAACTCCCAGTGAGAGCCTGTTTCAACGCTGGCCTTGATGCCTGCTTCTTTGAACATGACTTCTACTTTTTTCGTCATGTCCATGAGGTATTTCTGATGGCGTTCCAATACATTCGGATCATGTACAGCGCTGACATTCTCTATTCGAATTTCTGCCTCCTCTTTCGTAATCCTGCAAGATACTGTGTAAAAATAAAGGATTATCCTTCCTTCTTTGTAATCCTCCCATAGCCAATAGTTTCTTTCGTTTTTGTTCTTTTTCTTCTCACCATAGACATAGCCTGAGTTTAAAAATGCCCTATGGATAATCCCTTCGATTTTCTCAATCTCTTGATCTTCAATCTTCACAGTGGACCAAGTCGTCGTCACTCTTCCGCATCCCGATAGCATCACCAAACATATTCCAATTGCAGCAAACCTCATAAAGGCGTTACGTGACATGTGCATATGCCCTTTCTATGGATTCCGGTTCCATTCGGCATAGGATGACAACGGAGCGGTCGTTCCATAGGGACCATAAACAGCTGCCGTTACGTAACTGAACCATCCGCTGGTCATGGAATTTACGGACAGGGCATAGCCCGCCCTGGCGATGGCCCGGTTGCACACCTGATGGCAAACGCCGGTTATTCCATACAGGTTTCCGCCCGTCATCGAGTTGTAGAAGTTCCCGTCAAGCCCCTTGATCACGACTGCGGTGTGATTGATGCCCACATTTGGTAGCGATGAGAGCGTCGTTGCGCCGTCCTTTGCATAAAGACCGACCAACTCGCCGCTGTTTTCATTCAAGATTTCATAAGCAACTCCCTGATTGTCTTGAATGAGATCGGAAACGCTTCTTCCTGCACTCTTACCTGATTTACCAGCTTCATCTGTGAACGCCTTATACTTGGGGTCTTTCCCATTGATTTTGTTTTCCGTGTTGATGACCGCATTGGGCATTTTGGTGAATGACTGATAGAGTTTGAAGAGCGTCCAGTCCATCGCGGCGCTCAGGGTGATGCCGGAGGCCATGTACGCCAGTTCCGGGCCAAGGCCGAGGACATCCTCGAAAAACTCCTCGGCCACGTTCTTGACGATTCTTCTCCCTTCCCCGGTGTGAAACAGCGCCAAGGTCGTCGTCGCGCCGATCGCCGCGCCCGGGGGCCCGCCGAACAGGTAACCCACGGTCGCCGAAACGACCGTGTCGAAAAGATCCATGACAGAGTCCAAAAAGGAAAAAAGGGAAAGGCCTGTCGGATCGATGTAGAGAAGCGGGTTGTTCCGGCAGTAGGCGTAACGGTTCAACATCTGGGGGTCGTAGGGCTCCTTGACCAGGGGGTCGGGGCTGATGAACCGGCCGACGGCCGGGTCGTAGAGGCGGGCGTTGAAGTTGTAGAGCCCCGTCTCCGTGTCCAGCTCGTGGTCCGTGAACTTGTAGTCCGTCGTCCACGACCCCGTCGATTCCCGAAGCTCCCCGAAGGGAAGGTACTCCGCCGTCTCCACCCTGTTCCCGTTTTTGTCGGTGAGCACCGTCGCGCTCCCCAGGTGGTCCTTGTGGTGGTACAGGACGGAACCGCTCCGGACCTCGGCGATCCGCACCGTCCCGGCAAACAGGTGGACCACCGCCTTCCCGTTCGCCACCTGGAAGAATTCGTTCACGTAGACCGTCGTGGACACCGCCTTCGGGTCGATGTTCCCTCCCGTGGACAGCGTCGGCACGGACACCGTCTTCACCGTCCGGCGTCCCTCCCCGTCGTACTCGAACCGGATCGTCAACGGCACCGTCTTCTTGTCCTTGTACTTGATCTCCGACGGGCGGTTCTCCGCCGTCCAGGACAAGGACCGCCAGCCCACGGACGAAGAATCCGTTAGGTCGGGGCCGTAGG
>DJVQ01000063.1 GCA_002441265.1 Syntrophaceae bacterium UBA6252
CCGGACGGCGCGGAGCTGGCCATCCGCAGCGGGGCCTGGAGCTACATCGCCAAGCCGCCGACCCTGAACAAGATCCGCCTGCCCATCCAGCGGGCCATGGAGCACCACCGGGGCAAGCAGAAGGTCCTGCCCCTGGGGCTCAAGCGCAGCGGGATCATCGGCGACAGCCGGGCGGTGCAGGCCTGCCTGGACCTGGTGGCCCAGGCCGCGGCCACCGAGGCCTCGGTGCTCATCACCGGCGGCACGGGCACCGGCAAGGAGCTGTTCGCCCGGGCCATCCACGACAACAGCGCCCGCGCCGACGGGCCCTTCGTGGTGGTGGACTGCGCGGCCCTGCCGGAGAAACTGGTGGAGAGCGAACTCTTCGGCTACGAGCGCGGCGCCTTCACCGGCGCCGACCGCCGCTTCGAGGGCCTGGTGCGCCAGGCCCACCAGGGCACCCTGTTCCTGGACGAGATCGGGGAGCTGCCCGTGGCGGTCCAGAAGGCCTTCCTGCGCGTGCTCCAGGACGGCTGCTACCGGCCGGTGGGCGGGATCAAGGAGGTCTGCAGCGACTTCCGCCTGGTGGTGGCCACCAACCGCGACCTGGAGACCCTGGCCGCGGCCGGGGATTTCCGCCAGGACCTGCTCTTCCGCATCCGGACCATGACCATCAACCTGCCCCGGCTCAAGGACCGCGCAGGCGACATCCCTTTGCTCTGCCGGCACTTCGTGGCCCGGCAGTGCCGGCTTCAGGGGCTCCCGGCCAAGCGCGTCTCGCCCGACTATTTGGAGGCCCTGGAGGGCTACGACTGGCCGGGCAATGTCCGGGAATTGAAGAACATCATCGAAAGGCTCGTCATCCTCACCCCGTCGGACCTGATCACGGAGGAGGACCTTCCCCCCCTGGCGGGCAGGCCCCCGTGGCCGGCGGAAGAGGTTTCCAATCATTCCGGCTCCCTGAGAGAGGCCAAGGCGGATTTCGAAAAAAGCTACATCGTTCAGAAACTGGACGAGAACGACTGGAATGTCACGAAAACCGCGAAAGCCCTCGGCCTCGAGAGGAGCAACCTCCACAGAAAAATCCGTTCCTACGGGCTCGATCCGAAAAAGGGGGAGACGAACGGCTGATCCTCCCGGTTCCGCCGGGCAGCCGCCGGGTTTCCCCGCCCGCCCCCGTCCGTTTCAGTGGGTTCCTTTTTTCCGGGGGAACAGGGCGTCCATGTGGAACGGCAGAAACACCAGCCCGAGAAAGAAAATGACGGCCATGCTGATGAAGTGGTTCAGGATGGCGTATGACAGCGCCTCCGACCTGGGAACGCCGAAGAGGGTCAGGCCGAGAACGCAGAAAAAATGCCAGTTTCCGATGAAGCCCGGCGCCGTGGGGATGGTGATGCCGATGATGATCATCGCCAGGAGGGCGTACGCCGCGGAAAGGGGGAGGGAAATGTGGAGGGCGAAGAACAGGGCGTAAAGGGCAAGCGCGTCAATCGACCAGATGAACAGTGACAGGATCGCCAGGTAGGCGATCAGACCCTTTCTCCTGAAAACGTCGAGCCCTTTCATGAGCTGGAGAAACCATTCGCGCACCCTGCCCCGAAGCCCCTCCGGCAGCCTGTCCAGGATCCACCCGACGAACGGCGGGGCGGAGCCTCTCCGGAACAGGAAAACCAGAACACCGAGGAACACCGCCAGGACGACGAAGAGGAGGGCGCTTCCCCGGATCATCCAAGGCGGGATGGGGAAGTAGAAGACCGCGATGGACAGAATGAGGAGGATGGAAAGGACATCGAGGATTCTTTCCACGATGATGGAACCGATGCCGGCGGTGAGGGGAAGGTCTTCCTCGCGGTTCATCAGGTAGGGCCTTGCCAGTTCGCCGATCCGTGCCGGAATGGCGGCGATGGCGAGAAACCCGACGCTGGTGATGGAGAAAAGGGTTCCCTGGGGAACCCGCTTGAGGGGGCTCAGAATAAGCCCCCAGCGATAGGAACGGAGCCCCTGCATGAGAAAGAGAAGAAATGCGGACAGGACGAGAAGGGGCGGTTCGGCGCCGCGGAGCCCTTTCAGGACCTCCTCGTAGTTCACGTTTTTCAGGGAAAGGTAGCCGAACAGGACCCCGAGAAGGATTCCCGGAAGGAGTTTCTTCCACATCGCGAAACGGACCGGGCCCTTACGAACTTCTCGTCAGGAATTCCAGGATCTTGTCGTGGAGAAACTGGGAAGACTGCTCGTTTCCGATGATCCCGACGCGGATGGCGACGGTGGTCGCTTTCATGGCCTTGTATTTGACCGAGATACGGACCCGTTCCCCGTCGATGGTGGCCTCGATGGTTCCTTCGCTGATTTCCTTGGTCGGGACCACGTCCACGCCTCTCATGGAAGCGACCGTCTTTTCGCAGGCCTTCCAGACCTCTTCGAAGCCGTTGGGATAATCGGTCCGCATCTCCCCGTTCACGTAAAGGTAGGTCCCCGTGCCGGCGGTGACGGCCGCCCCTCCCGCGACGACAGCGGCGCAGCCCGCCAGGGGGAGGATCAGGAGGATCAAGATCCATGCCGCTCTTTTTCTCATCTCCGTGATGCCTCCTCTTTGCATTCTTACCCTTCAATCCCGGGACGGGAGCGAAGACCGTCTCCGTTCCCTCCGGCGGCCGGGAGGCCGCCAGGCCGGGCGGGATCGATTGGCGGTACTATAGAAGATGTTTCATCGATTGTCCATGGTTTTATGGCGGTACCGGCGCTTCGCGGTCCCCGGGTGGTTTCCTGGAGGGGCGGTTATCCCCATGGCGACGGACGTGCCGGCCGCCGGGTTCCACGCCCGGTGGGACCGGATGAAATCCCGGGGAGGGAGATAGTGGCTCCCGATCCATTCCCCCAGGTCCTCCCTGTCGAGTGAAAATCCCGGCATCGTCAGCAGCGCGGGCCAGAAGATCGCCGGGAGGCCGGCCATGTTCGACCGTCGCAATTCGAAGTGAAGGTGGGCGGACTCGTAGGTGGCATCCCTGTATCCCCGGCCGACCGATCCGATCTCCTGCCGCCTTTTTACCTTTTCCCCGGGCACGACCTCCACGTCCTTCAGATGCATGTAAACGGAGTAAAGGATCTCCCCGCCGGGATGCCGGTGGGCGATCATGACGATCTTTCCCATCCGGAAGCTGTCCTTCGCGAAGACGACCCTTCCTTCCGATACGGCGTACACGGGTTGTCCCAGGTCGGTGTTCCCGCCGCCCCGGCCGTTCCAGTCCTCGCCGGGGTGAAACCAGGGGTGAAGAAATGAGGAAGCGACGTACCACCCCTTTGCGTTCAACCCGTTCCAGCCCTTGCCGTTCCTGTCGCCCACGGGAAAATCGAACCCCGTGGACGGGGGGATCTCCCCGGGTGAAGGAACGGCGGGGGTCCTGCTCAAGTAATACGATCCCGCCGCGAAAACGGGCAGAAGGCAGAGAAAAAGAACGGCGGCGAAATACCGGTAGGGACGGCGGATGGGAAGGGTCTTCCCCGCTTTTTTCGCAACGGAATAGACGATCATCCGCAGGAAAAAGAAGAGGAGGATTCCCGCCGGGAGGAGAAGGGAGAAGAAAACGGCCCCTTCCGCCTTCAGGCCCGGCACCGTCAGGAAGAGCAGTTTCATCCCCCCCTCCTGCATCCCGCTGCTGAAGGATTTCAGAAAACCCGGGAGAATGGCGTTCTGGTATTCCTTCCATGCCGCTTCCGCGTGTCCGAATCCCAGGTTCTCGGGGTATCCTGGAGAGAGGAGGAGATGAAGGGCCGTGAGAAGAAAGGGGAACACGACGAGGAAAACCATGAACCTGTCGGTCCGGTCTTCGGGAACCTCCCTGAGGTGCTTCCATCCCTCCCGGATCAGGGCCGCCGTGAAAAAGAAGAGAAAAAGGTAGATGGTGAAGAAATCGTACCAGCCGTAACGACTGAGCGTGGCGATCCGGTGCTCCGAAAAGGGATAGAAGAGGACAAGCCCGTTCCAGGGACCGTTGGGACCGAGAAGGTCCTCCAGAAGATGGATCAGCCCGCCGGCGACAAGGAGGGACGCCATGATCCAGGGACCCCGCCGGGATCCCCCGTCTTCCGCCTTTCCCGGCCCGCCGCAAAACAGAAGGTGGAAGAGAAGAAACAGAATCCCGAAGAACGCAATCCCCCCGACGGAATGGGCAAATCCCCTGTGGGACAGGAAGATGTCCTGCACTTCATTGTAATAATAGGATTTTCCAAGAATGCGCGTGAGGTAGTCCACATCGGGGAGCAGGGCTCCCAGCATGAGGAGCGCAACTGCTCCGGTTTTGGAAAGGTACCGTCTGAAGAGGGGTTGTATGGCGAACCCGACAAGACCTGCGGACAGGCCGTGATCGACGATGGTCATGGGTCAGCCCTGTTTTTCGAACATCCTCTCCGGTTTGATGTCGAGAATCGGCGTTCCGTCGCGCATGTCGATTCCCTTTACCCGGATCACCGTTTCCGACACGCCGAGAACGTCAACCACGGACAGTCCGATGGGATTGGGCCGCAACGGGGAACAGAGATTAAACACCCCCTGCTTCTTCCGTCGCAGGTCGCCCCGGGGGTGCTGTTTCAGGTATTCAGGGGAGAAAGGGGGGCTTTCATGAAATGCGAAGAGGACGACGATGCGGTCTCCCGGTTTGATTCCCTCCATGCCGTCCCGGTACCGGTCCTCGAGGACGAGGTCGCCCTCGACCTGCGAGATCGAACAATGTTTCGGAAGTTCCCGCGCCTCCGTCCGGACATACCCGATGGGATTCATGAACATTCCCTTGTCGTTCCCTTTTTTCGCCTTCATGGAATGCCCCGTGCTTCGAGGGGATTTGCATGCGGCCGCCGGGGAGATCGGATACCTTCCCGGAACTCCGCGGCCGGAAACGCGACGCGTTGGAGGAAGCGCGGCGGGGTTATGCCTTGTGTTTCTGAATGCCCCTCATGGAAGACGCGTAGCTGTCGGCGATCTGCATGGACCGCTTCCGGGCGTCCTTCTCCAGATGGCATTTCTTGTACTTCTTGCCGCTTCCGCACCAGCAGACGTCGTTTCTTCCCAGTTTCAGATTCGCTTCATCCTTCTTCAATCCGAGCCACTTCTTGAACCATTCGAGCATGATGCCGAGAAATCCTTTCGATAAAGAATTCGGGAACGCTACCCCTCTTCCGTGCCGCTGTCAAGAAAAATCAAAGATCCAGGGGGGCTTTCCGTAAACGCGACCGTGCCGGCGGCTTGACAGCAACCTGCCGTTTTCCTAAGATGAAGCGCCTGAAACCCGTCGAAGGAACGGACGGTTCGTTCGCGGGGGGAATGGGGGTACGGCACCGGGGACCTTCGAGGGAAAGGTTTCATGGACCGGGGGGATCGATCGCCCCGGGAAAAGGAGGGAAGGAATGTTCGAGAATGTCCTGTTTGAAAAAAAGGGCGCCGTCACGACGATCACCATGAACCGCCCGAAATCGCTGAATGCCCTGGATTCGGACCATCTGGCCGATCTCGTTCACGCCCTCGAAATGACGGCGGATGACGGGGAGACGAGGGCCGTGGTGCTCACCGGGGCGGGAAAGGCTTTCTGCTCCGGGGGCGACCTGGCCTCCTTCCGGGAGGCGATGGACCGGGATCCCGCCGATCCCCTGAGGCAGGTCATCAAGCTTCTGAACGTGGCGATCATCAGCATTCGAACCATGGGGAAACCGGTCGTCGCCTCGATCAACGGCGCCGCGGGAGGGGGAGGCCTCAGCGTCGCCGCCTCCTGCGATCTCAGGATCTGCGCCGCTTCGGCCAGGTTCCGCCAGGCGTACACCAGCATCGGCCTCGTTCCCGACGGCGCGTGGGGCCTCATGATCCCCCTGCTGGTCGGCTTCGGCCGGGCGTCGGAGCTTCTTTTTCTCGATCCGGTGTTTGACGCCCGCCGGGCGCTCGAATGGGGCCTCGTGCACCGGGTCGTGGAGGACGGGGATCTGCCTGCGGAAACGGAAAAACTCGCGCTTCGTCTCGCCGAAGGGGCGACGACGGCTTTCGCCATAGCCAAGGACAACCTGAATCACTCCATGCTGGATCTGCTGGAAAGACAGCTCGAACGGGAGCGGGCCGGAATGGTCCAGGCGGGTAAGACGCTGGATTACCGAGAGGGCTCGGCGGCGTTTTTCGAAAAGAGGAAACCGAAATTCATCGGAAAGTGAGCGGCTCCGATCCGGGGCGGCGAGGAGGGCTTCCATGCAGTTTCTGATCATTGCCCGCGACGGGCGGGACGAGGGCGCGGCGGCGCGGAGAGCGAAGGCGCGTCCCGCACACCTGGAAAACGTGAAAAAACTGAAGGAACAGGGTCATTTTCTTCAGGGGGGGGCGATTCTGAACGAAAAGGACGAAATGGCCGGGTCGGTGATTTTCATGGAATTCCCTTCCCGGAGCGACCTGGACCGGAGCCTCGCCGCGGACCCCTACACCACCGGCGGCGTCTGGGTGGATGTGGAGGTGGTGCCGATCCGCCTCGTTACCCTGTGACGGCTTCGTAAAAAGTCCATATGCAGCGTTGCCCTTCTTCCCTCCTCCCTGCGGCGTACGCCGAAGTACGCCTCGGTCGTCGGGAATCGGGCGCCTTGCTTATGGAGCTTTTTCCTTTGCCGTTCGAAGAAGCGTTGTATTGACTGCTTACGAGTTCGTCTCCCCTGACGGCTTCGTAAAAAGTTCCTATGCAGCGTTGCCCTTTTCCCCTCCTCCCTGTGGCGTACGCCGAAGTACGCCTCGGTCGTCGGGAATCGGGCGCCTTGCCTATGGAGCTTTTTCCTTTGCCGTTCGAAGAAGCGTTGTATTGACTGCTTACGAGTTCGTCTCCCCTGACGGCTTCGGAAAAAGTCCGTAACTGCTGAACGCCGGGGAGGGCGCTTCAGGACCCGTACTGCTCCTGGATCCACTTCTGGTATTCCCCGGTGCGGATCCTTTCGATCCAGCCCTGGTTGTCCAGATACCAGTGGACGGTCTTTTCAAGGCCGGTTCGGAAGGATTCCGCGGGCGTCCAGTCGAGTTCCTTGCGGAGCTTCGTGAAGTCGATGGCATATCGCCGGTCGTGCCCCGGGCGGTCCTTGACGAAGGTGATGAGCCGCCGGCGGGGTTCGCCGCGCAGGGTGCCGGCCGTTTCATCGAGGATGTCGCAGATCATTTCCACGATGGAAATATTTTCCATTTCCATGTTTCCCCCGATGTTGTACGTCTGTCCCCTTCGCCCGGCCTTCATGATCCGCCAGATGGCCTTGCAGTGGTCTTCCACGTACAGCCAGTCCCGGACGTTCTTCCCGTCGCCGTAGACGGGAAGCGCCTTTCCCTCCAGGGCGTAAAGCGTGATGAGGGGAATGAGCTTCTCCGGAAACTGGTAGGGGCCGTAATTGTTGGAACAGTTCGAAAGGGTGACGGGAAGTCCGAAGGTCTTGCAATAGGCCCGGACCAGGTGGTCGGAGGCGGCCTTGGAGGCGGAATAGGGGCTGCTGGGGCGGTAGGGCGTC
Source organism: Syntrophaceae bacterium UBA6252 (assembly GCA_002441265.1). Classification (GTDB taxonomy): domain Bacteria; phylum Desulfobacterota; class Syntrophia; order Syntrophales; family UBA6807; genus UBA6807. The sequence continues at coordinate 7,483 of DJVQ01000063.1, forward strand.
GTTTCGCGGAAGAGCCCCCGCTTCCCCAGGCTTCCGTAGACCTCGTCCGTGCTGATGTGGTGGAAAAGAACGAAACGGTCCCCGGCGGCCCGGGCGATTTCCAGGAGATGGTAGGTGCCGAGGATATTGGTTTCCACGAAGGCCCCCGGCCTCTTGATGGACCGGTCCACGTGGGATTCCGCCGCGAAGTGGCAGATGCCGTCGATTTCGTGCTTCCGGAAGATCTCCTTCAGGGTGTCGAAGTGGCAGATGTCCGCCCGCTCGAACACGTAACGGCCGGGATGCCTGGCCGGGATGTCGACGAGGTTTTCCGGGTTTCCCGCATAGGTGATCTTGTCCACGTTGACGATCCGGCCCGTGAAGTCCTCCTGGTCGAGGAGATACCGGATGAAATTGCTGCCGATGAAGCCGCAACCGCCCGTTACCATCAGATTCCGGATATTCATAACGTTCTCTTTCGTCCCGCCGGGGGATGTTTTTGGGGTGTCTTTTATCTTTCCGTGGAAACGATGTCAATGAAATATGACGGCTTCGTAAAAAGTCCCTATGCTGCGTCGCCCTGCATTCCGCAACACCGCGGCGGACGAACGGGTACGACGCGGTTTCCCGAACGGGGGCTTTTCCCCCTCGAACTTGTTTCTTTACCGTTCGAAAAAGCGTCTTTCGGACGTTTCACACCCGCCAAATATTGGAACCTCTCGGGTACGCTTCCGTTTTGCCTTGACAGGAAAAGACTTTTCCCATATGGATATACTTGATTTTACCATGAATACGGAAGATCCCGGCTTTTCGGGGTCGTTCCATCCATGCGTGGAAATGATGGCGGACCGGATGGGGGGGCTCGTACCTGTCTTTCTTTCCACGGGAGGATTCGCCGGTTACTCATCCAGAACGGTCAGGGCATTCCATTTACGGGGGGGTAAATGACGGACAGAAAGAAAATCCTGGGGGTCGGTGCCGTCCTTATTCTTGCCGCCGTCGGGTGGTTTGCCGCGGTCCATTGGGAAGAGATCATGGACCGGGGACGACGGATGATCGAAACGAGGGATCCCCTCGTTCTCATAAGGGGCGTCGGCGGGGAAAAAGGCGAATCCGGCGAGTACCGGGAAGTCTTCCGGAAAAAAATCGTCCCGTCGGAGGCGGACAAAAGCGTCCTGAAGGAACAGACGCTGGCCGGCGTCCGCGGCGAGCCGGGGACGAGAGATCGTTACGGCGCCCTTCGGGAGGAAGTTTTTCTGTTCTGCGACTATCTGGACCATCAGCCCTATGTCGCGGCCGCCGGGCTGGAGGGCGGCGTCTACCAGAACCTGCTTTCCATGCTGGCCCTTCTTTCGAGGAATCCTCCGGTCATCTCGGGCGAAACGAGGGACGTGTACATCCTCGTGAAAAATACGGCCCACTTCTACAGGGAACTGAAAGGGAAACGGATCGCCCTCATCAAGGAGATTCTCGCCGAGGAAAAGGAAGCCCTGGAGCCGGCGTCCGAGCTTTTCTACGACTGGATCATGACGGGCATCGCCGAAAAACGACCCGAAATCCATGCTTCCCTGAAGGACCTTTACATCTACTCCTCCTTTTTCCTGGACACCCTGGGGGGAAAGGCCTACCTCGCCCGCAGGGATTCCAGGACCCGGATTCTCGTCAGGTATTACTCCATCCTGATACTCGACGAGGCGAACCGGAAGGGGCTGAACCATTACGGAATAGACATTCTTCCCCAGGTCGCCCTCCTCATGGACGACATCTCCAATCAGAAGGGCCTGGAGTACCGGGACCGGTACCTGATCCGCCTGAAGGCCATCCAGGAAGAATATTTGAAAAAAAGGAGTTGAGCAGGGGACGTCGGGGCTAGAATTTGGAGAGGATCCCCTTGTGACGCCGGTACCAGAACGCGGGGAAGATGCGGTAAAGGATCCTCGAGAAGAACCCGATGTACTCCTTTTCCCTCTGGTCGAACTGGCAGGCCTGGATGATCCGCTCCTCGATCTCCTCTTTTTTCCTGATTTCATTGAAGATCTTGAAGGCGCAGTGGAAGATGGGGCTGTACATGTTCTTCCGCTCCAGGTACATGTGAACGTTCTTGATGGTGTTCGGGCCTTCCGGCGTGCCGTCGATTTTTTCCAGGACCTTGATGTGGGTTTCGATGGGGTTTCCCGTATAGTTTTCGTAATACAGCACGCCGTACCGGAAATTCTTGCTCGCGTCGGAGGAGAGGGTCACGAACATGTCTCCCACGCCCGCCTGGCTGTAAAAGGACTGGAAACTGCCCCCGAGGATTTTCGAGAGCGAGCGGATTTCGACGCCTGACCGGGCAAAAAGCGTCCCCGGGATGGAATTTCCCAGGCTGATGCACTGAAAGATCCCCTTCAGATTGGCCACGATGTTCTTCAGGGCCCCGCAGGCCTCCACGCCGACCATGTCGAAATTGTAGAAGGACGCCAGTTCCTTCCGGTTCACTTCGATAAGGCCCTTCTTCACGGCCCGGGCGATTTTTCCGTTTCCCGCCAGGGTGACGCACACCGGCTTGCCCAGAGCGACGTCCACGTCGAAGAAGGGGCCGCCGATGCACAGGAGATCGAACTTGTGCGGGATGTCGAAGAGGTGGTTCCGGATGACCTGGGAGGGGGTGACCAGTTCCTTCGTCTTTTCGTCCGACGCGAGCCCCTTGATCGGGGAAAGGAGAAGGGTCGGTTTCTTCTTCTGGATGAGAAGGGGTTTCAGATAGGTCAGTACGTCCGGAAGACGCTGCATGGTGACGGAAAGAACAATGGCGTCGTTCTGTTCCACGATTTTTTCCAGGTCGTTTGTGGCGGAGACGATTTTGGGCAGCCGGGGAACCTTTTCCGGGCTCCCGGTGATCCGGGCGAGATCGCCGGTCAGATGCCGGGGATTGAGCCGGGTTTCGTTCAGCTCCCTGCAGAAATCGGCGTTGTGGTAGTAAAGGGTGACGGCCTTGCCGTCCCTTGAGAACTTATAGGCAAACGCCGTGCCGAGGCGGCCGGGGCCGACAACGGCGACCCGGTCCAGATTGATTTCCGCCATTCGCCTTCTCCCCCTTCTATGGAACAAACGGGTTGAAAGTATATGGAGAACGCCCCCGTCCTGTCAAATGGAAAGATACGGTCATTTCCCTTGTTTCTTTCCGTCCAGGATGGCTTTCAGCTCCGATCCCTCGATCTTTTCCTTTTCGAGAAGGAGCAGGGCGCCTTCCGTCAGGGCCTCCCGGGCGTCCTTCAGGACGGCCAGCGCCCTTTCGTATTCGCCCGAGACGATCTTCTGGACCTCGCTGTCGATGATCTCGGCGGTGGCCTCGCTGTACTCCTTCTTTTCCATGAAGCCGCCCGTGAGAAAGCGGGATTGCTTCTCCTCGGCGAAATAGACCTGGCCGAGACGGGGGCTCATCCCGTATTCCTTGATCATGCTCCTCGCGATGTCCGTGGCCCTGGCCAGATCGTTGTGGGCCCCCGTGGAGATGTCCCCGAAGACGATTTCCTCCGCGGCCCTGCCCCCGAGAAGGGTGGCGATCCGGTTCAGGAGTTCCGTCCTGCTCATGAGGAACCGGTCTTCCGTTGGGACCTGCATGGTGTATCCAAGGGCGGCGATCCCCCTCGGGATGATGGAAATCTTGTGCACC